>NZ_GL732448.1 GCF_000187465.1 Streptococcus infantis ATCC 700779 | reverse complement strand
CCGAACACAGTCCTTAGCATGTCAAAGCTGTTGTTTTCAATCAGGATATACATCCCCAATCCTAAATAAACAACGGCAATAAACCATCTGCTATATTTTTCCAAAGTTTCTCCAACAGAAGGGACTTGTGCCAATTTTTGGGCAGAAAAAACCAGGAGATAAATCATGACTAGAAAGGTAAGTAAAGCCACTATCAAATTCGCTAAATTTAAGGTAATAAAATATGGGACAAAAACACCAATATTGTCAGCACCACAACTTGCAAAAGTAATCATAGCGACTAGAAAAATCAGGTTTTTATCATCTTTGCGCAAACCATCTTTTGCAATAGCTTCTCCATCAGAATCTCCTAAAAGCAAAACTTTGAGTCCTAGGAAAATTGGAATCAAACCGAGCAAACCTAAAATCTCTTTACTAGGAATATAATTTAAGACAAATGCAAAAAGTAAACTTAGCAATATTAGACTAACAGAGCCTAGAAATTGTCCTAAATAGATGTTAATGATGTCTTTCTGCTTTTTCTTTTGGCAAAAAATAACATTAGGATAATAAGTAAGTCTACGGCTGTCCCAGAATACAGGATTATTGAAGTAACAACATTTTGAA
>NZ_GL732447.1 GCF_000187465.1 Streptococcus infantis ATCC 700779 | reverse complement strand
AGGTTGTTTTAAATGGAGATTCTAATTCTAGAGAAATAAAAGGAGAACTTATCAAAAAGAGTTCAGTGCAAAATTCGGATGGAAAGATAGAAAAAGAGATATTATATCAGGGAGCAGTATACTATAGAGATGGTAGTCTTCACTTATCAGATGCCACTGGCTCTAACAATAAAGAAAAGGGTGACTTAAAACATACACGTCTTTTAATGCAGGAATTTTCTATTTCGAGGTCTAGTTTAAAAGGCTTAGAAGTCGTTCGGAAAGGCTATAGCTTGGAGACCGGTTCTGCCAGCATCACCTATAAGCTTAAAAATGAACAAGTAAATGATTATTTAGGTTTAGAAAGTGGTGCCCAAATTAATATGGACATCAATATTTTTGAACCGACGATAGCAGGTAAAAGTTATGGTTATACTGTGATTTTTAGAAAAGATAATCTTTATCATTCAGAAGGCATTGTAGGGAAATTAGAGGAAAATTAGTCATGAGCGATAGTAAAATAACTATCTTGGATTCTGAGAAGTAGGAGTAATTTATGACAAAAAAATTAGCGTTGACAGCAATACTTTTGGGAGTGGCGTTGTTGACTCTATCTGGATGTAGTCTAAAGAGTAGTCGAAGATTTATTGAAGGGAAGGCTGCTGAGCTCAGCAAGGTCTACCCGACGGAGAATCTGGAAGATTTGTTTGAAAAATTCCCGGATGGGTTTGGTATTTTTAGTGACGATATTTATGATTATAAAGAAGGGGAAGGCTATTTTTACCAATCTATTGAACTAAAGGGTGATGCTGAGAATAAAGTGGTTAGAGGAACTTTTAAGAAGAAAAAAGTCAGCATAGATGAGAATAAAAAACGAACGGAAGAAGTACTCTATGAAGGTGGAGTGATTTATAAGGATGGAACGATTCAATTGACGGATCCTCAGGCAAATGCGACGATAAGGAATCCTAAACTATTGCTCCAAGAATTTACGATTAATAGAAATACTCTGTCGAAATTAAAAATGGGGAGAAAAAGCTACAGTGTTGAAACAGGGAGCGCAGATATTGACTATACTCTATCGGATCCGATTTTAAACAACTACATGGGAGTTGAGCAGAATAAAGAACTAAAAATGGTGATTTATATCATGCATGAAACCATTAAAAATATGGCCTATAGCTATACTTTAGAAATTCAAGACGGGCAAAATACACATGCGGAGATTATCAGTGGTTATAAAAGTCGAAAAGAAAAAGAATAATGGATAAATTTATGACAAAAAAATTAGCGCTAACAGCAGTACTTTTGGGAATGGCACTATTGACATTGACAGGTTGTTTTATGAAAAGCAGCCGAAGATTTATTGAAGGGAAGGCCTCAGG
>NZ_GL732446.1 GCF_000187465.1 Streptococcus infantis ATCC 700779 | reverse complement strand
ATTTTCAGTAAGTCCCGTTATAGCTTGTTTCATACTCTTCCAAGTCGACGAATGAAGTTCTACATCTTTTGTCATTCCTCGCCTCCTCCTAACATGCCGAGACTATCTAGGTTTTCCACCAATTTAGGATTGGATGAAAGACCATTTATGAAATCATCTCTCAACTTAGCGTCTTGTTCGATAAAAACTGGGCGGAAACCCAGTTTTTTAGACTAAAAGATTGGATGAAATCAGAAAAATACTCTAATTAGAGGAAGTTGTAATAAAAAGTATCGTCCTCTGACAATTTTTCTAAAAATTCTACAAGGTTTTTGGATATCTCTTCATCATAATAATAGATCTTGCCACTATTGTCTGAATCGAAGCCAATTGATATCAGGGCAGATTCATTTGCTTCAAAGAAAATCATTTTATCTCCTTCAAATTCATTATATATTTCAATATCCGGATAAAATTCAAAATCATTTTGTCTCAATCTAAAGTCTAAAACAGACTCTGGATCCATAATTCGATTTATGTTACCTACTTCACTCCCAATAAAACCATAGCCAATTTCTAAATAAAATTCTCTAAGTAATTTCGGAAACATTATCCCTAACTTTGCTTCACTTTTTTTGATTTTATCCCTAGTAAGTGGATAAAACTGATTTAAAGGATTTGATTTAATTTTTTCAAATATCTAGTGGTACCTCATTTTTATCAAAATCAATTTCATACAATAATACCTTATAAATGGTTTATGAGTACGCCTTTCCTTCCAATCTGAGTACTTTTATTCTAAATAATGGTCATTAACGATAAGAGAACACTATACATCTTAAAAAAGATTCTCAATTAGACTAGAAAAACTGTCACAAACAAAGGTTGACTCTTTAAAATCATCATAGTTCTTTTCATGATCCCAAAAAACGATGTTTTTATCCGCTGAATAATCAAAACATAATAAATTTCCAAAACCATCTTCTGCAAATGGAATCAATTGATCGCTGAGTCGATCTTGTAAATCTTCAAGAATTTCATATATATTATCGTATTCATTCTCATCTAGGCTGATCAAATTGTTGAAAATTTCTACCTTTCCATCTACCTTAAAATGATTAGGACTAGGATAACCACCATCATATTTTAAAACAAATTGTTTATAATCCTCTGGTAGAGTAATCTGTAATCTATGCTCCACACTTTCTATTATATTTATGGAACTATCTTTATAATTCAACCACTTCATATTCTTACTTAATTTCCTTTCCCCCAAATACTGTAACCACCTATATGCCCTGTCTGTCTATGTATACGTCTATCTACTAACTGCATTAAGCCAGGGTTTTGATGATGATGCCATGTGAACCTCTTTGGAACACTACCGTTTTTAAATAATTCTATTTCTTCTTGTGTGAATTTACGTGCCAATTCATCATTGGCCATAATTTGCTGGTATAAGTCTTTGCTAGCCCTATCAAAATGAGTTCCTCTTGATTTTAAATAGTCTTCTGGCTCTAAGTACATATCCCCAAAAGAATCAAAAATTGGAAATCCTTCTTGATCAAATTTTATTCCAGTCTTAGAATGACTCTTATTTGCTAACTCTAATCTTCCAAAAATTTTACCATCACTATCTTTACTAACC
>NZ_GL732445.1 GCF_000187465.1 Streptococcus infantis ATCC 700779 | reverse complement strand
AGGTCCCGTAGTGTAGCGGTTATCACGTCGCCCTGTCACGGCGAAGATCGCGGGTTCGATTCCCGTCGGGACCGTAATAACGAAAGTTATTTGACTCGTTAGCTCAGTTGGTAGAGCAATTGACTTTTAATCAATGGGTCACTGGTTCGAGCCCAGTACGGGTCATATTTGCGGGTTTGGCGGAATTGGCAGACGCACCAGATTTAGGATCTGGCGCTTAACGGCGTGGGGGTTCAAGTCCCTTAACCCGCATAATAGAAATCAGCCGGCTTAGCTCAGTTGGTAGAGCATCTGATTTGTAATCAGAGGGTCGCGTGTTCAAGTCATGTAGCCGGCATTTTTTTTAATATAAACCAGAGTCGATGCGAACGTAGTTCAGTGGTAGAACACCACCTTGCCAAGGTGGGGGTCGCGGGTTCGAATCCCGTCGTTCGCTTATAGAGGCCGGGGTGGCGGAACTGGCAGACGCACAGGACTTAAAATCCTGCGATTGGTAACGATCGTACCGGTTCGATTCCGGTCCTCGGCATATATTGAAGAGCACCCTTAGCTCAACTGGATAGAGTACCTGACTACGAATCAGGCGGTTAGAGGTTCGACTCCTCTAGGGTGCATTAAACATTAAACTCGGGAAGTAGCTCAGCTTGGTAGAGTACTTGGTTTGGGACCAAGGTGTCGCAGGTTCGAATCCTGTCTTCCCGATTGG
>NZ_GL732444.1 GCF_000187465.1 Streptococcus infantis ATCC 700779 | reverse complement strand
TGACTTACTCTTTTTATATGATAAACTACATACAATATTTCAGTTTCAGAAACGTATTAATTGAAATTTTTTGCTCTATACTATATACTAAATATACTAAAATTAAACATATAGAAGAAATAGAAAATGTAGGCAAAACCAATGAGTGATGTTAATGAAGTACTGAGTCTGTATAAATCAAGTTCATTTTATAAAAAATATAAAGATACATATTTTTCTGATATTATTTTAAGAGATGCTCTTAAATGCACGAATTCCATACATAGATATTACGGACTAAGTAAAATGAGTTATGAAGATGTACATAGATTATCTACTGATGTTCTTCGGGATTTATTTAATAAATTTGCCAAGGAAGTAGATTTCAATGATATAGAATTATTTTGGAAAATGATTTATTCATTCTATATTGATCCAGATTCAAACGGATTGAAACAACTAAATGGAATCCAGTGTACAGCAGATGGCTTATTTTCTATCCGTAGAATATACAAAAAAAATGGAATTGATATCCAAACTGTTGAAGAGTACGCTGTGTATCGTAAAATTCCAATATTCTTTTTTCCTCAAGAAAAAAACGGAATTAATAGTAGACGTAATTTTGCTTTTGGTGATAGAATTGACCATACACTATATGATATTAAGTTGTATCTAGATGCAAAAACGGAAGAAGAACGAAACCAGTGTAAGTTAATCTCTACATATAAATTGCCAAAAACAAAAATATGGTTAGAAGAACTGGGGTCTTTCAAAAATTTAGTTGATTGGTATGGCATAGAAGGCATTTTTGTAAATGATAACTATGACGTTTATGATATTGAGCAAGGAAATGGCAAAGTGATTTCAGCTCACCTCGATAAATATGATTGGGATTGGAGCGAAAATTATTATAGCAATCTCAAAGAGTATGTTGATCGATTCGTTAAGAAATAAATACTATGAATTGTGTACTTTATCCTAAAAGTTAATAGAAAAACTAATCTTGAGAGTTAATACAATCTAAATATGC
>NZ_GL732443.1 GCF_000187465.1 Streptococcus infantis ATCC 700779 | reverse complement strand
GTGTTCGGCATGGGTACAGGTGTATCTCCTAGGCTATCGTCACTTAACTCTGAGTAATACCTACTCAAAATTGAATATCTATCAAATTACAAGAAAACCTTCGCTTTCGTATTCTCAGTTACTTTGGATAAGTCCTCGAGCTATTAGTATTAGTCCGCTACATGTGTCGCCACACTTCCACTTCTAACCTATCTACCTGATCATCTCTCAGGGCTCTTACTGATATAAAATCATGGGAAATCTCATCTTGAGGTGGGTTTCACACTTAGATGCTTTCAGCGTTTATCCCTTCCCTACATAGCTACCCAGCGATGCCTTTGGCAAGACAACTGGTACACCAGCGGTAAGTCCACTCTGGTCCTCTCGTACTAGGAGCAGATCCTCTCAAATTTCCTACGCCCGCGACGGATAGGGACCGAACTGTCTCACGACGTTCTGAACCCAGCTCGCGTGCCGCTTTAATGGGCGAACAGCCCAACCCTTGGGACCGACTACAGCCCCAGGATGCGACGAGCCGACATCGAGGTGCCAAACCTCCCCGTCGATGTGAACTCTTGGGGGAGATAAGCCTGTTATCCCCAGGGTAGCTTTTATCCGTTGAGCGATGGCCCTTCCATACGGAACCACCGGATCACTAAGCCCGACTTTCGTCCCTGCTCGAGTTGTAGCTCTCGCAGTCAAGCTCCCTTATACCTTTACACTCTGCGAATGATTTCCAACCATTCTGAGGGAACCTTTGGGCGCCTCCGTTACCTTTTAGGAGGCGACCGCCCCAGTCAAACTGCCCGTCAGACACTGTCTCCGATAGGGATCACCTATCCGGGTTAGAGTGGCCATAACACAAGGGTAGTATCCCAACATCGTCTCCTTCGAAACTGGCGTCCCGATCTCATAGACTCCTACCTATCCTGTACATGTGGTACAGACACTCAATATCAAACTGCAGTAAAGCTCCATGGGGTCTTTCCGTCCTGTCGCGGGTAACCTGCATCTTCACAGGTACTAAAATTTCACCGAGTCTCTCGTTGAGACAGTGCCCAAATCATTACGCCTTTCGTGCGGGTCGGAACTTACCCGACAAGGAATTTCGCTACCTTAGGACCGTTATAGTTACGGCCGCCGTTTACTGGGGCTTCAATTCATACCTTCGGATTACTCCTAAGCACTCCTCTTAACCTTCCAGCACCGGGCAGGCGTCACCCCCTATACATCATCTTACGATTTAGCAGAGAGCTGTGTTTTTGATAAACAGTTGCTTGGGCCTATTCACTGCGGCTGACGTAAAGTCAGCACCCCTTCTCCCGAAGTTACGGGGTCATTTTGCCGAGTTCCTTAACGAGAGTTCTCTCGCTCACCTGAGGCTACTCGCCTCGACTACCTGTGTCGGTTTGCGGTACGGGTAGAGTATGTTTAAACGCTAGAAGCTTTTCTTGGCAGTGTGACGTCACTAACTTCGCTACTAAACTTCGCTCCCCATCACAGCTCAATGTTATAGAATTAAGCATTTAACTCAATTCACACCTCACTGCTTAGACAGACACTTCCAATCGTCTGCTTTAGTTAGCCTACTGCGTCCCTCCATCACTACATACTCTAGTACAGGAATATCAACCTGTTGTCCATCGGATACACCTTTCGGTCTCTCCTTAGGTCCCGACTAACCCAGGGCGGACGAGCCTTCCCCTGGAAACCTTAGTCTTACGGTGGACAGGATTCTCACCTGTCTTTCGCTACTCATACCGGCATTCTCACTTCTATGCGTTCCAGCGCTCCTCACGGTACACCTTCTCCACACATAGAACGCTCTCCTACCATACCTATAAAGGTATCCACAGCTTCGGTAAATTGTTTTAGCCCCGGTACATTTTCGGCGCAGGGTCACTCGACTAGTGAGCTATTACGCACTCTTTGAATGAATAGCTGCTTCTAAGCTAACATCCTAGTTGTCTGTGCAACCCCACATCCTTTTCCACTTAACAATTATTTTGGGACCTTAGCTGGTGGTCTGGGCTGTTTCCCTTTCGACTACGGATCTTAGCACTCGCAGTCTGACTGCCGACCATAATTCATTGGCATTCGGAGTTTATCTGAGATTGGTAATCCGAGATGGACCCCTCACCCAAACAGTGCTCTACCTCCAAGAATCTTAATGTCGACGCTAGCCCTAAAGCTATTTCGGAGAGAACCAGCTATCTCCAAGTTCGTTTGGAATTTCTCCGCTACCCACAAGTCATCCAAGCACTTTTCAACGTGCCCTGGTTCGGTCCTCCAGTGCGTCTTACCGCACCTTCAACCTGCTCATGGGTAGGTCACATGGTTTCGGGTCTACGACATAATACTAAAGCGCCCTATTCAGACTCGGTTTCCCTACGGCTCCGTCTCTTCAACTTAACCTCGCATCATATCGTAACTCGCCGGTTCATTCTACAAAAGGCACGCTCTCACCCATTAACGGGCTCGAACTTGTTGTAGGCACACGGTTTCAGGTTCTATTTCACTCCCCTCCCGGGGTGCTTTTCACCTTTCCCTCACGGTACTGGTTCACTATCGGTCACTAGGGAGTATTTAGGGTTGGGAGATGGTCCTCCCAGATTCCGACGAGATTTCACGTGTCTCGCCGTACTCAGGATACTGCTAGGTACAAAGACTATTTTAAATACGAGGCTCTCACTCTCTTTGGCTGACCTTCCCATGTCATTCTTCTATAGTCTTTGAGTCCACATTACAGTCCTACAACCCCGAAGAGTAAACTCTTCGGTTTGCCCTCCTGCCGTTTCGCTCGCCGCTACTAAGGCAATCGCTTTTGCTTTCTCTTCCTGCAGCTACTTAGATGTTTCAGTTCACTGCGTCTTCCTCCTCATATCCTTAACAGATATGGGTAACAGGTAGTACCTGTTGGGTTCCCCCATTCGGAAATCCCTGGATCATCGCTTACTTACAGCTACCCAAGGCATATCGTCGTTTGTCACGTCCTTCTTCGGCTCCTAGTGCCAAGGCATCCACCGTGCGCCCTTATTAACTTAACCTTACTTTTTTGACCTTTCAGTCATAAACTCTTATTAATACTACAGCGTTTTCGGTTTATTTTCTTGTTACTATTTGATATAGATATTCAATTTTCAATGTGCATTACTTGGTGATCTCTCACCAATGGAGCCTAGCGGGATCGAACCGCTGACCTCCTGCGTGCAAAGCAGGCGCTCTCCCAGCTGAGCTAAGGCCCCACAAGACCTCTCAAGACTAAACAAGACCAATGTGCATTCCTTATCCTTAGAAAGGAGGTGATCCAGCCGCACCTTCCGATACGGCTACCTTGTTACGACTTCACCCCAATCATCTATCCCACCTTAGGCGGCTGGCTCCAAATGGTTACCTCACCGACTTCGGGTGTTACAAACTCTCGTGGTGTGACGGGCGGTGTGTACAAGGCCCGGGAACGTATTCACCGCGGCGTGCTGATCCGCGATTACTAGCGATTCCGACTTCATGTAGGCGAGTTGCAGCCTACAATCCGAACTGAGATTGGCTTTAAGAGATTAGCTTGCCGTCACCGGCTTGCGACTCGTTGTACCAACCATTGTAGCACGTGTGTAGCCCAGGTCATAAGGGGCATGATGATTTGACGTCATCCCCACCTTCCTCCGGTTTATTACCGGCAGTCTCGCTAGAGTGCCCAACTAAATGATGGCAACTAACAATAGGGGTTGCGCTCGTTGCGGGACTTAACCCAACATCTCACGACACGAGCTGACGACAACCATGCACCACCTGTCACCTCTGTCCCGAAGGAAAACTCTATCTCTAGAGCGGTCAGAGGGATGTCAAGACCTGGTAAGGTTCTTCGCGTTGCTTCGAATTAAACCACATGCTCCACCGCTTGTGCGGGCCCCCGTCAATTCCTTTGAGTTTCAACCTTGCGGTCGTACTCCCCAGGCGGAGTGCTTAATGCGTTAGCTTCGGCACTAAACCCCGGAAAGGGTCTAACACCTAGCACTCATCGTTTACGGCGTGGACTACCAGGGTATCTAATCCTGTTTGCTCCCCACGCTTTCGAGCCTCAGCGTCAGTTACAAGCCAGAGAGCCGCTTTCGCCACCGGTGTTCCTCCATATATCTACGCATTTCACCGCTACACATGGAATTCCACTCTCCCCTCTTGCACTCAAGTTAAACAGTTTCCAAAGCGTACTATGGTTAAGCCACAGCCTTTAACTTCAGACTTATCTAACCGCCTGCGCTCGCTTTACGCCCAATAAATCCGGACAACGCTCGGGACCTACGTATTACCGCGGCTGCTGGCACGTAGTTAGCCGTCCCTTTCTGGTAAGATACCGTCACAGTGTGAACTTTCCACTCTCACACTCGTTCTTCTCTTACAACAGAGCTTTACGATCCGAAAACCTTCTTCACTCACGCGGCGTTGCTCGGTCAGACTTCCGTCCATTGCCGAAGATTCCCTACTGCTGCCTCCCGTAGGAGTCTGGGCCGTGTCTCAGTCCCAGTGTGGCCGATCACCCTCTCAGGTCGGCTATGTATCGTTGCCTTGGTGAGCCGTTACCTCACCAACTAGCTAATACAACGCAGGTCCATCTGGTAGTGGTGCAATTGCACCTTTCAAGCAGCTATCATGCGATATCTACTGTTATGCGGTATTAGCTATCGTTTCCAATAGTTATCCCCCGCTACCAGGCAGGTTACCTACGCGTTACTCACCCGTTCGCAACTCATCCAGAAGAGCAAGCTCCTCCTTCAGCGTTCTACTTGCATGTATTAGGCACGCCGCCAGCGTTCGTCCTGAGCCAGGATCAAACTCTCATTAAAAGTTTGAGTTCTCACTCATTTCTGTCACTGACAGATTTATTGTTTTTTTCATTGTTCAGTACTA
>NZ_GL732442.1 GCF_000187465.1 Streptococcus infantis ATCC 700779 | reverse complement strand
TTACTTCCAGCCTCCATCACATCATCCACACTGCCATCTAGATTCTTCGCAAAAGCACTGATATTATCTGCTATATGTGTTAGCTTACCTCCTTCAAAAGGAATGGAGCCTGTCGCTGGTTGTAATTGTTTTAGGGGATTTAAACTAAATCTCTGAGCCGCTTCACTAAGAACATTATCCGCATGGCGTAAACCATCGCTTAAAGCGTCTGCCGAATTCGATAGAATCTTACTTGGGCGAAGATTATCAAGCTGTTTGCCATAGGTTTTCAGCTGGGAAATCATATTATCTGTCAACCCCTTGGTGCTCTTCAGAATCCCTTTAAGGTTATCAAGGTTCTTAATTCCTTGCTCCACTCCTTCTTTTATACCTGTTTTAAGACTGGTCTTGACAGCAGTGAGTCCTGCGGTCTTTCCTGTCTTGGCTAAGCCACTTAGATATTTACCGGCTGGGATTAAGTCAAACAGGGCAAAGGCTCCTCGCATGCCTCGCTCGGTATTGTCCAACTCGCGACCTGTCCCCCAGTCCTTACCAGAAGCAGCTGAATACATATCAGCACTAGCTACAACGACACTCGCAACTGCTCCAGCTGGGGGACAGAAAATGGTCAAGACAACCACTCCTACTCCAAGAGCGATATCTCGCCACATCTCTATATTGGCTTTCTCGTCATCAATCGAGACATACTCAAAAGATCGAGTATGATGCATCGCCATCAGATATTGATCCTGGGTCAGCTTGTGGTCTTTATAATCCTTGCTTTTCTTGAATTCCTCATAGCTTTTCTGCAGTGTTGCCTTATAGGGACTGTCAACCTTGTAGAGTTCATCAATCCCTATCTCACGTGGGGTGACTTCCTTGGTGCCGACAGGATGGCCATAGGGATCTTTCACAGGCTCGATGCGCTTATAGCCAACCTTGTTTGTTGTTTTGTACTGTTGAATGCTTAGGGCTTCTAGCTTAGCCCCCACCTTGTCCATAGCCTCATAGAAGGGTTGGTCAATTTTATTCTTGATATAGTTGTTTACATTCTCAGCATAGCGTTCTAGGGTGGAGAGTTTAGATTGCAGTGTTTGGGCGGTACTGGTTTCATCATGGTAGGTATAAGAGACAACACCATCCGTGTCCCTTTCCTTGATCATTTGCTGGACTTTCTCTGAAATCTTGACCAAGTCTTCCACTCGTTTAGCAAATCCGGTTGAAGTTGTCCCGGTGCTATAGGGACCTGCTTGGGCATTGGTGTAATTCCCATAACCACTACTAGAGACTGTGAC
>NZ_GL732441.1 GCF_000187465.1 Streptococcus infantis ATCC 700779 | reverse complement strand
AATATGTTTGGAACCATTCAATTATCCGATGTTCTATTTGGTTCACATGTTAGTAGCATGTCCAAAGCTAAGGAGAGTTTGGCCGGAGTTGGAAAACCAACTTTCAACACGACAGGTGAGTCGAAAGCACTGGACTTGTACCAGGAACAATTCAACGAACTCTACCAGCTGGTGAAGTCCTACACGGCTCTATTAGGAGCGGATCTCGCTTTGATGACGGCTACAGGGAAAGAGATGTACAGAACTGATAGTGTCTTGGGTCAAAACATGTTTCCTGGTTTGCAGTAGGGAGGTATCATGAGTTACAATATAAAATTTGATGATATCACCTCTGTTCAAGTGGAAAGTCAAAAGACGATGAATGCTTGGGGAGAGTCCATGTCTAGTCTAAACAAGGCTATGAACGACTTCATAAAGAATCAAAACCTCCAAGGTCAGGCTATCTCGAGTATGCGCAATTACCTAGTAGAGGTACATGGGACTCTTCTTCAGACACTGGCAAACCTGATGAATGACTACTCAACGAACCTCCTACTGTACAAGGACGGCTACTACCAGATTGATGGAGATCTTCATACAAAGTTACCTGGTAAGGAGTTTACACGTCTTCATAGCGACTTAAAGGGCTCGAGGGATAAGTTAAAGCCCGAGATTGAACTCTTGAAGACGACT
>NZ_GL732440.1 GCF_000187465.1 Streptococcus infantis ATCC 700779 | reverse complement strand
ATTTGAGGGATAACTTTTGTTTTATAATCTTCAGCTAAATCTGACTCTTTACTATCTAATTTTAACATGAGTTCAAGGGGGACATCTTTCGCTTTAAAAATATTTTCTAATATATAAAAATTGTCTTGATCAAGTACAGCTTCACGTAAATTAGCTTGTTTCGGATTTGTTAATATTTTATAGATATCGTATAGATCTCGAGCACGTGTTTTATTACCGACTAACTTGTAATCTTCGAGCTGCTGACAGGATGCTCTTATTTTCTCATAGACAAGCATTAGTGGACTATATAAATAAATAGTTGTCCCTTCTAAATCATAACTTTTTTTATCAGCAACATACTCATCATAGCTCAAATCTATTTCTATCTTTTTACTATTGTTTTCTAAATTTTCTCCGTATTTACTTAGCTCCTTCATTTTATCAGGGTCCTGTAGCTCTATTTTATCTTGATACTTTTCTGTATCGACTATCGCAAAAGAAATCTTATATCCTCCCCAAAATGGAGGCAAGTCTTCTTTCCTTTTTTTAGGCTTTTCAATGAACTCAAATCCAACAACTAAAAAACCAACTTGCTGAAAGGCATCTGAAATTAAATCTTGTAATTTTTTCCCTTCGTTCTCTTTTTCATATCTTATAGATTCTTTGATTGAAAAATCTAAATCCTGAGATGAGCGATCAGTTATGTTATAAAGTTTTAAAGCATTGCCACCTTTTAGAACTAAATTTTCCTTCAGGTCACTATCTGAGTAAATTGCTTTTAAAATGGTATTTCTAATTTCATCTGGCGTCATAAGTATCCCCTATAAAATACTGTATTCTACTCTAATTATATCATTATCGAATAGACAATATATGGAAATCCTCTTGTTTTTAAATTTTTTTATTGTATAATTAAGCTATGGTATATATACCATAGCTTAAGGTTATAAATTAAAAATTAAGTTAAGGTATGGTATATATACCATACCTTATAGAAAATATTATTTATAAAAAAATAACTCAGGAGTTTGCTTAGATGGCACTTACAGATTATGAAATTGAAAAGATTTTAAAAAAATATGATATAAAAAAAGACATCTATGGTTTTATAAAATATTCTGACGAAATTGTATTAGAAGCCCAAATGAATTTTGGAAATATTTTAAACAGAACGTCTATAATATCAATTATTAAAAAATTTAAAGAGGAGTTCGAGGAAGGTAAAAACACAGGGAAACTTAAGTCAAAGGCTACATTGAATAAATTTATCGAGATTGTCGTTGATAAGCTCGAGCTTTTTAAATCCATAAAAATCATGAATGAATATAAAGGTGATTATATAAATCGTTATGTAGCATCTTATACCTACGTTTCTCCTTACGAAATTGCTTTGTCGTTACTATCTAATTCTTTTTTATCTCATTACAGTGCTATGTATATCCATGACTTGACTATTAATGCCCCTAAAGATATCTATATTAACAAAGAACAATTCCCAAAAAGTTCTTATTCAGGAGACGGAAATAATCTATCTCAGGGACGGATTGACTATGCATTCTCAAAAAAAATGCGACGTACCAATATGATTTACTCTTTTAGTTATGACGGCACATCTTATAAAGTACACGTTCTAAATTCAAAAAACACTCATAATACAGGCGTTATAACTAAGGACCTCATTGGCTTTTCAAAGCCTATCAAAACCACAAATATTGAGAGAACGCTAATTGATGCTATGGTAAGACCTGGGTATAGTGGAGGTGTTTCTGAAATTCTTGATGCCTTTATTCGGGCTGAAAATATAAATATTAAAAAGATTTGGGAGTATCTAGAAAAATTTAATCATTCTTACCCATATTATAAATCACTTGCGTTTTATTTGAAGAATGCAGACTATGATTACAAGTCAGAGTTTGAGAAATATAAGAATGATCCTAGAAATCATTTGACATTCTATCTTGACTATCAAATGGTAGCCCCAAAAGAAGATAAGGAGTTAGGGATACTCTATCCAAGAACCATAGATGATATTTGTAGAAAATAAAAAAATAGAGACTTCAAATTAAGTCTCTATTTTTATTATTGAAAATCTTTCTTTCCCTAAAAAACTTCATTCCTATCAATCACTGGATATGGATCTTGATTATTTAGAATCCTATTTAAACAATCTATACTTGACTGTAGATGAAGTGAAGTAAGCACATCGAGCGGTTGCTTTTTGCTTACTTTCTTGATCTAAAAGTCTTCTTCTAACTCTAATTCTTGTTGTTTTCCCTCATCTTTTGTGATACAATAGCATCAATTTTTTCTAGGAGGATAATATATGGCTTCTACTATTGGTATTATAAGTTTATCTAGTGGGACTATGGGTGAAGACTTTGTCAAGCACGAAGTGGACTTGGGTATTCAACGTCTCAAGGACCTCGGACTCAATCCTATCTTTCTACCTCATTCGCTAAAAGGCTTAGATTTTATCAAAGAACATCCTGAAGCTCGTGCAGAAGATTTGATTCAGGCCTTTTCTGATGATAGCATCGACATGATCCTATGCGCCATTGGTGGAAACGATACCTATCGCTTGCTACCTTATCTTTTTGAAAATGACCAACTACAAAAGGTTATCAAACCAAAGATTTTTCTCGGTTTCTCGGATACGACCATGAACCATCTCATGTTGCATAAACTAGGAATCAAGACTTTTTATGGGCAATCCTTTTTAGCAGACATTTGTGAATTAGACAAAGAAATGTTGCCATATAGCCTCCACTACTTCAAAGAATTGATAGAGACTGGTAGAATTTCAGAAATCCGCCCTAGTAACGTTTGGTATGAGGAACGGACTGATTTTAGTCCCGAAGCCTTGGGAACACCTCGTGTCAGCCATGCAAATACAGGTTTTGACTTGTTACAAGGCAATGCTCAGTTTGAGGGAGAAATCCTCGGTGGTTGTCTTGAGTCTCTCTATGATATTTTTGACAACTCTCTACACGCAGATAGCACAGACCTCTGCCAAAAATACAAACTTTTCCCTGACTTATCCGACTGGGAAGGAAAGATTCTATTGCTAGAAACAAGTCAAGAAAAGCCTGAACCTGATGATTTTAAAAAAATGTTGCAGGCTTTAAAAGAAACTGGGATATTTGAAGTCATTAGTGGACTCTTGGTCGGAAAACCTATGGATGAAACCTTCTATGACGACTATAAAGAGGCACTATTGAATATCATTGACAACAATATCCCGATTATCTATAATCTGAATGTTGGCCATGCCGCACCAAGAGCGATTGTTCCTTTTGGAGTCCACGCGTATGTAGACGCAACGGAGCAAGTCATTCGCTTTGACTATAACAACGAAAGTTGAGATGAATTTCTCAGCTTTTTTCTGTATTCTCAAACAATCAATATCCGATTGTTTTTTCTTTTTTTAACACTCCATTATTTCCATCTAAACAATCTTATTTGAAATTGCTGTTTTTATTTAGGAGTGGAGTATAGTCCAAACTATGGAGCAAATGTGTACCAGAGTTCCCCCCTCTTGAGCCCTCGGCAGAGCGTTTTAGTTTTGTACGTTGCGCAGCAATGTCAAAACTACAAAAACGTTACTCTTTGACAAAGAGTAACAGAAACTCTGCTTGATCCGAGAAAGATATTTTTATTTTCAACTGATTACATATCGACAATAGTTGGCGTGGAATAGCGATAGCCCCACGCCGTAGCCCAACATTTTGGGCTAAATATTTCTCTTTAATCTGCTGAAACTATATAGAAATCCATAGATTTAAAAATCATGGACTTATATAGTAGTCCATGATTTCTGAAAAGATGGATTTTATAGTGTTCCATAAATTCTAAAAAAATGGGCTTATATAGTAATCCATGAATTCTAAAAAGATGGACTTATATAATGCTCCATAAATTCTAAAAACGTGGACTTATATAGTAATCCATAAATTTTGAAAAGATGGACTTATATAGTAATCCATAAATTCTGAAAAGATGGGCTTGTATAGTGTTCTATAAATTCTAAAAAGATGGTCACTATATAAGACCATCTTTTTTAAAAACAAATGCTCAAATAAATTTGTTAATCACGTTTTTAACGGAAATTTTCAAAAATTTTTATTATCTTTTGCTTTTTGTGGCATACTACTATCACAATAGTAAGAGAGGAAATAAACTAATGAATCAAATGACCATTTCTTTTAAAACAAAAACTGGCATGACAAATATACGTCATAATAACAGAGATCTGAGCGAAGAAGAATTTAAGAGTAATGAACACAGGCATATAAATCGTGCATTGTCCCACGAAAATATAACGATTATTAAACGTGACATAAGAGAAGTCTATCACGATGAATTTGACGATGCTTTAAATACTTATAATTCAAAACAACGGAGGAAGGATAGAAAAATTGAAGACTACTACAAACACGTTAAAAAATCAAAGACATTGGATCTGCAACGTGAATTTGTAGTCTCAGTAGGTAATAAATCCGACTGGGAAAAGATGGATTTCAATAAAAAAAGAGAGGTAGGAGAGGCCCTAGCAAGCTACGTAAGAGATTTTAATGAACGCCACGATCATTTAGTCATCTATAATGCAGTTGTCCATTTAGACGAAGATGGAGCCCCTCATGCTCATTTTAACGTTGTTCCTATTGCTGATGGGTATAAAAATGGTCTTTCGAAACAACCATCTTTTTCAAAAGCTCTTCTCCAGGAAGGATTTAAAGAAAAAGGACGTGGCCAACTTAAACAATTTCGTGATCATGAAATTGATAGGATTCAATACTTTATGAAAAACGTTAATATCGAACGCAAGTTAGGTCAAACGAACGATATTAAGGATATGCGAGAATATAAAGAAACTATGCGACAAATCGAATTACAGAAGCAGCAAGAAGAGAAGGAACTGCAGCATTTGAAAAATGAAGTCGCAAACATGTCCGAAGAGTTGGATAAAGCAAAATTAGAAGATGAAACTATCAATGCTATGTTACGTCTTAAAATGATCAGTGAAACTGAAGTAGATAAAAGTCAATTTGAAATCAAAGAGCGAGGGCTATTTAATAACCGTGAACGTGTTGTGATTGTTCCTGAAGATGAGTTTGATAGAATAGCCATGAAGGCGAACTATAGTCCATTATCGAATTTGTTGAACGATTTTAAAGAGTCTATTCTTCAAATAGGGTTCATTAAAAAGTTACATTCTACAATTTTATCTTTAAAAAACGTAATCAAAGAAATGAAAGCAGAATTCCAAAAAGAGAAAGCTCAATTGGAAAAAGAGAATCGAAATGCTTGGTCTAATTATTTTAAAGCTAAGGAAGAAGCTGACACTTATAAAAGATTTAAATCAGAGTTTGAAAGATATTTATCTGAAGAGGAAAAAAATGAGATCTCAGATAAAATCTATGAACGTCAAGAAGCTGAAATTGAAGGAGGTTTGTGGCAAGATTTTGATTTAGATCGTTAGATAAATTAGGGGAACCTTTATTCTTTTCTCCTCCTCAGTATGTAATAGTAATAGTAATAGTAGGAAGGGATTTAAGGGGCTAAAAACCCTATAACAGAGGGATTCTATTTATTAAAGTAAACGAAAATGCGGGGTAAAGTAAACGAAAATGCGGGGTAAAGTAAACGAAAATGCGGGGTAAAGTAAACGAAAATGCGGGGTAAAGTAAACGAAAATGCGGGGTTTAATTTTTGTGTTCGTCATTTCGCTATTAAAAACATTATATAAGAAAAACGCAACTATGTCACACCGAAATTAAGAATGGTTGTTTTTAGCGAAAAAAAGTGCTATAATATATTTAACAATAAAATGAGGGCACAAATGTCAGAAAAAACAACTGCTAAAGAAGTAAAACAGATACATAATGATAACGAGGAAGTCTGGAAGTTATCAAATATAGAAAGATCAGAACTTGCTAAGAGTCGGAGTTTATTGATCACTAATCTTGCCAATAAGATGAATTCTTCTCAAAATGTACTATTCTCATTTGCATTACTTAATGCAAATATTGAAGATGATTTTGCTGAATCAGAGTTTTCATTAACCGATTTGAGGAAGTTTTTAAATAATCAAAATTATCAAAAATATGATACTAGAAGAATTTTAAAAGATTTAAAAACAATTGCCGAAAATAGTCTTTTGATGATGGATGAAGAAATGGTTTCAAATCCTCAGAATGGGAAAGCTAAAGGAATTTTGATTTTTAGTGACTATTCATATAATCGAGGGATGTATCATCTTACTTTCAATTCTACCCCGATTGGTAAGGAACGTTTAACTCCTATCATTGATCTTTTACGTTCGAAAGAGGATAATCCATTAATTTATAATCTTGCTACTTTCTCAAAACTTAACTCAAGGGGCCAAAGTTTGTACGAGCATTTATTAATTGCAACTGCTCAAGATAAGAAAAAACTCAGCCTCAGTTTAGAAGAATTAAGAGGACTTTTTAAAGCTAATGGAAAGAGTATGGAACGATTTAATGCTATTAAAACTAAACATTTAATTCCAGCGATTGTGAGCATTAATAAAGATACTGATCTAGATGTAAAAATGGAACCCATTAAAGAAAGCAGACGTATTGTTGGAATTAATCTTTATTGGTCACAAGAGAAAGTTAAATTACCTTCAACTGAGAAACAGATTAGTCTTATGCATGATTTTTATGTTCAGCTAAGCAAGTTAAATCTTACAAGTAAAGAAGATGTTGTCTTATTGAGTCAACTTAAAGATCCTCAACTGCTTGATAGAGAACAAGCAAGCAAAGCAATCGCTAAAGCTAAAAAAATCAGAGATACGTTTAAATCTGATCAGAATTTGATTGAAAATCAGAAAGAAAATGTAGAGTTATTAGAGCAATACACAGATTTTTTTAATAAGTTTCCAAATGTAACCAATTCTGTAAAAGAGTCTATTGTAGCAGCAATTCTAAAGTTCTCTGAAGAATGTAGGGAGCAATTACTTGAGTATGCTTACAATTTGTATCTTCAGAATGGAGCTAGCTCACTTAATTATATTGTGACAACATTGCAGGAATGGTCAGATAATCATGTAACTTCATTAGCAGATGCTAGGAAGCTACATGATGATACCTATGGCCCTTCATACGAGCCTTTGCCTAACCCTGATGATGTAAAAATCAGCCCAGAGTTTGAAGCTGCTATGAATCTATGGTCAGATAAACAAGGGAAGGAAGGAAAACAATAATCAATTTTTAAAAGCAGCATTAAACTGCTTTTTTTGCTGCTTATTTAAGCATTTTCATGAAATTATGTGTGTAGAATTGTATAGAATGTGCTACAATGTATCTATACATAGTGCTATATTTGTGTAGCAAATAAAAACAGCTAGGAGAAAAAATGAGCGTTCAAATCAGTGTGAGAGTTTCAAAAGAACAAAAGGAGAAACTTGTAGAACTAGCTAAAAATGAGAACAAAACAATTACACAATACATAGTCGATCGCTGTATTGTAGAAGAGAGCTATACAGATGCTAGCAATGTAGATGATGCTAGCAATCGTATAGAAACTGTATTGCAGGAGCAAATTGAGCAAATTCGTGCTGATTTTGAGACTGAACGTAACTTTTATGTTTCTCAAATTGAGCAAAAAGATAAACAAATTGCTGAAATGTTAGAGACTAATAACAATCAACTCCAGCTTATTGGAGCACTGACTATCAAAAATGAAACATTACTTTTAGAAACAAAACAAAGCTGGTGGCAACGTTTATTTTCAAAAAAATGACAATGGATCTTGCTCTATAAGAGTAAAAGACAATATAAAAAGCCCGACTAGATGCAGGACTTACTCAATTAGAAGTTGCTGAAAAACTAGGTGTAGCTCAAGCCCAGTACGCTAGGTGGGAAAACGGGGGAAGAAATCCAAAAGATGAAACAGTAGAAAAGCTAGCTGAAATTTTTGGTACATCTTTTGAAATTTTAAAAGGTCGCGATGATGGGCTAGAAGAAATCGTTAGTTTATTAAGAGAGTATGAACTAACTGAAGAAGACAAACAAGAAATTATTATTTTTTTAGAAAATTTTCTTGCTAACAAGAAAGATTAATATAGTGCGAGGAACTTACAGTAATTACAAGATTGTAATATTTTCTGTTATACCTTTATGTGGCATGGTTATATGTAGTATAATAAGATAAACTTGGAGTTGTAGAGGTGAGCATTTGGAAGAAAATAGACCTGATTTTAGAGATATAAAATCATTTGAAGAATTTAACAGATACTACTGGTATCGAGAAGAGCTTTCACAAATTTGTAAGCACCTTGGATTAGAATACAGATGTACAAAAAAAGAATTAAATCATATTATAGAACAATATTTTAAGGGAAATAGAGTAGAAAAATTTTTGAGGAAAAGAAACAAAAATCAAACCGAAATAATAACCCTAAATACATCATTACTTGAATGTGGGTTTTCCTTTAATCAGAAATTTCGTGATTATTTTTCAGCTGTAACAGGTGTTAATCCGTTTAAATTTAATGCTGATATGGCAACAGCTTGGCGAAAAGTAAAACGGGACAACAACATAAATTTTACAATCCAAGATATGATTAAAATATACTATAGAGAGTCAGACTACGCCAAGTATGATAATTCAGCCTGCCAATGGAATCAATTTCTAAAAGACTTTTGTGCAGATGAATTTAGCAATCATTACTCCAACAAGTTAAAAGTTGCGGCTATCCTTTGGAAAGAAGTTAGAGATTCAAAAAATAAAAAAATTTATTCACGGGGACTTCTAAAAGAATATAGCTACAAAATAGAGGAATATATAATTCACTAGATTTGAATTTGACGAGGAGATAGCCATATTAAATATATGTTCTAAAAGGTTTAGAAAAATATGGTATATTATTTTTCATTACAGAAAAAGCCTTTCAATTATTCAATAAAAATATTTTTAAAGGAGACAAGTAAGAAATGAAGAAAATCTATATGTATTTACTAGATACGATGGCAGACTGGGAGAATGGCTACTTTTTACAAGGATTAACACTACAAAAAATGTTGCCAAAACAAGAATATGAATTATGTACCGTAGCTACTTCTAGGAAGCCTATAAAAACTGCTGGTGGTATGACTTTGATTCCCGATATTACATTAGATGAATTAGATGAAAATCAAGCAGCGGCATTGTTGCTGATTGGTGCAGATACTTGGGGCAGTACAGAACAGACAGCTATTCTTGAAGTAGCCAAAAGCTTAATAGAAAAAGGGGTATTGGTTGCAGCGATTTGCGGAGCAACTTTGGGACTTGCAAATGTGGGAATATTAGACACACAATACCATACAAGTAATGCTTTGTTTTTCTTAACAGGTATGTCATCGAATTATAATGGAGAGCAATATTATAAAGATGTCGCTGCTGTAGCTGATGATAATTTAATAACAGCAAGTTCCGCTGGTTCGTTGCTTTGGGCAAAATATATCTTTGAAAAGTTAGAAATATATTCTTCTGAAACCATAGAAGCATGGTACAACTACTTTTCAACAGGAAAGGCAAGTTATTTCGGAGAACTAATGAATACATTTTCCAAATAATCAAATTCCAGTTTGTCGAACGGAATATAAAGTATTAAAGACGATAGAAATAAAAAAGTCTATTGGTAGCATTTTGGTAGCTAAACAGACAAAATATCTATTTTTCTTAAAACAAAACCAAAAAAGAATGTTGATTTGTCAGCATTCTTTTTTATTTCAAATGTATTCTCGGAATTAGAAAGTGGGGGTTATATTTTAGTTGCTTAAACAATTTGTAAGCGTAAGACTTGCAGAACTCTACGTCATTTTTGTATAACTGACTTCGATTTACGTTTTTTCATACAGAAAATGCGCATTTTTGATGCTGACATGACAATTCTGAGCGTTTTTCAGATATCTTCGCAAGTAACTTATCGCTAAAAACCCTAGAGCCTCAAGGACATACGCAATTTTATTGATACAACTTTCCGAAAAAGACCAATTTTTCGGAAAGTTGTGATGATAACAATTTCAGGTAACAAAAATACTACATATTTTTCAGAATTAAAACTTTATTATTCTTGTTTATAATTTTGATATTCTTCAAATAGTTTTTCGAACAAGTCTTTGTTGTAAAAAAAGATATAATCAAAGTCTTCAGTTTCACTAGAAGCT
>NZ_GL732439.1:1825796-1883688 GCF_000187465.1 Streptococcus infantis ATCC 700779 | reverse complement strand
TAACCTTAAGTTATAGTGCCCTGCACATTGGTTCGTCTTGTTCAGTTTTCAAAGGTCTTTGTCGCGCTTACGACAACTATATTAGTATATCACAGTCACTTTTCTCTGTCAACAGGTTTTTTTAACTTTTTTTAAATCCTATTTCCATCAACCGCGATACACCCATAGTCCGTACGGGATTCGAACCCGTGTTACCGCCGTGAAAAGGCGGTGTCTTAACCCCTTGACCAACGGACCCTGAGCTTTTTAACTCTTTCTATTATACCTGCTTTTACAATCTTGTCAACTAGTTTTTTAAAAATTAGTTAACAAGATTCTAGGTACACAAGTAGATGAGTAACTGAGATTACAATTCAGCAATTTGATTCAAGTTTACTTCTGCTACTGTATCATTACCAAACATTGAAATAACCATTTTCACTTTGTTGTTATCAATTTCAGTAATTTTTCCTGTGTAATCAGCAAAGGCACCCTCAATGATGCGCACTGTTTGACCAACTTCAACATTGATATCGAATTCTTGAACCGTTTGTCCCATTGATACCAATATATCTCTGATTTCTTGTTCCAAAAGCGGAGTTGGTTTAGATCTGTTCCCGTGTGAGCCGACAAATCCCGTAACGTTTGGTGTATTACGAACCACAAACCAAGCTTCATCAGTCATAACCATTTCCACAAGGACATATCCTGGGAAGCGATTTTCTTCAACTTCTTTTTTCTTCCCATTTTTTTCAACTTGCACAGTTTGAGTTGGAATTTCCACACGTAGGATATTATCCAACATATTGTATGTTTGTGCACGTTGCAAGAGATTTTCTTTTACTTTATTTTCATAACCAGAATATGTTTGTAGGACAAACCATCCTTTATCAAAACTATCCATCTTTTTTCCTTTCTTAATGGTAAACTTCTTTCAGCCTATTTATACTATCTTAAAAAATGTTAATGAATCGGATTAATCCGCTAACGATTAACTGGTCAAAAATATAAATGATGACAACAAAGAAGGCAGTGTATTCCATGATAGATTTGAAATCTACCCAACTTTGTTTTCGAGTTGGCCAAGTTGTATCTTTAAGAAGTGTAAAGATATCCTTAATAAAACCCATTCTTATCTCCTATCTCGTTTCTCGATGTGTTGTGTATTTACCACAATGTTTACAAAATTTATTTACTTCTAAGCGAGTCGGTTTTGGATTCCCACTAATTTTAATTGAGTAGTTTCTTGAACCACAAACCGCACAGGCTAAACTTGCTTTTTTAAGTGCCATAGCGCCTCCATCTTATCTATTATAACAAGAATCCTTGTCTTTGACAAGTTAAATTGCACTCTGCATTTTCCTATTTTTAAAATAAAAAAGCCCAGGAATAATCCTAGACTCTATTTTACATTATTTACCAAGATAGTATTCAGAAACTACGTTCAATTTTTCGTCAAATTCGAATACCAATGGTGGGAAGTTAGGGATTTCCACATCCATGATTTCGTCGTCTGATAATTGTTTGATGTGTTTTACAAGGGCGCGGATTGAGTTACCGTGTGCACCTACGAATACGTTTTTACCATCTTTAAGTGCTGGAGCGATTTTATCTTCCCAGAATGGAAGAGCGCGTTCCAAAGTCACTTTCAAGTTTTCAGCATCTGGAATTACTGAGTCATCAAGTGAAGCGTAACGACGGTCTGTGTGAGCTGAGTGCTCATCATCACGAGGCATTGCTGGAGGCAATACATCGTATGAACGACGCCAGATGTGAACTTGCTCATCACCAAATTGTTCAGCAGCTTCAGCTTTGTTTTTACCAGTCAAACCACCGTAGTGACGTTCGTTCAAGCGCCATGATTTTTCAACTGGAACCCAAAGTTGGTCAGATGCTTCAAGTGCAAGGTTAGTTGTTTTGATTGCACGTTTCAATACTGAAGTGTAAGCTTGGTCAAATTCAATACCAGCTTCTTTGATCAATTTACCAGCATCGATAGCTTGTTGAGTTCCTTTTTCAGAAAGATCTACGTCAGCCCATCCTGTGAAAAGGTTAGCTTTGTTCCATTCAGACTCACCGTGGCGAGCGAAAACCAATTTTACCATTAGTTGGATTCTCCTTTTATTTTTCGAGGTTACCCTCGTTTATCTATTCTATTTTACACAATTTTTCACAAAAAAGCTAGTTAAAATCAACGAAAAAGAGAAGAGCTCTTCGACTCTTCTCCTAGAATAACTTATCCTTCAATTTTGAATTGTTTCAAGCTTGCTAGGTACAAAGCTCCACCAATGACAAGGACGATTCCGCCAATCCACCCAAGGAAAGGAATCAAGGCAACTACAGATCCAACGATAAATAGAATCGATGGTGCTAGTGAAATACGATTATCATCCTTATAGTAGACAAGTGAGAGGATTCCAAGAATGAGAGTTGCAATTTTCACTAAAGAGAACACAATGAAAATAATTCCCAATACTACTCCTGCAAAATCTTCATCTTCAGAAATGGCTGCAAGAAAAATAATAAAAACTGGTAAGAAAGCTAAAATAGCTCCTGCAATAATACCAATAAAGCCATCTACTTGTGCTAGTGTTTTTGTCTTCATAAATATCTCCTTTTATTTTAATAAGGTATATTATACCATATTTTTATTAAAGTTTTTATTTTTTAAAAAAATACAGGAATTTCTCCTGTATTTTTGTTAGATTATTTAGCTTCAAATCCTTCTGCTACTATGTCTGCAAAGTTTTCTTCAACGATGCTTGCACAGTGATCACAGATGGTTGCATTATAGCTACGCTCTGCTGTACTTGGATCGATACGACGGCAACGATCACAAACTTCACCAGCCGCACGCTCAACCGTGAAGGCTACATCTTCGAAAGCAACCGCACCTTCTGGAGCTGGTCCTTCTGCGATAGTCAAGTCTGACACGATCAAGAGTTGGGCTACATTGCTATCAACAGCTCCAAGAAGAGTTTTAACCACTTCATTTGGATAAACTGTCAAGTGAGCTTCAAGTGATTTTCCGATTACTTTTGCATTACGAGCTTCTTCCAAGGCTTTTTGAGCTTGTCCACGGAAGTCCATAAAGGCTGCCCATGTATCCAAGATTTCCTCTTGGTTGGCAAATGTTTGTGCTTCAGGTAATTCTGATAATTGAACAAAGTCTTCTGTTTCAAACTCGAGATATGACCAGATTTCTTCAGCAGTGTGAGGAAGAATTGGTGTCAAGAGTTTGGTGATTTTGACCAGAATGTCGTAGAAGACTGTTTGCATTTGACGACGTTCAAGTGATTTTGCACCTTCGATGTAGACAACATCTTTGGCAAAGTCAAGGTAAAAGGCAGACAAATCAACGTTGATAAAGTTAACAAGCGCCTTATAGATTGTCAAGAATTCAAAGTCAGCATAAGCGTCACGAATAGTCTTAACAAGCTGGTTAAAGCGGATAGTCATGTACTTATCAACAGAACGAAGTTCTTCGTAAGCGACTGAATCCTCAGCTGGGTTAAAGTCAGAAGTGTTGGCAATCAAGAAACGAAGGGTGTTACGGATCTTACGGTATGTTTCAGAGACTTGACTCAAGATATCCATAGAGATACGGACGTCGTTACTTGAATCTACACTGGTTACCCAGAGACGCAAGATTTCTGCACCAAATTGTTTTTCAACATCGCTTGGAGCAATGGTATTCCCAAGAGATTTAGACATCTTCTCACCTTTACCGTCAAGGGCAAAACCTTGTGACAAGATTTGTTTGTATGGTGCTACACCATGGTTGGCAACAGATGTGATGAGTGATGAGTTGAACCAACCACGGTATTGGTCAGAACCTTCAAGGTAGAGGTCAGCTGGGTATTTGAGTTCTGGACGGTTAACCACAACTCCGTTCCATGAAGAACCTGAGTCAAACCAAACGTCCATGATGTCTGTTTCTTTCTTGAACTCACCATTTGGTGAACCTGGATGGGTAAATCCTTCTGGCAAAAGGTCTTTGGCATCACGTTCCCACCAGATGATGGAACCATGTTCTTCAAAGAGTTGAGCAACATGCTCGATGGTTTCAGCTGTCATGATTGGTGTGCCATCTTCTGCGTAGAAGATTGGAAGAGGAACTCCCCAAGCACGTTGACGAGAGATAACCCAGTCACCACGGTCACGAATCATGTTGTAAAGACGGACTTTACCCCATTCTGAGTGGAACTTCACTTTTTCAATTTCGTCCAAGATTTCTTGGCGGAATTTAGATACAGAAGCAAACCATTGAGGCACTGCACGCCAGATGATTGGTTTTTTCGTACGCCAGTCAAATGGGTAAGAGTGAGAGATTTCTTCTTGAGCAAGGAGTAAATCACCAAGTTTTTCAATAACCGTTGGCACAACCTTGTCGTAGAATTGGCCTTCGAACTCTGCACCTGCATTGGCCATCATGATCCCGCGTTCGTTAACAGTGACTGCGACTTCAAGCCCATTAGCAACACCGACATTGTAGTCATCCTCACCAAAACCAGGAGCTGTATGGACGATACCAGTACCAGAATCAGTTGTAACGTGGTCACCAAGGATAACGAGTTCATCTACTGCTGTATCCCATGGGTGCTCTGTCACAATTTGATTCAATTCTGAACCACGGTAAGTAGCTAAAACTTGAACGTCAGACCAACCGAATTTCTCAGACAAACTATTCAACAATTCTGAAGCAACCACAAACTTACGAGATTCACCAGCTGGTTGCACCAAGACGTAATCAATATCCGCACCAACAGTCAAACCACGAGAAGCCGTGATGGTGAATGGAGTTGTTGTCCAAACGACGATGTAAGTATCTGTATCAAGGACACCTTTACCATCTTTTACCTTATTGGCATAGTAAAGGGACGTAGAAACCAAGTCATGGTATTCAATTTCCGCTTCTGCAAGCGCAGACTCAGATGACCAAGACCAATAAACAGGCTTCGCTCCACGGTAGATGTAGCATTTATTAGCCATTTCACCGAAGACACGGATTTGCGCTGCTTCATAGTCAGGAGTTAGTGTTACATATGGATTTTCCCAGTCACCAGAAACACCCAAACGTTTAAAGTCTTCGCGTTGTTTATCTACTTGAGACAGAGCGTATTCACGGCAGAGTTTCAAGTACTCAACCAAGTCCATCTCTTTGCGTTTAACACCTTGTTTTGCTAAAACTTGCTCGATTGGCAAACCATGAGTATCCCAACCTGGGATGTAAGGTGCATAAAAGCCTGACATAGACTTAGAACGAACAATGATATCTTTAGAAATCTTGTTCATGGCATGTCCTACGTGGATGTTCCCGTTGGCATACGGAGGGCCATCATGAAGCGTGAAATGCGGTTTTCCTTCATTTAATTCTTGACGACGTTGATAGAGTTTTGCTTCCTCCCATTCCTTTTGCCAAACTGGCTCTTTGCTCGGAAGGCCGGCACGCATTGGAAATTCTGTTTTCCCAAGATTGAGGGTTTCTTTAAGTTTCATTAGTACTCCTTTAATGTAAATTGACAATATAAAAACCACGACTCGCAAAAAGGACGAAAATCGTGGTACCACCTTTGTTCGGAAAAAGACCTAGTCTCTTTCCCTCTTTTCCCGTAACGTGGGCAACGTCAAATCTTACTATTTTCAGATTTGATACTAAGAGAGGATAAATTTACCAACAGGGATTGTAGGACTTCCACCATCTCCTACTCGCTAGAAATTTGATTGATAAATTCTTGTTCTCTAATGAGATTCTTATAAAATTAGAACTGATTCTTGTTGAGTGTCAGCATCATCTTGAGGTCCTTCCTCATGTGCTGGTTCAACAGGAGTTTCAGCAACTGGCTGAACTTCAACTTCAGTTGACTCTTCAGCAGCTTGTTCAGCCTCTAACAATTCTTTGTTAGCTGCTTCAATACGCGCTTGAAGTTCTGCAACTTCTTCTGGAGAAAATTGACGAGTCATGTCAATTGGTTCTTCATCATGATATGAAGATACATCTTCACCTAGAACCTCTTGGACGACTTCCTTGAATGCTTCGTCGCTCGTTTGAAGATAAGTTGCAGTCGGACGCAAAATTTCTTCCCAATCTGATGAATCAACAATAGCCAACTGACTTTCGATTGTTGATTTCAAACGTTGGTGGAAGACGCGACTCTTGTTCTTCAACTCTTCAGTTTCTACAGCAACTTTTTTAGCATTATCTGTTGCTTGTCGCAAAATTTCATTGGCTTTGTATTTTGCTTCATCAAGCAAGCGTTGGGCATCTTGCTCAGCCTGCTTAATGATGTTATTAGAACGGTCGTTCGCAGCTTGTTTCACACGTTCAGCTGTGTCTTGAGCAATCAATACTGACTGACTCAATGAATCTTTGATTTCATCAAAATAAGATAGACGCTCTTCTAAATTTTTAATGTGCTGTTCTTTTTCATGATTACTACGAACCAAACCTTCATAGTCACGAACAACAATATCTAAAAATTCATCAACTTCTTCACGGTTAAAACCTCTAAACTGAACACCAAAGGTTTTATCCTTAATTTCTAACGATGTAATTGGCATATTTTTCCTCACTTATTTAATAAAAAATAGAATCATGAATTGCTTCTGGTTCTTGCTCGTTTGTTACTGTTCTTTTAGGAATATCAGTCGTATAGTCGGAAAGACGTTCTTCTAGTTTTTTGATGTAGAGTTCAGTTTCCTCTTTGTTTCGGATTAATTCCTCTAATTCAAAATAAATCTTATCTAGAAATAGGTCAACTTCTTCCTGATTGTAGCCTCTGAATGATCTTGAGAAAGCTTTATCACTAATTTCTTGTGGTGTAATTGACATGTTTATTCTCACTTGCTTAATAGTAGCTGGACTGTTAATTTTTTCTTATCCTTTTTGGTTTGACCGTTTTCTTTAAGTAAGATAATTCGACCAAAGCGTCTGACACTGATTAAATCACCAATTTTTACCGGATAGTCCGATTTTTCAACTATATGATAGTTGACTTGAACCAACTTTTTTTCAACCAGAGCCGAAGTTTGGGAACGAGATAATTTCAATATGCTAGATAAGAAGGTATCCAGACGAAGACTTGAAACCAAGACTTCTTTTTCTTGATACTCGTCTTTAGATTCTATCATATCTGAAAAAGGGCGTTCTACTAAACTTACAGGCAACTTGGAAATCTTTTGAATTCCATCTTGGAAAAGAGTGGTAAATCTTCGATCGACAATAATTTGGGCTTTATCTTCTGTCACCAGAATGTCTCCGAATAACTTACGGTCAATCCCTAGTCGATTGAGAACTGTACCCAATATCTTTGAATGGGTCAGTTGCTGAAACTTGCTGGGATAAACAATCTCAAGCAAGGTCATTTCAAAATCTTCCAAACTTGGCGTGAAGTAATCGGGCGCTAAAATAACCCTAGCGTATTCCGAAGAGATATAACTCGTACTAGAGAAGACTTTTATCCCTCTATTATTTCCTAAAGTTTCCAAGATAAATACTTGGTGAGGATTTATAAAAGGAGATAAAATCGGTGCATAGTGCTCCTCGACTTGATTCAACCATTCCAAGCCCTTATCGATGAATGGAATATCCTCCGTTGCGAAATGTTGGTAAAGTTCCTTGCTCATAATATGACTAGCAAATTGATAAGATAGCGACTAATCATGCGCAAGAGAATTAGAGCTATCCAAACAGAGAAATCCAAACCTGCAATTTGAAGAGGTAGACGTTTTAGAGGTTCAAGAATTGGTTTACACAAAGTCTCTAAAAATTTCCCCAACTGTGTGTTATAGGCATTTGGAAACCATGATAATAGAGCAAAAGCTACAAGTATCAGTGAATAGATATCTGTAGCATTTTGGATAAAACGAATTATTAGAAACATTAACGTACTCTATTTCTCTTCATGTCAAAGTCGTATTCTTCGCTTTGAGCTTCTTCAGGTAAACGAATATCTTCAATGTTTACCACAACACCAACAGGTGTCAAAAGATACATTGTGTTCGCTACTTTTCTTAACTCACCAGCAAGGACATGACGTGCTCCATCCAAGTAATCCAAACAACGACGAGCTTGAACTTCTGTCATATATTGGAAGTCAATCAAGATACTTTCATTTCCAGCCAACAAATCAACAATATCTGTTGCATCTTCGTAACGGCGTGGGTAACGAACATCGATGGTTACTTTTTCAGTAGAGTGATGACTTTCAATTGCTAGTTGTTGCTGACGGGCATGAAGTTTTGTAATATTTTTCTCTTTTGCTCCGACTGAAGAAGAATCTTGAGCAGCAGCTTGCTGTGGCAATTCTCTTTTTTGAGGAACCGAAGCTAGTGAACGTTCAGGTTGTGCAGCTACAACTTCTGAAGCAACTTCATCTCCATCTTCTGTAAAGTAATCTATAAATTTATCAAATTTATCTTTTAATGACATGATTATTTCCTATTTAAAAAATGCTGTACCAATTCGAACAAAAGTTGAGCCACACTGAATCGCTTCTTTGTAGTCACGACTCATTCCCATACTTAGTTCTGTCATTGGCATATTGGGGAATTGTTGTTCACGAATGTATTGTTGCAACTCTTGCGTTTCTTTAAAGATTTTTTGCAACTCTTCTGTTTGGGCCTCAAAGGGAGCCATGGTCATGAGACCAACATACTCGATTTGATCCAAGCTAGACAAGTCTGGCAAGACTGTCAATAGTTCTTCTTTTGAAAAACCATGCTTGCTTTCCTCTCCAGAAATATTGACCTGCAAAAAACATTTAACGGTTCGATCGGCACGTTTTTGAATCTCTTGGGCTAATTTCAAAGAATCTAAAGCGTGAAAATAATCAACAAAAGGAATAACATCCTTGACTTTTCTTCTTTGTAAGCTACCAATCAAGTGCCAAGTAACACCTTTATCACTTAAGGCATGATACTTTTCAAGAAATTTATCAACACGATTTTCACCGATGTGTTTGACTCCTTGATCAATCAAATTTGCTGCAGTTACAATATCAACATATTTTGTTACGGCAATTACAGAAACCGAACCGTCTTCACGGCCGGTTTCTTGAATTGCTTTTGTAACCTGTTGAAATACCTGATTTGTATTTTCTTTTAAATCCATCTCTATTAACGGTTTTTAAAGAATGGTGGTGTTTCCAACTCGTCTTCGTCAGAAGCCGGTGCTTCAAAACGCTCAACTGGAGATACGACTGATTCACCTTGACGAACAATTGAATCACGTCTCAAGTCCCAGTCACCAAAAGCTGATGCTTTAGGCGCTTCAGTGTGACGTTGTGAAGGAGTTGGAAGTTCAGCTGTTTCTGCCAAATCAAAATGACGGTCATAAGTGTGTGTATGTCCAGATTTTACTGGTTCACGGAATGACGCTTGTCTTGGTTGTGGCGCTACAACTTTTTCGACTGCATCTTGACGAACTCCAGTTGCAACAACAGTTACACGGATTTCATCTTTCATTGATTCATCAATAGAAGTACCGAGCCAGATATTTACGCCATGCCCAGCAGCTTGATTGACGATTTCAGAAGCTTCTTCTGCTTCAATCAAAGTCATATCCAAACCACCAGTTACGTTAACGATAACATCTTCTGCTCCATCAATAGTTGTTTCAAGAAGTGGTGAGTAGATAGCTTTACGAGCTGCTTCTATAACACGCTCTTCTCCGCTACCGATACCGATACCCATAAGGGCATTTCCTTTGTTTGCCATTACTGTCTTCACGTCTGCGAAGTCCAAGTTGATCAAACCAGGATTTGTAATCAAATCTGTAATCCCTTGAACACCTTGACGAAGAACATTATCTGCTTCAGACAAAGCTTCAAGAAGTGGAGTTTTCTTATCAACAATTTCTAATAAGTTGTTGTTTGAGATAATCAAGAGAGTATCAACATGTTCACGAAGTTCGTTGATCCCTTGGACTGCGAATTGACCACGTTTGCTTCCTTCGAAACCGAATGGACGTGTCACAACACCGACAGTCAAAGCACCTAAACCTTTAGCGATACGAGCGATAACTGGTGCAGCACCTGTACCAGAACCACCACCCATACCAGCAGTGATGAAGACCATATCTGCACCACTGATAGCTTCAGTAATTGCTTCTTCGCTTTCTTCAGCAGCCTTACGACCAACTTCAGGCTGTCCTCCAGCACCAAGTCCACGAGTTAATTTTGGACCAAGTTGGATAACTGTTTCAGCTTTTGTACTGCTCAAGGCTTGTACATCCGTGTTGGCTGCGATGAACTCAACACCTGAAACGCCTTCGTCAACCATGCGGTTAATGGCGTTTCCACCGCCACCACCGACACCAATTACTTTAATTACTGCACCTTGTGCTGCTGCTGTATCAAATGAAAATGTCATATTTTATTCCTCTATCCTATTCATCAAACATGCTTCCGATTAAGCTACGGAATCGGTCAGTCAATTTTGGTTTTTCTTCTGATTGATTTGGAGTTGCTGATTCAACTGTATAAGTTGGTTCTGCTGATTCAGTTGAAGTTGTACCAAACACTGGACGTTGAGAAGTTGCAGGTTTTTCCTGACTTGAAGTTCTGAAGTCAATTGGTTGTTGACGTAGAACTTGATCTCCTCTGATAGCTCTTTGAGCTAAAACATTCACTTCTGTAAGACTTCCAGCAAATTCTGACAAACTAATCACATGAGCAAATGCAGGATTGCGGATACCTACTTGGTTTGGAACGTAAAGTTTCACACGAACTCCAAGTACTTCTTGGGCAAGCTCAACGATACCTGGTAGAATAGCATTTCCACCAATCAGAGCAATACCACCTGGCAAGTCCAACAAATGTCTTCTTTCCAAATCTTGTTTGATTTGTTCAAAGATGTGTTTCAATCGAGCTGAAATAATTTGAGCCAAGTATTCTTCTGTAACTTCTACAGGTTCTACTTCACCGATAACTTCAACTTGGAAAGTTTCTTTGCTTGCAAGTTGTGGATAAGCTTCACCGTAGTTAAGCTTCAAACCTTCTGCAATCTTCTTAGAAGTTTTAAGAACTTTTGAAATGTCTTTAGTGACGTAATCGCCACCTTCTTGATAAACATTTGTGTATTGTAGCTCTTGGTTACGGATAGTAGCAACACTTGTTTGACCACCACCCATATCGATAACAGTCGCTCCAAACTCACGTTCGCCTTCGTTAAGAACAGAGTTTACAATTGCAAGTGGTGAAATAATCACGTTATCGACTTGAACTCCAACACGTTCTACAGTTTTACGAAGGTTGTGAAGAATGGTTCTTGGACCTGTATAGAGAAGTCCACGCATTTCCAAACGAACACCCATCATACCACGAGGGTCGCGAATGCCTTGGAAACCGTCTACTACAAATTCTTCTGGCACAAACGTAATCACTTCACGATCAGGTGTCATACTCTTAGTCAAAGCTGATTTGACAACATTCTCAACATCTTGATCTGTAATTTCTTTTGTATCTGATGTTACAGGAATCATTCCCTGAGTTGGTTCCACTTGCAACAAGTTTGCTGGAAGTCCAACATTTACTGATTTGATTGAAATCCCTGCTTTTTCTTCTGCTTGAGAAATAGCAGATTTGATAGCCGTTGCTGCGGCTTCGATGTCAACGATAATCCCATCCTTGACACCTTTACTTTTGGCGTTACTAACACCGATTACATTTACTTCACCATCTACAAGCTCAGCAACTAACACTTTAATTGAGCTTGTTCCAATATCTAAGCCTGTAAAGAAACCATTTCTAGTCATTACATTGCGTCCTCTCTATCTTCCAAGTTTCACACTTTGATTTTTTAATAGCTACAAGAAGGCATAGCTATTCACAGAATATTATATCACAAAAATCCGATTCGTGCCTAATTTTTTGTGATTTTATCGAAGGTTTTTCATTAAATTTATTTTAATATTCCATTACAAGTCCCTCTTTTTTATTTTTTCTATGAAAAACAGTGTAAAAATGTCAGAAAAGCTGAAAAATGCGATGTAACTTATTGTATTTTTTCAAGTATTTCATGCCAAGTTCATTTCAATTTTACGTTAAGATGAAATACTTAAATTGTCCCTAAAAATAAATCACTTCTTTTCTAACTTATATACTAGAATGATTAACTTTGTAACAAAATAAGAAGTCCAAATAGACTTCTTATTTTGTTAATTGTTTAAGAGCACTGGTTAGATAAAAACCATCTCGTATTTTTTTACCAATTTTTTTTGCATTAGCAACCAATTCTTGATAATCTGCATCTGATAGATTTTCGATCGTGTTTTTTAAATCATGAAGCGATTCTACTGCAATCCCACAGCCATTCTCAAACACAAAACGAGACAAGGCAGACTGTTTCCACACTATAAGTGGGAATCCAGATGCCAAATAAAGGGACGCCTTGTGAGAATTGTTATAACGGAGGTACTCTCCGAATACACCACTACATGTTTCAGCACTATCGCCATCCCATACAAGTCCAAAGCCACCCTCAAGGGCTGAAGGTAGTTCATCAGGTAAGAAAGAACCAAAGTAAGCCTCATTCTCCAAAGCTCTATTCTTATCAAATCCAACACCATAGAGATTATAAGAAGGTTCTGCAGGAAGTTTATAAAGATAACCCGCTTTTTCCTGAGCCAAATTACCTGCTACAATAATTGGTTGGTCTTTTGTTTGAGTTGTCTTTTCTTGAAAATCTGGAATTAAATAGTCAAAAATGCCAAGGCTGACAATCTTATCTTCCTCAATTCCCTTATCCACTAAAACAGATTTCATAACCGGGTTGTGGGCGATAATCCCATCAGCTGCTTTGAGAAAACTTGCTTCTTGAAGGTACATCCGAATTCTGTGTTTTAAAGGTAGTGAAGTCATGTTGGCATGGCGGAGCACTTCTAGGTCATGAATCAAAAGATAGACTCTAATCCCTCTTTTTTGCGCTTTTTTGACCAAATGTGTGGAGAAAAAGCTATGGTGAAGCATTGGAAACTGGATCAATAACTCATCTCCTTGCTTTAGTTGATCCAAGGCTTGTCCAAAAGCCTTTGCCTTATGGCGTTGAGCCGCAAGGGTACTCATTTGATACCAATTGTCGACGGAAAAGATCAAGGGGTGATAGCCTTCTTCTTTCACAATACTTTCTACGTCATTGCGTGCTTTATTTCCCGCGTTCTTTGCGTTGACATCATGCAGGAATTCTTCTTTTAAGTAATATTTCATAAATTATCGTTTCTCTTAATCAAACTCATTTGCTACTACTTCTAAAGCACGTTCAATAACCACGTGCATGTCGTAGTATTTATAGTCTGCTAGGCGTCCACAGAAGATGACCTTGTCATTTTTGGCTGCTTCTTCTTGGTACTTAGCAAACATGGCGTTATTCTTTTCATCATTGATTGGATAGTATGGTTCATCTCCATGTTTCCAATCAGCTGGGTACTCACGAGTGATAACCGTTTTCGGTTGAGCACCATACTCGAAGTGCTTGTGCTCAATGATTCGAGTATAAGGAATTTCACGCTCGGTGTAGTTGACCACTGCATTACCTTGATAGTTTTCCTCATCCAAGATTTCGTGTTCAAAACGAAGGCTGCGGTATTCCAACTCCCCATGCTTGTAGTCGAAGTACTGGTCAATCATCCCTGTGAAGACAACTTTTTCAGCAGAGCTTTCCAATTCTTCACGATTAGCAAAGAAATCAACGCCAAGCTCTACTTCCACATCACCAAGCATGTTTTCGATGATGACGTTGTATCCACCGATTGGAATTCCTTGGTAACGGTCATTAAAGTAGTTGTTATCAAAAGTCAAACGCACTGGAAGGCGCTTGATGATAAATGGTGGAAGTTCTGTTGCTGAACGTCCCCATTGTTTTTCTGTGTAGCCCTTGATCAATTTTTCATAGATATCCGGACCAATCAACTTGATTGCTTGTTCTTCAAGGTTTTTAGGCTCAACATCTTTCATATCAGCCGTTTGCTCTGCTATCTTGTCCTTAACTTCTTGTGGTGTCTTGGTTCCCCACATGGCATAAAAGGTATTCATGTTGAAAGGAAGATTGTAGAGGCTTCCCTTGTAGTTAGCCACTGGTGAGTTGATATAGTTATTGAATTCAGCGAACTGGTTGACATAGTCCCACACTTTTTTGTTAGAAGTATGGAAAATGTGGGCACCATACTTGTGGACATTGATGTCTTCAACATTTTCACAGTAGATATTTCCACCGATGTGATCACGTTTGTCAATCACTTTTACTTTTTTACCACGTTTTGTAGCTTCGTGTGCGAAGATTGCTCCAGACAAACCTGCACCAACGATAAGATAATCGTACATAGTTAACTCCGTCATTTTTTAATAAGTTGTTTTAATTCTTTTACATCTACCACTTTCAGAGATAGAATTGCAAAAAGATAAATGATTCCACCAAGCACTGCAAATGCTAGAACATTTAGGGTTGGTGAAAAATGTATCACTGTTTTTGAACCTAGCAGAATGCCATACATGATAGCGGATGCTACTACAATTTTTATCATAGATCCCATAATCGGAACTTCTTTTAGGTATCTACGGGTAAAGTATAATTGTATCGCCCATACTAGCGCTTCTGTCAAAACAGAAACAATGGCTGCTCCGATATAGCCAAGTTTAGGAAGGAATAGTAAGTTCAAACCTACACTGATAATTGCGGGAGCTGTTGTTGAAATCATGAATTCTTTATTTTGATTATGAGGGATCAGTATCTGAATTCCCATGATATTGGTCCAACCGATAAAGAACATACGGAAGATCATAATGGCGATTGCATAACGTGCATCCTGAAAATCTTGACCAAGGAAAAACTGAACAAAATCATCATTGACAATCAAGATTCCTGCCATCATTGGAAAAATCACTAAATTATAGATGAGGAAGGACATTTCATGCATCTTGTTGACTGCCTTATGATCACCTGTCGCTAACAAATGAGCGACACGTGGCAACATAACACTTCCCAAGGAAGTTACTAAGGTCAGAAGGATATTTACCAACTTTAGAGCCTGGTCATAAATCCCTACATCTTTTGTAGAAGCTAAGGCTCCAAGCATGGTACGATCTAGCGTTACATACAAGGAAATCGCCACTTGCGGAAGGAACAATAAGATGACAGGTTTCAAATGATGCCTAGCATATTCTATGTCAAAATGAGGTCTACCGATAAACTCTCGAGCAGGCAACCACATACTTAATTGCCCCAAAAGCTCAAATATGGTTAGTAAAAAAACATAGAGGTAAAGATCATTTGCAGACTTGACAAAGAGAAAGATAGAGGTGACCCCAACGATTTTAACCGTGATGTTTCGAACAGTAATCTTTCGAAAATCCTCCAACCCTTGAAAGAGCCATGAGATGTCTAAACCTTTAGAAACTAAACTCAAGCCTAGAATATAGGCTACCGGATTTTGCATAAAGGGAAGAGCCATACAAAGAAGGCCATACAAGGTTAGAGAAAGAAGAGTTGCACCTAATTGCAGGGAGTAGATTCCCCAAAAGTTTTTTTCGATTTCCTTGCGATGCCCTGAAATGACCTTGGTTCCATAATTAGCAACTCCCAGAGTCGCTAATAGAATAAAGTAGGTGACAATGGAATTAAAATAACCATAAGTTCCTAAATCATCCGAAGAAAAGACCCGCGTCACATAGGGAGTCGTAATAATTGGGAGAAGAATAACCAAAAGTTGGTACGAGAGATTATATGCATAATTTTTAAGAACTTTCATAAAGGGACCTTCCTCATTAGAATACTATTTGAAACGCAAAAAATCGTATGACCTTAGAATATCTTATAACCTATAACCACTACGAATGATTTCCTTTATACGTTTTTTATAAATATTGATTCGAAAATCTCTACACTAAAAGTTCAAACCGATGCACCCCATACACAAAGTTAACTTTCAGATAAAAATCAGTTTAAACCTTCCTGATACTTGTGCCTGTCCATAGTCCAAGAAACACCAATCAATAGCAATAACGGATTGTACATTAATTCAAAGAATTGTGGATCAAACATTGAATGGATAATTAACACAACAAACACAAGCATTTCAATTGTGTTAAAATACTCTCTTTTAATCAACTGATAATAAGAAAACCAGATGACAATTAACAATATAACTCCATAGTGCAATAAAATATTTACAAAGGAAGAATCCACATATAAGTAGTCATCAAAAACAGATGTTGTGCTTTGTTGAAGCGCCCAATCAATCCTCTGACCAAATAGATGTACTCCAAATAAAGACCATGCTTTATGACCTAAGCTTAATCTACCTGTCAGGAAAATATTTAGAGTGTGAAAGAATTTACTACTTCCATTATAAAAATAAGTTAGCGCTATTGGAAGGAGAATCCCTACTGTTAATACAAATCGTCCCATTATACTCAATAACTTCGGACTCAACGTTTTATTTTTAAATAAATATACCAACACTAGGGACAAAATAGCACTATAAAAAGCTGATTTTGTATCTGTATTAATATAAAAATAGTAATTTAGTAGCCCCAAACTCAAAATTTCCCAAAACTTAATTTTACTTAATCGTATATATAAGTAAACTAGTGTTAGATGAAAAAGATAATTTGCTCCAAAACTGACATAAAAATATCCCTGACTAAATCTAACTCTCCCACCTGATTGAATTCTCAAGCTATTTTCTATAAGGTTTAATTTTACCAACCCAAATATCAGAAACATGAATAAAGCTATTGATGAAGACCATAAAATCAGTACATTTCTAAAATTTACATTTTTTATAGAAACTATCAATAAGATTGTTGAAATAACCATCAAAGCATAGTAGGGTTTATGAACTGTAATCCCGATTGCCATCCCTAAACAAAGAGCTCCAAAATAGGTTAGTATAAATTCTATAGTGTGTTTTTCACATAAAAATTTTACAAATAGTAAAATGATACTAACTACCATAGCAAGTATTCTAAGCTTATATATTACAGGAAATTTATTAACTAAGCTTGTTTGGGAAATGAAGATAAAGAACAACCAAATAAAGTACGATAAATAATATAATGTATCTGATAATTTTAATGTTATTTTCATATGCTCACCTGAAAATTAAGTCATCCAACCTTCCTTCGAACAGCATTATATAATTTGCTAGAACATAAGAATAGCAAATATTTTACTTTATTTTTACCAGTTATATTTGGATTAGGAATTATATCATTGAAGTATCTAGTATATTCTTTTCTGATTTTATTAATTTCCTCATACATACCTGAACTCAGCATAGCATGTACTACATGTAACCCCTTAAAGACATAACGTACAGTAAGTGCTTTCTTCATTTCCTTATCATTAGGATAATCTCTCTGAACAAATTCTCTGTTCATCTCTATAGCCTTATAGAAGTCTAAAAATTTATCACTATAAGAAGAATTGACAATACTTCCAGGTCTTCGATAATATTTGTATAAATTGATGCATCCTACGGCAATTTCATTACATGCTCCGATATGCTCAAAAGAGACAGCCAAATCTTCATAGATCATATCCTCTGGAAAAGGAAACTTCAGCAAGATTTCTTTTTTGTATAGTTTTCCCCCTGGATGAGTTCCAACTATATTTCCATAAAACATCTCTTTCAAAGCTGTATAGCGATCTAATTTCAAAGAATCTATGTTAGTTAATGAACCTGAAAAATCCTCACTTTGGAAGTCCCTAACTTCAATGACGGAAGTTGCAACAAGATCAACAGCATACTTCTTTTGAAGTTGCACTAAATACTCAACAGTTCTACGATCATAGTAATCATCAGAATCAATGAAAATTATCCACTCAGCAGAAGCAAATTTTACACCCGTATTTCGAGCATTAGAAAGACCTCCATTCTCAATATGCAGGACTCTAATACGGTCATCTTCTTGGGCATACTTATCACATATTCTTCCAGAATCATCAGTAGAGCCATCATCTACCAAAATAATCTCAATATCCTTGTACGATTGATTAATTAAGCTATCAACACAATATTTCAAATAATCTTCAACGTTGTATACTGGAACAACAATCGAAACTTTCCCCATTATACTAATCCCTTCATGATAACTTCTACAATCTGTTGACAAGCTGTCCCATTCCCATAAGGGTTGCTAGCCTTACTCATCTTGTTATATTCCTCTTCATTTTCCAAAAGAAGCTTAAAATTCCTATAAATATTTTCTTCTTCTGTTCCAACTAATTTCAAAGTTCCTGCAGCAATCCCTTCGGGACGTTCTGTGGTATCACGCATGACTAAAACTGGTTTCCCTAAGGATGGAGCCTCTTCCTGCACACCACCAGAATCTGTTAAAATCATATAACTTTGGTTCATAAAATTATGGAAATCAATAACTTCTAAAGGTTCAATGATTTTCATGCGTTCATTATCCCCAAAGACTTTACTTGCCAATTCACGAACTTTAGGGTTTTTATGAATTGGGTAAACAACTTTTACATCTTCAAATTCATTTAAAATACGATTAACAGCATTAAACATATTTTCCATTGGTTGCCCAAGATTTTCACGTCTGTGAGCTGTCAACATAATTAACTTACTATCTTTAGCCCACTCTAAAATAGGATGATGATAGTTGTCTTGAACAGTTGTTTTCAGAGCATCAATAACAGTATTCCCAGTCACAAAGATATTTTTTCTTCCTTCTTTCAGAAGATTCTCCTTGGCCATTTCTGTTGGCGCAAAATGATAATCCGCAATAATAGAAGTTGTTTGACGGTTAAACTCCTCAGGAAAAGGGCTCTGAAGATTATAAGTTCGCAAACCCGCTTCCACATGCCCAACTTTGATACCCATGTAAAAGGCAGCTAAAGCTGTGGCAAATGTTGTACTTGTATCCCCATGAACCAAAACAATGTCAGGCTTTTCTTGTTCAAGAACTGCTTGAATCTTGTCTAGAATACTGGTCGTAATTGTAAATAGAGTTTGATTGGCCTTCATAATCCCCAAATCATAATCAGGAACAACCTTAAAGACATTCAGAACCTGGTCAAGCATTTCCTTGTGTTGGCCAGTTACACAGACAATGGTCTTGATTGAATCATTTTCCTTCAACTCATTTACTAACGGACACATTTTGATTGCTTCTGGACGTGTCCCAAAAACCAACATTACTTTTTTCATTTTGGTTCTCCTTGTATTTCTCTATACAATGCTCGATAGTTTTCCAAAAACATTGAATAACTAAATCTTTCTTCATAAGTTTTTTTGGCATGAAAAGCAAGACGATTTCTTAGCAGTACATCTGTTGCTAATTTGTCTATGGCACCAGCTAATGCACCTGGATTTTTGGCAGGAACAAGAATTCCATTTTCATCATTAACTACTTCATTTATGCCTGGAATATCCGTAGCAACCATCGTTTTCCCATTCATAAAAGCTTCAATGATGTTTAGAGCTAGACCTTCAAATAAAGACGATGAAACCAGAAAATCAAAACTATTGATACATTCTACTATATCCTGGCGATATCCTAAAAATGTTACCGAATCTTGAAGATGTAGCTCTTCAACCTTATTCTCAAGTTCATTTCTAAGCTCACCATCACCAACGATAAACAACCGAATATCCTTCGTTGTAAGTAAAGACATAGCTTCAATAAGATAAGTCAAACCTTTTTGTTCAGACAATCTAGCTATACAGCCAAGCTTAGTCCCATCATAACCGACAATATCATCGACTTGATTATCCGTTTTCTTTAAGATAACTCCATTGTAGATAACCTTACTATCAGTAATTCCTACGTCTTCTTTTAGGTTTTTATTTACTGCTTCTCCTACTGCTACACTTTTAGCATTTCCTAAAGCAAATCTATATAAGGGCAATTTATCTTTAAAGACATTGTGAGCTGTATAAACATGTGTCAATTTTGGACAAACAAATTTTAATAATCGAATATAAAAAGCAGCCATTCGATGATGAGTATGAACTATAGTAATCTCATTATTTTTGATAATCTGGCGAATAGAATATAGAAGCTTTAATACCTTCACGGGATTTTTACTATCGATATCTAAAATTTTATGATGTTGAATCCCTTGAGCAGCCAGTTCGCTCTCCCAAAGCCCACCAGTAGACGCCACATGGACACTATCAAACTCGTCTTTCAAATCCGAGCTCAATTGGTAGACAATTCTCTCTGCACCACCAATATCCATGGTACGTGAAATATGTAAAATATTATTTTTTTGATTTTCGTTTTTCATCTAATACTCGCTTAATAAACGTGACATTTCCTACGAAATAACGTTTAAAGAGACGTTTAGGTTCATTTGCCACTCGGAACAGCCACTCAAGATGTGCATTTTGCATCCATAGAGGAGCTCGTTTAATATGGCCAGATAAAACGTCAAAACTACCTCCAACTCCCATAAAGACAGAATTAACACCTTGATCCATAAATTTTTGAATGATGTATTCTTTCTTAGGAGAGGTGATCCCAACAAAAACAAAATCAGGATTTTTCTCACGAATGTCTTCTTGAATGCCATATTCATCTTCTTCAGAAAAATAACCATTGCGATGCCCAAGGACTCGTAAATTTGGATAATCTTTCTTAAAGATTTCCAACATATCTACTAAAACTTCTTCTTTGGCACCAAAAAAATAAACCGAATAAGACTTTTCATTAGCTAAATGAAGCAATTTTTGCATCAAATCAATTCCAGCGACTCTCTCAGGAACTTGATAACCCAAAAAACGGGAAGCAAGAACAACTGAAGCCCCATCTGCATTAATAATTTCAGAATCGTTAACAATCTTTTTAATAGATTCATCTGTTTGACATTGATTAATTTTGTCTGCATTCACTCCCATTAAGTGGAGTGGACGTTGGTCAAGAACAAATTTTTCAACAGCTTGGACAGTTTCGTCCATTGTTAAGGGGTCAATTCTGACCCCCATTAAATCAAAACTATTCAACTTAATCTCCCCACGTAGACTCAAAATGACCCTTACGCTCAGTTTCTTTTGGCAGTTGCATGTAATCACCGTATATTTTTGTCAAATATTCATCGGGATTTGCATGACAACTTATTTGTAAACTTTCAAATTCTAGTAGTTGCGGTTCCCCGAACACTTCTTTTCTTGCGAGTTCTCGTTCGCGGTAGGAACCCAAGACATTTCCGACCATAGTACTAGTCTCGTAATCATATTGTTTGATGATACTTTGCAATTTTTTATTAATTTTTGAAGTGTTTAAAAGTTTATTTAATTTCAAACTTTTTGAAACTTTTACAATCGCATTTTCGAACGAGCCTCTATCTCTCTCATGTATGCGATCGATGACAGAAATTTTAGACAAGGCACGATAGAACTTTATTTTATTCGTATGCAACCAATAATGGATTCCATCTTCTGGATAACCATCTAAAGGAAAGATATCAATAAAAGGACTACACCATTCATTACCAAATTGAATTTGGATTGAAGTATCCATAATAGAAGTATTACCTAGATTATCATCGTGAAGTCTTAAAATAACACTTTCAGGAAGCTCTTTCTCACAGATTGACAAGAATTTTTCATAATCTTTTCTAGGCATTCCTAAATCCATATCGTCATCCCATGGGATAAATCCTTTATGACGAATGGCACCGAGTAATGTCCCACCCAAAGCGTAATAACGCAAATCATGTCTTTTACAAAGATCGATATAACTTTCTAAAAGTGTTAACTCTCCTAATTGAATTTCTCTCACTTTATTCATAGAATCATTTTGCTCCATCTCTCATCAGCACTACTTTTATTGTTTTTAATAAAATTTCAAAATCTTTCCAGATTGTCCAATCATCGATATAGGCCACATCTAGTTTGACAACATCATCAAAGTTGGTAATTTCACTACGACCACTAATTTGCCACAAGCCAGTAATTCCTGGTTTGAAACTCAAACGACGTTTTTGTTCAGGTGTGTATTTTTCGTATTCGTCCACTGTTGGAGGTCGAGTTCCTACTAGGCTCATATCACCAATCAACACATTCCAAAATTGGGGCAGTTCATCCAAACTTGTCTTTCGAATAAAGTGTCCAATTTTAGTAACGCGAGGGTCATTGTCCATCTTAAACATACCCCCCTGCATGGTATTTTGGTCCATCAATTGCTGTTTGATTTCTTCCGCATCTACTCGCATAGAACGGAATTTATAAAAAGTGAAATGACGACCATTTTTTCCTATTCGGGTCTGAGAAAAAATTGCTGGTCCACCATCTTTTCGAATCATTGGAACAAGGACTATGCTTACTAGTCCACAGATGATTAACCCAACAATTGCCCCTAAAATATCAATAATTCGTTTGGCAACTATGTGGCTTGGTTTATATAAGTTTGTAGAAAAAGTTACTACATTCAATCCAGCCATCTCATGGATTTGTTTATTTCTACCTAAATTCTTATCAAAGGCATTTAAATTTACAGTAACATCAATTCCCATTGTTTCAAATTGTGAAATAATGCTACCGATATCATAATCCTCACTAGGCAGGTTCACAAAAACTTCGTCTACAACTTCATGAGTTGCATAATTAATGAGGTTTTCTCGAGGAATAACCGTTACTTTATTGTGTTTAAAATCTGGTTTATCTAGTACACTCACAGCGACAAGTTTCCCACCGACGTCAGTTGCACTCAACAACCGATCTATCACCTTTTCAATTCGGGATGTCGCAGTAATCAAAATAATTTTACGACTCCCTTTTAAATTGTGATTAAAATGCACCCAATATTTTTTGATAACAAAACTCAGGATATAATTAAACACTCCGTACAAAGATAGGAAGTAAATCATACCACGCCTTGAAATAACAAATTGGTCTTTCAGGAAAAAACTAGAAAAACTAATCAGCAATGCAAAAAAGATGATGTATTTTACTATCTCTATCAATTCGACGGATTGACTGCGTTTAAAAAAATCCTTTCCGTAGCCACTGATATAAAAGGCTGCAAAATGAAGAAAATACAGAACAAAAACCGTTTTTGCAACAATTTCTGTTTCAGATACAGAGATTAGTATATAAGCCAATATACTGACCAGTATACTCTGCAAAAACGCTAGAGTTACGTTGTAGAAACCCCTTCCTTCCATTTTTTACTCCCTTTTTTTCCTACTTATTTCTTCCCGTATGAACCGTAGTTCCCGTATGAACCATATGAACCATATTTTTCAAGCTGAATATTAAATTTATTCAGAATAACTCCTAAGAATGGTGTTCCTGTTTGCTCTAGCTGATCTTTAGCTTTCTGAACTTCTCTCCGTTTTGTTGCAGAAGCTTCAGTTACCAGGATAGAGGCATCACATTTTTGTACGATAATAGCCGCATCAATGACAACACCTATAGGGGCTGTATCCACAATGATATAGTCAAAGTATTTGCGTAAAGTCTCAATCATTGCTTCAAATTTGTCACTTTGAAGAAGAGCAGTCGGGTTTGGTGAAACAGCTCCTGATTGAATGACAAACAAGTTTTCTACGTTTGTTTCACACAAACCATGCGATAAATCTTTGGTTCCTGATAAGTAGTCTGTCAAACCTGTAATTTTTTCTCGAGATTTAAAGACACCTGACATTACCGAATTACGAATATCGGCATCGATAAGGAGTGTCTTATAGCCTGCACGCGCGAATGCCCAAGCTATGTTGGTTGAAGTGGTTGACTTCCCTTCTCCAGGTCTAACTGAAGAAAGGGCAATTACTTTGAGACCATCTCCACTCAACTGGATATTGGTCCGTAGTGCGTTATAATACTCTTCAGCTTTTTTTACAGAGTGTAATCGTTGTTCTGATAATTCTAACTTTGCCATATTTCCCTCTTTACTTTAATTTCTCAAGATTTGGAATAACACCTAGAAGCGAGAGGTGCATTACTTCTTCGATATCTTCTGGACGTTTCACTCGATCATCTAATAATTCGACTAGAAGTACAATAACTACAACAAATCCTACACCTGCTATAGTAGCCATCATTGTGTTTCGACGAATATTTGGAGAAGATGGCGATGTTGCTGGCCTTGCTTCTTCAAGTGTCGTTACATCTGACACCCGTGTTACAGAAATAATTTTCTGAGCGGCTACTTCTCTAAGTGCATTGGCAATACGACTTGCTTCTTCAGGCTTGCCATCTCGAACTGAAATGGATACGATACGAGTATCTGCAGGAACTGTTACTGAAACTTTTTTCCCAAGAGTTTTTGCATCAATGGTTAAACTTTGATCAGCTACTACTTTTTCAAGTACATCCTGAGAGAGGATGATTTCACGGTAGTCTTTTACTAGGTAAGCACCCGCCTGCAAATCTTGGTTCGTCAAACCTGGCTTATCTGCCTGGTTACGATTAACGACATAGATGCGGGTAGTACTGGTATACTGAGGTTTGATTACAAACGAACTATAAGCAAACGCTGTTATACCTGCTAATAGTGCAACTAAGGCGATGAGGAATTTTCGTTTCCAAAGCACTTTTACTAATTGCAGTACATCAATTTCAATTTTATCTTGTTCTTTCATCATTTCTCCTAAATTAGTTGGTCATTTATTATTTTTGATGGATTTGTTTCAAAAAGTTCACGAGCTTTTCCTGATCCGTATTTTTTAGCAATGAGCTCATAAGCTTCTCTCATATACGGTGGGCGATTATCTAAATTGTGCATATCGCTAGCCACTACATGGACTAAGTCCTTGTCCAAGAAATACCTAGCACGCTTTTTCATAAACTTGTAGGTGTCACCAAATAGTCGCGGTTTTAAGACACTCGAGCTATTAATCTGCATATAGCAGCCCATATTGATGAGCTCTCTAACTTTTTTCTCATCGTTTTCCAAGGTGTGATAGCGCTCAATATGAGCAACCACTGGTGTAATCCCTAACATGAGAACTTTGGTCAAGGCGCTATGAATATCTCTGTAGGGTGTATTCATGCTAAACTCGATCAAAGCATAACGAGTTCCATTGAGTTTTGGAATGATATTTTGTTCAAGTTTTTCTAAAACATCACTTGAAAAATAAATCTCAGCTCCGTACACGATGTTCAAATCCGGTGCGATTTCTTGAGCCAACTGTTTAACTTCGCTAAAATTAGCCGCAATTTTGTCTTCTGGTGTTTCAAACATCCCTTTTCTACGATGAGAGGTGGAAACAATGGTTCGAACACCTTGTGCGTAAGCTTCCTCTAGGAGAGCCTTGCTCTCAGCTCTATTTTTAGGTCCATCGTCAACATCGAAAACAATATGTGAGTGAATATCAATCATCTTATTTTCCTTCCATGGTAGCCTTAATGGCTGCTTTAACAGTTTCCAAGCTTGTTGGGTCGATTTCTAACATGTAAAGATTGCTATCTGGCATAGCATAAGACGGGAGACCCATGCGACCAGTCCCTTTCAAATCTTGATTGGTAACGGTATATTTTCCTCCGCTTGCCAACTGAGTGTTGACAAGGCCTACCATTGTTTCTGGTGGCATATTGGTCTGAATTGAATCCTGCAAGCTCTGAATAATACTGTCATAGTTTTTTAGAGATTCTGCTGAAGTCAATTTCTGGATAATAGCCGCAATGACTTTTTGTTGGTTGCGACCGCGATCCCCATCACCATCCGCAAGCGAATAACGTTCACGCACAAATCCCAAAGCTTGTTCAGAATCCAGATGGACATTGCCGACTGGGAAGTGGTATTGCCCATGACGCGATGTGAATTCTTGGTCATTATAGACATCAACACCTCCAAGAAGGTCAATCAGTTTCAAGAAAGAGGTGAAATTAAGTCGAGCATAATAGTTCAAGTCGATACCATAAAGATTTTCTAAGGTATGGATAGAAGCATCTACGCCATAGATACCCGCATGCGTCAACTTATCGTTTTGGTTGTTTCCACCATCTGCAATAGGGACATAGGCATCTCGAGGAGTTGTCGTCAAGAGAATCTTCTTAGTATCTTGATTCACTGTCATGATGATATTGACATCTGAGCGCGAAACAGAACTGATAGGACCATAGGTATCAATCCCGCTGATGTAAACATTGAAAGAATTTCCTGTAGCTACCTTAGGCGCTTCCACTTTCTTGGTCAAGTCCTTGGTATAAATTTTCTTGATCTTTTTAGCGTGGTCTGGATATTCCTGCTCAATCAGATTTTCAAAAACACCGTTTAAGACGATTGCTTTGGTTTCTCCATCTAACAAACTCTTATAGGCTGCTAGGTAAGAAGAAGCTTCCTCAACTGTCAATTCCTTGCTTTGAGTTGTTTTAATGTCATCTATCAATTTTTGAATATTCTCAGCATCTGTTCCTGTTGGAGCAGTTACACTAGAAAGTTGAGAAACGTTATTAATCTCACTATCTGCAAGTACTGCAACACTCATAGAATAGCTTGAATAATTTGAAGTTGCATTAAATTGATTGGCGAGTCCAACAAATCGATTTACAGCTACTAAAGCTACAGAGCTAAATAAAACTGAGAGCAATAGGACTATCAAGGTGAACACCTTGGCTTTGCGCTTAACTATCAACAAGAGGGATAATAATGCTATAAGCACTAAAACTACTGCCAAGATAATATTAAAATAGCTAACCGCTAAAATCTGATATTTAAAAATCAAAAACAATAAAAAAGAAGCTAGAACAGCATAGATTAACAACAAACCTATGTTTAAGCTCTGCTGAAATTTACTAGATTTACTTTTTTTTATGCGTCTACTTTTCATGGAACACCTCTTCAAAACATTTTAATTTAATTATATCACAAAGTACCTCTAAAGGCTATCTACATTAGTTAAGGAAACGTTTTATTTTGAAAATGTATTTAGTTAGTGTATATTTATTAGCGTTTCTACTACATTTTATGTTTTCAAAAAACAGCTAAAATAAAAAATAGAGCTCTTAAAAAGCTCTATTTTTAATTATTTAACGTGACTTTCGAATTCTTTTTGACTCTTTTCGACTGAGTTTTTACGTTCTTGTTCCCATTTGGCTTTAGCTTCGTCAAATTGAGCAGTTGTTACCACTTCGGTTTGCAATTTCATGTACTTATAGTTACTTCCAGTACCTTTGATTCCGACAAGTGAGTAAGCTCGTGTAAATGGTGTCACACGTGTTACTGAAGCACCACCACCGTTTGAGTTTACAGGGAGCAATAGCGAACTATCAATCAGCCAAGCTTGTGCATCTGCATAATTTTCATAACGTTTGGCTACGTCTGTATTTTCTGCATCTGCCGCTTTCAATTTTTGAGTATATTGGTCCAATCCGATATTTGTAATCTTATCAGTATCCTTGCTTGGATCAAGTCCTAAAATCTTGAGATAGAATCCATCCTCAGCGTTGAAAGGATTGAGATAAGTCGATGGATCTTGGTAGTCTGCAGACCAACCATCCAAGTTCAAGTCATAATCATGATCAGCTGTGGTTGGCGCTTGGAATGTCGCATTGGCATAGTCTTCTGTTGAAATTTGAACGACATCAATCACTACATTTTCTGCCCCAAGAGTTGATTCGACAGATTGTTTCAGCGAATGAATCTTTGGAAGCAAGGTTTTGTTAACTTGGTCTACAGGCAAGTCCAAATGAATCGGGAAGGTCACACCTTGTGCTTCTAGCTCTTTTTTAGCCTCTGCAAACTGAGCTTGTGCTTTTTCTTTATTGAAGTAGCCGTCTTGAGCGTCTTCAAGATTCATATTTGACCACTGCGTACCATAGTTTACCAACTTAGATGAAACTGTCTCACCGAAAGTCTTGTCACCTACTTGCACGAAAGTTGGTGGCACAAGTGTGTTACGAAGAGTGTTTTTAGCCGCTTCTTCTCCATTAGACTGAGCCGAATAGGCTGTACGGTCAATGGCAAAGTTGATTGCTTGACGGAAATTTTTATTTAAAATCGCATCTTGGGTAGCTTGTTTTTGCTCATCGCTAGTCTTAGCTGTATGATTGTATGTTTGGCGATTAACGTTAAAATTATAGTACCAAGAAGTCGCATCCTGCAAGCTATAGACGATGTTGTCCTTGTATTTTTCCTTTGTCTTAGCAAAGTTTGAACTATTTGGGTAGACACCAGCAGATGAGTAGGCTCCGCTTTCGAAATTACGGATCGTCATATCTTGGTCAGAACCATCAACATAAGCCAACTTAACTCTTTCAATCGTCACTTTTTCTTGGTCATAGTAATGAGGGTTCTTCATGTACTCAAGTGATGATTTTGATGTAAAATCTTTTAACAAATAAGGACCACTGTAGAGAATGCTGTCTGGTTTCAATTCTCCAAATTCTTTACCTTTAGAAGTCAAGAATTCTTCATTGACAGGAAAGAGGATACTATTGGTAGTCTTAGAGTTCCAGAATGGTTCTGGACGTGTCAAGGTATATTGGACAGTGTAATCATCTACAGCTTTCACACCAACATTTGAAAAGTCAGTATTTGCGCCTGTCACATAATCATCTAATCCCTTGATTGAGTTCTGAATCAAATCGAGAGCTTGACTCTTGTTATCAGCTGCATACTTGATACCTGTGACGAAATCTTGTGCTTTAATTGGGGCGTACTCTTCCCCGTCAGCAGTGAACCATTTAGCATCTTGACGAAGTTTATAAGTGTAAGTCAAACCATCCTTTGAAACACTCCAATCTTCTGCAAGAGCAGGAATGAGATTTCCATAATTGTCATTTTCAAGCAAACCATCTACCAAGTTGGTTACAACGGCGGTATTATCACCAGAGTAGTCCAACAGGTAGTTGAAGGTTGTCGGGTCGGCACCAAATGTTGACGAGTAGGTTTTAACATCTGATGCTGACTTCCCACACGCTGTCAATAAGACCGCCGCGGCAAGCGTCAACCCCGCTCCAATCAGTCGTTTTTTGAGTTTCATGATTCATTTTCTCCTTAAATGTTAGGTTTTATGACATAAGTCTATTTTATCAAATTTCACACTAAAAGTAAAGTTATTTAATTTTTTGCACCCCGTCACTAAGACGAAAAAAAGAAAGAAATCCCACATAAAATCAGGATTTCTTTCATCGTTGTTTAAGATTATTTAACGTGGTTCGCTAACTCTTTTTGATATTTAGCGTTTGTTTCAAGTTTCTCTTTTTGCCATTTCTTGAGAGCTTCTTCGTATTCTTTAGTGGTTACAATATCATTTTGCAACTCTAGACCTTTAAATACAAACGGATCTCCCTTGATACCAACTTGAGAGTAGGCTTTCGAAAATGGTACTGTACGACTAACTGTAGGAGAACCTCCTGAAGATGCTACAGGAATGAGAAGTGAACTATCAGATACCCAAGCCTGTGCTTTAGCATATTTTTCATATCGTTTGTTAAGGTCGGTTGTTTCTGATGCTGCATCATCCAAGAGTTTCTTGTACTCATCAAGTCCAACTTGAGCCATGACTTCTGGATCTTTACCTTTTGTGATACCCAAGTGTTTAAGGGCAGAACCCTTCTTAGCATCCAAGATATTTAGATAGGTAGCTGGATCTTGATAGTCTGGTCCCCAACCAGTTCCATTCAAGTCATAGTCTTTTTGAGAAGGAACCTTAGCTTGAGAAGTAATACTCATTTTCTCATTATCTGTCATTTGAAGCACATCGATGACAACATTTTCAGTCCCAAGCGCTGCTTCGACAGATTGTTTGAAGGAGTTGGTTTGTTGAACAGCAATGACATCTGTCTGTTCAACTGGAATATCCAAATGGATTGGGAAGGTTACACCTTTAGCTTGCAATTCTGATTTTGCTTTTTCAAAGGCAGCTTTTGCTTTTGTTGGATTGTAAATAGTGTCTTTACCATCTGTCAAAGCTACATCTTTCCACTGGTCTCCGTATGTTACTAATTGTTCTTGAGCCAATTCACCGAAGGTCTTTTCACCAACCTGAACATAGTCATAAGGTACAAGACTGGTACGGATAATCTTGTCCGCTCCTTCTTCACCATTCATCTGTGCAGAGTAAGAATGACGGTCAAGAGCAAAGTTGATTGCCTGGCGGAAGTTTTTATTGAGAAGCGCTTCTTTTGTAGAAGTCTTTTGTGCTTCATCTGTCTTTGCAGTTTTATTGTAAGACTGACGATTCACGTTGAAAGTAAAGTAATAGCTGGTCGCTTCTTGCGGACTATAGACAATCTTATCCCCGTATTCTTGCTTAGTTGAATCAAAGTTTGAACTTGTTGGGAAGAGACGAGCTGTTGTATAAGCTCCTGATGAGAAACTACGAATCAATGATTCTTGGTCAGATCCATCGTAGAAAGTAAGTTTGATGTGGTCAATCTTAACATTGTCTTTATCCCAATAATTTGGATTTTTTTCGTACTCGATCACTGATTTTGAAGTGAAGTTCTTCAAAATATATGGTCCATTATAGAGAATACCTGAAGGTGTTGCTGCACCATAATCTTTACCTTGAGAATTCAGGAATTCTTCATTAACTGGGAGCATAGTCGCTGTTGTTACCTTAGAATTCCAGAAGCTTTCTGGCTGGTTCAAGGTGTATTGAACAGTGTAGTCGTCAATTGCTTTAACTCCAACTGTTGAGAAGTCATTGCTTTCACCACTGACATATTCTGCTAAACCTTTGATAGAATCTTGGATCAGACTTAAGCCATCTGACTTACCATCAGCAGCATGTTTCAAACCAGTCACAAAGTCTTGAGCCTTGACCTCGGCGTACTCCTCACCTTCAGAAGTATACCATTTGACACCTTTACGTAGTTTGTAAGTATAGGTCAAACCGTCTTTTGAAACTGACCAGTCTTCAGCAAGAGATGGAATCAAGTTTCCGTATTTGTCATTTTCCAAGAGTCCGTCGACCAAGTTAGCGATGACGTCTGATGTTGAACTTTTACTAGTAACGCTATAGTCCAATGTTGATGGATCGATGGCATATACGTATGAAAATGTTGTAGGAGCATCTGCTTTTTTCTCTGTCTTTCCACAAGCCGCTAAAAGAAGAGCTGCACTCATCGTTATCCCTGCTACTGCGAGCAACTTTTTCGATTTCATCGGTATTCTCCTTTAAAATACTATTTTTCACCATTATACCCTATTTTTTTATAAAAGCAAGGGTTTTAAGGGTATTTTTTAGAAAATTCAAACTAATATTTTTTTAAGAAATTTCTACACTTATTTTAGAAAAAACTCAAGCATCTTGGATACTTGAGTTTTTTAGGTTTAATTGGTCAATTCGACACAGAATGCATCCCAAGAAGCCAGTGCTAGTTGCTCGAGATTTTCTTGAATCTCGGTGTTAGCAACTAAGATTGATTTGAGAACCCCATTAAAGTGAAATTCTTGTTCTTGATTTGAGAGGTTAGCTACTACTAGGAAACGGCGTTCCCCGTCCTTGCGAATATAGGCAAAGACTTTCTCAGCCGTTTCTAATAATTCAAAGTCAGCTTGAACCAGCCAGCTATTTTCCTTGCGAAGCTGGACTAATTTTTGGTAGGTATAGAAGATAGAGTTTGGATCATCTAAAGCAGACTCAACATTGATAGCATCATAGTTTGGATTGACTCCTAACCATGGCTTCGTGCTTGAAAAGCCAGCATAATCTGTAGCATCCCACTGCATTGGCGTACGAGCATTGTCACGCCCAATCACACGAATACTATCCATAATTTGCTCTAGCGGTACACCTTGTTCTAGCGCCTCTTTGGCATAGTTGATAGATTCAATATCTTCTACTTGCTCCAAACTTTCAAATGGGAAATTGGTCATACCGATTTCTTCACCTTGATAGATATAAGGCGTCCCCCTCATCAAATGAAGTAAAATCGCAAAAGCTTTAGCTGATTTCTCACGGTATTGCTCCTCATCCCCCCAAATGGAAACAATGCGTGGAAGATCATGGTTGTTCCAGAATAGGGAGTTCCAACCATCTTCCACTCCGAGCTCTGTTTGCCACTTGTTGAAAATCTCTTTTAATTTCCCTACACTTAGCTCTTTTTGGTAGTGCCACTTAGGTTGTCCTTCCTTATACTGAAGACAGATATGTTCAAATTGGAAGACCATAGACAACTCTTGACCTTCTGGATTCGAATATTTCTTGGCCTCTTCTGGATTTGCTCCCCAAGTCTCCCCTACTGTCAAAAGGTCTTTGCCGCCGAAAGTAGCCTGATTCATTTCCTTGAGATAGGGATGGAGCATAGGACCATTGTTGACAATCTTCTGATCAGGAATTTTCCCAATCATGTCAATAACGTCCATACGGAATCCACCAATCCCTTTATCAATCCAGAAATTCATCATCTCATAGATTTTATGACGGAGCTCTTCGTTTTCCCAATTGAGGTCTGGTTGTTTCTTACTGAAAAAGTGTAGATAGTATTGACCAGACTTTTCATCGTATTCCCATGCAGAACCACTAAAAGTAGAGGTTAAATCATTGGGTTTATCTCGCCAAATATAGTAGTCACGTTCGGGGCTTTGAGGATTTTCACGCGCTTCAATAAACCAAGCATGCTCATCGGATGTATGATTGACAACCAAATCCATAATGATTCGAATATCTCGTTTTTTGGCTTCGGCGATTAGCTGGTCCATGTCTTCCATGGTTCCAAAGATAGAAGCTATGTCTTGATAATTGGCAATATCATAACCATTGTCATCCATAGGGCTATCATAAACTGGTGAAAGCCAAATTGCCGTAATTCCTAGCTTAGCTAGATAGTCTAACTTGCTAGTAATTCCAGGTAAATCACCAATCCCATCTCCATTACTATCCTTGAAACTTTTTGGATAGACCTGATAAACAACGGCATTGTGCCACCATTTTTCTTGCATATTTTCACCTCTTTTAAATTCACTTTACTCCATCATAGACTTTTTCTCCTGTTTGTGCAAGCGTTTGCTTTATCTTTTTTCTTACTTTTATTACTCTGTAGTTTCTTATCTTCTATTTTTTTTATATAATAGAAAATAGAGGTAAAAAAATGAAAAAACAAGCTTTTAGTTCTGAAAAATATTTAAATTTACAACGCGACCATATTTTGGAGCGTATTAACCAGTTTGACGGCAAGCTTTACTTGGAGTTTGGAGGCAAGATGTTGGAGGACTTCCACGCTGCCCGTGTCCTTCCTGGCTATGAGCCAGATAACAAAATCAAACTCTTGCAAGAATTGAAGGAGCAAGTTGAGGTTGTTATCGCTATTAACGCTAGCAATATCGAGCACTCAAAAGCTCGTGGTGACTTGGGTATTTCTTACGACCAAGAAGTGCTTCGTTTGATTGACAAATTCAACGAATTGGGAATCTTTGTTGGTTCTGTTGTTATCACACAATACGCCGGTCAACCTGCAGCAGATACCTTCCGTAATCAATTAGCTAAAAATGGGATTGACTCTTATCTCCACTACCCAATCAAGGGTTATCCGACAGATATGGACCATATCATCTCTCCTGAAGGTATGGGGAAAAACGACTATATCAAAACGAGTCGCAATTTAATTGTCGTGACTGCTCCTGGACCTGGATCAGGTAAGTTGGCAACTTGTATGTCTAACATGTACCACGACCAACTGAATGGTATCAAATCTGGTTATGCTAAGTTTGAAACCTTCCCAGTTTGGAATCTACCTCTCCATCATCCAGTTAACCTGGCTTATGAGGCTGCCACAGCAGACCTTGATGATGTCAATATGATTGACCCGTTCCATCTCCAAACTTACGGAGAAACTACAGTCAACTACAATCGTGATATCGAAATTTTCCCTGTTCTCAAGCGTATGCTCGAACGTATCTTGGGCGAATCTCCTTATGCATCTCCAACTGACATGGGTGTAAATATGGTTGGTTTTGCAATCACTGATAACGATGCTGCAATTGAAGCATCGAAACAAGAGATTATCCGTCGCTACTACCAAACAGTTCTCGACTTCAAGGCTGAAAAAGTTGCTGAGTCTGCTGTCAAGAAAATCGAACTTCTCATGAATGATCTCGGCATTACGCCAGCTGACCGTAAGGTTGCTGTTGCTGCTCGACAAAAAGCTGAAGAAACAGATGGACCTGCTCTAGCACTTGAGTTACCTTCTGGTGAAATCGTCACTGGTAAGAATTCAGAACTCTTTGGTCCGACAGCTGCTGCCGTGATCAATGCTATCAAGAAGTCAGCGAATATCGATGCTGAAACCAAGTTAATTGAACCAGAAGTGGTGAAACCAATCCAAGGTTTGAAAATCAATCACTTAGGTAGTCGCAATCCACGTCTTCATTCTAATGAGATTCTTATCGCTCTTGCAATCACAGCTATGCAGAATCCTGATGCAGACCGCGCTATGAAAGAACTCGGAAATCTCAAAGGTAGCGAAGCTCATTCTACGATTATCTTAACAGATGAAGACAAGAACGTTCTCCGTAAATTGGGAATTAACGTAACCTTTGATCCATACTACCAATATGATCGTTTATATCGTAAATAGATTGAAGACTCGTAGGAACTTCTTATCAAGTATCACCCCTCTTCGATAGATTTCGAATCTCTCTTAAGGGATGACTTTCTTTTATGCTAGAATTTTGACAATCTTCGGTTATCTTCTTTTCTAATTGTTCTAACATTACTTCGGGAGTTTATTTATAATGAGAGAATTACTCAGCCAAAAAGAGCAAAGGCAATTAAAGATTTTAGAATATTTGTTTGAAAATCCTGACTGGATTTACCTAGACGATTTATCTAAGACCATTGGCTACAATGCTCGCATCATCAAGAGTGATATCAAGGATTTACGCGAAGTCTTCCCTGACTTTGATATCAGACATTCAACTGCGGGAATTATGATGGTGAATGTACAAAATAATGGTATTGAGCGAATCTACCAATATTTTTTACATACATCTGATTATTTCCAAATTTTAAAAGCTTTCTTCCTCTTGAACAGCCCCTTTACCTATGAACATCTTGCCGAATCTTTGGATATTTCCCTTCCTTCTTTGCGTAAGAAGGTTGCAGATATCAATAAGATTCTCGATGGAACCTACCGCTTCAAGCTCAAGGTAACCCCTATTTCTATTATTGGTGATGAAAAAGATATTCGATTTTTCTTCTCCCAATATTTCCATGAAGCATATAGCTTTTTAGAATGGCCTTTTACAGAAATCAAAGAAGCAGACATTGATAGCTTTGTTTCCTTCTTTATCAATTTGGCAAAATTTCCTGCAAAATATCAAAATCTTTATCAAATCAGAACTCAGGCTACAGTCGATTTGCACCGAATGAAGAGAGGTTATTTTGTTCGTTTCCCAAAACAAACCACTTCCTGGTTGAGCCCTATCTACGACCAACTCTCTGATTTTCAGTATCAGTTACAAGACTTGGCCCAAGGACTCAATGTTGAAGTCACTCCTGAAAACCTTAATCAGATTTTCAGTCCCTTTGCTGAGCCTGGTCTTTTCTTTACAGTCGAAGATTTCCTAGAGGCTCGTCAGTCTTACGAACAAGTCGATCGTTCCTATCATACTGCGCGAGACATCCTAGACAACTTAACTCGAAGATTTGGTGTTCAATTTTCAAATACGGATACCTTGATTTGGAACCTGCACAACACTGCCTTGCTCGAGCGAAGAGAAATCAACTCCGAATCGATCATTTCACAAAACAAGGATTATACGCTTGGAAAAATTAAAAAATTCTTCCCTAAATTTTATGAAGCAACCGTCTTTGAAATGATGCGATACAAGAACATTATGGGACAAAAGGAGAAAACTCCTGCCCTTTCTCACCTGATCTACACCCTGTTCACTCACGCTGAAGGGCTTACAGATCAATTATTTGAACATAAAAAGAAAGTCAAGGTCTTAGTTCTGAGTGAGTATGACTTTGCCCACCCACAATTCTTGATTTCTCTCTACAAATTCCATACTTCAAATAACATCCAGTATGAAACTTGGGATAAAGAAACCCTTAACATCGAAGAAATCATGGATAGTGACTACGATGCTATTATCACTAATTTTGATATCAAAAGCCTCGAAGATATGCTCGTCATTAATATCAGTCGACTATCTATCCTGCAAGTTGTCAACGAACTCAATAAGATTTCTATGCAAGATTTATAATTTTAAAAACCTCCTAGAAAGAATCTAGGAGGTTTTTGTAAATCTATGTTTTCTCTAAAGAATCATGAGTCAATCACATTATTCAAAATCAACTGTATTATTCTTAATCACAAGCTTGGTATGAGCTGTTATATATTGTCGGTCAAGGGTTGTTGTGACTTCCCCTTCACCATTTATAATATGCCAAGCTCCATCTTTATGAACCACCATAGCAACTTCTTGTTTGTTTTTATCTTCATTCTTAACAGCTAAGGCATAGGCATTATCGACCCCTTCTAGCAAGAGTTCCTTGTTGCTACTGAGTGTCAGTAGATAATAGGCTCCGTCTCGAACACCAATATTGTATTGATTATTAACAAATATGGTTTTGTCGTAGCTAGGTCTTGGTTCAGAAGTTCCTGATCCATTTCCAAGGATATCCTTAAAAGTATCCTTTCGCTTTTCTGCCTCAGCCTGTTCTTGAGATTTGATAAATTCCTGAACTGCAGCAATCTTTTCACTCTCTTGTTTCTTTGAAGCTCTCATTTGATGGATCACTACAGTCCGAATCAAAAACGAACTTGCAAACAAGAGTCCTATGATAGATGAAATTTTCCCCTTTTTCATTTCCGCTCCAATCTCCTTATACTTCACTATTAACTACTTTTCTATAGTATAACAAGATTTTTATTGGTTGACAAGAAATGTTGGAATTCAGTAAGAGGATTTCCTTATTCTACCGTTACAGACTTAGCAAGATTCCGTGGTTTATCCACATCGAGTTCACGGTGGAGGGTTGCAAAGTAAGCGACTAGTTGCGTTGGTACGACCATTGAGATTGGTGAGAGGTAAGGGTGTACGGTCGTAAGAACGATATCGTCTGTATCTTTGGCAACATTTTCTTCTGCGATGGTGAGGACCTTAGCGCCACGCGCTGCCACTTCTTGGATATTCCCACGAGTGTGGTTAGCAAGAACTGGGTCTGACAAGAGGGCTAAAACAGGTATCCCCTCTTCAATCAAGGCAATGGTTCCATGCTTGAGTTCTCCAGCCGCAAAACCTTCACATTGGATGTAAGAAATCTCTTTGAGTTTGAGACTAGCTTCCATGGCTACATAGTAGTCTTGACCACGTCCGATGTAAAAGGCGTTGCGTGTTGTTTCAAGAAGCTCACGAACCTTACTATCAATCAATTCTTTTTCTGAAAGGGTTGATTCGATAGACTGAGCCACGATAGATAACTCGTGAACCAGGTCAAAGGCTTGCGCTTTAGCATTCCCATTTGCTTCACCGACTGCTTTTGCAAGGAAGGCAAGGGCTGCGATTTGCGCAGTATATGCCTTGGTTGATGCTACGGCAATTTCAGGTCCTGCATGAAGAAGCATAGTATGGTTGGCTTCACGAGAAAGAGTGGATCCTGGAACATTTGTAACAGTCAAGCTTGGAATACCCATTTCATTGGCCTTAACCAAAACCTGACGGCTATCAGCTGTTTCACCAGATTGACTGATAAAGATGAAGAGCGGTTTCTGGCTGAGAAGTGGCATCCCATAGCCCCACTCAGATGAAATACCGAGTTCAACTGGCGTATCTGTCAATTCTTCTAGCATCTTCTTAGAAGCAAATCCTGCATGGTAAGAAGTTCCAGCTGCAAGAATGTAGATGCGGTCTGCCTCTTGAACAGCCTTGATGATAGCTGGGTCTACCACTACTTGACCAGCCTCATCAGTATAGGCTTGGATCAACTTACGCATCACCGTTGGTTGCTCATCGATTTCCTTGAGCATGTAGTAAGGGTAAGTTCCCTTACCGATATCTGACAAGTCAAGTTCAGCAGTGTAGCTAGCACGCTCACGACGATTTCCATCATAGTCTTGAACTTCAACGCTATCAGCTTTCACGATGACCAACTCTTGGTCATGGATTTCCATGTATTGGTTAGTCTCACGAATCATGGCCATGGCATCTGAACAGACCATGTTGTAGCCATCTCCAAGACCAATCAAGAGTGGTGATTTGTTCTTGGCTACATAGATGACATCTGGATTTTCAGAGTCGATCAAGGCAAAGGCATAAGAACCACGAATGATGTGAAGAGCTTTTTTGAAGGCTTCAAGTACTGACAAGCCGTCTTCTTCCGCAAATTTCCCAATCAAGTGAACAGCGATTTCTGTATCTGTTTGTCCCTTGAAATGGTGACCTGCAAGGTATTCTTCCTTGATTTCAAGATAGTTTTCGATCACCCCATTGTGGACCAAGACAAAACGTCCTGTCTCAGAGCGATGTGGGTGAGCGTTATCTTCTGTTGGTTTTCCGTGAGTGGCCCAACGAGTATGTCCGATACCAGTTGTTCCCTCAACCCCAGCTGTCTTGGCAGACAATTCTGCGATACGACCAACAGCCTTGACCAAATGGCTTTCAGGACCACCTAGAACAAAAATTCCCGCAGAATCATAACCACGGTATTCGAGCTTTTCAAGCCCTTGAATCAAAATATCAGTTGCATTTGTGTTTCCAACAACACCAACAATTCCACACATAGTATATACGACACAGGCAAGCTGTGCTTTCTCCTTATCGAAATTGGTATAGTCTGATTTTCTGTTTTTAGAATCAGTGAAAACAGTATATACTTGTTTCTTTCACTTGTCAAGAATAAAAATTGGTATAGCTCAATTGTTTTTAAACAGCAAACAAAAAACCATTCAAGAAATAGCTCTTGAACGGCTTAGAAATATAGCTAATCAATTGATATCCATACCCTGTCTAACACTAGATATCATAGTTTATCTTTTCTCACTCCTCGCAGCCAATTATTTATTAGGGTGGATGGGATAGGTGCTTTCAAAAGTATCCACTATCTCTACTAAATGATCATCCAAATAGGCCATAGCTTGATTTCTGATTGGAGCAGGAATTCCATAGTAGGCTTGCGCAAGACCTCCACAGATAGCAGCGATGGTGTCGCTATCTCCTCCGATGGAAATAGCATTTCTGATAGCATCTTCAAAATCTTGTGACTTGAAAAAGGCTTGGAAAGCCTGAGGAACCGAACCTTGACAAGTCACATCAAAGCTATAGTCCTCACGAATTTGGTCCAGGGTAAAGTCCATGGAATAGTAATTTTTATCGATGTAGTCTCTGATTTCATGGCGGCTAGAACCAGTTCTAGCCAAGAAGATAGCTACTGCAACTGCTTCTGCACCTTTTAGTCCCTCAGGATGGTCATGACTCACTTCTGTCACTGCTTGGGACAAAGCCTTTGCCTGCTCTATGCTATCTGCTGCAAAGCCAACAGGGCTAATTCTCATAGCAGAGCCATTCCCATAACTCCCATAGGGTTGAGGATCATCTGAAAAGATCCAGTAGAAAAAATGACCGCCATAGCCACAATTTGGATATTGTCTCCCTATCTCTTGCATGTATTTCACTGCATTTTTCGAGAGTTGACTCCAGTCTTTTCTACTAGCCAATAAGGCTTTAGCAACCGCCAACGTCATGATACTATCGTCCGTCGGACAAGAATCCTGGGTGAACAAATCAAACTCTTTACTCTTATGATTATCCGCCTCGAATCGAGAACCAATAATATCTCCAATAACTGCTCCTAGCATAAGCTACCTCCTAGAAGTTTTTCTCCTGTTCACAGGTAATACTTCATGAATTTCCTTCATTATACCATGTTTACTAATGTTTCGGTATTTCCTATGCAATCTACGGGCAGTTTTGTTTTAGCCCAAGATAAGCATAGGTTCGAGTACGTGGACAATCTTTTTCCATCTTCACCCTAAAATAAAACCGATGCTCCCTACCGTCCTTGGCATTTTCCTTGTTTAAGACAAAGTAGTTCTTTTGGTTGATGGCCATGGTTCGTAGGATGTCGTCAATTAGGAAAGTCAGGGGTACATTCATGGCAGAGTATTTTTGGAAATCTTCTTCAAATCGAATATAGTCATCTGAGAAGTAATCCATCTGCAATTTGTTTTCATATAACTCTTTTCTAGTCATCAACTTCCTCCTGATAAAGTTGAATGGTGAGAATATCATCTACCCTTATTAATCGATAGCCTTCATCCGTTCTAACAGAGATTTCTTGAGGAGATAATTCTCTTACTTCGCCCAATATCGTGCTTTTATGATTTTTCTCCTTGACCATAAAAGAGCCTTTTAGTCGTCCAACGTAGAGCTGGGAAAGCAGCAACAACTTCTCGACAGGATTCAAATCTGTTGATAAATCCACACGATTTTTTTCTGCACTGAGTGAACTGGTATGCTCCGATAGAAAAAAGCCCATCCACTTCTGCATGCCTGGATCCTGATAATCCCTCGCGGATTGGAAGGGCAAATAAGAGCGATCAATCATTTTAGTCCATCTAATCCTCCAGCAGAGTGTCCTCCGATAAGCTTACTTCTGGCAATACTTCTCGACGCATCCTCTAAGGCAGTCGCCTTCAAAAGAGAAGTAAAGCCGAATTGTTCTCGAATGGAATCAATGGCAGTCTGGAGCCTTTCTTCTTTTTCTACTTTATCAACATCATCAAAAAGGGAAATCAAACCAAAGGACTCGTCCACAAATCCTGAATAACTAACGGCAACACTCCTGACGGCCCCAGAAGTGTATTTGCTATGGAATAATTTCAATACATAGCTGACTAAAAGACTCGTGCTGTTGGTCGGTTCAATCTTCATCTGGGTATGGATAGAGCGTTTTTGCTCCTGCTTAGAAAAGCCAAGATGAATAGAGACCACTGTCGTCTTTTTTCCGGCCCTTCGAAGTCTGATAGCCACTTGTTCAGCCATCTCTCGGAGGATAATTTCGATGTCTCGCTGTTTGACATAGTCTCTCGGTAAAATTTGCGAATTGCCTAGACCATGAGATTTTGGCTTATAGGGTTTATGAACATTGCTCTCGTCAATCCCATTGGCATGAAACCATAGGCGAAGTCCAGCTTGACCAAGTTCTTTCTTCAGGACATCAGGATTGCTATTGGCTAATTCTTTAATCGAATAAATCTCTAAGGCATTCAAGCGCTTCTCCATCCGATGCCCAATCCCCCAAAAGTCGGTCATCTTTGGAATGGACCAGGCCTTATCTTCCACATCTTGGTAAGACCAATTGGCTCGCATGGTCGGTGTGTGCTTGGCTTCATTATCCAAGGCCAACTTAGCAAGCAGGGGATTGGCATTCGACATACCGACTGTTGAGTAAATCCCGGTCTGCCGCCAGATATCTCTCTGGATACGAGCCGAAAGCATATCTAGCTTATCTTTTCGAGAAATCTGCTGGTCCGGGACAAAATAATTAAGCGAACTGGTTAGGTCAATAAAGCCTTCATCAATTGAATAAGGATAAATATCATCTGGACTGCCATAGGTCTGAAAGATTCCTTGGATTTCCATATTAACTGCGATATACTTATCCATCCTAGGAGGGACAATCACGGTCACCCGAGCCCAATCTTCGATAAATTTCACATAGGCCGGGTCTGTCCGTAAACCTTGTTTTTTGGCATTATAGTAGGAAAATTTACGCGTCTTGATATCAAAGGGGAGGTCATAGGCACGACCAACATTTGCTTTCCCAAAAACCTTTTTAAACATAGGCGAGGAGGCAAGAATCAGCCCAACAGAATTATCCGCCCGACTCATGACACAAAGGGAGGTTTTGAGAGGATGGAGCCCTCTTTCTACACACTCAACGCTAGCATAAAAGGACTTCATATCGACAAAGGCAATATCACTTTTGGGCTCTCTGGAATAATCAAAGTAGCCCATAGGCTATCCCTCCATCGGTACAAAATTACCTACGATAATTCCCACAATCCGCGGATCTTCTTCGTAAGAAATGTGAATATCCTTATATTTAGGATTAATGGAAACCAAACGCAGACCATCATCTTCTCGATAGACCCGTTTTATATAGGTCTGGTTATTGCAGACCACTGCATAGACAGCTCCGTCATAATCAAATCCAGTCTCTCGAATCAGAGCTACTGAACCATTTTGATACCTGGGTTCCATGGAATCTCCAGAGACCCAGGAAGCAAAATCGTGAGCCAGTTCTTCATTGAAATAAACCGTATCAAAGTTTCGATCATCATAAACCGAAGCACCAATCCCAGCTGACATGCGTTCATAGACATGATACTCGTAGAGTTTTTCTGAAATAGCAGTCACCTTCTTGGCTTGTTCTTCTTGGGCCAAGTTGCGAGCATAAACTACCACCTTTTCTTTTCCTTTATTGGAAAGGCTATTATAAAGACGGACAATTTCGATTTGGGTGAAATAGCCTTTTGGTACTTTTAAAATCTCTTCTAGCTGTTTAACTTTTTCTTTAGAAGGTTCCTTGACTCCACGCTCCCAAGCCGAATAAGCCTGAAAACTAATGCCAAGCTGCTCTGCAATCTCTTTTTGTGTTAGCTTTAACTCTTTTCTCCGAGCTTTGAGTTTTTCTGGTTGGTACATGATTTAGCTCCTAGTTTGATCTTTCATCGTCGGTTGACTCTATTTTTAAAATTCAACCATTTTGGTTTAGTTTTATTATATAAAAAAAGTAGACAAATGTCTACTGGGAATGTTGAGGTTTAAAGCATGCTTCATTAATCTCTACAAAATTACGATACTATCCAATTTTCTTACGATAGTTGCTTACTACAGAAACAATAAGGTAGCTGACAATACCTGATATATGAAGAAAAGTCGAAAGCCAACCTGTAATATTTGGTAGAAGCATAATAATGGATAAAAGAAGTAAAAGAATATAGGAGATTTTGGTTATTACGCTGAAATTCTTCCATATATCAAACATGTTCAGCACTCCACCTGTTACAAAAGCATATCCAACAGCGGAAACACCCGATGCCTGAATATCTCGGTCTTGTGTTAATACATGGAATACAATTGAAGATATCACCATAGAAGTAATAAAAACAAAAAATACATATTTAGATCCTCTCTTCCATTCTAACAGCCCACCAAAAGGAATTAGCATTAAAGCGTTCAAAACTAAGTGAACCCATATAAACCATACTGGCGCTTCCTTACTTCCATGCATAAATGTACCACTAAAATAGTGCCAACAATAAAATGGTTTTGAATGAAATGCAAATAAATCATATATAACATTCCCATAAAAAGTAGCAAGAATTCCAAACAATAAACAGATCCCTAATAAAAAACTGACAATAGGAGCAATTTTCATAATTTTTTTCATATGATGAATACACTTTCAAAGAATTCTAATTTCTGCTGATTATTATTCATCACTATTATACCACTCCATCTATAAATTTTATTTAATGAATAAGATTAAAACTTATAATATTTTTTGATACCTTTCATAAACTTAAAAATGTATTCTAAATCTCAACTATTTTTTCTATGAAAATACATAAATCTAATTTTAAACCCTACTTACTTCATCTTCATAAAACGGTAATGACTCACAAATAAAGAAGAAAACCATCTCAAATTTGATGAGATGGTCAATCATTTAATCTACTTTATAAAAAACTTGTTCTGATCTGGTTGGAGCAGATTGACCAGCAATAAGCCTATTTTTAGTTAAATCAGTATCTAACCCATCCATAATAAGTCCAGCAGGATAAATACTCATTCCATACCCTGAGATACCATCTCTAATGCTGAATTCAATCGTTCCATGGTTCCCTATGCGCACTTTTTCAATATTTCCACTGTTTACTAGTCCATTTTTATCGAATGTAAACTCTTGCCCGAGTCCATTTCTCCAAGTTCCAACTAGAGTAGAGTAATCCCCGTTTAGAATTGCTTGATCATCTATTTTTTGTGATCTAGCATTCGTTTGCTCTTCTTGTGTCGAAAGCTTTTCCTCCGTAGTCATAACACTATCTTGGGTAGTCGTTAAACTAGTGGTTGTTGTACTAGTCGCTGTCGTACTAGTAGTAGAAACCTGTTCCGTTGTGGGAGCATTTACTGCTTCTACATCTTGCTTCTTATGATTAAAGAAGAACATAAAACTTATCAGTACTACCGGGATTAAGGAACATAATAAAATCAACAGCCAGTTAATGCCTTTTCCTATTTTCATTTATAACTCCTTTACATTATTCGTATTTAATTATATCATACTAAACTGATACTAGGAACAGGTTATATAAGACAAAGACTACTAGGGTGAATTTTGCTAAAAATCATCAAAAAACACCCCATGTTGTGAACCATGAAGTATTTCGAAACATTCTGTGTCTATTTCTGAGTACATTATGATCGGATCATAGTCATTCCTATGATTCCAAATTGTTTTATAATACAACATTCAGTCCTCTAATTCCCCAACTATCTATCCAGTCGAAATCATCTCTCTTTAGATACTCCCCATAATATGAACTAAGTAAGTCTTTAGTTTAATTTCAACTAGCATTCTCCAAATCTTCTTTGATAATGTCTATCTACAATTCTTTCATCTGTCACAAGGACTAAGACATAGGCTACTAAGATTTTTTCTAATCGTTCCTTTAAAGCTGAGGGGTTAATTGTTCCCACCTACTAAGCTAGTAAACCAGTCATCATAAAATTGTTTCTGTTCTGCGACACTGACACAGTTTAAGTTTGGTTTATCTTAGTCAAAAATCTCATAAACATTGTTTAAACTGGCTTGTTTTCCCATTTCTAAGAAATAGGCTTTTTCTCCTCCAAAATTCATCTGCATCGGAGAGGGAAATACACACCTGTCAGCTCCATTACATTGTAGAATCCCTCCTTCTTTCTCCAAATCCAGACGATAGTTCATAAGCGCCTCAAAGAAAGAGTCGGCTTCATAGCGTTTAAAACCCGAATCTCTATCAATATCAAGAATACATAATTCTTCACTATCTCTAATAAAAATCTGATAAGTTTCGCATTATTCGAATGATTGTTGGGGAACTTTGTGCCTATTGAACAGTAAAAGCACTTGAATCAATTTCAAGTGTTCTTTATTTGATAATTCTAATTTGCTAATTGTTTATTGTCTTAAGATCTTATAACTCTTTGATTTCTATGGATTTGCAAACTATATTATATCCATCATAACCATCAAGATATAAAGAAAAATGTTTTAATTCTTGACGCTTGTTCATTTCTTCAAAAAGATTCCTGTTGGCTTCCATTAACTGTAGTATAATTGATGAATTAAATATTTCTAAAACTTTATCATAAGCTTCGATTGTGTTTGCCGAAAACAATGCGTTCGTCTTTGAAAAATAGTGGACTTCTTGAAAGATCAATTCAACTTCTGAATAGATATCATCACAGTCATATCCCTTTAAATTGATACAAATAGTTGTACCTGAAAAAGTTATTTTAGGTAACTCAGACAGAAGTGAAGAAAACATTGGAAGAGTATATATAGTTTTATTTTCCATTATTCGTACCCCCTCTAGGTCTTACAGTAGAAATAGTTAGTTTATTACGTAGCAACTTCTCATACATAGTCAAGTTCTGCCCCCAAAAAAGACATCCAAGAGAAAATCCTTAAAGATCCTTAAAGATCCGTAAACATCAATAGTATCGTATTGATTAACGTTTTGAGGCAACTGACTTTGTCAGATTGCAGCCACATTTGTAAGCGACTAAAGTCGCAACAACGGTATCAATTGCACCAATTTAGTAAGAAAATTTAAAAAAGAACACCTTGAAAGGTGCTCTTTGTAAGTATAGTAATTCTTTCGAATTAACGTTTACTAAATTGTGATGCTTTACGAGCTTTCTTAAGACCTGGTTGGAAACACTTTTATTTGAATAAGTTTCAAGATGGGCTTAAAATCAATGTTTTCCAACGCTTTCAGAAAGAACAATTTCATCTAATTTGAATATATTTCAGTTGAATGGTGTGAATTTTACCCTAAAAATACACAAATTGAGCTAGATTTTACCAAAAAGTTCACACCATTTGAATTGTTATTGTTTTGTACATTTGATATACGAAGTGCATTATAAATTATCACAAATATCTCTCAATATGCTCTACGAAGATAAAAGGTTCTATATCTTTAAGAGTGAGACCTTTAGATAGAGTAATGCATTGTTTTGCTGTACCTTTTCCTGGTCGATGGTAAAACGTTCTAATCCCTTGAAGGAATATTCCAAAACGCGAATGACGTTCCGAGGCTGTCATCTCATCTAAACATTTGTCAACAGCTAAGGCGAATACATTTCCATAATACCTATCATCATCAAATCTTGTTCTAGTCATATAATCTTGAATGTCATAGAGCATAGATTTCATATTTCGATAATTGGGTGCTCCCACCAATGCTCGACTAGCTCTATTTATACCATCAACATAACTGTAAGCATCATTTAATTTACCAAAATCCCAAAACCTTTTAGAATCAAAATACTCATACTCCATATCTAGTTGTGATTTTAATATTCTTAAAATGGACAGTGCTGTACTGTCATCTTTATTTTTTATTGCCACATAAGCTTCTTCTACTCCGGTATTATAAAAATCAATGTGCTGATTAATTTCAGAACCTAGAACACCTGTAATATCAAATTCAAGTAAATCATTTTCCAATGTAATCATAATTGCTCCTTCAACTTTCAGTTCAACAATTGTTAAAGTTCATTTACTCATCAACTAATGACAGAACATCAACAATATCACTCTCTTCAAAATAATCTTTTGCTTTTTCAATAATCTGACGATCATTACTCGGCATGTAAACAATTAAATTTTTCATCGCTCTAGTAATTGCAACATAGAATAACCTCTTAGTTCTATTTTGAACGTTCTCATTAGAAGAACCTTTTCCAAACAAGGTATCAAAATTATATTGATTCCATTTCCCATTATCTAATAAAACTAAGACATTCTCATATTCACTGCCTTTGACCTTATGTTGCGTTATAACAGATACATATTCTCTGAGATAATCAATACTATTTACATATTCTTGAAACGGCATTATCTTAAGCCGCGACCATAAATAATGTCCTCTATTTTTAATAAAATTAGTAAATAAGTCATCCTTTGAAATTAGTTCACATTCCTCTGCAAGCTCTATTACTCTTCCAATTGTGATATCATCAGCAGAGATTTCTGTCATAACATTTGATAGACTAATTTTATCTTTGGACGAAGTTATTTTAAACTTAGTAATACGTAAAAATTCATTATGCTTACCTGTTTTATATAGTTTTACTAGCTCATAGACTAAATCCAACCTTTTAAGAATTCTATCCCTATCTGTGCCCGCTTCATATCTACTACTTAATCCATTAAATTTATAAGATAATAGCGATTCTTTATTAATTTTACTCTTACTACTAACTTCTTCAAACGAGCACGTTTTAATTTCATCATAAAAAGCTGATAGTTCTGAAGTGGATTTAATCTCATCGACTATTAAGGGCCCTCCCCTTCTAACAACTATTTGAGCTTCTTCTACTAAATCTTTAAATGATTTTCCATTATCAACTATCTTGTTCTCATTGATTTTTTTCTTTATACCTGTAATTAATTTTACAAATAAATCAGTATTATATAACTCAAATAACTTAGAAAAACCTGCCATTTCTGCATTAAGTTTATGTGTCAGGCGCAATTCTTTTGTTTTTGAGGGTGCATTAAATTCTAACTTTCTATAAAGTTGACTACCTCTAAGAATTTCAAGTTGATTAATATCATTCCCATAGATAAATTTCACTATTCCTGGAATGATACTCCCATTATCCATATTAGGTGCTGTATCATCGCTGGATGGAGTTTGAACCAATCCATCATCTCTAAATTTATTAGCTAAATCAATAACTTTTTTAGGATTGCGACGATTTTGAGCTTTTGCTATCTTTATTAGATTATACGAACTTAAGTCTCCTACTCCTGAGTCATAGATGGCTTGCATAGAATCTCCAAAAAATCCCACAATATTTTTCTTTGTTCTATTCTGTATATATTCCAATAAAATTTTTACAACTAACGGACTAGTATCTTGATATTCATCTACAAAAATATAATCAGCTATATCGATCAAAATGTCGCATAACTTAGGATAAGTAGAAAACATTTTTTCAGCAACTAATAGAATATGGTCATGACTAATTTGAACGCGATTATCAATTATACTCATTGAATAACGCTCATCATAATCTACACGAATGTTTTCAAAATAAGTATCTGTAAGTTGACTTTCACTTGGATAATCAAGAGGTCTAATAAATTCTTTCTGCTCATCATCATTTATTAGATCAATTAAACAGTATTTTATTTCATTTTGAAATTGTCCAATGATACTCCAGATAAATTCATGAATCGTTGATACTTTTAATTTATCATTAGTTATCCGCTCTCTAATTTCGGCAACAGCATTATTAGTATAAGTAATACATACAATGGATTTGTCTGGTTCATCTCTTGAGATTTTTTCAATTATGGAAATTAATGAAAAAGTTTTTCCACTTCCAGCACCACCTTCAAGAATGAAGTTTTTATCTTCTTTAATTGCTTCAAATACCATTTCTACTTCCGGTTCTATTGTCTTCTCAACCATAACAACCCCTCCGAAATGTATTTAGGCACTTTCCAAGTATTTCCATCATCTTCAAAGTATAATAAACTTGACGCTAATGCAGATTTTTTATTCACTTTATCCCTAGCAAATTTATAGAAATCTTCTATTTCACTATCATCGAAGTTTTTTAAAGCTTCAAATTTAATAAGACCATCTTTTTGATTAATAATGAATTGTTTATTTAAACTGATAAAGGCATCCTCAAAACTAGCAGGCTGATAAGTATTTTCATCTTCAGGAATTTGGTAGGCAATACGAATTCTATTATCTGATGTTATTTTTTCTTCAAAACTCTTTTGAGCTACTATTGAAAAAACTTCATCTCCAGAAATATCAAAAAAGCTTTTAATTGAAGCATTTGTCGTAGAAGTAGCCTCTACTGCTGAACAAGAAGTCAAGCGATTATTTCCATTTTTATTCGCTGGGTCAATATCTGTAATTATCAATACTTTTATTCCTAAAAAATTAAATAACTTCCTAAACACTTGTGAATGAGCACCTGTTTCAATGATTGAAATATTTTGAGAAAGCAATGGCATTGTGTTAGAAGTTCGATTTATTGGATTGGATATATCCACCTTTTGCATCATCGTAGGAATTAAAATTCTTTCTGTATCACCCTCAACACAAATGACTTTATCAGCAAAAAATAATTCACTACTATTGAGAGTAAGGTACTGCTTTACAAATTTATATCCTAATTGTTCATCACCATATTCTTCTTTCAATGAATTAAAAGCCTTTGATACTGCTGTGCCGTTATCACGTTTAAAATAAATTAGATCATCAAAGTTACAATCAGAAACTATGTGAGAGGAATGAGTCGTAATTAAAGTTTGAATACCACTAGTAGCTCCGCGTGTTTTTAGTTCATCATCGTGTACTTTTAACAAATCTTTGATATTCTTGATAAAAATATACTGTAATTGTGGATGTGTATGCGATTCTGGCTCTTCAATATAAACTAGGTTAATATCTGCAGGATCTTTTTCTATATCTGCCATTACAGTCTCAATTTCAAAAATAATTCCATATAGATTTAAATACCCCAAGCCATTATATGTTTCCGGCAATAGACTATCATCATGCTTATAGTATAGCGTCGTATTGTTACTTAAAATATCTTTCTCAGACAGTGATGAATGAATTGCCAACTCTGCTTCACTATCATTTCCACCAAATTTTTTTACTCGTTCAAAGACTTGAGTAAATATACCTTCGTTGCTATCATCACCACTATAGGCTTTCGTTAAAGTCTCATCTGCCTTTAAAATTGCAGATTGAAGTAAATTATTTGCATTGGTGTCAATATCTTCACCATTATTTAATTTATAAAATCGATTTGACGTCTTAGACAATGAATGATTATTTTCTTTATTAGAGACTTCTCGACTAGCACTGATCCCTCTTACTTTAATAATTTTATGAACATCTTTCATTTCAAGTAAATTAGATTTTTCTTCTGTTAATTTTTGAGTAGAAGGATTGTATCCCAGCGAGTAAACCTGCATTTCAAAAAATTTACTCATATTTTTCTTCATGAACAACTCAAACTTTGAAAAATCATCTATAAAATCACTAACTTGATAATTTAAGTCACGAAGTTTTTGAATAGGGATTGTATACGTAAATTCAAGTATAATAAAATTATTATCAGGATTTAGATCCATCATAAATGGCTGGATGTTTTGATAAGAATCTTCTTCTGAGTACTGAATCCATATTTGAAGGTTGATTCCTAAAGTAGGTTCTAATTCCGAGTCAGGAATGTCCGAGACCTTTTTTATATTTTCAAAAATTACTTTTCTATGATTTAAATTTATATCTTCCCAGGTTAAACTAGATCTTTTATTAATTACCTTTTCCAATACAGATAAAACTGAGGTTTTTCCGCAATTATTTTTCCCAACAATTAACGACAATTCACTCTTCAATTCTAAAGAAAAATCCTTCAATAGACGATAATTTCGAATATTAATTTTATTAATTCTCATAAATTCTACCTTTTTTCATTTCCAAAAAATCCCCTCAATCGTAGCGTCCTAATTTCTATATTTTTTAAACCTATTGTCAGTATACTTGAAGCATTTTATATCGCCCTTCGTATTCTGATAAATCATTTATAATTGAAAAAATATGATTTGAATGAAAATACTTGTTAAAAAAATAATTTCAGAAATTAGAATTGAGACTATTTTGTTTTAGCATCTAATATTTTATAATAAAAAACTAAACTACTTCTGAATCATAAATGTCCTTTTGCACTTCAAGATACTCTTTTAAGTTAATAATTTTATCTTTATGATTAGTCTTTGTTTTAAATTTTTTATTATACACATAGTTATTGGCTTCAGCAAACTGTTCTGTATAAGTCTTAACCAATAAGAATAATTCATCAAGAGAGGTATCTAATTCTAATTTCTTTAGCATAGATTCATTTTTGTTTAAGAAGTTTAGAAACTTGTCAACATCTTTTTCAGTCAACTCACCTTTTTGAGCTATGATTAAATACTGGGTCAATCTTTTTATTAAAGATTTTGTTAGATTGTTCATTCTAATAGTATGATAACCAAAATAAGCGACACCTCCTACGGCTACAACCCCTGCACCAACTAGACTCATTTTTACAGCTTTGTTCCCAACTAATTTATTTGCAGTATCTTTTGAAAGATCCACAGCTTTGAGATGTTTAATAATTTGTCCCTTATTATTTCTGATAATAGAACCAAACTGTTTGTATATCCCTGACTCTATGCCCTTTTGAATATCATTTGGTATAACTAAATTAATTTTGTTAATAACCATAATAAAAACTTCCTTATAAAAAACTTCTCTTAAATTATATCACCAACAATAGATATTTAACACTAAAATAATATTTTAATTTAATAAATATAAAATAAATATTTATTGATCAACCGAGATGATAGAATTCGATATGATACATATTTATATTTTCTGATTCTGTTTTATTCTACCTAAACAACGATAATATACTCTTTAATCAAAAAAGGTCAAGATTTAACTTGACCTCTTTTTATATTTTTAGATACGAAAGTTCTTTGTACAATTTCGTAAGTTTTAATTTCAATCAACTACTACTCAAAATATTTATCTACTAATTCTTGGATACGTCCTTCTTTAGCAGCAGGAATGGTATTTTCTAGAACAAAGTTCTTTCTACTGATATTTTAGGAGAGATTTCCAAAGATAAAATTAGTGGAAATATTATAGATAAATGGTGAAGGCACAAATCCATAAACTTGATTTTCTAGGATATGTTTTAAATGTTCTTCAAAATTTGGATAGGAGGTTAGTTGAGTAGTCATTCATCAAATTGACCAGTGTCTGAAGCAGAGTTCCATGCACCTCTACTAGGTAAGTGCGCATACTCGAGATGTCGTGCTAGCAAACTTCTATATTATAGAACGAAAGTGATAGAAACAACATTTAAATAATACTTTGGAACGAAAGCATATACTGTCTTATTCTAAATAGCCTAATAAAAATGAGTAAAACTGTTTGAAAGTTATTTCACAGTTTCTTATACAACTTACTACCAATTCTCCCACTGGGTTTCAATCTTGACATCTCCATAGTTGCTTGGCAAGTACTTGCTGTCATAAATAGAACACCAATCTTTCAAGACTTTTTGGTTGACAATTTCGTCGTAGTAAGAATCCAAGTCCTTAGCAGTGATACCGTACTTTTCTAAGTAAGATTTCACTTGCGTCTCGTCTTCAATATATGTTTTCGAACTATTTTCATAAATCATAATTTTTTTAACTAGTACTTTTTTCTTAAATCCGTAATGAATGACAAAGTTAATTTTTTCTCCTGAGTTAGCATATCTTTCAAACCAAATATTCATACCTTTACTACTACCATCAAAATTAAATCGTAGTTCTAAGTTCTTCGCATCGCTTCCAAGAGAGGAATCATCGTATGTTATTATTGATTCATACTTATCCGTTTCATTCATATTCGAATCATAAAGCTTTCGATTTTTTACTGTCACATTTTTTAATTCATTGAAATTATAATAGCCCAAATAATTTTTTGCCGTCTCTTGGTAAATTTCATCAAAAATGTTTTTAGGTTGACGCACAAAAAAGTAAAAACAGGACAATACAATTAGTACGGCTACCGCTACTAAACCTAGGATCTTCTTCATATTGTCACCAATTCTCCCACTGGGTTTCGACTTTCACCTCACCATAATTTGTTGGCGAGTACTTGCTGTCATAAATCGAGCACCAATCTTTCAGGACTTTCTGATTTACGATTTCGTCGTAGTAAGAATCCAAATCCTTGGCAGTGATACCATACTGCTCTAGGTAGGATTTCACTTGGGCCTCATCTTCGATATAAGTTTCCGTATCTGCTTTCTTCAAACCTATTTTGACAAATTTTTTCAAAACACGATCCTTACGAATATATTTATTCCATAAGCGAACTCTAACGTTTGGCCCGATTCGCTTTTCAAATGAGATTGAACTTAACTGTGTTTTTGTAGCAAAATTAAAACTAATTTCTACTTCAAAATACTCTTCTGGGGTATGGTCTTTATTATAAGTTCCAAACGGATAATATTTAGAATACTCTCCATCACTTGGCCAACCTGGACTAATTTCAAAGCCATCTATATGCCTTAAAATATTATTTGTTCGATAGGTTTTCTCAGTTTCTTGGTAAATCTCATCAAAAATGTTTTTAGGTTGACGGATAAAAAAGTAGAAACAGGATAATACAATTAGTACGACTACCGCTACTAAACTGAATATTTTTTTCATCATCATCCTCCTAATCTGCCACAGCCTCTAAACGATTTAAAAATGTGGATACTTCTGGGTATTTTTCCTCAATATACTCTTTAATAGATGCCTCACCCTTTCTCAGTATATACCCAGGCGCTACCCCTGCATAGATTGTGCCTTTGACCTCTTTCCAATCCTTATTTTTCAAAAATTCTTTCTCTCTCTGAGAGGAGTCTTTTTGAAGGTCAGCATAGTAAGAAGATATAGCTTGATCATAGGATTGCCCCTTCTGTATCCGACCGATAAGGTTGACCGAGTCTAGGTCTGCCTTGTAGTCATCTTCGCCGATGCTTGGCTTCATATCATTAGCGTTAAAGGTCGTGTCTCCCTCCCATCCCGAAAGATCCTTGACATGCTCTCTACCGCCATAGATATCAGATAACTGGAAACTGCTAGGATTTAGATGAGTAGCCATAGTAATGGATTGATGGGTAAAGTCTGCATGGCCAGCTCCATTGTTAGAGTAGGCCTTTAACTTACTGTCCCAAAATTGGTCAAAGCTACCTGAAGTACCATAAACTTTTTCGTATTTAAACTTGGCATTATTATAATCAATTTCGTTTTCTTTTATTTTTTCTATATTATCAATTTTCCCACCCGCCATCTCATGTTGCAATCTAAGGTTATAATACAGTTCTTTGGCCTTTTCTTCTTTCAATCCCAATTCTTTAAAAATTTCAAAAAGTGGTTTTTCTACTCTCATTTTTTCAACTGTAGATGGACTACTAACAACCTCATCATAAAAATAATTTTTTAAATAGCCTGCAGTCTCATCCCACTTTGATTCGTTGTAAGACGCTGCACCGACGACTCGCAAAAAGATATAGTCACGGAACTCTTGACTAGAGGTTGGGAACTTCTTGTCTATCCCTTGCTTGATAGTCAGGAGCTGCTTGGCTGTCTCTGCATCAAAGCCGTATTCTGCCATCATGGTCTGGACAAAGGCCTTCTCTTGACGACTGAGTTTCATATCCTTTGTGTCAGAATATGCAGTCAGGTAGTTGGCCCAAGTCAGGTCAGATGGGACTTTAAAGACCCCTGTTTTTGCATCCCAGCTCGTTTCAATCTGAGCTAGTCCACGACTCAACTGCACATCGATACTGTCTAGTTCATCGAAAAACCCTCCTGAGTAGCTATCATAGGCACGCAGGTCTTTCAAAATCGTTTCATAGACACGTTTATTCGCATGATGCCCTCGCATGAGTTCAACATTACTGCGTCTCAATCTTCCCTTTTCTTCACTATCCATGGTCAAGCTAGAAAGAGATTGGTTGACTTCATCTAGATAAGCAATCATTTGCTCTTCCTGGCGGATCTTATCAAGCAGATCATCCTCCCGCCAACTCTTGCTGTCGACCATCGTTTGGTAGTCTTCTGGCAATTTCTTGATAGCTTGAGAGAAGGTTTCCGCATAGAGTTGTCCCCCTTTACTCAAGGGCAGTAGGACACTTGCAAAAAAACTTCTAGCCGAATCATAAGCGTCGCCCTTTAGACTCTCTGTATCCTCTGAAAACTTTTGAATGGCTGATTGCAAGTCTTGATAAGCCTCCGCCTGAGATTGGCACATGGTCGCTACACTCGAACTTTGTAGTTGTGATTGTTCTAGGTACATATCAATGCCCATGTTGTTTCTCCTCCTCTCTTTCTAGTTCTTTTCGTCTTTCATAGTAAACCGCATCCAAGTCTCCCTCTAACCGGAACTTTTCTTTTTTCAAATCATCCATGCGGTAGCTGAGGTCCTCAAGGATTTGGTTTTTGAGTTGGTTTCTTTGCAAGAGCGCTTCTTCCAACTGTCCTGCGTATCGGCTCTGATAGGCAGTCTCCCACAAATCACTTTGATAACGGTGGCTAGCTCTATCATATCCTTCAAAGGTTTCTATTAGTTCTTTGGTGCGGTAGTTCTCTTTCCCATTGTCTTCTAGCTGGTACAAGAGTTCTCGCTCTCTGTTCTTCAACTCATCCAACTTGCTCATGCATGACTCCTAAAACTATTGGCACCCGCTTCATCTAGCGCCTCAAAATCGCTCGCTACAGAGTGCAGTCGTTCTGAAGTTAGCGTGACAGCAGTTGTAATCTGACTAGCTAGATTTTGAGCCTTTGTCAGACATTGATGGGCCTTGTTATTCCCTTGAAGGGTCGTTAGGTCATCTTGACTAGCCGCAGCGATCGCTGTTAACGATTGACAAGCATTTTTAAGCTGAGTCGCATAGGTTTGCGCAATATTTAGATCACTTTTTACTGTTGACATGACTGTTTTATCCTTTTTCTCAATCCCTTGTGATACTTTTACTCCATTAAGCTATATAGGCCTATTATACCATGTTTTATAGAGGGGTTACCATTTTAATGTAGTTTTTGTATAAAGAAAAAACTGCAACTAGTAAGTTGCAGTTACACACAGATTTACTTTTGTTACAAAGTTTTTACACTTTTACCAACAAGCTTACACACTCGACATGGCCTGACCTTGGAGGTATCGTCTTTTGACTTTCCACTTGAACAGAGGTGATATCATCAAATTTTATATTGTAACTCATGATACCTCCCTACTGCAAACCAGGAAACATGTTTTGACCCAAGACACTATCAGTTCGGTACATCTCTTTCCCTGTAGCCGTCATCAAAGCGAGATCCGCTCCCAATAGAGCCGTGTAAGACTTCACCAGCTGGTAGAGTTCGTTGAATTGCTCCTGGTACAAATCTAATCCTTCTCCATTATACCATAAAAAGAGAGCGTTTCCGCTCCCTTTTTTACTCTGGCAATTCTACCTTCAAGCTCATATCCGTTGGTTGCAATACCTTCTGAACTGCTGCGAGAAAAGCTAGTCCATTATCAGATGGAGAATATTGGAAAGTAATTTGGATGACTTTTTTGTCAAAGCTATCGCCATATCGATCCACATATTGCTTGCTTTCGAGGAAGTGAATGTAATTGTTAATTTTTTCCTGCAAAATTTCCAAATGAACCGCTTCTATCTCTTCCTCCCAACCAATTGGATCCACAAGGAGTAACTCTAAATGACTATCTACAACACCAATAGCGTCAAGTTCGCTAGGTTTCAATTTTGAAACGATGGCTTGGGTGACAATTTGAGTAAACTCTTCAGAAGAAAATATTTTTTGGCTATCAGATAAATCATTAAAAATTAGATCAGGATTATTTCGTATAAAAATTTTGTCTGACTCTTCTTGTGTATACTGTTTTTTAGATTTCCAAAAACCATACTGCGCATAATTCATCAACTCTTTGCCAGTATGTTCTCCCGAAATATAGCTATCGGCAGCTTCTTTTGGGATTTCTTGAACCACTTCTGGGTAGGTAATATTAAAAGTTGGATAACGTAAAAAATACTTGTCACCATCTTGACAGATTTCCAACATATCTTTTTGACTTACATAAATTGATTCCATTCTTATCTCCTTTGTTGCTTACCAAATGTCTACTAATGTTAACTTATCTTTTGGAACTGGGTCGATTACTGCTTCAGGAACTCCTCCAGGGTATGTTTTTCCTCCTGGTCGCCACTGTGGATTGGCACGTGATCCTCCCTCATTTCCATCAGGAATTCTGTAATTATGTACTTCCTGCGGAAGTACCATTTTAGGAGAGTCTCCTAGACTTCCCTCATCAAACCCCAATAAAGCCTCTAACTTCCTTGGATTTCCATCCGCCTCTTTAATCATAGCCTTTGCTACATCTTTTGGAAAAACAAAAGCCCCATCTTCTCGACCAAAATTACCAAATTTCTGAATGAAATAATCATCTTTCACAAAGGCTGCAACTCCATCATCAAATAATTCCTTGTGAGCCTGTCTGTATTCTTTAGATAAATATTTCCGAGGGTTAGGTCTAAATACGCCATCATCAGGATTAGGACTTATTCTAAGAATCTCATCTACTTTATTTTTATCAATTTCAATTTTTGGAAATTCATTTAGATATTCATTCCATTCAGGAGAGAACTGAGTTTTCACCTTATTGAGACTAAACTTGTTAGCTACTGAAGAGGCTGTATACCCTCCTATCAGGTTCCCTAAAAAGTTTGCGGTTTGGGCGTCTTCTTCGCTTCCACCCGCAAGCTTGGTCACATGGTAAGCAGCCTGACCCGTTGTATAAGCGCCTGCTTCCCCTATCGCAAACTCTGTCAAACCTTGCACAACACTCTGGGTCTTCCCTATGGGAATCATGATAGCACTCGCTATCACAAAGGCACCACCAACATCATGATACAGCTTGTCATTGCCCATGAATACAGTATCTCTGATAGGGTTTCTTGCCTTGGTCTGGATATCCCCTGCATTCCCAAGTGCGATATTATGAACCCCTTCTTCTGCATTAGATAACCCATAGACACTCGTCCCAAATCCCACGACACCGCCTGCAACAACTAAAGGAGTCGCAGCACCCATAGTTGATACAATCACTACAATACCAATCACTGCCGTGAACACGCCAACACCCAAGTCTATCCAACCCTTCTTAGCGCGGTCCTCGGCAGCCAAGGCCTCAAAACGTGCCTTA
>NZ_GL732439.1:1823184-1825099 GCF_000187465.1 Streptococcus infantis ATCC 700779 | reverse complement strand
GGTCGTCTTCAAGAGTTCAATCTCGGGCTTTAACTTATCCCTCGAACCCTTTAAGTCACTATGAAGACGTGTAAACTCCTTACCAGGTAACTTTGTATGAAGATCTCCATCAATCTGGTAGTAGCCGTCCTTGTACAGTAGGAGGTTCGTTGAGTAGTCATTCATCAGGTTGGCCAGTGTCTGAAGCAGAGTTCCATGCACCTCTACTAGGTAATTGCGCATGCTCGAGATGGCCTGACCTTGGAGGTTTTCACTTAATGTAAAAACAGGAACTTGCTTACAACTAACAGTGCATAAACAAGTTCCTTACAAGCTATTTCAATGGTGATACATAATTATCTGGAAGTTTGCCTTCAGATTCAATCCAAATCTTCTCTGCAATGGGCATTAACTCTTTTAATTCTTCTTGTGTAAAAAGTAATTGATTTTTCGGATTAGCTATCAGTATCTTTGGTCGTTCTTTGGCTCTTCCCCTTTTTATTTTATTGATTTCTTTTTCCGTTGGGGGCCAGCAATCGTTCTTTACTCTATAAGATACTTCTCGTAACGTTTTCTTCCTACTCTCCAGCAAGGAAAATAACTCGTCCGGTAATTCATAAACAACTCGTTCATCCATCATGCCACCTTCAATATTGACGATATAATACTGATTATTATGTTTCCAAACTTCTTTTCCGTATCCTTTGACTTCTTCGAACTGAATAACGTCTTCCCACTTTAATTGACTACGTTCCATGTATGATCACCTCTTTTTGTACTTATATCCTTCATAACTGCCTCCGGTATTCCCCCAGGATAAGTTCGCCCTCCGGGCCTCCACCAGTCATTGGCTCCATCTTCATTCCCAGTAGGTATAAATGCTCCTTTTCTTGCAACAACTTCAGGAGAAACATCTAATCTATAAATTGGCCCATCTCCAAAATATCCTTCATCAAAACCTAATAACTTTTCAAATAGTCGATTGTCTCCATTAGCAACTTTTTCAATGATATCTGCATGTTTTTTGCTAAGCCAAAAACTATTCCCATTTTTGTCTCCAACAACCCCATTACGCCAGTTTTCATCAGGCTTAAATTTCTGAAATTTAGCAACTCCATTTTTAAATTGACGAATATGTGCTTTAATATACTTTTCATCAAGATAATCTTCAACATCTGGTCGAAAAATACCTTTATCTGGATTTGGTTTAATATCAATAATTTGTTTCTTTGTAAATGTATCCTTAATATATTTTATTTTTGGTGCATTTTCAGATATTTCTAAAACTCGAACGCTATCTGCAGGACTAATTCCCCATTCAACGTACTCTTTTAGCTTAAGTTTGCGATGAAGATTAACTGAACTATTATCGTTCATAATCAGCTTGTATTTTTCATTTAAAGCGAATTCTTTAAACCCTGAACTCTCCCTCGCAAGTTTGCTTTCTTTAATATTCTCTTTAATTCGTTCGATATCATACTTCGGTGCTTCAACGTCCGCTTTCACCTTATTGAGACTAAACTTGCTGGCTGCTGAAGAGGCTGTATACCCTCCTAAGATATTCCCAATAAAGTTTGCGGTTTGAGCGTCTTCTTCGCTTCCACCCGCAAGCTTGGTCCCGTGATAGGCAACCTGACCAGCTGTATAAGCTCCTGCTTCCCCTATCGCAAACTCTGTCAAGCCTTGCACAACACTTTGGGTCTTCCCTATAGGAATCATGATAGCACTCGCTGTCACAAAGGTATTCCCAACATCATGATACAACTTGTCATTTCCCATAAAAACTGTATCTCTGATAGGATTCTTTGCCTTGGTCTGGATATCCCCTGCATTTCCTAGTTGAATATCATGAAACCCTTCTTCTGCATTAGATAACCCATAGACACTCGTCCCAAATCCCACGACACCGCCTGCAACAACTAAAGGAGTCGCAGTT
>NZ_GL732439.1:1817450-1822295 GCF_000187465.1 Streptococcus infantis ATCC 700779 | reverse complement strand
AAAAGCCCTCCTTCGTATGTAGTAGCTTATCGATGAAATTTCCCAAATTATTAATCTGACTTTGGCACCAACCAATAATGCCATTTTCTTCGTTCTTTTTGTTCTCTAATCTAGTGATTTCATCACAGATGGCATCATAGAAGGTATTCATCTCTGTTTGGAAATTTGTATACTCGGTGGAGAAGGTCTCCCACTGCTTGAGGAAGGCATCTTTTTGTTTCCCATGCCAATTACTTATATTCGTTAGAAATAAGAAATTTTAAATACTCGTAATCTAAATTAGTAATCAATGGATATAAATTCAAATTTTTGCTTTTTCAAGTTCCCCATTAATTATTTTCTTCAATATTTTTATTTATTGTTTATTTCGTAGATAATTAGAAATAAACTCGTATTCGTACCATTTGATTAAAATTTTTTTTAATCATCAAGAATTGAAAAATTATATTTATTTTTATAACGCTGATTGAAACGAACAACTACTTTCATAGGTTCTTTTTTGGTTAATCCATTATTAAAAGTTATACTTTTCGTTAATTCTTCCCGAAATTTTTTTATTCCAGATGCTATTTCAGCTACTAATTTTGAAGTATCAATTTTAAAAGTGGCAATACCCTTATCTTCCATAAAGAGTATTGAATCGAAAAATAATATTGAAATATACAAATCCGTAGCCGAACTCTTTGTCAATTTAATTAAAGAGTTCTCTAACAATAATTCAATGTTTTTGATATCACTTTGATTATAAAAATATTCAAACAGCACCTGGTTAATATCTGTAGGGAAAACATCTGGAACAAAAGTAGGGGGTTCAATCCGATACTTTTGCCTTCCACGAAGTATATCTTCAACGTTTCCTTCTTTTATAGCTTCTAAAATTTTAGTTCTAAAATTCATTGCTTCTCCCCTCAATTTATTTTATTCCTATCCTACTAACTCTAGTCTTATCTAATGGAACTGTATTTAAAATAGCTTCAGGAACTCCACCTGAAGTTTCTCCCCCAGGTATCCATAGTGAGTTTGCTCCTGTCTCATTCCCGCTAGGAAGTCTTAAATCTAAATCACTCAAATCTTCTATATCAATTCTAACTAAACCACCCCCATATTTAAAATAACCTTTAGGAAACCCTAATTTTTCCTCAATATAGTTGATGTTCCCGTTAGAATTTTTAATAACCTTATCAGCGTACTTTGTTGGCATAACAAAAAGTGTATTGTCATCAGGTACACCAACAAAACTGTTAGCTTCTGAGTAGTTTGTATAAGCCCACTCGGTCTGAATAACTGTTGCTCCCTCATCGAATTCTGCAAAATGTTTTGTAAGATATTCCGAATTCACATATGTTTTTGGATCTGGTCTACTCCCTTTAGGTATTTTTAATATTGGCTCATTCCAATAATTTTTGTACCTAATTTCTTCAGCTAAGGCATATTCCTTCGCCGCGTACTGTTTAAAATTCGAACTTTCCCTTGCAAGCCTGCTTTCTTCTATATTTCTTAGAATTTGTTCTCTGTTATACTTCGGTACTTCGACATCTACCTTCACCTTCGGAAGTTCCCGACTAACTAATGGGGGTTTGTTTGAGCTTCGTTGGAGTTTCTCCTTCGCCAAATATTGGTCAAAGTTACTGGATTCCCTAGCAAGTTTGCTTTCCTCTATATTCTTCAGGATTTGTCCTTTGTTATACTTCGGTACTTCGACATCTACCTTCACCTTATTGAGACTAAACTTGCTGGCTGCTGAAGAAGCCGCATATCCTCCTAAGATATTCCCAATAAAGTTTGCGGTTTGGGCGTCTTCTTCGCTTCCACCCGCAAGCTTGGTCACATGGTAAGCAGTCTGACCCGCTGTATAAGCGCCTGCTTCCCCTATCGCAAACTCTGTCAAGCCTTGCACAACACTCTGGGTCTTCCCTATAGGAATCATGATGGCACTCGCTGTCACAAAGACATTCCCAACCTCGTGATACAGCTTGTCATTTCCCATGAAAGCTGTATCTCTGATGAGATTAAAGGATTTCGTCTGGATATCCCCTGCATTCCCAAGTTGAATATTATGAATCCCTTCTCCTGCATTAGATAACCCATAGACACTCGTCCCAAAACCCACGACACCGCCTGCAACAACTAAAGGAGTCGCAGCACCCATCGTTGATACAATCGCTATAATACCAATCACTGCTGTGAATACGCCAACACCCAAGTCTATCCAACCCTTCTTGGCGCGATCCTCGGCAGCCAAGGCCTCAAATCGGACCTTGTCCCTCTCCTGGGCTGCTTTCACGCGTTCAACGCGACTCTCCATCTGCTTGGCTGCTTGGTCATAAGCGATCGCAAAGCGTTGGACAGATTTGAGCTTACCAAAGTCTCCCGACTGATAGGTCCCGACATTGCGAGATTTTCCTGAATGTTCTGCGATCAAGGCCTTAGTCGCCGCCAAGAGTTCCTTAAAGGCCGCTAAATCCTGACTCGAATGGCTGCTCTCATATTGAGTGATGGAGGTATCCAAGTTCTTAATCTGATTCATGAGGAAGTTGTAGTTCATGATCGTACTGGTATGACTAGTTCCCTCATAACTCACCAAGTCAGAAATATCACTCTTAGTCGTCTTCAAGAGTTCTATCTCGGGCTTTAATTTGTCCCTCGAGCCCTTTAAATCACTATGAAGACGTGTAAACTCCTTACCAGGTAGTTTTGTATGCAGGAAGCTATCTATCTGGTAGTAGCCATCCTTGTACAGTAGGAGGTTGGTTGAGTAGTCATTCATCAAATTGGCCAGTGTCTGAAGGAGAGTCCCATGTACCTCTACTAGGTAATTGCGCATACTCGAGATAGCCTGACCTTGGAGGTTTTGATTCTTTATGAAGTCGTTCATAGCCTTGTTTAGACTAGACATGGACTCTCCCCATGCATTCATCGTCTTTTGAGTTTCCACTTGAACAGAGGTGATATCATCAAATTTTATATTATAACTCATGATACCTCCCTACTGCAAACCAGGAAACATGTTTTGACCCAAGACACTATCAGTTCGGTACATCTCTTTCCCTGTAGCCGTCATCAAAGCGAGATCTGCTCCCAATAGAGCCGTGTAGGACTTCACCAGCTGATGGAGTTCGTTGAATTGTTCCTGGTATAAATCTAATCCTTCTCCATTATACCATAAAAAGAGAGCGTTTCCGCTCCCTTTTTTACTCTGGCAATTCTACCTTCAAGCTCATATCCGTTGGTTGTAATACCTTCTGAACTGCTGCGAGAAAAGCTAGTCCATTATCAGATGGAGAATATTGGAAAGTAATTTGGATGACTTTTTTATCAAACTTATCACCATATCGCTCCACATACTGCTTGCTTTCGAGGAAGTGAATGTAATTGTTAATTTTTTCCTGCAAAACTTCCAGATGTACTGCTTCTATCTCTTCCTCCCAGCCAACTGGATCCACCAGAAGAAGTTCTAAATGACTATCAACTGTACCAATTGCGTCAAGTTCGCTAGGTTTCAATTTTGAAGCGATGGCTTGGGTGACAATTTGAGTAAACTCTTCTGCTGAAAAAAGACGACGACTATTTTTGGGATTTTTTAGAATAAAGGAAGGATTATTCTCAATGAAAAGTTTACTAGATTCATCTTGTGTATATTGCTTTTTTGATTTCCAAAAACCATACTGCGCATAATTCATCAACTCTTTGCCAGTATGTTCTCCCATAATATAGCTATCGGCAGCTTCTTTGGGGATTTCTTGAATCACTTCTGGGCAGGTAATATTAAAAGTTGGATAACGCAAGAAATACTTATCACCATCTTGACAGATTTCCAACATATCTTTTTGACTTACATAAATTGATTCCATTCTCATCTCCTTTGTTACTTACCAAATGTCTACTAATGTTAACTTATCTTTTGGAACTGGGTCGATTACTGCTTCAGGAACTCCTCCAGGGTATGTTTTTCCTCCTGGTCGCCACTGTGGATTGGCACGTGATCCTCCCTCATTTCCATCAGGAATTCTGTAATTATGTACTTCCTGCGGAAGTACCATTTTAGGAGAGTCTCCTAGACTTCCCTCATCAAGCCCCAATAAAGCCTCTAACTTCCTTGGATTTCCATCCGCCTCTTTAATCATAGCCTTTGCTACATCTTTTGGAAAAACAAAAGCTCCATCTTCTCGACCAAAATTACCAAATTTCTGGATGAAGAAATCATCTTTCACAAAGGCTGCAACTCCATCATCAAATAATCTTTTATGCTGTTCCAAATACTCCATTGGTAAATAATCTTGTGGATTAGGACGTACAATGCCTTTTTCAATATCAGGAACAACTTCAATGATATTATTTATCTCTGACTGGGTTAACCCATTTTTTGGAAATTCATTTAGATATTCATTCCATTCAGGAGAGAACTGAGTTTTCACCTTATTGAGACTAAACTTGTTAGCTGCTGAAGAGGCTGTATACCCTCCTATCAGATTCCCTAAAAAGTTTGCGGTTTGGGCGTCCTCTTCGCTTCCACCCGCAAGCTTGGTCCCGTGATAGGCAACCTGACCAGCTGTATAAGCTCCTGCTTCCCCTATCGCAAACTCTGTCAAGCCTTGCACAACACTTTGGGTCTTCCCTATAGGAATCATGATAGCACTCGCTGTCACAAAGGTATTCCCAACATCATGATACAACTTGTCATTTCCCATAAAAACTGTATCTCTGATAGGATTCTTTGCCTTGGTCTGGATATCCCCTGCATTTCCAAGTTGAATATCATGAATCCCTTCTTCTGCATTAGATAACCCATAGACACTCGTCCCAAATCCCACGACACCGCCTGCAACAACTAAAGGAGTCGCAGCA
>NZ_GL732439.1:1814532-1816843 GCF_000187465.1 Streptococcus infantis ATCC 700779 | reverse complement strand
AGGAGTTCCTTAAAGGCGACCAAATCCTGACCCGAATGACTACTCTCATATTGAGTAATCGATGTGTCCAAGTTCTTGAGCTGATTCATGAGGAAGTTGTAGTTCATGACCGTACTGGTATGACTGCTTCCCTCATAACTCACCAAGTCAGAAATGTCACTCTTGAACAATCTTAAAAATATCTTCATGATTGAAGTAGATCAAATTCTCACCTACGACCCCTTCAGGATATAGGCAAGCACCATAGTCAAAACGATAAAGATCTCCTTTAACTGGTGCTGCAATCATACGAGCAATGATGAGCATCTTTTTGATACTTCCTTTGAAAAATATTAGCGAGTGTAAATGGGAGGATTATCCTTCATTATTTCTTCTCCTAACTCTGTATTGCTTGATATCAAATCAAAAGGAAAATCAGAGTCTATTTTATGACTCGCAATTTTTTTAGAAATCTTCTCAAAAAGAAGTAGCTCATTTTGAGATTCATCATAATCTATGACTAGTAAGTAACTACTTTCTTCTTTCACTAGTATCTTTACGAAAAAGACATTATTAACTGAAGGGATTTCCTTAAAAATATTTGAAAGCTCATTTTCAATCGATGTTGTATCCTCAATTGGTTTTCCAAAAAGTATTTTACGTGAATTGATTAAAGATAATATCGTCTCTATATAATCTTTGTCCATAAAAACACTGATTCCACAAGGATTTAATACAACATATTTTACAGGTGAATTACGTTCTAGAAATTTATAAATATATACTATATCCACTTTGGCGAACTTAACACCTTTATTAAATAATGAACTAGATAAATTGATAGATTCAAAATCAGTAAATATAGGCAAATACTGTCTACCATCGCTACCATTTAATGTGATTAGAATATCAGAACTATTAATTGTAGTAAAAGGTACCAACAAATGTGATTTTGAAAGAGCAATAGCAAATTTCTTCCAGTCTGACTCCCTGCTACTTTCTTTATATATATTATATAAAAAATTCAAATCTAACATTAACTTCCTCATTCTTCTAATAAAGCATCAATTCTATTTAATAATGACGAAAATTGAGTGTTACATTTTGTCATATATGTAGCATCAGAATCAAGAATATAAAAATCCGATAAACCGTCTCTTGGGAAAAACATACTTTTGTACATTTTTCGAAGTTTCTCTATACATTCATTTGGGAGTTCAGGATTTTCTATATTTTGTATGATTGCTATCATATTTTTAAGCGTCCCTATAAAATAGTTAACATTATGACGCTGCTTATGTTCTGATAGAACCCCTAATAAATCAATTAACGATTCCATTAGGTCTTCTTTGAAATTTACCATCACCTTATTCCTCCTAGACGTGTTGTATTATTATGAATTCCATCAATAGTCCATGGTTTATTAATAAATATCTGTTCTTTACCACCAATATATACTCCTCCTTGAGAGCCTGTAGGACCTTCATAATAAACGGTACCTTTTGGGAACTTAGTAGCATAGATATCAGTCAATTCTGATGTACCTGTTAAGACCCCTGTGTCTCTATCAATCCACTGAGGTTTAACTGCGGACTCTATCCTAACTTTTATTACTGACTCAGGAATATCCCTTGTATAATATTGTCCTAAAGGACTGTCAGAATTTCCAGCTCTAAAAAAGACCGTATCCTCTTCTAATATTTTCACATTATATTTACCGCTAGCGAAACTTTTAGCTGCAGTCTCATTAATTTCTGGTAGTGGTCCAGGATTTTCAATCATATTGTAACTATATTCTCTTGGATTGGTGGACACCTTATTGAGACTAAACTTGTTAGCTGCTGAAGAAGCCGCATATCCTCCTATCAAGTTCCCTAAAAAGTTTGCGGTTTGGGCGTCTTCTTCGCTTCCACCCGCAAGCTTGGTCACATGGTAAGCAGTCTGACCCGTTGTATAAGCGCCTGCTTCACCTATCGCAAACTGGGTCACCCCCTTGACAACGCTCTGGGTCTGCCCTATAGGAACCATGATAGCACTCGTCGTCACAAAGACATTCCCAACCTCATGATACAACTTGTCATTTCCCATGAAAGCTGTATCTCTTATAGGATTTCCTGCCTTGGTATAAATATCTCCTTCTGATCCGAGTTTGATCTCTTGACCAGCCTCGTACATATTGGACACCCCATAGGCTGTTGAGCCAACACCCGCAGTTATAGCTGTCGCAACAACCAAAGGTGTTGCAGTCCCCCAGGTGAATACGATGGCGGTCACTCCGACGATGATGGAGATTGCACTAATAGCCATATCTCCCCAACCCTTATCCGATCGA
>NZ_GL732439.1:1800763-1813504 GCF_000187465.1 Streptococcus infantis ATCC 700779 | reverse complement strand
AGAAGCCCTCCTTCGTATGTAGTAGCTTATCGATGAAATTTCCCAAATTATTAATCTGACTTTGGCACCAACCAATAATGCCGTTTTCTTCGTTCTTTTTGTTCTCTAGTCTAGTGATTTCATCACAGATGGCATCATAGAAGGTATTCATCTCTGTTTGGAAATTTGTATACTCGGTGGAGAAGGTCTCCCACTGCTTGAGGAAAGCGTCTTTTTGTTTTCCATGCCAATCTGGTTGGATATTGCGATGATTGATAGGATACCTGATATCGTGAACATTTCTTTGAATTTTGCTTACAGACTTCTTGGCAGTACGAAGACGTTCCAATTGTTCATCGATGGAGGTGATTCGAGATTGAGCGGATGAGATACTAGAGTAGTGGGCATTCACCTGGTTTTGAAGAGAATAAATTTGATTGTAATCAATTTCTCCCATCTCTTAGCCTCCTAATTCATTTACTTCGTTCAATTCAGCCACATTTCCTTTAGGAATATCCGTTTCATCTATCACGGCCGCAATATTTTCTAACATGAGTTCATTCTCATCATTAGTATACCCCTCTTGAACAATCTTAAAAATATCTTCATGATTGAAGTAAATCAAATTTTCGCCTACGACTCCTTCAGGATATAGGCAAGCACCGTAGTCAAAGCGATAAATATTTCCCTTAACAGGAACAGCAATCACTCGTGAGATAATCATCATTTTCTTTGTATTCCCCTTTAAAATAATGATACTGCCGAGTGGCAACATAGTCGTTTCTTTCATTGTATCCCTTTCTAAATTTCTAATAGTTGAACAAATTCATAACGATCTGGGTACAGAATGTGCCCTTGGTTAGGTTTAAGCGCAGGCTCATTCATGATATAAGGATAGCGAGTATGGTCTTGATCGCTAATACGTACACCAAGAAAGACCTGTTCTACTAACTGATTAGCTAGTTTGACAAAATTATCGTATCGATTTGTTACTAGATCCTGATAAGCACCAGCAAACACCAAGGTTACTCCATAGCGAGGACCTTCTGTAAGGAGCTCTTTGAAGTCTACTTCATTCATCCCTGCTACCATAGCTGTCGCAGCAATGTCTGGTATCAAAATCAACCATTTTGGATAATCCTGGTCTGGAGACGCAACGCGTTTCCTAAAGTCTTCCAGTATCGTCTTCATCACATCAGCAACCTCCAAAGAACTATCAAAACGCTGGATACCAGCAAAGAATTGACTACTAATACGTTGACTAGAATCTAGAATAACCGTATTATACTTGTCTGACAAACGTTTCAGATGATACTCTAATAATTTGTAGTAGTTTGTTACAAAGGCAGGACTATCTGAAGCAATAAGAATAGATCGGTCAAAGCTAAATGATGCTGGAACAACAGCTTCTCTTTCAAGCCCCAAGATAAAGTCTTGACTGTTTTCTAGGATATCTGACATTACCTCTTTGGTTACCTTTTCTGGCAACATTGGGATACCTGAAGGAAGTGGTCCATCGTATGCTGCAACCATAGTTTCTTGTTCTGTACGAACTTCTTTTATGTAATCTGTATAATATTCACTACTGTATGGCAACAGCACTTGGAATTGGACGATGTCGTCAAATTTAGCTATGGCACGACCTTTGATTTCATCGAGCGGAATATTAGATCGTCCTACTACTCCTGACAAATCACTATTGTCAAACAAGAATAGAGAAATCTTGGTCTTAAAGTTAGATTGTAACTGTAGACGCATGGCATTGAGACGAGAAAGTGTCACAACTAGATAGATTCCTAGAGAGGCACCATCGCGAGCAATGACATTTAAAGTATCATAAAAGGCATCTACAAAATCTGCATCCATAACGCTATCAAATCCATCTATCTCGATGAAAATCGTTGGGAAAGACTCATCAGATAACTGATTGTACTGCGTAAGGTTTGTAGCTTTTGCTTGAGAAAGAGCACGTTTACGATTTTTTATCTCTCTATTTAAGAATCGTAAAGATTTCATGATTTTCTCAGTTTCATCAAGTGTAAAATAATCTGCAATATGAGGAAAATCAGAAATAGAGATTAACCCACTGGTACCAAAGTCATAGAGATAAAAGTGAACTTGTTCCGGTGTATGCTTACGAATGACATCCATCGCAAAGTTCTGAAGAAAAGTTGACTTCCCGAATCCTGGACTAGAAACTAATAAAATATGTCCTCTTTGTTCCATATTGAAATAAAGTGGCGATTGTTCCTGTCTTTCAGGAATATCTTGATATCCAACTAAAATCGGTTGTAGATTTTCTGAATGACCCCAATAATCTTTGAAGTTAGTTGATTGTATATCTTTAGTATATATTTTTTCTTCAAGTGGTGGCAACCAAGGACTTGCTACTTGATTTATATCAAGACTATCAAATACTTCGCGAGCATTTTCTACAATGGCATCTAATTCTGTTGGAATAGCCTTTGCTTCTTTTTTATTGACTAAACCACTCAAGTCTTTATTAATGGCATTATACTGACCATTACTTGTAATCTCATATACAGTTGTATTTTTTTGAACATGGTTTCGACCTTCTGGATTATAATCTGCACCCGACCATGCACTCTGGAACAGCTCATAAATTTCATTGTTCCCGACTTGAAGATAGGCTCTACCTGTCTGTGTGATTTCTGCGGCATCAGGTGTTTTGATTACTTCTCTAGAGTCTGCAGCATCTTGTACCTTAAGAGCTATCTTAAACTTAGAGTTCGACCAAATTTGATCATTGACAACTCCACTTGGTTTCTGAGTTGCTAAAATTAATTTAACTCCCAATGAACGACCAATACGAGCAGTAGATACCAATTCATCCATGAAATCAGGTTGATTTGCCTTCAATTCAGCAAACTCATCACTAATGATTAATAAGTGAGGTAATGGTTCTTTAACCTTCCCTTCTTTGAAGAGTTTCATATACTGATTGATATGATTCACATCGTTCTCTGCAAAAATACGCTGACGTTTCTTAAGTTCAGCTTTGATAGATACCAAAGCTCGATTAGCCTGGTTTCCATCCAAGTTCGTAATAGTACCAACGACATGAGGGAGGTCTGCAAAGAGATTCGCCATCCCCCCACCCTTATAGTCGATTAAGAGAAAGGCAACTTCATATGGGTGATAGTTCACAGCCAAAGAAAGAATATAAGACTGAATAAGTTCAGACTTCCCTGAACCCGTAGTACCAGCAATTAAACCGTGAGGTCCATGCGCTTTCTCATGAATATTTAGATAAAGAATATCATCCCTACCTCGCACCCCTAAAGGAACTGCCATTGTTTGGAAAGTTTCATTTTCTTGCCATCGTTTTAAAAGTTCTAGTTCCTCAACCTTATTGACCCCATACATTTCAAGGAAGGTAATGCTATTTGGAATAGAATTACGTAACGTCTGAATATGATGAATACCAGCAAGGTTTCTAGCAAAATTTTCCTTCTCAGATAAGCTTACGGATGGAAGAGGTGTAATTTCTTTATTTGTATAATTCCCATCCTGAAGCAATAATGTAGCTTTTTTATCTCCTCGATAGTCAATAACCGTCTTAACATGTTCTGGTAGACTTTCAAGTACTTCTTCTACGAAAACATAATGAATTCCTAGATAAGATAAGTCTTCATTTATATACTCCATAATATTGTGATCCAACATCAGACTTAAATCTGTAATAAAGAGAATATAATGAGGACTATATTGCTTTTCTTTTCCTTTATCCTGCTCACTATCCAACTTTCTATCTTTAATAATTTGATAGAGAGACGTTAATATTTGGTCGCGAGTTCGTTGATTGTATACAAAACCACGGCTATTTAGTGCTTTTATTTTTGTATGAGGTAACCATCGACTCCAATTCCATATCTCCAACTCTTCCTCTCGAAAAATTGGGATAAACTGTAAATCATGGTAGCTTTGGAAAGTCGCCAATTGCATCATCATTTGTTGAACTTGCTCAATTACTATTTGTCGTGTTCCTATATATCCCGTAGGATTTGTTAATGTATGAGTAATAGGTACCGGCTTGGTCACACGATAGTATGACAGAAGTTCTTGAATTTTCTGGTTAGCAGCTGCATTGTACTTAGTTAACTCAGTATTTGAATACTGAATAGAAAAACTAGAATCAATTTCCCCTAAACCTAAACGATAAGATAAAAAATCAAAGTGATAGAGTGTTTTTTCATAAATACGTCGGTCAGTTTTTTCTACCATTTCTAAAATCTGAGACATATCAGGAAAATGATAAACAAGAGCTTCAACTTGTTCATCTCGTAAATCAGCTAATTGTGAATATTTGGTTTCCAAATATTTCATATACTCTGTAATCTTCTGTTCCTGAAGTTCTTTATGTGATTTCTTATCAGAAAAATAAGTATGAATAGAAGTCCCGATAGTAATGACAGACATACCCATCATCATAAACATCATTCCACCACTACGTGTAAAGTAAACCGTTAGTAATGTAAAAACGATCATTGCTAAAGGAGTAATAATCAATCTTAGTAACGATTGTTTGTTACCTTCATCATCTGTTGGCGCCGAAGCAATCGTTACTTTATCCTCGGGTTCTCTTAGAATAATCCGTGGAGAACGATGAAATTCCTTTGAGCGATCTTCTGTCGATACTTCAGAAAAGGGCAATAAAGATGTCTCAATAGAAAACAATGAATGGATAGATAAAATTTGTTTTTGAATCGATAAACCGACACCTTGTTCAAACACAATTTGATCCAGATCTTGAATGTTATGTTTTCCTGTTTTTCTTTCACCGTTAATATAATATGGACTAACACTATAAATTGTCTTATTTATCCCATCAAAAGTCAAAATGATTTCTGTAGGAAAATCAACTAAGCGAATGCTTGCTTCTTTCTTATCTGATAAATAAAGAATTCTCTCAGGAAGAAGATAGTACTCTGTATCCCCAACCACAAGTAAAGAAACAGTTATCTTCTCATCTATGGAAATTTGATGACTTCCATAAGTATAAGTTTTTCCTAATAATTCAACTCCAGTTTCCTTGACATCCAACATTATATTCTCAAGACAAGGAAGATAAATATTAGAATCAACTGAAGAACCCATTTGATAGGTATTTCCTGCATAGAGTGGATAGACATTGTCCTCAAAAAATAAATAATTCATACACCACTCCTATCTTGATTCTGTTGAAGCCACATTCGATTTGCTAACTTCTGGTGTTAGGTAATTCTTCTTCAATTCTTCCAATTTACCCTTATAATTATTTAACTGCTCAGTACGTTGTTCTGATGTTAGATTAGGGTTTCTCTGGACTTCATCAATCTTTTTAGTAAGACCATACATCAATAATTGGGGGTCATCTAAGTAACTTGCAATATCCATTGCTTCATCAATTTTTGACTGGCCAATTAACACCCAATAACGCAAATAGTCTGTATTTGATTGAGTTGATATTTTTGATAACTCTGTCTTTTGCGCCTCCGTTAAAGGTTCAGTCTTAATCACTGAATAGGCTACCATATAGGAGTCATCTTGGCTAAGCGATTTAGAATCTGTATTTTTTACGGTTGATACGACCGCTGAATAATCTTGATGAACAAAAGCAAGACGCAAATCTGATATCATTTGTTGGCTAGGCATAGCAAAAAATAGAAAATAAAGTACTCCAACCAATGAGAAAAAACCAATAAGAGATGTGATTAAGGTAGTTAACTTTAATCTAGATACTAGTTTATTAGGAACCCGTGAAAATTTTTCTTTATTTTGTTCTCTTTCTTCTAGGTATTTTTCTTCTAACAAAGATATAATTTCATCTAAGTTTTCTGCTTTCATAATAGTTTCACAGAATAGTTTCCCCTTGTAAAATGGTGACTGTCCCTCTATCAATTTCTCATAACTTGTTTTTTTATCAAGCAAAGACACGATCATAGCCTTAAAGTTAACAGTAAACTCATCTAAACTTACAACATCATATGGTGGCACTTGTCCTTTAACACCACGGAAAACAAATAAAGGATTCCCATTTCGAGAAAACACTAAATTATTAGGAGATAAATTATAAGTGTAAATAGAATCCTGCAACGCATGAAACAATTGACCAATATTTATTAAATGACGTAACTTTTCTTCGTCAATCATGGTAATAAGCTTATCCCAGGAATAATATTCATCTGTCAATAGACTTTCAATCGTTAATTTACCTTCTTCTTCGATTACATTTTGATTAACAAAATAAGGTTGTTCTGCTACTAATAAAGCATACGCTATTTCACGATTACCTTTGATATCGCCAACTACCAATTCAAGTTTTTGCACTTCCATACTAACTCCCCTAATTATATTCTCTCTAATTTTAATAATACGCCGTCTTTCACTAAAGCTAAACTGCTAGTACTAGCAAGTATATCCCCAGACTGCTGATTTCTTACACTTGGATTAAATACCTTAACCTCTGCGCCATAAGTTTCTAAAACAATTTGTATTAATTCTTTTATGGTTAATTCAACAGGGACTCTTAAATCTAAAATTTTAGATAAAAAAGGACTACAATCAAGACTAATATTAATGTACTCTTCCATAAAAACCTCCTAAACTTAAAACTATGCCATTATAATTATTATATCATGTGAAACATGATTATAAAAGAACTTTTCGCATATAAAAAAGGAGATACGATTGTATCTCCTCAAAATATTTTTCTACATAATTTTATTGTTTAAATTTATGTAATTTTTTATATAAAAGAGAATAAATTGTGATAATCATTCCTAGTATAAACAATAAAATTGTAGTCCAAGAAATAGGAGCTTTTACGTTATTAAGTGACACATTCTTCTTATCACTACGGTTCATTTGAATTTGACCAGAAAATAAGGCAGATTGATACTCATCAACGATATTTCCGACTTCTACTTTAGTGATAAATAAGGTTGTTTGAAATGATTGATACTTTTCTCTATCATTTTTCTTTGCAGCATCAATAGCTTTGTATGTGTCAGGTTGAAATAACTTCGTTAAATTACTCTCTTGCTCAAAATATTGTATTTCTGTTTTCTTAGGATTTTTATCTAAAGACGTATCTATTTGCAAAGAGCCATCATTTGCAAAAGCTACACTCCCACTCGTAAAAAATAAAAACAATAGAAAGATAAAGACGATAGTTTTTTTCATGTTAGTTATTGTCCTTAACTTGTCGATACAAGAAACTATTCCAAAGTCCCAAAGCAATCGTTAGAACTACGATTACAATCATTGAAGGAACAACTCCACTTTGCTGATTAACAAACAGTTTCACAACACCTTCAAGATAAGTCAAAGGCGAAAGAGTTCCCAAAATAGGAGTTGAATTCACATAATATTCATCAAAGAGTTGGGTTGCGGTAATGATATAAATTAATATCAGACTAACGCTTATTAAAAATCCTAAACTTCTAAGCCTATCAATAAGAATATTAAGACCATATGTCATCATCAGACTTATTATGGAAAGAATTAGTACAAAGGCACTCAATTGCGGGATAGAAAAACCAAGTTTAACTCCAGCAATAATTGCAATTATAAGGCCTGCAATCACAGAAATAAGGCTTAGGAAAAGCATCGGTCCAGAAGAATTTCTCCACGATAAACGATCTTTCAAATTCATGATTCTTTGCAATTCCACTTTGTCTGCATGTTGGAAGAGATAAGCAATAACTAAGCTAACCAGATAGCTAATCAAAATAATCAGAAGACCTGATCTCTCATCTTGACGACTAGACTGTGACTGTGATTTAGTTGCAGCTGATACTACATTGCCAACTTTTGAAGCATCTACAGGATTAGATAAGTATTCATATACTGCATCATTTTTAGTATTACCTGTTCTTGTATTGCTCAAAACAGTAGAAAAGTTTTTAAGAAATTCTTCATTTGAGCCATACTCACTAGACATAATATTTTTCAACTCAGAAACGCGAGTACTTAATGATTCTCCATCTTTTTCCAAATTATTGATATCTTTTACCAACTGAGAAATTGTCGATTCAATTGTCTGAGAAACAGCTTGATTTGCTTGTGTATTTGTCATCAAAGTTTGACTAGCTGACATTAACTTAATCAGGTCACTGTTCATATCCATACTAACTGTAACCATATTTGTATTATCTACTTTTTCTGTTTCAACAAAGTTTGGTTTTGATTCAATAGTTTTATTTACCTCTGAAGCCTGTTCAATTAACTTACTCAACTGAGACGTTAAATCGCTTGTTGTTGTTCTCAGTTGTTCAATATTTGATGTCAACTTCTTAGCATTTGCTGATCGAGACTGAATCTCATTCATCTTTTCATCAGAAACTTTTAAATCAGATTTCAATGCTTCCACAGTAGCAGTTTTTATCAAACTTGTCACAATTGTTTTAAGATCATCATTATTTACTAACGCTGCAAGAGAACCTTCTGCTGGGATAAACATATGTTCTGAATACGTATTTTTAGATAAATCTAAACCATAATATGCAGTAACAAGACCTGACAACTGTAAATAACCATCCACATCTTTATAAATAGCTTGTGTTAGTTTTGTAGGACTATACTCCCAGTTCGAAATAACATCTTGCATTTCATAGTGACGATTCAAAACTTTCTTTTCTGTCTGATTTGTCTTTGTAGTCGTGATAGTCTTCGTTATAGTGAGAACATCTTTTGACTTCTTCTCTTCAGGTTTAGCAGCACTTGAACCTGAATCGGTAGTAGAAGTTACAGGAGTATCTGAAGTAGCTGGTGCTGAAGGAACTATTTCTTTCTCTGTTGTCTCCTTCTCTTTTGTTTCCTCTAAATACGGTGCATCTTCTTTTATAACCTTCACATCTTCTGTCGTATCTAGCTGATACTTAACAAACACGGGAGAAAGTACATTGATGTCATTTTCATTCTTGATAGCTAGCGTATAAGAAACAACTGTACCAGCAGAAACTTCACTGGTTATATTTATCTGATAGTTCCCCCCTCCAAGGTCGGAAAATCCATAGTTTGATTCTTTTAGGTAGTAACCACTTGGTACTGTTAATGTTAATTTTGAAATTTTTCCTTCAAATGATGGTAAAGATATCTCTCGTTTTGTTGTACTCTTGGTTTTAATTTCATCCTTTAGGCGAGAAAATTCTTCATTTTCAAGAGTTGTAGCTTTCAAAGTAGGCAACTCTTTCCCCGTCTTCTTACTATACCACTGCATAAAAGCACTAATATTTTTCAAATGTTGTTTATCAGAACTAGACAAAGAAAGATTATCAATAGCTGCGTCATCATAATATACACCAGGCCATTTGCTTGTGATTTGATCTTGCATGCTAGTGTTCAACGTTTTGATATAACCACCAAGTGTTTTACTAGCCTCATCTGCTGTCGAAGAATTTTTAGTCAGAGAAGATTCTACTGCGTCTTTAATTTTTGTATCATAATGCGACAAAGTGTCATCGATATCTTTATTATTATTCTTTAGAATCTCAAGAAGAGAATCAATATCTTTATTATAGGAAACAACTTTATCCGAAGTTTCTTTCCAAATAGCAGGCTCAGATAAATTATTATTGATATGGGTATTTATACTGTCTAGTTTAGATAATTGTTCCTTAACAGATAATTTAGAAAAGTCTTTATCATAGTTTGACAAAGTTTTCTCTCTAGTATCCAAAGACTGTTGCCATTTTTCCTGTTGCGCTTTGATTTGTTCTATTGTTCCCTCATATGTTTTATCAACAGAAACAATTGATTTAAAAGCATCATTTGTATTTGATAAATCTTTATTAAAGGATGAATAAACTGATAATAAATTATTTGGTGATGAGCCTAATCCATTAAATTGTTGACTATATTGAGCAAGTGGACCTACTAACTTATTGTTAAAAGTTGATAGTGATTCTTGTTCATTTGTAACGACATCAGCAACCTGTCCTTGCGCTGTCTTCAAATTTCCAATAATACTAGTGAAATAAATATTAATTAAGTCCTTATTAAAAAGTTCTTTAAAAGCTACTACTGCTTGTTCTGCTTGTTTAACAGTTAGTTGGTCACTTGATTGGATTTGATATTGAAACGTTGCTTGAACCGGTGAAGTTGACTCAATAGCTAAAGATTCTTCTGAAAATTTACTTGGAAAGACTATCATCAACTGATAAGTATCATTCTTCAAACCACTTTCAGCAATTGAGCGGGAAACCACTTCCACCTTGTAATTATTTTTTGAAATAAACGAATTTACTAGAGTATTAGCAATGTTAATTTGTTGTCCATTGTATACTTTTCCTGCATCTTCATTTACAACAGCAACTTTAATAGGAGCTTGTTGCACCGAAGATTCTGAGTTTGCCTGGCTGATAGGTGTTGGTTTTACAATGGCAAAGAAGGATACTATTATTGTAATAAATAACAATAATGCCCCTAGACTAAATAAAACTTTCTTATTCACATTTTCTCCTTAGGTAAACATAGTAAAAAAGTTGAGGATAAATCCTCAACTTTAACCTCAACCGTTTTGAATGCCGAAGTTTTTAGATAAAGCTTGGTCATTTTGTTTCATTGCTTCAGCAGTCTTATCAAGTTGTGTATTGATTTGTTGCATCAAGTCCGCAAAGTTTTCAACTTTTGGTTTCAACTCAAGGAATTGTCTTTCAAAACCTTCGAAGGCTGCACCTTCCCACTCTGTACGTAAAGTATTTTGTAAACGCTGAAGATTATTCAAAATAACTCTGATATCATTAGCAGCTTTTCCATATTCACGCGCACGTGATTGAAGGGTTTCGGTGGATACACGAATTTGGTCTGACATATTTCTACCTCTATGTTTTTATTTTATTTTTTACATTATTATTTTAACATTATTCCAATACTTACGCAAGTATTATATTAAATAATAGATACAAGTATTTTTAACAAAAATTATTTTGACGAGATAAGTTATTAAAACCTATTCAACGCATATTTAAACTAAAAATTCTACCATATAAATAAGCTTTCTATCATACTTTTCTGCTTTCAACCTCCGATATAATCCATCTTTGCTTGAAGACCTCATCCATGCTGTGGATGTCCTTGTTAACGTGAAGAAAAAGAAGATTACCTGTTTGATAAAAACTGGATTCCCCCAGTTTTCTTAGTTTTCTTGGACTAGAAGATCATATGGGAAATACAATAGGTCTTTCAAGCATTCGTCGTAGATTCCTTTGATCTTACAAGTTGAGAAGGTGTCAAAACTCCAGTAATCATAATAATATCTATTGTCATACTTAGGTATTCTTTACCAAGGTTCATCAGAATGACTATAATACCAAAATACTAGTCAGTTATAAAAAGTATAGAACTGTAAATTAATAGCCTTCCCATAAATACTATAGCTGATTTTCTTTTACTTCCTCAAACCATTTTTCAAACTCTAGACGTGGAATCAATTCCTCATCCTTGTCATAACGCCCTTCATAACTATAGCGACTATCAAGACTGTTTTTCTGAGCATCATAAATCAACCACATCTCAGTTGGGTGTTCGCGGTCATATTCTTGGCACACATCAAGCAATTTCTGTATATCTTCAGCTCCGTATTCCAATAAAGCGAATGCCCTATTATCGGAATCATCTATTTTATTTGTCGCAACTTCATTAACTTTATCCATTTCGATTACAATGCCATTAATCTTATAAAAAACTTTATATGAGTGCAATGCTTCTTCAGAGATGCAATAAATATATACTTTTTCTGCTTGATTTTGGACATATTCCATTGCTAATGAAATCATGCTAACCTGAACTTCCATAAATTTATCTTCAAATGTCATTATGTCCTTTCACTTCTTCTTTTGTTTCTTTGTACCATTGTTCAAAAATATCATCTGCTGTTAATGTATCTGAGTTGGAATAAAATAAATCATAGGAATACTTACCGCTTACTTTATTCTGTATATTATCATAAATCAATTTTATCTGTGTAGGCATCGGACGATTATACTTTCGACAAATTTTATGAATATCTTGTAAATCTTGATTTCCTAATTTCAAAACTGAAAAAATCAAATTATCTATTTCAGATTCACTCATACCTTTTTGTGAAAGTTCATGCAACATTACAATATTATTTCTATCATCTTTATAGAAAACATCAAAAGAATACATTGTCTCAAAAGAACCATATATGTATACAGTATCAATCTTTTGCTCTACCCTATCCGCATATTCTAGTGCTAGTTGAATCATGTCTGTCTGTTTGGCTGAAAATTCGTCTTCAAATGTCATTGTTTTCTCCTAATTATTTGGTATATTTTTAAATGTTGGTTTGCCATCTATTTTATAAAAAACTTCAAAACTATCCGGTCTCAGACTGTCTCCAACGTAGTTCAACTTTACACTAACAGAAACATCCTTTCCTTCTTCCAAAGCTTTAGCCCATTGGTTTTCCAATTTTTTATAATCACTCAAATTTACTTTTCTTAACTGAGAAACTACGTTATCTTTTCCAGGTGATCCCCCAAATCTATCACCAGCCATATGTCCAGCTTGGTCTCCCGATAACTTACCAGGTGACTTGGAATCGTGTGGTAATCGTTTAGTTCTTTCTGTTAGATGAAGTTCCTCCGCATCCCAATTAGTTAAACGGCCTAATTCATCAGTTTGATAAATATACTCAAATTCTCCAGCTTGATATCTGATATTTGGTCTTAAGTTTCCAAATTCATCAAAGTGAGAACCGTCCCTAATTATATTTTCTGCAGTATCCTTACTAGC
>NZ_GL732439.1:1682188-1797643 GCF_000187465.1 Streptococcus infantis ATCC 700779 | reverse complement strand
GTTTTCAGTAAGTCCCGTTATAGCTTGTTTCATACTCTTCCAAGTTGACGAATGAAGTTCTACATCTTTTGTCATTCCTCGCCTCCTCCTAACATGCCGAGACTATCTAGATTTTCTACCAATTTAGAATTGGATGAAAGACCATTTATGAAATCATCTCTCAACTTAGCGTCTTGTTCAAGCCATTGCCCCATCATGTTTAAGATTTCACCATTTGCACGCCGATATAGGTCACCAACTTCATTCACTTTATTGAGCATGTCCGCATAGTGATCCATGGCTTTTGAAGCTTCCCCACCTTCATAATATTTCGTTTCAGACAAGCTCTTTAATTTTGGAGCCAAGTTGTTCTGAAAAGAAACTTCAACTGTTGTGATATAACGCATAATTGCTTGCATTTCATCCGGATTCATGACGATTTCTTTAGAACCGCCACCATCCATCGTAGCCACATCAATCAAGACCATTTTCAAAATCCTCCTCCCTAAATGGAATTTTCAACCAAGTATACAGTCTTTCAAGAAAATAATACTGACTGAATCTATATAGTTCTTCTTTCTTCACATCAAATCCGAGTAGTTCTCCATTGCACTCTACAAAGAGAAAAGAAGCTAATAGTAATTCTGCGTGTTTGGTTTGACTCATCTGCTCTAAAGGATAATATTGTACCATTAGTGCTTGTTCGGATGCTAAAGCATCCTCTATAGCGGAATTCATCTTCTTTTCCTCAGTTAGAAAAGACTTTTCGTCTTCCATAGGATTCCTTGTTACTAGGGCAAGTTTTTCCTGAAGTAAAATTAAACGACTCATGGGACTAATCTTGGCAAGTTGATATCCTTGTCCAGTATCTACTATAAGTATAGAGAAATTACTATCACGGCATTGCATAAAATAAAAATTATTCACAATGACCAATGTTGTTCCGATACAATATTCTCGTAGAGTTTCAACTATGACAAAACCTGATTCTGTTAAAGAACCATCCTCGTTAACTAATCCCTTTTTTTCAAGAGCTTCTTTGGCCATCGTCCACACCATCTCAGAAACTGTTACAATCTCATCTAGAGTGGGTAAGCCAGGCATCAATTCTCCGTCAAAGGCACCAATTAGATAATGGAGTTCGTGAATAGAAAATGTTTCTTTGTTAGACATACTTACAACCCCTTTATGGACGCAACTTCCGATGAACTGTTATAGTTATCAATTGATTTTTTCAAACTTGTTACTGCTTTTTCGTGTTCCTCCATAATAGATCTCAAATCTTTATGGTATTTATGGACAATGTCTAAATAAGATTCAAAAGCCACCTTAGTTTTGCCAGACCATTTAGCAGACTGAAGATATGTTTTTAATTGAGTGACTGTCTGGTATGAACTTGTCAATTCTTGATTAATTTCTTTTGATAATTGGATGGCTGTTTCTAAATCTTTATATTTTATTTTTAAATCTGCCATAGAACTCATCTCCAACTTTTATTTCTATTTTTACGTTCTTCAGCCTGCCGTCTCGCTTCAGCTTCTCTCTCTTTGCGCTCTTGTTCTGCTAGGCGATCATAGTATTTATATCGTTCATAGGCTGCATCAACTGCACTCGATAAATTCTTTGCATCACTAGATTGATTAGTTCGTACAGTATCAACTTTCCCTTTTACACGACCTTCGCTATCACTAAAGACATCCTCTGGAATATAACTGGTACTCATAGAAGGCCGAGAATTATTATAGCTATCAACTTTCCCTTCCATCGTTTTTAATTTAGCCTTAAAAGTTTTTAATTGACTGTTCAAATCATTATATAGGGTTCTATATTGTTCCCTTTTCTTTTCTGTCGGTGTACCAAACCATGCATCCCAAAAAGACATGACAATTAGCCTCCTCTTAAAAATTTATTAATCAAAATATACAAAAGAATACTACTATTCTATTAAATCCAAGGGGATAATATTAATCCCAAAACAGAATTATAACTATAAAAATATACTTACTTTATTGTATCATAATTCTTAGCTAATTAAAATCAAACAAAAAAGGATTTAGTCTTATAAAACATTCAACTAAATCCTTTGGTTTAATCATCTTACTATTCGACCATTCGTTTACAGGATGCACAATTCATTGTTTTACTCTTAATCTACGATTGTATAATCTTCGCTTTGCAGTAATTCTAATACTTTTTTTACAAATTGCATTGACAACAATCCTTCAATCTTAGAGCCATGAGTTTTGAAATTTTCGTCGATTTCTTGAATTTCTAATCCAGTATTTCTTTCAGCAATTTTCTCTGTAATAGGTGAATGAAAACTACATTCCCCAATTTCGTAATATAAGAAATATAGATATTTTTTTGTTCCTAGATGGTAATCAAAAAACTCGATCTCCATATCTTTGTCGTAATCATAGTAACTATTTTTCCAAAAAATATCATTAGTTTTTTCTTTCAACAATTTCTCATAGTTTTTTTCATAACTATATACTCTTTTTTTCTCTTCGCCAATGAATTGTTTATGGATCAGATTCGGGGTAAATACTTTCAAAAATTCTTCTTTTAGTTGATAGTATTTCCCCATTTCCCCTTCCGCTTTTTCAATATTACTCTCCAAATGCTGATGGAACCTTCCATTTTTGTATTCTTTAATTTTATCACGATAATTTTTAGCTCGTTTATTCACGGAATATACACATTCTGCAATAATTTCATTGGTAATTTTTTTCTCATTGATTAAATCATTATACAGCTTTGGAGTTTTCATTTCATTATCCCTTTCGACCTTTCTCTTACTATCAGATATTTAAAAAATAATTCACTTGTTTTATTGAAACGTCTAGTTATCGTTTTTTCAATAACTAGACATTTCAATTTTATTCATAATCTCTTAATTTACCTGTCTTGTACTGTTCAACCAATTCCCAGAGATTATGAGTAGTTAAATCTGGTACAAACGTATACCATTTATTGGCTACGAATAACTCCACTAACATATCAATTGCATATTTGAAATTTAAAATCTCATTCATTTCTGTAATACTATAATACAGTTTATCATGGCAACAGTGATAAATAATCAAATTCAACCTATCATCAATGAAATCAAACTCTAGTTCTTCTCCTTCACGAGATAAAGTTAGATAAAAATTATATTCATCACGGCAAAAATTAACAGTGACATCAAAATCCTCACCTGTTTCAATTTCGATATTTACAGTCTCTAAAATTTTTTTAGATAAATACTCTTTATAAACGTTCATTTTATTCTCCTTTTGTTGTTTATTGAGTTTAAAAATAAATTGAATGATACCAATGTCTGGAGGGCCAAGTTCATATACTAGGCCTGTAATAAAAAAAACATATGCTCATACATATGTAACCTCCTTTTTTTCTCTCTATATATAGTCTGCCACAAATTTCAAATTATAAAAATAAAAATTAAAAAATATGATAACGGTATTGTTTACTTCTCATTTCTTTTGTACTTATATCTCTTTCTCTCATCCCTCAGTTTTTTTGCGATTCTGATTTTTTCTGTGTGTTTAGCGTTGACAGAAACGTATGTGTAAGTCACGCTAAACACACAATACCATGTAAAACTGAATAACGTAAAATAATCTTATCCTTATTTTTTTGTTTTGTTTTTTGTGGCATACTAATATTATAGAAATAATTGATTGAGTAGAGACGTAACTATTATAGCTACGTTTTTATGTTTTAAAAGGAGGTAGCTATCGTGGAAACAGCAGGTTTTAGCTGGGTTAGGAAAGAACCAGTTTTGTATTTTATTTACTAAAAAAATATAAATGTATAGATAATAAAAGTAATGTCAACAGCAGTTTTAAAAAAAGTTTTTTGATCGAAACAAAGTAAACAATAAAAGTAGAGAAACGAAAGTAAATAACAAAAGTCTAAAAATAGAATACAAAAAACTAGCTTAACTCAGTCGCCAAATTCAGAGCATTTAAACCTGAAAAGACTAACAAGAAAAAACAACAGATCTTATCTGTTAGATGGAACTCTACATCTTATTTGAATTGAGTCAACTTGTCATGTTGTAAAATGGCTTGGTTATCTTCTTAGCCATAAATTAAGAAGCGCCCTTAGCAATGGGAAGATACTACATCAGTGAATACAAGCTTTATGTCACTGCACTACTTCAACTTGAATTAAAAAGACCTTAAGATTCTTCCTAAGATCTTCTTTAAACGTACATTATCTTCTATAGAAAGGAAAGAACTATGGCAAAGAAAAAACGTAGTCGTTCAGAACGACGAAAAGCTAAAGAGAGAGCTAAGAAACAACAAATTGATTCTCTAACTACTTTCGAAGGACGTAAACAATTCATCCAATCAAAAGGATTAACTAATCTAGTCACGCGCTTCAAGAAAGGAAAGGGGATCAAGCGAAATGAATCCAAAAAAACTGGCGAAGACATTCATTTAATTCATACCGATCGAACTCTTCATAACTACGCTGGTTCCTGGAGCAGATTCGCTTCCTTTGTTGCTACAACTGCTATTGCCGAAGATTTAGAAGTTCTTGATAAATCTAACGATATAGAAGGATGGATTGACTTAGTAAATCAATACTTAGAACATTGTAAGAAATCTGGTCTTTCTGCTCCAACCCAGTCAACCTATAAAGCAGCATTAGCAAAAGTTTTAGGCGTGTCTTCTACTGCTTTTATTGCTACAGATATTCGATATCGAGCCAACAAAAAGAATAATCGCTTAAAGTCTAATGACGATAGAATGTCTGAAGAAACGAATAATCGCTGGTTTTCAATCGTCTCTGCCACTGGGCTACGAAAAAATGAATTAATGGCTATTACTGGAGACTCCCTCTACCAACGTGAGGATGGCCAATATTATCTTAAAATAAACGGTAAAAAACATAAAACAAAAGGAGCACGAGATCGTTGGGTTCCTATTATTACACGAGACAAAGAAGAATTAGAGAGGCTTGTTGAAGAATTTAAACTAGCTGGTAAAAATCGTGTCTTTCAAGTTCCATCTGCTTTAAAACCTCATAAATATCGAGCTGAATACGCAAAACGTCTTTATCTTCTTGTCGCGCGAGATCCTAAAAACATCAAGGATAAAAGAGAAAAAATTTATCTACGAGGCGAATTAAAAGGCGTTGTCCTTGATAGGAAGGCTTGTTTAATTGTGTCGCGTGCTCTCGGACACAACCGACCTGAAGAGTTTCAAAAGTCCTATGCTTATAAGTTAATCGCACAAGCAAACTAAGTAACTTCTTTAAACATTATGATATATCTCTCATTAAAATTAAAAAATTCAACTAAATAAAAATCGTACTGAAAGTATTGATTTCTTTCTTAACATTCTTGTTCTAAACTAAAAAAATTAAAGTAGGTAAGAACCTACTTTTTTTCTTCAAAACCCTGTTAGGACGCGTTTTTTAAAGCACTCAAAACTGAGTGTTTTTTTGTTTTAAAAAAATTTTCCATTTTTTTAAAAAAAATGGGCATTTTCGAAAACATTTGTGGCATACTTTTAATACGCGAAAAAATGAATATGTAAATTGAATTACAAATGCGGTTAAAATAATTTAACTGCTTTTTTTCAATCTCTAATACTTCCTAACATAATTCGTATCAAAAATAATAGTAAAAAGGAAACGTTAAATCATGAAAAGTCAAACTAAAGTTTCTACTGAACAGATGCATTTAAATGAGAAAGAAATTCAATCTTGTTTTACTTTAATGAATTCCTTCTGGGGGTTTGATCGTATGGTTTTTAACTTAGGTGAAAATCTAATTGTTGACATTGAAAAACTGATAGAATTCAAACAAAAGAATCCTGATAAAGTTAAAAAATTTAATTACAATTCAAATCAGATAGAAGATTTAATTATCCAATCAAGGGAATTCGGAAGACTTGAAATTGGAAAAATTTATAAAAAAGAAAGCGGAGATACTGTTAATTATTGCTTACTCCAGCTGAATCATGGAGGTCTAAATTTTGAAACTCTCTCTATTTCAGCAATACGAAAGAAACTTATTAATGTTATAACAGGAATCAAACAGCAAACTGGTATTTGGATTATCCCAACTATTATTAGGGTTCTTGAAATGGAAATCGCATTTACATTTGCTACTGATTCGATTATTCATTTTCAAACAAGAAATTTATTGTTGAGGAGTCTATCTAAAACATCTCAAGTAGATAAAAGAGTTTATACAAAAAGTTCAACTCCTGAAGATCATCATATTCTTTCAAGTAAAAAAAATGAAAACTTGTTGCATGTTCTTTACGATAAAATAGCAAAAGCTGAACATAGTAGACAGATTGAATTAAACGTATCTCGTAAATACCACATCTATAGATACGAAATGACACTGAATGAAAAAAAAATTAGAAGTGAATTCAAGACTACTGACTTAGATAAACTACACAATGATCAGCTCTCTTCATTTGTGTATAGTGTGATTAAGAAAGGAATATCCAACTTGAAGATAATTGCTCAAACTTCAGTAAGAGATACCCAAAATAAGTTAAAAGAATTGTACGTAGAAAAAGGTAAAGATGGATATATAAAAACATTTTTTGAAACTCAACTAAATCATGCTATGGATTACTTATATCCCTTAACATTGGATGAATCTATTTTCTTGTTTATTGATGTGTCTGAATTTGTAAATCCAAAAAACTCTGCAAGAACTAAGAATAATCTTATTAAAGAAAGTAGAGGGAATGACTTAAAAAATGAAAGTTATTTTCTTTCTATTATGATTACATGGCAAGTACTATATCTCTTTTGCTTAATGCTAAATACTCTATATCTTGTTACTTTCCTTGATTTTGGTTGCTACAAAGATAACCAAAATAATGAACTCCTTTCTTTTAAAATCCCTAGTTTTACAAATGAAGAAAAAAATCCATTTTTTAATGAAATTATTCGAAATAAGGATAAAGACATAGGTTCATTCCTGGATTCTTTTTTTAATAGAATTTGGAAAAATATTTATACCATTTTAATATAAATTCTGATTAAAAAATTGAAAAAGTATTAATACAGCAACGTTTTCCTGTTTTTTAAGTCTTCAACCCTTGAAGACTTAAAAAACAAAATACAAACTAATAAAATTTAAATCTAATAGAAAGAAATAAACGGAACTATTTATGAATTTATTTATTCCAGACGAAGTGATTCGGCATTTTCAATTACTAATATCAGATACTGTTAAGAAAGAACTGGATAAATTTTTGGATATTAATGAAAATACCAACCAATTTTTAAATAAAAAGCAGACTTGTGAATATTTGAATATATCCAACAATACTTTAGACAACTGGATTAAGCAAGGCTTACCTTGCATTAAGGTTGGAAAAACTGTTCGCTTTAGCAAAACAGAAATCAATCGCTGGTTACAAAAGCAGTAGAAATTCTATGGTCATTTGTTATAATGTAACCATGGTATTTTCTAGCTCAATTCAAAAGGAGAATACTATGTCTATTACAAAAACTAAAAACGGAACCTATCGCTTACGTGTCTATATTCCTGAGGAAGTGAAGTCTTCACTAGGAATTGATAAGAAAGTGATTGAAAAACGGTTCAAAACAAGGATTGAAGCAAAAAGATACGAACTAGAACTTCAAAATAAGTTTGATAAAATTCCTAGTGGAGGATCTGCTTCATTGGAGAATAGCGGTTCTATCCTCTTTTCAGATTTCTATCAAAACGTTTGGTGGGAATCCTACAAAGCAGGTCAGACAACTTCTACTGCTAAACCACCTTCTCAAGCAACTATAGTTGGAACAGAAATTGCTTTTAGAAAACACATCTTACCCTTACTTGGGAATTATTCAATAGAGTTTCTTAACCAAAATAAACAAGTTGTACTAAATTTATTGACTCAAAAGGCTGAAGAATATGCAAATTTCAAAGTTATCAGGAGCTACGTTAACTCTATCTTTGATTGGGCAGAAGAATTAGAGTATATCGAAACTAATCGCCTATCAAAAACGATAAGCCGTATCAAAGACACCAAGAAAATCAAGCTACAGGAATCTAAAAAAGATGAAGATTTATATCTATCTCAAGAAGAACTTCAAGCATGGTTTACAGCTTTTGAAAAAGATTTAGAGACTGAAAAAATTCTATTCAAAGACTATGTTTTGTTCTATACTACCTTCTTTTTGGGAGATAGAAAATCAGAGAGCTACGCTTTGCAATGGAAGCATATTAATACAAAGGAACAGGAAATTCAATTAGTACAAGCTTTAGATAAATACAAAAATCCAAAGTCTACCAAAGGAAATAAGAAGACAACTTTTCGAATTCCTAGTGAGTTAACTGACTTGCTTCAGGAATGGAAAAAACAACAAAAAATTGAACTGGCTAAATTCAATATTATCCAAACTCCTGATCAGTATGTATTTACGTATATTGATACAAAGGGGAATGTAAACAGTTGTCTCCATTCTGATTATCTTAACAACAAGATGAAATCTGTTAAGCGTCGTCATCCAGATCTTGCACATGCAACCCCTCATAAATTACGACATACAGGAGCCACACTCGCTAAACAGGCTGGAACCTCTATGGAAGCTATTTCTGAAGCACTCACTCATAGTGATACGATTACAACTAAGACTTATGTCAACACTTCAAATGTAATCCCAATGGCTGTTGGGGAAATTGCCTTTCGAAATCTAAAAAAATAATGGTGTGAATTTGGTGTGAAAAGTGGTGTGAATTTTGCTAAAAATCATCAAAAAAACACCCCATGGTGTGAACCATGAAGTGTTTCGAAACGTTGATATAATCGTATTGATTAACGTTTTGAGAATTGTGATGCTTTACGAGCTTTCTTAAGACCTGGTTTCTTACGCTCAACTTTACGTGAGTCACGTGTAAGAAGTCCTGCGCGTTTCAATGAATCGCGGAAGTCTGGGTCTACTTGAAGAAGGGCACGAGCGATACCGTGACGGATAGCTCCTGCTTGACCAGCGTAACCACCACCTACAACGTTAACGAAAACGTCGTATGAACCTACAGTTGAAGTAACTGCGAATGGTTGGTTGATTACAAGACGAAGGTCAGCGTGTGGGATGTACTCTTCGACATCTTTTTTGTTAACAGTGATTTTACCAGTTCCTGGAACAAGGCGAACGCGTGCAACAGCGTTTTTACGACGTCCAGTACCTGCATATTGTGCTTGTGACATACTTTATTGTTCCTTTCCTTAGATAAGTCCTGAAATATCAAGAACTTCTGGTTGTTGTGCAGCGTGAGTGTGCTCAGCTCCAACGAATACTTTCAATTTCATACCTTGAGCGCGTCCAAGAGTATTGTGTGGAAGCATACCTTTAACTGATTTCTCGATCAAACGTACTGCGTTTTTAGAACGAAGTTCACCAGCAGAGATTTGTTTCAATCCACCTGGGTGGTTTGAGTGAGTGTAGTAGATCTTATCAGTTGCTTTTTTACCAGTCAATTTAACTTTTTCAGCATTGATAACGATTACGAAGTCACCTGTATCAGTGTGTGGTGTGAATGTTGGTTTGTTTTTTCCGCGAAGTACGCTAGCAACAACTGCTGAAAGGCGTCCAAGAGGTACATCAGTTGCGTCAACAACGTACCATTTGCGTTCTACTTGGCCTGGTTTAGCCATGAATGTAGTTTTGTTCATGATTTCTCCTATATGAATGTCGTTTTTGTTTACAGGGCGGATGTTCCGGTCCGCAGGGTATTTGAAAGGTTCCGGGGCCTTACAAATGGGGTAAACAATACCGCCTACTATTGTATCAAAATTCTCAGATAAAAGTCAAGCGGTTGGGAAAATATTTTTTATTTCTGCCAGATTTTCAATCTTCTTTCTGCCTTCTCCTGAGTGATGACTTGAAAACCTTTAGAGAAGAGGAAAATAGCACAAGTCAAAAATAGAGTGACAATGATATAATTAACCACAAGACCATGGTCTCCCACCAATGGTGGTTTTGTCATAAAACCGTAATCTCCACCCGTCAATAAATTGACTATAAAAATCAAACCATTAAGTAAAGAGGTCAGTATAAGAATACCTTTGAAATCCAAGAGACGAGCATCGTAGTTGTTTAAAAGATAAATCAAGGAATTTCCAAGAAGGGCTAGATGTCCGAAAATAAAGGACAAAATAACGATGTGTGGGAAAGAGTAAGCGTCTGGTATTGGATAAACAAAGGCTGCAATCGTCCCGAAGGTTCCAAGCAAAGCAAAATATTGTTTGGTTTTTGAAACACCTGGCAGTAGTAGAACTACAAACATGGCTAATCGACAATGATAAAAAGGCAAGCTTTCTGACAGTGGGAACTGATTGATCCAATACCAGCTGTAAAGCGAGATTAACTGTATTGCCTGTATAATCTGGAAGAATCGTTGACAAACCTTATTATCACGATAGCGATAAGCAAGATAAATTGTCAAAAACAGTAAGGCAAATGTGCTTGCGTACCAAGTAAATCCAAATTGGGGTGGCTCCGTAGCCTGAGTGGTAAATAAAGCATCCCAAACATTCATATAATTTTCCTCATTTTCATATAAGCCATTCTCTTACTTATCTCTATAGATCATAGCTTACATTTATTTCTAATATTTTTGTGTTCCAAAGAAGCTAGTGGCCTTAAGATAAAACAAAGCTTCTAATCAACATATTGTTTCCGCTCACCCTGATAAACCTGCCATAGAATATCCATTTGTTCCTTAGTTATTCTTTTTTCAGATAAGGGAGGGAGAGCCGAAATGTCGAAAAATCCTAATTCAGCAACTTCTTGATTTTCTTGAAAGTCCCCATCCAATAGTCGACAATCAAATACAAACTTGGCATACTGCTTACTCTGCATTTGAAAGCGATTGGTATCAAAAATAGCCAATAAAGAGCCTACTTCTGCAAAAAAGCCTGTTTCTTCCTGAACTTCTTTTCGGATATTTTCCTTAGGGGAATAGCCTACTTCACCAAAGCCACCAGGTAATGCCCAAGTATCCTCTCCTTGTCCTCTAACCAAACAAATCTTCTGGTCTTGAACAATCCAAGCCCTTACATCCATCAAGGGAGTTGCATAGCTAGCTGTTGGTTTTAAGATCGCAGTCAGTTCCTCTTGATTAAGATCCGTAGTCTCCTGCAATACGTTCGATAAAATCTGACGTAAATCCTCATAACGTTCACGGTCAAAAGTGTCCTTTGTATAGGTCAAACCAGTATCAGTGATGGCCAACATTCTCTGTATAGCCTTGGCAAAATCAGTTGTGCTCATTTTCTAGACTTTCTACTAGCTTGGCTAGATTCATAGAATTCGAACCTTTAAGCAAAATCTGGTCATGTGCTCCAAGGCTTTCCTTAACCTGCTTGACCATGGCTTCAAACTGGTCTTCCTCAGCTGTTTTCTTGAAGTAGTAAACATGGCCGATGGGGAACATTTGACTGGCTAATTGAGCTAGGTCAGCGATATCTTCACCGTAGAAAATAACGGTATCAAGGGCATCTGAAGAAAGGCTCAAAATCATTTGATTATGGAGTTGAACAGACTGGTCTCCAAGTTCTTTCATATCCGCTAGAACTGCAAGTTTCTTGCCACCTTCATTAGCTGGGATAGCAGAGAAAGTTTCTAAAATCAACTTCATGGCTGTTGGATTGGCATTGTAGACATCTGACAAGATATCTGCACCGTTGGCAGCTTTTTTCCACTCGGTACGATTGCGGGTCAATTCAAGATTTTGGAAGGCTTGACCAATCTGCTCCTCAGTCACTCCTTCTTGCAAAGCAACATAAGATGCAATCATAGCATTAGTTGCATTGTACTTACCAGTTACTGGTAAATCAAGGGATTTCTCCAAGAAATTAGCCTTTAAAGTCAAGCTATCCTTACGCTCAGTTAATTCTGTAATTTCGAGTTCTGCACCTGGTCCAAAACGAACCACTTTTTGCTCAGTAGGTAGATAATCCTCTACAATGGGATCAGCTGGCGCTAAAAGTAAGCTACCTTTCTCCATACCATCAGCAATCTGTAATTTACCTTTGGCAATCTCAGAACGATCTTTGAAGAAGGCCAAATGTGCCTCTCCGACCAGAGTCACAATAGCTGTTTTCGGATGAGCCAGTTCAGACAAGAGATGAATATCTCCCAAGTGATCCTGTCCCATTTCCAAGACTAACTTCTCAGTGTCTTCCGGCATATGGAGAACTGTATAAGGTAATCCAATCTCGTTATTGTAATTTCCTTGCGTTTTGTAGGTTTTATAGCTTGTAGAAAGCAAATGAGCCAACATATCCTTGGTCGTTGTCTTCCCATTTGAACCTGTAACAGCAAAGACATCTACTCCTGTCTTTTGAAGGTAATAGGCTGCAAGAGCTTGAAAGGCTGTCAAAACATCCTCTACTAAAATGTAAGGATGATCTGCCACTTCCTGCTCTGACAAGGTTACAGCAGCGCCGTTTTCAAAAGCCGTCTCGATAAAGTCATGACCATCACGCGCCCCCTTGAGTGGCACAAATAGATCACCAGGTCCAATCAAACGACTATCAAACTCTGCCTTGACTAGAGGGCTGTCCGCATAGCCTGTCACATCATTTTTTGCACCGACAACACGCGCAACTTCGTGAATCGTAAGTTTCATGTTTACTCCTTTAAAAAGGGGCAGGGAGTCTTGCCCCGCCCTTATAGCTATCTTTACAATAGGTGCGCTTCACGCTTGTTAAAGCTTTCTTTAGCAAGCTCAACCAATCGCTCGATTAGTTCTGGATAGCTAATCCCCATATTGTCCCAGAGCAATGGATACATAGACCACTGGGTAAATCCTGGCATGGTGTTGAGCTCATTTAGGAAAACTTCTCCCTTATCTGTATAGAAGAAATCACAACGTGAGAGACCAAGCCCGCCAATAGCACGGAAGGCAGCTTCTGCATTTTTACGCATGACTGCTACTACATCATCACTAATCTTAGCTGGAATATCCATCGTAATCTTGTTATCAATGTATTTTGCTTCGTAGTCATAGAAGGCTACGTCCTTGACAACTTCACCAGGCAGAGTGCTCTTGACATCATAGTTTCCTAAGAGTCCAACTTCGATTTCACGCGCATTGACGCCTTGCTCTACCAAGACACGGCTATCATATTTAAAGGCGAGTTCGAGAGCTTGATGGAGTTCCTCTTTATTTTCAGACTTAGAAATACCAACACTAGAACCCATATTAGATGGTTTGGTAAAGACTGGATACCTTAATTTTTCTTCAACTTCTGCAATCTTAGAAGCCAAGTCGTCCCCTTCAACAATGGCTACGTAAGGGACTTGGGCAATCCCAGCAGATTCCAAGACACGCTTAGTCGTGATTTTGTCCATAGCAAGGCTTGAAGACAAGATGTTGCAACCGACATAAGGCATTTTCAAGACTTCTAGGAAACCTTGAACGGAACCGTCTTCTCCCATAGGTCCATGAAGAACTGGAAAAACAACTGCGCCTTCTTCGTAGATGGCACTTGGAGCAATTTTCTTGTCCCAATCAATCGTTTCATTGGTCATGAGACGTTCATCTTGGCTAGGAGTTTGGGTAAATTCTTGGGTTTTGATGAAATCACCAGACTGGCTGATAAAGAAAGTTTTGACTGCAAAACGGTCATAGTTAACCGCACGCATGACACTCTCAGCTGACAATACAGACACTTCACGCTCTGCACTGCGTCCACCATATAATAGAATAATTGTTTGTTTCATATGATTGTCCTATTTCTACTAGAATACTCGCTTTTTAGTATATCACATTTGTTTATTTTTTTAAACTTGAATAGCACAAAAGAGACTGGATTAAAAATAAATCCAGTCTCTTGATTTCTTATATATCGTATCTACTAGCTAATTGCCTGTTCTATATCCTTACAGACTAAAGTTCTGTACGATTTTCAATAGCTCTTAGGAGCGTTACTTCGTCCGCATATTCGATATCAGCTCCGACTGCTAGACCTCTTGCTAGACGAGTGACTTTAATCCCTGCAGGTTTGAGTAACCGAGAGATATACATGGAGGTCGCCTCACCATCTGCTGTTGCATTGGTGGCTACGATGACCTCAGAAACTTCACTATCCATGAGGCGAGTCATGAGACTTTTCAGGTTGATGTCATCTGGGCTAATCCCATTCATAGGGGAAATCAAACCGTGTAAAACATGGTAAAGTCCGTGGTATTCTTGGATGTTTTCCATAGCTGCGACATCGCGGCTATCCTCCAGAACCAGAATCGTAGACTGGTCACGGCTAGGATCGGTACAGATAGAACAAGGGTCATCATCTGTCAAACGACCACAAATAGAGCAATAGGTCAATTCTCGCTTGGCTGCAAGGAGATTTTTTGCAAATTCATTGACGTCGTCATCCGACATCCCAATGGTATAAAAGGCCAGTCGGGTTGCTGTCTTAATCCCGATACCCGGAAGTTTAGAATAACTGTCAATCAGCTTAGCTATAGGTGTTGGGTAAAGCATGGCTTCCTTTCTAGTTCATTGGGTGGTGTTGGTTGTATAGATTGATAATGTCGCGAGCAATCGAAGGACCGACACCATTAGTTAGATTCGTATTATGCGGGAAAACTACCGCAACCGCAATCTGCGGATTATCGGTTGGCGCATAGGCAACAGCGTTGGTATTGTTGGCTTTTTGTCCGCCATTGACGTAACTTTCGGCTGTACCGGTTTTCCCACTGATAGAGACTGCTGCCCCATTTGAAAAGGCACGACCTGTCGTAAGAGCACTTGTCCCGTGCGATACTTGGTAAAAGCCTTGTTGCAGGATAGACATGTCAGACTCAGAAATATTAATCTTATTCATTTCTGTGCTGTCCGTTTGCTTAATGAGTTCTCCTAGACCACCTTGTTCGTTGTTGTCGTAGACTCCTTCCACGATATGAGGAGCTAAGCGGACACCATTATTGGCAATCGTTGCTACATACTGAGCCAACTGCATCGGCGTGTAGTTATCGAACTGTCCAAAAGCATTATTTAGATAATTAGCCAAATCAAAGTCTTTAGGGATAAAGCCTGTTGACTCATCTGGCAGGTCAATCCCTGTAGACACGCCCAAACCATATTCACCAAAGGTTGAGCGAAGTTTTCCCATGGCAGACTCAAGTTGGTTGGTTTTGACTGTCATCTCTGGTTGATAGGTCTGACCCATCATTCCTAACGCAGTTTGAACCATGTAGGCATTAGATGAATATTCTAGAGCCTCAACTGCTGTAATCGGGAAAGAACCATAATAATAAGGGGTATACCAGGAATTGATAGGCGCAGAACCTTGGAAGACGATTGGTTGATCTGTCAAGGTTTGATTTCCTGACAAGACCCCATTTTCCCAACCTGAACTGATGGTAGCTGCCTTAACGACAGATCCTGGAACAAAGACATTGGTGACAGTTCCGAGTGAGTCCGTGGTCAGTTCTCCAGTCTCTACATTGTGCTTCATTCCTGACATGGCTAATACAGCACCTGTCTTAGGATTGAGGGCTACTGCATAAACACCTTCTGAATATCTAGCTCCACCATTTGCAAGTTCTGAGTTGAAATAACTCTTCAAGAGACTGTCTACGCTATCTTGGAAGGCCAAATCAATGGTCAATTTGATATTTTTACCCTTGCTTCCTTCTTCGATATTTTCTACACTCTCCATGTCTCCATGCTTGTCCAAATGGATTTCCTTGACGGTACGTTTTCCTTGCAAGACTTCTTCGTATTGCTTTTCAAGATAGGAAGTCCCAACACGGTCATTGAGCGAATATCCTTTTTTCAAATAAGCATCCACTTCTTCTGCTGGAAGACCAGATTTTTCACTCGAAACACTTCCAACTATAGATGAAAGAGAAGTTTCTAAGACTTTTCGGTCCCATGAAGTAGAGATGGAAATACCTGGCAATTCCTTAGATGCAGAAGCAATCACAGCTACCTGTGTATCGCTCAAAGGATCCGTTTGAATATTTCCTGTCGCAAAATTTTCTACTGCATTGAGCTGACTAAAGATATAGATTGCCTTCCTTTCATCCTCTGAGTAGTCTAATTGACTGGAAGTAATACTCTCAGCAGCGTTGTTATAGAGTTCAGATTCGGAAAGTTGATTGCCATCTGAATCATATCGTTTATCTTTTGGAAGAGCTTCAACTGTCTTCTTATAAACTTCAGCATCAGCCAAGTAGTAATCAGCCATTTGACGGTCCGTCAACTCTGGAGAGGTGACTGTGACATAGGTCAACAATTTTTTAGAAATATTCTTCAAATCAGCCGCAGTCATCTTGTTGCTTCGTGTAAAGGAAACAACTTGTTTAACAGTGTTTTGGACTAAAGGTTTTCCTGTTGCATCATAAATTTCTCCACGAGCGGAACCCATGGTTACTCGAGTTTGGCTAGCAGAAGCGAGTTTGTTTTCATAAAAATCCTTATGAAGAACTTGCATATAAAGCAAACGACCAATAATTGCTAAAAAGAGCAAAATGACGATTGCAAATAACAAATTAAGCCGTGTCGGTATCGAGTGGCTATTGAATTTTCTCATACACATCAATCTCATTTCTAATCAAAATCACACTCTTCATTGTACCATAATTTGGGTAGAAAATTATGGAAAAAGAAAAGACTTTTCCTTTTTGGTCCAAAAAGTATTTTCTATGATATAATGGAGGTAAGCGCTATTTTATTTGTTAGATTTGCCAAAGTATTTTTGGCAAATAGCTATAAAAGGAGTTCCATGAATAAGCAAGATATCTCTACGATTATCGACCTTCACTTTGAAGAGATGACCGATTTAGAGCAAGAAATTGCCCGCTATTTTCTGCAGGCAGATACCATAAATGATGACTTATCCTCTCAACAAGTCACGCAAAAACTTCATATTTCCCAGGCAGCGCTCACTCGTTTTGCCAAGAAGTGTGGTTTTAAGGGCTATCGAGAATTCATCTTCAAATATCAGCAACAAAAAGACACTCTTTCTGCTCCTCAACAGGATATGAATCCTTTGACTCAACGAGTTCTCAGAAGTTATGCAAATGTGCGAGAAATTTCTCAAGGATTGATTGACGATGAGCAGTTGGAACGTGTAGCTCAGATGATTGAGCAATCCGAACGCGTGTATTTTTTCGGAACTGGGAGTTCCGGTCTAGTCGCACGTGAGATGAAGCTACGTTTTATGAGATTGGGTGTCGTCTGTGAAGCCTTAACAGATCCAGACGGTTTTGCCTGGACGACTAGTATCATTGATGAAAAATGTTTGGTCTTTGGTTTTTCCCTTTCAGGAACAACACCGTCCATCATCGATAGTTTATTAGATGCCCAGGATATGGGAGCTAAGACAGTTCTATTTACAAGTTCACCGAATAAGGATACTCAAGCATTTACAGAAACAGTATTAGTCGCAAGCCAAAGCCAGGCCTCTTATATCCAACGAATCTCTGCTCAGATTCCAATGCTGATTATCATTGATTTACTCTACGCTTATTTCCTAGAGATTGATCGCGAAAGTAAAGAAAAAATCTTTAATAGCTACTGGGAAAATAATCGATTAAATGGTTATCGCAGAAACACACGAAATAGAAAACCCTGAAATTGAAAACCATTCAGGGTTTTCTGTTTAAAATATTTTTCCCCACAAAAAGGAGTCCACTATGGGACTCCCTTTTTTAGTGTTTTAAAACACTTTCTTTGATTTAGTCTCTGCTAATCCTTCATTTCTTTTTTGAAGAAGAATAGCATCATTCCTGAAACAAGAGTGAGAGCAGGCAAGAGAGCTGAACTTACTTCTTCTCCTGTTGCCGGCAACTGTTTGCTTGTAGAATCTGCTACAGTTCCCTTGGCCTCTACTAAAGGCTTATCTTCTCCCATAGGCTGTGGTGCAGGAGTTTCTACATTTGTTGGTGCACTTGGTTGAGCTGCATCCTTGTATACTACCGCATAGACACCTAGGTGTGGAGCTACAAATTCAAGTGCTGAACCTTTCTGTTCAAACTTCACTTCCTGCAGTTCTTGATTTGCATTCATAGCATAGACATTAGCTACATCTGACGCCACAGTGACTTGAACAAGGGCTGCACCTTTCAATTGAACAAGTTCACCTTTCTCATTCTTCAATTGAATTTGATAAGCATCGAAACGGCGACCTTCCAAGACCTGGTCAGCAACCTTATCGACCTCTAGAACAGAACCACCATTGAGGTCCCCTTCTCGAGCAATCAGTTTCAAGTTTGTTGATGAATCTTTCAAGACCTTCAATCTGCTATCAGTTGATGGACTTTCTTCCTTAGTTCCAACTTCGACGATGCGATTTTGGGCTTCCTCACGTTCAACCTTAAGAACCTTACGGTTGTCACCATCGACTTCTACATAAGTCGTTACTTGTCCGTCTTTTCCTTCAGAAACAACTCGTTCCTTACCTTTAGCTAAATCAGCATTCTCACGGCGAACAGTCTTGAAGGCGATTGGTTCTTTCTCTACTTTTAGATTTGGTAGGTTAAAGTCCAGGTTCATAACGCCTTCTGTCGGCATAGCAGTTCCTTCTTGAGTACCTACTTCAACGATGCGGTCTTGAGCTTCCTCACGTTCAACCTTAACAACCTTACGATCGCTGCCGTCAACTTCTACATAAGTCGTTACTTGTCCGTCTTTTCCTTCAGAAACGACTTGTTCCTTACCTTTAGGTAGAAGAGAATTTTCACGACGAATAGTGTTGAAGGCAATCGGATCTGTCGTTACTTCAAGGCTTGGTTGAGTTACACTCAATTCTTTAACACCTTCAGTTGGAAGATTTGAATGTTTCACTTCCTCTTCTGGCTTACTTGGTTCTTCTGGTTTGCTTGGTTCCTCTGGCTGTGTTGGTTCTTCTGGTCTTGCAGGATCTTCTGGCTTACTTGGCTCCTCTGGTCGCGCAGGATCTTCTGGCTTACTTGGCTCCTCTGGTCGCGCAGGATCTTCTGGCTTACTTGGCTCTTCTGGAGCTGGTTCCTCTTTTGGTGTCGCCTGAAGATTGTTGATAGATGTCAAAGCGTCTTGCAAGGCCTTATCTACTGCATCCTGAGTTTTGGCTTCTTCAATAGCAGCTAAGGCTTGTTCTGCTAGTTCAACTAGTTTCTTCTTAGCTTCCTTGTCATCACCCAACTCAGCTGTTTTACTTTTAATGGCTTCGGACAAGCTTGCCATAGCTTTATCGTAGTCAAGCTTAGGCTCTACTGGTTTGCTTGGTACCTCTGGCTGTGTTGGTTCTTCTGGTGCTGGCTCCTCTTTTGGAGTCGCTTGAAGCTGATTGATAGATGCCAAAGCTGCTTGCAAGGCCTTATCTACTGCATCCTGAGTCTTAGCTCCTTGGATAGCTGTCAAGGCTTGCTCTGTTAATGCAACTAGCTTCTTCTTAGCTTCCTTGTCATCACCGAGCTCGGCTGTCTTTCTTTCAATTGCTTCTGTCAGACTTGCCATGGCCTTGTCGTAGTTAGGCTCTTCTGGCTGTTTTGGTTCTTCTGGAGCCGGCTCCTCTTTCGGAGTTGCTTGAAGCTGATTGATAGATGCCAAAGCTGCTTGCAAGGCCTTATCTACTGCATCCTGAGTCTTAGCTTCTTGGATGGCTGTCAAGGCTTGCTCTGTTAATGCAACTAGCTTCTTCTTAGCTTCCTTGTCATCACCGAGTTCAGCTGTTTTTCTTTCAATCGCTTCGGTCAGACTTGCCATAGCCTTGTCATAGTTTGGTTCTTCTGGCTGTTCTGGTGTTGGCGTATCATCTGTGCCATAATTTTCTTCCTTATCAAGGATCATTTGCAAAGTTGCTGCTGTCTTCAGAACTTCTTGTGCATTGGCTTCACTTGCTGAAAGTTGCTCAGATAATTTATCCAAATTTGACTTGAAGGCTTGACGTGCCTCTGGAGTATTCTTCAAGCTTGTCTGGTCAAACTTAACCAACTCATCCTTCCAGTTCTTCATGGCTTGGATTAACTCTGCTTTGGTATAAAGAGCACTACCTTCACCATGAGTGATGAACTGGTCAACTTGGATACCAATATTTCTCGTAGTATCATTACGTTTTGGATCTAGTTGCAAGGTTACAGCATGCCAACCTTCTTCGAGTCCAGTCAAACGAACAAGAGTCTGACCACCTTGACGTGTAGCAGCTGTACCACTGAAGTACTTCTTACCGTTGTATTCAGAAGCATTACCTAGGCCATCTTGATACTCGACTCTTCTACCGTCTAACGTCACCTTGTAGATACCATGTCCTGGATCCACATATCCTTTGATCTCAAGACCTGTTCCGTAGAAGTAGGCTGTTACGCTAGCATTTTTCTTCTGCTCTTCTGTCAAACGTCCAAATGACGCCCATGATTCTGTATTTTGGTATTTATCCGCTGAGTTCGTTTCATGGTTCCAACCTGGACTATAGTCAAGCTGAGTTGCCTGATCGTCATAGCTTGTCTGGTCTTTTAGGAGCAATTCTGCCTTCATCACTCGAATAGTAGCTTCTGAAGCAAAACCAAGAAGGGCATTGTCAGAAACGCTAGTCATTTTCACTTTGAAGTCAAAGATTGAATCAGCTTGCTCTGTAAAGTCGATAGTTGGAATCGTGATTGTTTTCTCAGTTTCACCGTCTTGGAAAGTCAGGTCAGCAGTTGTATCCTTATAAACTTTACCGTGAACCCCTGTTCCTGGTTCAGTCACGACATGGACTGTTGCTGTTCCTTTGCTACCACCAACACGTTTAATGGTTACAGTAACCGGTTGACCTTTTTGAACTTCATAGGTCGTTTCTTTTATCTCAAACATACCTTTACCAGCATTGTTGAGCGTGTAGATACCTTCCGTTGCAATAGGCTCGCCAGTCTTATTGACAAGCTTGATAGTATGTTCCCCTGGAGCCAAGTCATCTGTTTCATAGACCATCTGACTACGCTTGCGAGCTGCATTTTTGGTTTGGACATCTGCAACCTTTTGACCATCCACGTAAACGGACATTTCACCGTGGTTTGGATCAACTGTAGACACTACATATGCTTTTGTTCCAGTGAAACGGTAGGTTACGCTAGCATCTTTTTGGTTAGTCCACATAGATGTTCCGCGGACGCCTTCAGATTCATCATACCAAGTTGTATTCTCTTTATCAGCAGTTGTATTTGAATGGTAATCTAGTCCTAGAGGGTAACCATCTGTCTTCTCGATACTGCTTGGTGTCTTATAAACAGAGAAGTTTGTCAAGATTGGAGTCGCTTGTGCACCAGTAATGGTTACACGAATCTTTTGTGCCTCTACTGGTTGACCTTGGATAAGACGACGATAACCAACAGTTGACCCTTCACCATATGGAACCCAACGGCCATTGAGCTCAACTTCAACCTTGAAGCCAGAGATACGTTGACCCTTAGCGATATCTTCTTTGAGTTCGACTACGTCAAAGCGTCTCTTTTGTCCAAGATCGACAGTAAATTCACCTGTCTTAGCATCATTTGCTAGGGCCCAGCTCGTATCATCCTTACCATCTGTCAAATGACTTGCTTGATACAAGTGATTCTTACGAGTAGAGCTTGCAGTTACAGTTGCACCCTTAGCGAAGTCAGTTGCATACATTTGATCCAAGGTTGCTCGGAATTCTTTCAAGCGAGCGACATCTGCATCTGCGAATTTACCTTCTTTATTAGGTGGAATATTGAGGAGAAGTGGCGTTCCACGACCAACAGACTTGAAGTAGATATCCATCAAATCTTTGATTGATTTTGGCTGTTGATTGTCATGGTAGAACCAACCTGAGCGGATAGAAACGTCTGCTTCACCAACTGAGTACATATCTCCTTCTGGATCTCCATGGTTGAGATACTCATTCTTCACATCATCAGTGATTTTAGCTTTCTTGACCTTATGCCAAACTGGATCTCCTGCGATACCACGTTCATTACCTATCCAACGGACACTTGTCGGTTGAGCAGAGAAGATAGCGATATCTCCTTCGGCTTTCTTGATGTACTTGAACCACTCATCAAAGGTATAAGTTACTTTTTGAGCTCCGCTACCACGCGCACCGTCCATCCAAACTTCGATAAACTTACCTTTGTTTCCGTATTTAGGATTGCCAAGGATTTCCTTGAGTTGGTTGAGGTAGTATTCGTTGTACTCTTTCTCAGTTGCAACATGATATTTAGGATGGTTGGCATCCCATGGTGATAGGTAAACACCCATATTCATGTCATACTTAGTCGCTGATTTAGAGATTTCTTCGAGAAGGTCTCCCTTACCATCTTTCCATGGACTTGCAGCCACCGTATGGTCTGTATATTTAGATGGATAAATCACAAATCCGTCATGGTGTTTTACAACCATGATTGTTCGTTTGAATCCAGCATCCTTCAAAGTCTTAATCCACTGATCTGTATCAAGATTTGTTGGATTGAAGTACTGAGGATTTTCTCTACCATTTCCCCACTCAGAGTCGGTGTAGGTATTCATACCATAGTGGATAAAGGCAGCCAATTCTTCCTTGTGGTAGTCCAATTGAGCCTTGCTTGGAAGTGGACCGTAAGCAGCAATCTCTGTTTCTTCATCTTTTGGATCAACTACTGGAGTTACAGGAGTTGCTGGTTTTGGATCTTCAATCTTTTCGTATTCAAAAATAACTTCATTCACCCCTTTATGCTTGATAGTTGCTTCTTGACTTGCATTTACTGCACGATAACCTGCAATTTCTTTGGCTTGGAATCTATGAACAAAGGAAACATCGTATTCTTTACCTTCGTTATTATCCACATCTGCAGTTGTCAACTCTTTATCAGAGTCTTTTAAGCGATAGTGAACCTCAAAGGAGCCTTTATTGACCTTATAAACAACCTTGATAACACGAGTTCCTGCAGGAGCCTTGCTCACAACACTATAATCATCCTCCCAAGCGTCTTTCAATTGTTTATTGACTGGAGAATCTCCAATTGAAACAATCTCATATTTTTCTTTATTCTTCTTGTAGAAATCTGTTTTTTCAATTTCCGATTTGTAGTTGTAGTTGAATTGAGTACCAACTTCTGCCTTATCTACAAAGGTATCGTTTTCTTTGACTGGGTTATCATTTTGGTCCACATGCTCGATAACAACTCGTCCATAGTCAACGCCTTCAAGGAGAGTTGCTACACCACTTTCATCGAATGAATATTTGTTTTCACCGATAACCGCTGTCTTATTTCTTAACATTTCTCCCTCTGGAGTAAAGTAATAACGATTGCCGTTATCGCCTTGATACCAGCCTTTAACACCGTATTTATCAATGATGCCTTTAGCCCATGCTAGTTGTTCTGGTGAGAGGACAAGACCTCCACCGAAGCGGTCTTTTTCAGCAATGTTCGCATTATCAACAGTACCACGTTGGTGGATCCCAATGACCTTACCATCACCGTTGATAATTCCACCACCAGAAAGACCTGATACAGAAGTCAAACGATAGGTAACACCTACTGTTCCCTTATCATCATACTTTTCAGTATCTCTAACGACACCGTCTGCCTTATACAATTGACCAGGTACAATTGGTTCCTTCAATTCTGGAGAAGTTGAATCTGTAGGATAGCCAATTGTGCTCACAGGTTCTCCAGCTTTGTATTCCCGATGCTCTGCTAACGGAGTAAAGGTTGCTGCCTTATTTGGACTTGCAATCTGTACTGGAACTGGAGCCACAACCAAGGCTAGGTCATTTTTGTACCCTTCACCAAACTTTTCTTTATTCCAGAAATGAATATCCTTTTCTTGGAACAAAACAGTTTTTCCTGAAGTTGGCAATGATCTTTCTTTTGGAGTATTAGAACCAACATTGTAGTAGAACTTAGCAGTATCACCACCTAAGATATTACCAGCATTGGTTTCGGCATCCTTCTTCAAGAAATTGTGAGCGACTGTCAGCATGATATTTGGAGCCACAAAGATACCTGAATCTGAATTGAGGTAACGCTGAGTTCCACCGTCTGCTAGAGGTGAACTGTAGATTGTGTAAATCATGGTAGCCGATGTAGCTGGTTGCCCCTCATAATTGATATGCTTAAGGTCTTGACCACCATTGATAATGGCTCTATTTTCTTTTTCGCCTTCAGTTGTACTTGCTTCTTCAGCTTTTAAAATACTTTTAGTTTCAACTTTCGGGCTATCTTTTTCTGATACAATAGCTGAAGTGTCAAGTTTCTTCACTGGTGTATCAGGATAGGCACGGTCAGGAATTTCTACAGGAAGTAAATCTCCAGCCTCTTCAGTAGTTTTAGTTTCTTCTGCTATTTTTTCTGTAGCAGGAGCTGCTTGTTCAGCAACTTCTTCTTTTACAGGACTCACTACTTCTTTAGTTTCCTTAACTGCTTCAGCTTTTTCTTTATCGACATCGATTGCTTCTTTGGCTTGACCTTCTACTTCCAGTTTTGGCTCTGTCACAACTTCGTTAGCGGCAACATTCCCAGATGCAAAAAAAGCCAGTCCAACTGCCACAGAGGCTACACCAACCGTTAGTTTACGAATACTGAATATACGACTTTTTTCTAAAAAATACTGTTTCATCAAATTCTCCTAATGAACAAAAGCAGTCAGCTACTGCAAGAGCCCAGTTTCTGCTGGCGACAATTTTATTTCTCAGTGCTACTTTAAAACTCTTCTTCCTCCCACTCTTATCTTCTGTTTAGATTCATTTTTAGAAATCGCTTACATTTTTTCTGAATAAAAAAATGACTTGATTTTACAACCGCTTTTTCGAGATTTCTCAGTATAATAAATATACTATATTATCTCAAGAAATGCAAGGGCTTCCAAAGTTTTATTAAACTTTTACCTAGCTTTTTTCTTGCCAAAAAAACCTAAATTGGCAAAGCCAATTTAGGACTGTTTGGTTTTGAAATGATAATAAGCACCGAGCATGCCAGCAGTATTCTGATGGTGGGCAAATTCAAGTCGAGTCTTGTCTGCCAAGCTTGGAACAAGCGAATCTTTCAAAGCCTTACGGATTTTTGGTTTCAAAATTGCTTCTTGCCCCATGATACCACCACCAAGGATGACAACTTCTGGATTGGCAACATAACAAATATTTGCGAGACCCTTACCAAGGTAATCCACCATACGGTCAATCCCCTCCATACAGAGTTTGTTGCCTTCGGTAGCTTCTTTGAAAATTCTGCGACCGTTCCACTGTTCAACTTCATCTCCATGCGCATCTGCCACATACTTAACAAGAGCTGTCGTAGACGCTAAATCCTGGAAAGCTCCATCCTGCATGTGCAGATAACCAACCTCACAGGCAGAATTACTAAAGCCATGGAAAACTTGTCCATCTATGATCAAGCAACCACCGATACCAGTCCCAATCGTCAAGCAAAGGGTAATATTTGCACCCTTTCCTGAACCAGAGACAGCTTCAGCAAGCCCTGCACAGTTAACATCATTTTCAATTTCACAAGGAATGTTAAAGCTTTCTTCAATTTCCTTTTTAAATTGGGTTCCGGCATAATTTGGAATCTGTGGACCAGCGTAGAAAATCTCACCCTTATCAGGATCGACCATTCCCGCCGAGGAAATGGCTACACCTGACACTGGTCCTTTTTCTAGATAGCTAGCTACGATATCTTTTGTTTTCTGTAAGATGTGTGGACCACCCTTGTGAGCCTCAGTCGCTACTTCGTTAGTCTCTACAAGTTGTCCCTCTTGGTCAATTAAACCGTATTTGATATTAGTTCCACCAATATCAATTGCAACGTAATTAGTCATAAAGCCTCCTATTGATTAGAGGAAACGCTCCTTAGTTTCACGAATCAATTGAGCAGCTGCTTCTACAACTGGACGATCTTCTTCGGTCACTGGTGTAAGTGGAGAACGAACTGATCCGATGTTAAGTCCTTCATTGATTTTCAAGACTTCTTTGATCACACAGTACATATTCCCATGAGCTGCAGTCAATTTACCGATGATAGCGTTGATAGCGTATTGCAATTCACGCGCTGTTTCTAGGTCTTTATCCGCAATCAATTGGTTGAGTTTCAAGAAGAGTTCTGGCATAGCACCATAAGTGCCACCGATACCAGCTTTTGCTCCCATGAGACGTCCGCCTAGGAATTGTTCGTCTGGACCATTAAAGACGATATGATCATCACCACCAAGGCTAACGAATGTTTGGATATCTTGAACTGGCATTGAAGAGTTCTTAACACCAATAACACGTGGGTTTTTCAACATTTCTGTGTAAAGACTTGGAGTCAAAGCAACACCTGCCAATTGAGGAATGTTGTAGATGACATAGTCTGTATTTGGTGCTGCCGCACTGATGTCGTTCCAGTATTTTGCTACTGAGTACTCAGGCAAACGGAAGTAAATTGGTGGGATTGTTGCGATAGCATCTACTCCCAAACTTTCTGCATGACGAGCCAATTCAATACTATCTTTGGTATTGTTACAAGCTACGTGAGCAATGATTGTCAATTTACCTTTGGCAACTGCCATAACTTCTTCTAAGATCAATTTACGGTCTTCTACACTTTGGTAGATACACTCACCTGAAGAACCATTGACATAAAGCCCTTGAACACCTTTATCAATAAAGTATTGTACCAAGGCACGAGTACGTTCTGGGCTAACTTCACCCGCATCATCATAACATGCGTAGAAGGCAGGAATAACACCTTCATATTTTTTTAAATCTGACATAGATTTCTCCTAAGATTTCTTTTTTCTGCTTTGAGCAGATGATTTTTTACTATTTTAGTATACACCTTGTAAAAAGCGCTTTCAATACATCTTAGCCACTTAGATTTTAATTTCTATTCATCTCCCATAGCTTTTTTTGTTTGAAAGTAGTTTCATGTCGTTTTCAATCTGCTTGATATTTAGCAAACAATTTTTCCATTAATCCAGCTTGGCAAAAGGCAAGAAGACCAAAGCCAAAGAGTAGAAATGCTGAACCACCAAGCACTAGAGTAAAGCCTGATAGATAGAGAAGCATAATGATTAACAAAATAATCGCAAGCATCAAGAAGAACCAAACGAAGTTAAAACTTACCAAAAGTAAGCCCTTTTGGAGCACTTCTTTCCAAGTTAATTCATAGCGTGCAGCAATTGGATAGCTAGCCAACATAACTAGGGTTAAAAATATCAGAATTCCCAAGCAAATAGCTTTAATGAGCTGAAAGGCAACACCAGTTTGACTCCAAAATAGTGATAAATCAACCACACTGATCAAAAAGATTCCTAATTCCAGCAAACCTAACTGAAAACCTAATTTCAAATTTTGCTTAAAGGCTCTAATATAGATTTTGAAAACAGGAATACGACGGCTGCGCTTCACTTCAAAGATTGTCTGATAGAGACTGATTTTAGCTACTCCAATAGTCACAATAGGCAAACAAGACACAACAAAGAGTAGGTTAACCGTCACGATATCTAAAACTTTCTCGCAAAAACGCATCAGAAAGTTATCCGTATCAAATGCCGCTTTTATCAATCCAGATCCTTTATGTGCCATTGTTTCTCCTCCTAACTGACTAATCGATTAAAATTTTAAATAAATATTTGCGAACTTTATCTTCCATACCTGCATAACCGTTAGGCTGATGAGGTTCTCCTGGGAAGAAAACTGCAAAATTATGATATCCCAACAAGAGTGGGTATTGTTCGTGACAATGAACAAAGCCAATATCGCTAGCTTCATCAAAGGCTACAGCCTCATCTTTGATACGAGAACCGTAGCTAGAATATTCATGTCCTTCAACTAACAAATGCAAGTCTGCATAGTTTTTATGATGCTCAAAGCGATCATTTTCTTCTTTGTTGAGAACATTTTCCTGCACAACTAAGAAGACCTTATCTCCATCAATGTCGTATTTACCCAATTCAAAAGTATCTTTACGATGCTCATAGAGATAATCAATAGCCTTGTCCAGATTTGGGTGAATTCCCTTGTAAAAGCTAATGTTTTTTAAATCATCAAAAATCATAGTAATTTCCTTTACCTGATTGTTATCTTCAGACACAAAATGTCTAGCCAGTAAGTTTATAAGTGTCTAACAAAACTTCATGAAGCAACCAACTCCTATCCATTTTGTAGACACTTATAATACTATATCGTTTTCAATAAATAGATTTTCCTATTCTCAATTAAAATTGAAGAGCAAACTAGGAAGTAATCCGCAGGCTGTACTTGAGTACGGCAAGGAGTCGCTGACGTGGTTTGAATTCAATTTTCGCAGAGTATTAACCTTTGACCGCTCCCATAGTAATCCCTTGAGTGAAGGATTTTTGGAAGACAAGGAAGACTGTTACGATTGGCACAGCCGCAAGAGCAGCCCCTGCCATAATTAAACCATAGTTGGTTGCCATCTCAGCCTGCATAGTCGCAACCCCGAGTGAGATGGTCAAGTTGTTACGAGATGTCAACATAACCAACTGCATAAAGTAGTCATTCCATGTATTGATGAAGGTAAAGATTGCAAGAGCTGCAAATCCTGGTTTCACAATAGGGAAGGCTACGCTCCAGAAAGTACGGATCTCACCGCATCCATCAATCTTAGCAGATTCGAGCAATTCTGTTGGAATGTTTTCACTGAACTGTTTCATGAGGAAAACCCCAAATGGCCATCCGATCAAAGGCAAGATAACCGCCCAAAGAGTGTCATGGATTCCCATGAAATTGACGATACGTACCAATGGTACAAGGACAACTTGTTTTGGAAGAGCCATAGCAGCGATAAAGATAGCGAAGAGAATGCGTTGTCCATAGAAACGTTTCTTAGCCAATACATAACCTGCTAGGGATGAAGTTGCACAAACCAAGAACATTGTTACCAATGAAATGAAGACTGAGTTCCACATCCATTGCAAGGCTGGGTTTTGCACCATCAATTGTTGGAAGTTCTCCATTGTTGGAGCTTTAGGGAACCATTGTGGTGGAATCATAATGGTATCTGGTTGTGATTTGAATGCACCTGTCAAAATCCAGTAGAATGGAAAGATAAAGAGTACAGTCAATAAAAGTAAGAAGATGGTTGAAATAACAGTGAAGGCTGTTAAAGGTTTCTTTTGTGTAGATTGCATAGCTGTCTCCTTTCTATTAATATTCTACGTCGTTTCCAAGTACTTTAAATTGAACAAAGCTGACAATAGCGATCATAACTGCCAAGAATACACCAATAGTATTGGCATAACCATACTCAGTCAATTGGAAGGCTTTCTCGTATAGGTAGTACATGAGAGTACTTGTAGAGTAGTTTGGACCACCTGAAGTCAAAAGCTGAATCAAAGCGAAACACTGGAATGAGTTGATTGTTGTAATGATTGCGATATAAAGAGTTGTTGGAAGGAGGCTTGGCCATTTAATCTTCCAGAAAACTTGTAACTCAGTTGCTCCGTCGACACGTGCCGCTTCAACAAGAGAGTTGTCAATATTACCCATTGCAGCGATGTAAAGGATAATTGGCTGACCAACTGATGTTGTCAAAAGAATAATCATAATCGCCATCAAAGCCCAGTTTTTGTCACCCAACCAAGAAATGTTTTGGCTAATGATATGGCTTGACTTAAGTACGAAATTCAAAATACCTGATAGAGGATCATAAATCCATTTCCATACAACCGTTACGGCAACACTACCTGTTACAACAGGAAGGAAGAATACGAAACGATAGAAGGATCTAGCAACTGCATTTTGTTGGTAAGTTTGTGATGCCACAAATAGTGAGAAGAGTACAACGACTGGTACAGATCCGATAACTAAGATTACGGTATTAATCAAAGATTTTGTAAAGACAGGGTCTTTAAACATGCGGATGTAGTTGTCAAGTCCCACAAACTCAAAGCTAGTCATCGAGTAGTTAAAGAAACTAGTGATGAATCCCATGATCATTGGAGCTAGGACAAAGACGGTAAAGAAGATTAATACTGGTGCTAAGAAAGCATAAGAAACAATTGTTTCTCTCATGCGAATTTTATTGACTTTCACAGTCGGCACCTCACTTTCAAATAGTTTTTGTTTTTTTAATTGTTATCTGACATTGATGTAAAATCAAAATGAAATTTTTTCCAAGAAAAGCCTATGTAAGAACTTCATTTTAATTTTGACCTGTCAGTTCCTTACTTTTTTTAAACAAAACTCCCCCTTTTCGTACACAAATGTGCACAGGGAAAAGGGGGGATTTTACTTTTTATTTAGGGCTTATTGTTTAGCTGCTTTTTTGATTGTTTCATTCGCTTTTTCAGTGAATGTCTTCAAAGCTGCAGCAGGTTGTTCGTCACCGTTAGACACTGATTGCAACATTGGGAACCATAGAGTTCTCATTTCAGCAAATCCGTCGATTGTGTTGTAGTATGGAGAGTAGTATTGAGTCCAACCACTGATAGTTTCCATACGTTTGTCGTCGTAAAGTTTTCCAAATGAAGTACGAACTGGGAAGGCACCTGTACGAACTACGTCTTTAGGACCCCATTCTTTATCATCAGCGATGAATTGGATGAATTTCTTAGCAGCAGCAACTTTCTTTTCATCTTTGTTGTTAAATACTGCAAAACCGTTTACAAGGTACTCAAGAGCTGGTTTACCAGAATCAGATGGGAATGGAACTTCTACCACTTCAACCTTACTTGCTTCCAAGAGTTTAGCTTGGATACCGTTTTGAGCTGGCGCCCAAAGGATTGTGTATGATGTTTGACCGTTTGCAAAGTTTTGGATGTCTGCTCCACCGTCAAATTGTGAACCGTTGTTCAACAAACCATCTTTGATCCAGCTAGTTGCTTTTTCAAGACCTTTAACGAACTTAGGATCGTCAGTTGTGTATTTAGTAACCTCTTTGTCTGTTACAGAACCGCCGTATAGGTTAGCGATGAAGGCACGTGTTCCTTGGTCTCCCCCTTGACCAGAACTGAACAATGAACCTGGAGTGTATCCTTTGTCTTTAAGTGCTTTCAAGACTTTTTCAAAATCATCTGTTGTCCAACCTTCTTTAACAAGGTTAGCTACACCAGCATCTTCCAACATTTTCTTGTTCATAGCCATGTAGAATGGTGCAGAACTGATTGGATACATGTAAGCTTTATCACCAGCTTTACTTGCTTGAATGATGTTTTCGTTGTTAACATCTTTTACAAATTCATCTGTAAAGAGGTCATTCAACTCAGCTAATTTACCATTTTTACCGTAATTAATGATACGACCTGGTGCATCGAAAAGTACATCTGGAGCAGTTCCAGCTTCAATAGCTGTCGTGATTTTTTCTGGACCAGATTTGAAGTCGATTGTTTCTAGTTTAACTTTGATATCTGGGTTTGCTTTTTCGAAAGCTTCGATGATAGATTTTTCATAAGTTCCTACACCGTCACCAGATTTTTCTTGAGTGAAGACTGGGAAAGCCCACCAAGTGATTTCAGTTTTTCCTGCATCACTTGCAGCGTCTTTTTTAGCGTCTGATTTGCCACAAGCAGCAAGAGATAGAACAGCAGCACCCGCAAGTACTGTACAAGCTAGTTTTCTAAATTTCATTAGTATTCTCCTAAATGATGATATGCGTATCCGAAACGGATAATGAGTATTGACAACTTTGTATACGTTTACATTTTGTTTTACTAATCAACCACTCTCCTCGTGTTTTAATTATCTTATTTGAGACCTGCAACAAATCGTTCCGTGATCTCTTTTGGTCTAGTAATAGCGCCACCAACTACGATGCCTCGCACTCCGTAACCTAGGATTTGCTTAGCCTGTTCTGGCGTATGAATTTTTCCTTCTGCGATGACGTCTACACCTGCATCGCATAGTTTCTTGATGAGTTCAAAATCTGGACCATCCACTTTTGGACTATAAGATGTGTAGCCTGACAAGGTTGTTCCGACAAAGTCGATTCCCGCCTCAACTGCTGTCAGTCCTTCTTCAAAGGTACTTGTGTCAGCCATCAAGAGTTGGTTTGGATATTTTTCTTTGATTTGACGGATAAATTCTTGATTCTCTAGGCCATCATGGCGTTCTCTCTTGGTACAATCTAGAGCGATTACCTCAATATCTAGAGCTGCTAGTTCATCAACTTCTTTCATAGTAGCTGTGATGAATGGTTCCTGTGGTGGATAATCACGTTTGATAATTCCGATAATCGGAAGATTTGTGACCTCTTTGATTTCCTTAATATCCCGAACACTATTTGCTCGGATACCGACTGCTCCACCTTGCTCAGCCGCTTTGACTAGCAAGGGTATTACACCTCCCGCTTCTGTATAAAGCGGTTCGTGAGGAAGTGCCTGACAAGAAACGATGATTCCATCTTTAATTTGCTTAATCAAAGCTTCTTTACTGATCTGTGGCATCCACTTTCCTCCTTTTCTTTTTTCTTATGAGCCTATTATATATCATTTTTAAAGCGCTTTCAATAACTTGTACTAGAATAGATTGAAGTTTCAAAACAATTTTATGAAACAGAATCTCCTGAAAGTAGTTTCAGGAAAAAATGCCCGAGTTTGAATCGCCTTCCATCCACTTATTTCTACTAGAATCTTCGCTTTCTACAAATAAAGAGCCTATAACGAATGAACGTTACAGACCCTTCTAATATAAGTCTAAACTTTTTTTATAGAGACTTTTTAGATTCAATGTTACCATTAATCTTCTTTTTTCTTAGCCATTCCAAACAAGCCGAGAAGCATTCCAACCATTCCCACAGATACTAGAGGAGTTGAAACCTCACTTCCTGTTGCAGGGAGAGTTGGTTGTTGTGGTTGAGCTGCTGGAGCTTGATATGTCTTGTCTTGCTGTGCTACTAAAGTGACAAGCGGTTTTTCTTCAACCTTATATTCCGGAAGTTCGTTTTTGGCTGCTTCGACTGCATTTACTCCGCCTGTGAATTCTGGAAGTTCATGCTTAAGGGCTCGAACTGCATTTGCTCCACCTGCAAATTCTGGAAGCTCATTTTTGAGCGCTTCAACTGCGTTTACTCCGCCTGTGAATTCTGGAAGCTCATTCTTGAGCGCTTCAACCGCGTTTACTCCGCCTGTGAATTCTGGAAGCTCATTCTTGAGCGCTTCAACTGCGTTTACTCCGCCTGTGAATTCTGGAAGCTCATGAACTGCTGCTTCGACTGCATTGACACCACCTTCGAATTCTGGGACTTCTACTGTTGGTGCCGCCTCATCACCTACTGTTGCGCTAGGAACAGAGTGTTCAGGAAGCTCAGATTCAGATGATGCTTCACCATTTACGTCACCTTTAAACTCAGGGACTTCTACTGTTGGTGCTGCTTCGTCACCTACTGTTCCAATAGATTCAGTGTACTCAGGAAGTTCTGTTACAGTTGCTTCGTCACCATTGACACCACCTGTAAATTCTGGGACTTCCACTATTGGGGCTGCTTCATCACCTGCTGTTCCAATAGCTTCAGTGTACTCAGGGAGCTCAGCCACAGCTGCTTCGTCACCATTGACACCACCTGTAAATTCTGGGACTTCATTGATTGCCGGTTCGTCACCATTAAAACCATTCGTAAGTTTAGTACCTACCACAGATACTGGCAAGTTATGCATACTTTCAATTGCACCTGTTTCAATAGCTGTAACTTTTTGACCAATATCTTCAGGAGCTATTGTAAATAGGAGAGTCTTAGTATCATACTGAGTCATGAAGGTTGCAGTCTTACCATTAGCTAGTTTGAGAGTTGGAGCTTGATTTACCAAGACTTCTGAATCAAATTCCATAGCAATAATGCCTGGCCATTTTTCCATAGCCGATGTAACTTTCACTTCTTTAGAAGCAAGTCTCTCTTTAGTTAGATAATCCCAGTTGAATTTCTTGAAGGATAGAGTATAAGGATTGCCACCAGCTTCATGGTGTTCATACAAGAGACCAAATTCTTTTGGTCCAATTTGTTGAAGTGAGTTATAAGCATACTCACCTTCTTGAATCAAATGATGGTGCAACCAGGTCAACTCGCCATCTTCTTCTACTCGAGCCACTCGAATGTAGCCATTCTTACGACCTGGTCCATTAGCATTTGCTAGAAGGATATACTCTTTACCATCTTGGACCGTATGAGTCGCCGCCATTTGAACATAAACATCGGGTACATCATAGCGTGCTACATAGTTGTCCCATGTAATACCACCATCATTACTTGTCGCAACTTGCAAATCACCAGTCAAACCACGCATAAAGAGTTTTAACTGACCATTGTTCAACTGAACAACAGAAGCTTCCGTATTTTGAGCGTAGTAATTGTTCATGTTGCTTGAATCAACTACTGTACCATCATGAAGTGTACGATTGTCATTGACACCGCCACCCATATGCCAAGTCTTACCATGGTCATCTGAATAGATGATGCGAGATGATTGAGAACCGTTGAGATGGTTAGCTCTGTTTGTCGTATAGACAGGGACGACAATCCGACCTTTATGAGGTCCATTCTGGAGGGTAATTCCCACTCCAGGTCCCACACCTAAGAATTTCATCCAATCAGCTTTAACCATTGGAGTAATATCTTGTGGCGCAGACCAAGTCTTACCATCATCATCACTGTAAGACATCCATAGGTAGCTGTCTTTAGCAATTCTAAATGGAGAAGTTTTATTGCTTGTAAAGTAGATATTTCCTAGTAGCTGCTCACCTTGATAAAGATCGCCTTTATCACTATAAGCAGGTTTGACAGGATTTACAACAACGCGGTAATCCGTTGCCTGACCATCTGGTGTGTAGACAACACCATTTTCACGAATCGTATAGGCTCCATTTTCTCCTTCACGGTATAGAATTTGATACGTTTTTCCATCAATTTCCTTATAGGCAACTTCTCTTTCAGAAGACATTCCGAAGATTCCTTTACCTTCTGGGAACATATCGTAAATTGAGAAGATTCGTTTAGTTTCCGTATCTTGGACCAGAACCATATCGATGTTTACTGGTGAACCAATGTTTGGATCCTTGGCTTTTGGATTGTCACGTAGATTCGTAAGAGTGATGCGATCGCCCCATGTTTGGCCCTTGTCTTCACTTCGTTTAACGACCATACCGATATCACCCCAGTCAGAGTGGTGTAAGCGGCGTTCGTCAGCACCAGCAATCAAAGTTCCCTTGTCTGTCTTAAGGAGGGCTGGAATACGATAGCTATTAATACCATCTGGATTTGACTGCCCATTTGTACCCGCTGTAAAGACATCTGTTTTTTTAGAAATTTCAGCCCCTTCTGGAAGTTCTTGCTTCAAGTCTCCTCTTTCAAATAATTGACTTCGTGTTCGAACTTCATCTTGTGTTAAAGCACGGTCGTAGACTGTTAGATTACGAACTTGTAGATTTGAGCCCCAAACTGTCTTACTTCCTCGTTTGGTTGCTCCGATTTGAACGTGGTTAACATCTGGCATATCTTTGATGAATTTCCCAGATTTTAGACTTGTTCTAGACAAGACACCATTTACATATAGACGAACTCTTCCAGTAGGGACTTCAGTTGTTGGTTTTTCCACAGTAAAGGTAACTGAATTCCACTGACCTGGGCGAACCTTTAATGGCGCATCGGTGTATTTATCATAGAATTGCGCACCATTTGCATCACGACCTTCGATAAGGGCTGTATTATCAGAGACTGACATGGTGAAGTACTCATTTTCCTTGGTATCACTTGATACAGAGAAAAGATTGTAAAAACGTGGTGCCGATGCATCTGGTTTGAACTCCATATGCACTGTTGCATCTTGAAGTTTCTTTAGTTTCTCTAAGTCACTTGTAAGATCATCTCGCTGATTATTTTCTGCATTGGTTGTAACGTCATTTTTTTCTACGACAGTGTTGACATTTTCCAATTCTCTTGAGTAATAATCACGAGCTATAGCTTCTTGTTTCTCAGTTTCTTCTGTCTTATCAGTTTCAGCTGCTGGAGTTTCAGTTTCTGTTGGTTTTTCAGTTTCTGCTGGTTTTTCAGAACCTGGATTTGCTTGTAGCTCCTCACGGTTAACTTCTGTTCCTTTGTCCGTCGCCGCTGCCAACTTATCAGCAAGTTCCTTATCTATGTTAGCCAGATTTCCTGATTCTACTTCTTTTGGCAATTCTGGTAAAGCTTGTCCAGCTGTTTCACCACTGGTTGCTGGAGCTTCTTGAGCTAAAACTGGCGACGCACCAAAAACAACTGCCCCAATGACTACTGATGCAGCTCCTACTGTAAATTTTCTAATTCCAAAACGTTGTTTCCGTTCAAAATCTCTCTGTGTCATATATTTCCTTCCATTATCCACGAAAATAAAGCGCTTTCTTTTTTGCTTAAAAATTTTAGCCCCTAGGACTTTGAGCAAGAAAGAAACTGTATTGTTGATGGGTTTTTCCCATTCTTTTCATCTGAATTTATGTTGCATTTTTATACTTTATATCTTAAAGCAAGCAACAATTTTACTCCTTTCAAATTGATACTACACTTATTATATAATAAATATTCCAAATTTTAGCCTTAGTAATCTATAATAGAATTTACTTTCAGATATATTTCTATGTTTCAAACTTTTTGAAACTACTTTCTGTACTCTTCAACAAAGAAAGCCCTGGTTTAGCAGGGCTCTTTTTACATATCTCTAACGACCTACATAGGTAAAGGGAATCTCACTACCACACAACCAGTTGTAAACCTGGTCATTGACATGGACATTCATAGCCTCGTGAGCATATTCTGGCATGAGACGATAGCTCTTTTCACAAGTCAAACGATTGTAAATAGCAAACTGGGTGATTGGATAGCAGACATCGTCATCAAGCCCTGTAATCATTCTCACCTCACCTTTAATGCGATGGGCAAGGTTTTTCACATCGATATAACCAAGCGTCTCCATGATTTGTTCTTCTGTCTCATGGAAAGGATCATGAAACTTAAAATAGCGGAAGAGTTCATCATAGGCTTCGCTGGTATTCCCAATTTCTAGCACTCGTCTAAAGTCTGACAAGAATGGATAGATTGCAACTGTTCGCTTGATACGCGGATTGAGACCAGCAGCCACTAAAGCCAAGGCTCCACCTTGAGAAGCTCCATAACTAGCCAACTGCTTATCATTTACTTGAGGGAGACTAGCTACAATCTCAATCAATTGATAAATATCTAGATAAACATCCTTATAGAAAAGTTGCTCTTTTCCTTCTACTGCACCACGGATGATTTGCCCCTTAACTGTATTTCCGAGAGGCGAACGCAAGCCATCTTGTGAGTATCCAGATTGCCCACGAACATCCATCGATACAACCCCATAACCAGCGACGGTAAAGGCTAGCATATCTGTCCAATCCCAACAACGTCCCATATAGCCATGGAAGTGGAAAATAACTGGTACTTTCTCTTCTGATTTTGGTAAGACTACACGTGCATAAACAAGTCCATCACGTGTACCTTTAAAGGTTAACTCATAGCACTTAACATTTGGAATATGAAAGTCACGTTCCTCTAGTTGGTAGTCTTGCAAGACCGAAACCTTGTCAATCTCACCATCCCAAAAAGCATCAAAATCCTGAGGTACTTCATCTCTTCCTTTATATGTTTTCATTTCTTCTACTAATGCTGGATTTCTCATAGAACTCTCCTTTATTTTGTAACCGTTATCATAACTGTAGCACATATGGGGAAGCAATGCAAGAAAGAAAGGGAAACGGAAAGTGGTTTTAATGTCCGACACCAGCAAGAATCCCTCTGAAAGTAGTTTTAAAAAAATAAAAAAGAGCGATTTCGCTCTTTTCTTAGTATTTAGGAGAAGGTTGAGTTTCCTTTTGAAATGTCTTTTGATACGTCACTTTAATAGTCATGAGAGAGTCCTCGTTTCTTTTTGATGACTCTAGTATAAATACTCACCCTAAAAGCAAACTTAACATTATCTTAGAAAAAGCTTAATCCAGATATTCTTTCTTCTCTAGATGTAAGGCAATCATGTGCCACTCTGGGTCCTCTCGCCAATTTGGGAGGGAGCTGATATAGCTAGCTACCTTTCTAGCTTCCTCAAGAATTGGGAAATCTTCGATGATATCAGCCACATGAAACTCTGGTAGACCTGACTGTTTAGTTCCAAAAATTTCACCAGAGCCTCGCATTTTCAAATCTTCTTCTGCAAGGACAAAACCATTGGTCGTTTCCGTCATGATACGCATGCGGTCTTTCCCGGAGTCAGTTTTTGGATTGGCCACTAGAACTGCATAGGACTGCTTGTCTCCACGACCGACACGACCTCTGAGCTGGTGAAGTTGACTAAGTCCGAAACGGTCAGCATCCATGATAATCATGACTGTCGCATTTGGAACATTGACCCCAACTTCGATAACCGTTGTAGAGACCAGGATATCTGTCTTTCTCTCTTTGAAATCCTGCATAATCTGGTCTTTTTCATCACTCTTCATCTTCCCATGTAAGAGCGCAACTTTTGCTTTCCCAGCAAAATGAGTTGTTAACTCTTCTGACAGAGCAATGGCATTTTTAAGATCCAAGGCTTCAGATTCTTCAATCAAAGGAGAGATCACATAGACTTGGGAGCCTTTCTGAATCTCACCCTCCAACCAAGTCAAGACCTGTGGTAATTGCTCATGCTTGATCCAACGCGTTACGATGGGTTTGCGCCCTGCTGGCATCTGGTCAATAATAGAAACATCCATATCCCCAAAGGCAGTGATGGCTAAGGTCCGTGGTATGGGAGTTGCCGTCATCATGAGGACATCTGGATTTTCACCTTTTTCCCGTAAAATACGCCTTTGCCCTACACCAAAGCGGTGTTGCTCATCGATGATAATCAAGCCGAGTCGAGCATAGTCTACGCCGTCTTGTATAAGAGCGTGGGTTCCGATAATCACATCGGCCTCCCCCTTAGCAATGGTTTCCAAGACCCTGCGTTTTTCTGCAGCTTTCAGTGAGCCTGTTAGGAGAGCTAATTTCAAATCAGGAAAGAGACTCTCTAGACTTTCAAAATGCTGCTCTGCTAGGATCTCTGTCGGAACCATGAGGGCAGCCTGATACCCTGCCGTTACGGCTGCGTACATCGCTAGACCTGCAACCGCTGTCTTCCCACTACCAACATCCCCTTGTAAGAGTCGATTCATGTGATGGTCCGACTTCATATCTGTTAGAATTTCTTGTAGGCTTTTTTCTTGGGCTTGGGTCAAGGCAAAAGGCAATTTCTCTTTCACTGCAGTTAGTTTTTCCTGAGACCAATTTAGGACCAGACCACTTCCATGAACCTTATTTTCAGACTTGAGGGTCTGTAATTGCATTTGGAAATAAAAGAGTTCCTCAAATTTGATTCGACGGAGAGCCTGTTTGTATTCTGCCAAATCTTTAGGGAAGTGCATGGCACGAACAGCCTGACTACGGGGCATGAGTTTGTATTTATCGAGCAGGGACTGGGGGATGTTTTCTTCTATCAAGAGATCCAGTCCTTGATCAAAAGCGGTCTTGATGACCTTAACAAGTCCTGCTTGACTGACACCTTGCGCTAGGCGATAGACAGGCTGGAGGTCATCCTCGACTTGGGCTAAAACCTTCATTCCTGTGAGGCTTGCCTTGGCACGATCCCACTTGCCAAAGACAGCCAAGGTTGCTCCTAGTTCAATCTTGTCAGCTAGGTAGGGTTGGTTGAAGAAATTAACTGCAAAAACAACCTCCCCCTGCTTGAGGCTAAAACGTAAGCGATTACGCTTAAAACCATAATACTGAACACTGGCTGGTGTCACTACCTGACCAGATAAAACAGCCTTTTCACCGTCTTCTAGCTCTAGCACCTGCTTAGTCTTAAAATCTTCATAACGGAAAGGGAAGTAGAGCAAGAGATCTTGCAAGTTTTCAATTCCTAGTTTGGCATATTTCTCTGCTGATTTAGGTCCTACTCCTGGTAAGACATGCAAGGGTCGATGTAAATTCATGCTCTACTCCTTTCCTTCTATTTCTTAATAATATTCTCTTGGAATTCGATCACTGAGGAGACAAACCACCTCATAATTGATGGTTCCTCGGTAAACTGCTACGTCTGTTGCTGTAATTTCTTTATCACCGTCTGAGCCAATCAAAGTTACCTTGGTACCCAATGGGTAAAACTTAGGTAAGCGAATGGTGATTTGGTCCATGGATACACGCCCTACAATGGGACACAATTGGCCATCCACCAGAACTGAGAAATTCTGCATGTCACGTGTCCAACCATCTGCATAACCGATTGGCAAAGTGGCAATGACTTGCTCACTGTCTGCCTGATAGGTTGCCCCGTAACCCATACAAGCCCCTGCTGGTACTTTTTTGACATGAACGATGGCTGACTCCAAAGTCAAGGCTGGTTTTAGTTTATAAGGCAATTCCAAAACTTGTCCGCTTGGATTGAGACCATACATAGAATCTCCCATACGAACTGCATTAAAAATCGTTTCCGCATGCCATAGAGTAGTCGCAGAGTTACTCGCATGAACCAATTCTGGTACTTCTTGCAAGCCTGCGATTATTTCCTTGAAACATTCCAACTGTTGATTAAAGTAGCTGTCTGACTCTTCATCTGCAGTTGCAAAGTGGGTAAAGATTCCCTCGACATTAGCCCCATGTTCCTTGAGTAAAGCTTGAGCTTGTGCGGCCTCGCTTGTACTTCTAAAACCAATTCGACCCATACCTGAATCAATTTTAAGGTGAACAGTTAAACCTGATAAGTCTGACTCAGTAGCAAGGAGATTCTCAATCCATTCCAACCCAGCTACTGTCAAAGTAATGGCATACTCCTTAGCCAATGAAAGAGATTCTACCTCAGATACTCCCAAAATGAGAATTTTCTTAGTAATGCCTGCCTGACGGAGTTCGAGGGCTTCATCGATATTAGAGACACAAAAACCATCGACATCACCCTGAATAGCCGTAGCAACAGCTACCGCTCCGTGTCCGTAGGCATTGGCTTTCACAACCGCCCATTTAAGAGCATCTTTAGGAGTGTGCTCTCCCATTTGTTGGATATTGTAGCGGATAGCACCCAGATCGATGAGGGCCTTGGTTGGTCTATGTGGACTAGTTTTCATAATCTTCCTCCAAAATAACACTAGCTGTCACAAACTGATCTGTATGGCTGATCGATAGCCAAACTTTTCCTGAAAACGGGGATTTGCTGAAGTAGGGAGCTCCCTTCTCATCGTTCAAGACTTCCAAATCCTGAAAGCCTAGCTTCCCAATTCCCGTTCCCATAGCCTTTGAGAAAGCCTCTTTAGCTGACCAACGACCAGCCAAATACTCGATCTGTCTACGACCTTTGAGACTGGCAAAGCGCTCCATTTCCTTGTCTGTCAAGACACGCTGCGCAAAACCTTCCCTTTTTTCAACTGCATTTTGTATTGATGCTAATTCTTCGATATCGATTCCGTGTCCAACTATCATTTTCATCAAAAGGAGTTGAGGTTCCCCCAACTCCATCCTTTTCACTTATTTTGTTAAGGTAGAATAGATTTCTTCTACTAAAGCTACTGTGTTTTCCCAGCCCAAACATGGGTCTGTAATGGAACGTCCAAAGATTTCTGGCTGGTTTTGGCGCCCATCTGCTAAGTAAGACTCAATCATAAAGCCTCGAATTGTCTTCTTAATCTTTTCATTCCAGGCACGGTTGAGAAGAGTTTGGCGAACAATGCGAACTTGCTCCATATACTGTTTCCCTGAATTATCATGGTTGGTATCAATCATGATAAAGGGGTTTTCGAGCCCCATAGACTCGTAGCGACCGATGGCATTTAAGAGGGTTTCATAGTAGAAGTTCGGTTCATTTTTCCCGTATTCATTCATAGCTCCACGAAGGATGACGTGAGCCAAGGGATTTCCTGAAGTTTCAACTTCTTGACCATGAAAGAGAAAGGTTTGTTTGTTTTGTGCAGCATAGATGGCATTAAACATCACAGATAGGTTTCCAGATGTTGGGTTCTTCATTCCCACTGGTGCATCGATTCCTGAAGCTACAAAACGGTGCTCTTGGTCTTCGACTGAACGCGCACCCACTGCATGATAACTCACCAAGTCATCAACCAAGACAAGATTGGCTGGATAAAGCATTTCATCTGCTGTAGTCAATCCTGTTTCTGTAATTACCCGATAATGGAGCTGACGAACAGCCTGCAAACCATTAATCAAGCTTGGAGCTTTAGAAGTATCTGGCTGATGAACCAAACCCTTATATCCATCACCATTGGTACGTGGTTTGGCCGTGTAAACACGCATGACCATGAAAATTTTATCCGCCACTTTTTTCTGCAAGTCTGCTAAACGACGGGCATACTCTAGAACTGCTTCTTCATTATCAGACGAACAAGGCCCAATGACCAAAAGGATACGATCATCCTTACCTGAAAGGATATCTGCTAATTCTTGATCACGGCTTTCCTTATGCTGCAAGGTTTCTGCAGATAGCCGTGTTTCCGCCTTAATCGCTTCAATATCGATTTCTTGACCTTTCTCGATAAATGCCATATTATTCTCCTAGTCTTTGGTAGATTTCGCGAACAAGAGCTTCCGTATTTTCCCATCCTAGACATGGATCCGTGATAGATTTGCCAAATACCTCGGGTTCATTTTGACGACCATCTTCTAGATAAGACTCAATCATGAATCCACGAACATATTTTTTAATCTTTTCATTCCAATCACGGTTAATTAAAGTCTGGCGAACGATACGAATCTGCTCCATATACTGTTTACCTGAGTTATCATGGTTGGTATCAATAATGATGAATGGATTCTCAAGTCCCATCTTTTCATACTGAGCAATAGTATCCATCAAATTATCGTAGTAGTAGTTGGGAATGTTCTTCCCGTACTCGTTAAGAGCTCCACGGAGAATAGCATGCGATAGAGGATTTCCAGTAGTTTCGACTTCTTTCCCTAGGAAAAGAAAACTCTGCTTGTTTTGAGCTGCATAAATACCGTTGAACATGACATTGAGATTTCCAGAGGTTGGATTTTTAAAACCTGTCGCAAAATCTGCTCCACTAGCTACAAAACGGTGTTGTTGATCTTCAACTGAACGGGCTCCAACTGCCATATAAGAAATCAAATCATCTACTAAAGGAAGGTTCTCTGGGTACAACATTTCATCTGCTGTTGTCATGCCTGTTTCAGAAATAACACGATAGTGCAGATGACGAACCGCCTTGATTCCATTGATGAGGCTAGGCGCTTCTTTGGCATTTGGTTGGTGAATCAAGCCCTTATATCCATCACCATTAGTACGTGGTTTAGCAGTATAGACACGCATGACCATAAAGACGCGGTCTTTGACTTCTTCCTGAAGTTTTGACAAACGCTTAGCGTACTCTAGGACTGCTTCTTCATTGTCAGACGAGCAAGGACCAATCACTAACAAGATGCGTTGGTCTTCCCCACGAATAATTGCTTCAAGCTCTTGATCACGTTGGAGTTTGTTCGCAAGTACTTGTCCTTCTAGTTTAGACAAACTACGAACTTCATCAATATTAATTTTAGGGCTTTTTGCTGTAAATACCATTATCCATCTCCTTATAAAGCAAACGGACGCCAAGCGAAAATTCACTTTTCACTAGGCATCCGCCTGAAAATTAATCATTCTTAACGTCGTTTACCATGACAGTTTTTAAATTTCTTACCAGATCCACATGGGCATAAGTCATTACGTTTTACTTGACTGAGATCCAAATCAGCTGGAAGATCTTTCTGTTGCGCAGCAATATTTCGAGTTGCTGTCGTACTGATATGATGTTCAGTTTGTGGTCGTTCTTGTTCATGAATCTGTGCTTTCATCATCAAGCGAGTCACATCAAACTCAATAGAACCGATCATATCGTTAAACATACGGAAGCCTTCTGCTTGATATTCCACGACAGGGTTGTTTTGGGCATAACCACGAAGACCAACTGCATTTCTCAACTGATCAAGGGCATCGATATGGTCAGTCCACTTGTTATCTACAACACGTAGAATCAAGACTTTCTGGAATTCTTTCACAGCTTCTTCATCACGAAGTTTAGCAACTTGGCTATCGTAGACTTTCAATGCACGTTGGTATAGTTCATCCTTGATAGCTTGGTCTGACAAACCTTCTAGGTCTGAAAGTGAAATCGAATCTTCTGGGAGCAAGTTGTACTTGGCAAAGTTCAAGATTGCTTCAAGTTTTTCATCTTGTTTAGAACGAGCATGCCCATCGACAATTCGTCCAATCGTACGGCGAATCATGGCGTGAATTTCAGGAGCCAAGTCACGTTCTGCAGTGATAACATCATAGCGTTGTGCGTAGATGATTTCACGTTGTTCACGCATGACATCATCATATTGGAGGACTTGTTTACGAGTATCGTAGTTATTTCCTTCAACACGTTTTTGCGCTGCTTCGACCTGACGTGTCAACATACGAGATTCGATGGCTTCGTCAGACATATTCAGACGTTCAAAGACACCTTTCAAACGTTCTGAACCGAAACGCTTCATCAAATCATCCTCGAGTGACAAGTAGAACTGTGACTCACCTGGGTCACCTTGACGACCTGAACGTCCACGAAGCTGGTTATCGATACGACGGCTCTCATGACGTTCTGTACCGATGACACAAAGACCACCAAGTTCACGAACCCCTTCACCAAGCTTAATATCGGTACCACGACCGGCCATGTTGGTTGCGATAGTGATCGCACCACGTTGACCAGCATTCATGATGATTTGCGCTTCTCTGTAGTGGTTTTTAGCATTCAATACTTCGTGAGGTACGCCTGCTTCAACCAATTTCTTAGAAAGAAAATCACTGGTTTCAACGGCAACAGTACCTACCAAGACTGGCTGACCTTTTTGGTAACGCGCCTTAACATCTTCTACTACAGCCTTGAATTTTGCATCAAGACTAGCGTAAAGAAGGTCTGAATGGTCGATACGTTGGATCGGACGGTTAGTAGGAATTGGAATAACACGAATGTTGTAAATTTCGCGGAATTCTTCTTCTTCTGTTTTACCAGTACCTGTCATACCTGCCAATTTTTTATACATACGGAAAAGGTTTTGGTAGGTAATCGATGCTGATGTCTTAGTTTCATCTTGGATTGGCACACCTTCTTTAGCTTCAATCGCTTGGTGCAAGCCATCAGAGTAACGACGACCTTCCATGGTACGACCTGTAAATTGGTCGACAATCAAGATTTCTTGTTCTTCGCTAACCACATAGTCAATATCAAGAATCATGATGTAGTTGGCACGAAGGGCGTTGTCGATAAAGTGAGTCAAAGCCACATTTTCGATATCATAAAGATTTTCTAGTTTGAAGAAGCTTTCAGCCTTGTCAATACCTGAATCAGACAAACCGATTGTCTTAGACTGAATATCAATGATATAGTCATCTTTATCTAAAGACTTCACAAAGTGGTCAGCCATGTGGTAGAGCTGGCTTGTTTCAACAGCATTCGCTCCTGAAACAATCAATGGTGTACGAGCCTCGTCGATCAAGATAGAGTCAACCTCATCGACCAAGGCATAGTTGAGTGGACGTTGAACCATATTCTCTGCACGTACAACCATGTTGTCACGAAGATAGTCGAAACCAATCTCTGAGTTGGTTGAGTAGGTAATATCGCAAAGGTAAGCCTCTTTTTTCTCCATTGGAGATTTAGCTGCCAAGTTGATCCCTACTGACAAACCAAGCCATGAGTACAACTCACCCATCTCAGTCGCGTCACGTTCTGTAAGGTATTCGTTGACGGTAACTACGTGAACCCCTTTGCCTGCAAGGGCATTGAGGTATACCGGCATGGTCGCTGTCAAGGTCTTCCCTTCACCGGTACGCATTTCTGGAACGTCACCATGGTGAAGAACGATACCACCCATAACCTGAACCTTGTATGGGAAAAGTCCAAGAATACGCTTAGCTCCCTCACGTACAACCGCAAAGGCTTCGTACAAGAGTTGATCAAGCGTTTCACCATTTTGATAACGTTGCTTAAATTCTTCTGTCTTAGCTTGCAACTGCTCGTCTGTCAAAGCAGCCATTTCATCTTCGTATTTGAGGACTTTATCAGCCATCTTTTCTAAGCGGCGAAGTTCCCCTTTATCATTTTCGATGATTGTTTTTAATAAATTTGCCATTTTTTTCCTTACTTTAAATTCTGAATATTTTAGAATGTTCTTTTTATTGTAGCATATTTGCCCAGCTTTTTCAAGAAAGAATCCGTGTTTATACAAGCTAAAAAAGGCTCATTTAGAGCCTTTTTTTGTAAATGTTCAAACTATTGCTAATCATTGATTTTCTTTTAGAAATTTCAAGCCTATTCTTTGGTTGTAGAATTACCAAAGTCAACCTTTGGAGCTGTCTTAGCTTCTTCGCTTTCTTTAAAGGTTTCTGCCTCTTTAAAGTTCATCATATTAGCGAAAAGAACTATTGGGAAACTTCTTAATTTTTGATTGTATTCTGTTGCCACTTTGTTGTAATCCTTGCGGGCTACAAAGATACGATTTTCACTTCCAGCCAGTTCCGTCATGAGTTGTTCCACATTTTGATTGCTCTTGAGTTCTGGATAATTTTCTGTTAGCGATATCAAACGTGAAATAGCTGAACTCAACTCTCCTTGAGCCTCTTGGTTTTCTTTTGAGGTCACGGAGCCATTCCCAATTTTAGCACGAGCTTCCGCAATCTTGGTGAAAACCTCTGTCTCATGGTTCATCTGGCCTTTTACAGACTCTACCAAATTTCCAATCAAGTCAGAACGACGTTGAAGAGCTGTCGCTACATCAGCTTGCGCTTGTTCGACCTTGGTTTGTTCAGAGACAAGACCATTATAAGTGCCTACTACTGAGCAACCGCCAAGCAAGATAATAGCCAGCAAAATGCTCAACACATAAATAATTCCTTTATTTTTCATATCTAAACCTACTTATTTCCTTAAATTTTATACGAGCATCACCAATCATCGGATGAACCACCGCCATCGAAGCCACCACCGTCCCAGCTACTAGAGGAGTCTGAGCCTGAATCTGACCAAGAAGAACCTGAGTCGGATGAGTCACTAAACCACCATCCTCCGTCAGAGGAATCTCCTCCTCGGCCACCGCCGCCTCCTCTAATAATGGCTATAAATACGATAATGAAATAAATGATTATCCCGACTCCGAACACATTGTCCATAGGGTCACTGTTCTTACGATGACTAGATGAGTTACTATTGCGACTCGATTTTTTGCCACTGATACTTTCAGAATAACGTTTGATATCAGAGGAGTCATCATCAGACGAGAAGGTCCCACTTCCTCTATAAAACTGATTGTCCAAGCCTTTGGCAATCGCTAGAATTCCTTTACCATAGTCACCAGTTTTAAAATCTGTACGGCTGGCTGCCAAGATCTGCTTGGTTTGATAGTCTGTTATTCTAATGGCGGTGTTATTACTGGTTTCAATTCTTGATTTACGGTCTTGAACAGCTACTACAATGAGACTTCCAAAATTATCTCCTGAATAGCCAATCTTCCAAGCCCTGGCAGTTTCATTAGCCACCGTTTCAATGCTTTCTCCTTCCAGACTATCTACGATATAGACACCTATTTGAAGCTTTTCTGCCTTTTGACTATTAGCTTCATTCAAATCACGAATCTGAGTAACTACTTCCTCTGTCAAATAATGATTTGGGTCGTAGATCCCATAGTCTGGTTTTTCAGGTGCAGTAAATGCTGATAGGAAGAAAAATGCCATCAGCAAACCAAGTAGACGCACCAAGAAAGGATTCTTTAACAATCTATCTTTTTTCATAATAACCTCCTTATGCAAGGAAAATTGTTTAGAGCATTATAGCATTTTGAATCTTACAAAGAAAGTACGTTTCCATTACAAAACCGTGACAAGGACTAGGAAAATGATGTTATTTTGATGACAAATTCAGCTCTAGTCTCCTGATGTTATTTCCAAAAAAGAAGGTCCAAGAACCTTCTTCTTTTTATCGTTTTATTTTCGTTTTCTTGCGATCAGATGAATCGGTGTTCCTTCAAAGACGAAGGCCTTGCGGATTTGATTTTCTAAGAAACGCAAGTAAGAGAAGTGCATCAGTTCTTCTTCGTTGACAAAAATCACAAAGGTCGGTGGTTTAGTTGCCACTTGAGTCGCATAGAAGATCTTGAGACGTTTCCCTTTGTCTGTCGGTGTTGGGTTGATGGCGATAGCATCCATAATGACATCATTCAAGACTGCTGATGGGATACGGGTATTTTGACTCTCGCTGATTTGCTTGATCATCTCAGGCAACTTGTGAAGACGTTGTTTGGTCAAAGCAGAGACAAAGATAATTGGTGCGTAAGGCAAGTATTGGAACTGCTCACGGATATCTTCTTCCCAGTTTTTCATGGTGTGGTTGTCTTTTTCAAGCGTGTCCCATTTGTTAACTACGATAATCATCCCTTTACCAGCTTCGTGGGCAAATCCAGCGATACGCTTATCATACTCACGGATGCCTTCTTCGGCATTGAGGACCATCAAGACTACATCTGAACGGTCAATAGCTCGCATGGCACGCATGACTGAGTATTTCTCTGTGTTTTCATAGACTTTACCAGACTTACGCATACCAGCCGTATCAATCATGGTAAACTCTTGGCCATCCGCATCTGTAAAATGTGTATCAATGGCATCACGAGTTGTACCAGCAACAGGACTGGCAATCACGCGGTCTTCTCCCAAAATGGCATTAATCAAACTAGATTTTCCGACATTGGGGCGACCAATCAAGCTGAATTTAATGACATCTGGATTTTCATCTTCGACTTCATGTGGAAGATTTTCGACGATGGCATCTAATACATCCCCTGTACCAATCCCGTGCACAGATGAAATTGGCAATGGTTCTCCCAATCCAAGAGCATAGAAATCATAGATATCATTTCTCATTTCCGGATTGTCAACCTTGTTAACTGCAAGGATAACAGGTTTATGAGTTTTATAGAGTTTACGGGCTACGTATTCGTCAGCATCCGTAATTCCTTCTTTACCGGAAACTACAAAAACGATGACATCAGCTTCTTCCATGGCAATCTCTGTCTGGTGCTTGATTTGTTCCATAAATGGAGCATCAACGTCATCAATCCCTCCTGTATCAATCATACTGAAAGAACGGTTGAGCCATTCACCAGTAGCATAGATACGGTCCCGTGTCACTCCTTCGACATCTTCTACGATTGAGATGCGTTCCCCTGCAATACGGTTAAACAGGGTTGATTTCCCAACATTGGGACGTCCTACGATAGCAACAGTTGGTAAGGCCATGTTTTCTCACTTTCTATAATAAGTTCTTTTGTTCAAGATTTTCTCTAGTTGAGCTTGGTTCAGGCTGACCGAATTGCTCTGCAAGACGTTGACTCCAAGTGGTAGTCGCACGAACTCCTGCATATTCGGTCTGCACACGGTCATAAGCTTCAATAGCCTCAGATGTTTGTTCTTGGTATTCTTCCTCAAAAACAACATTCTCTAATGGCAATCTTGGTTTTACATCATGTTTTTGGTTAGGCACACCGAGTGCAATCCCAAAAACTGGGTAGGTATAGTCAGGAAGGTTGAACAATTCTGCTATTTCAACAGATTTGTAACGCACTAAACCAATGATTACTCCACCATAGCCAAGGCTTTCTGCCGCAAGCAAGGTATTCTGTCCAGCCAAGGCTGCATCTACTGAAGTAATGAGGAGTCCTTCCACCCCTTTAGGTTGGAAAGTATCGGTATGGAGACGAGCCCCTTTTTCTGCACGGTTTAAATCTCCTACAAAGAGGAGGAAGGCAGCAGACTGACGAATCGCTTCCTGAGGAACCAGCTCAAAAAGAGCATCTTTCTTTTCTTGATTTCTGACTAGAATCACAGAATAAGATTGGAAATTTTTCCAAGAAGAAGCCATTTGAGCAGCTGATAAAATCTCATTCAAGTCCTCTTGAGGAATCGCTTCTTCTTTAAATCTGCGAACCGAGGTATGAGATTTCATTAAGGTGATTGTTTCATTCATCGGCGATTTTCTCCTTCTAGTCGTGTTTCTTCTGCTAAATAACGGATACGCTCCATAACGCGTCTAGCTTCCCATGTTTCATCGTTTCCGTTCTTGCCTTTAGCAAAATGTTTTTCCAAATCTTCAAAATTGAAATTTGAGGTAAAGAAGGTTGGCAAATCTTCCTGCATACGATATTGAAGAATGACTTGCAAGACTTCATCACGAACCCAAGGTGTTGATTGCTCGGCACCAATATCATCCAAAATCAAGACTTCAGCTTGCTTGATTTCATCCACCAAATTCTTGACATTCCCATCTCCGATAGCATTTTTGACATCAATAACAAAGCTAGGATAGTGAAGAAGGGTTGATGAAACCCCACGTTTTTCTGACAAATCATGGGCTAGAGCAGCTACCATAAAGCTCTTCCCAACTCCAAAGTCTCCATAGAGATAGAGACCTTTACGGACTTCTGGATATTGCTCAACAAAGGTAAAGAGCTTTTCAAAAACTGGCAAACGTCCCAAATCATCCAAATCAACTTGAGCCAAACTAGCTTTTTTAAGACTAGCTGGAAGATTAATCAGTCTGAGACGGTTCTTGATAGCCGCTTCTTTCTCAGCCGCAATCAGTTCCGGAGTTTCCTCATAGGATACATCTGCGTAACCATGATTCATAACTAGAATGGGCTTATAGCCACGCGCGATATAGTCAGTATCTCCGCGAAGAAACTTATCTCGCTCGGTGATGTATTGGTTAAACTTAGAGATACTACGATTCAATTCCTCTTGACTGAGAGATTCCTTCTGGACAAAAGCCGCAACATCAGGATCTTTTACAATCTGCTGAACCAGGTCCTGATATTGAAAACGGCTGGGATGATCTTTAAGTACATCTCCTACACTTTCCATCTAGTCTCCTCCTTTTCCTAATCGATCTAACATTTCTTTTTTCTTACGTTCTAACTCCAAGCGAGTTTCTTCGCTAGTTTCATTTTTATATTCTGGATTACTCCATTTTGGGACATTGCTTTTGGCTTGGCTTGGCTTCGCTGATTTTTGTTCCTGCCCCTTTTGATTTTTCTCTCTGATTCGAAGTACAGCTTCCTCAGCAGAACGAATCTTGTTATAAGAGTAATCATTAGCCACTTTCATGGCATATTTTTCATTGAGATTGGCCGAATCAACCTTATTGAAGGTCAAAAGTATAACAACATTAATGACTTCATCAAGCAAGCCCAAGTCCGCCATCTGTTTTAACAAATCGCGTTCGGCTTGGATAATTCCAGCATTTAGGGTTTGTTTGATCCCCGCTAAAAATTGCAGGGCAGTTTTACTTTTAGCTTCTCGGATAATGGTCGCTTCTTGGGGACTAAAGTCCGATGCAACAGACTCTTGCGCTAATTTTTCACGCATGCGCTTGACAGAAATAACTTGTGAAACAGCTGTTCCTTTAGCTAGTTGATAGGTTTCAAACCAGGTCCATTTTTTCTCATCAGCAATTTTAAATAACTCCAAGACATCTGACTGTTCATCTTGGAAACGGAGTTTATCTCTCGCCATGAGCTGACGAAAATGCTCCAAATCAAAATCATTTTTAAAATCAGCTTTTACTGGTGTCTCATCATGACTAGCCAATTCTTCTATCTCTGGAAAGGCCTGACTCAAAGGAACAGTCAAAGGCTCTCCGCCTGCCTGCTCTTGGCGCAAATCAGAAACTGCTGGCTCACCGATTTTTTTCTCCAATAAGGTACGATAAACCGTATGACGCAAGAAATCTGAGCTAGAAAGCGTTGGATGAATAGCAAGTTCATAACCGTCACCCTTTTGATAAAGGGTAACCAAATTGAAGGCTGATAAGATTTTAAAAGCCTTTAATAGCCTGTCCATCCCAAAATTGAGATGATTGAGGATAGCTGCAAACAGGTGTTCTTTTTGTCCATCATCCCAAAAAGCTAAGGTATAAAGGTAAAGACTCAGCGCATCCTGACCGATAATCGGGAGGTAGCACTGCACCAAAGTTGTGGGATCTTGCGACACCCGATTATTCTTTAGAAAAGAAAAACGATCATTAGGCTTCATTTATTTTTCCTTTTTCTTCTTTGAAGATTGCGTAATTTGTTTGAGAAGATTTTCGAGTTCACTCACGTCTTTAAAGCTACGATAGACGCTGGCGAAACGAACGTAAGTGATTTCATCCAGTTCAGCCAATTCTTCCATGACCAGAGAACCAATATCTTCACTTTGAATTTCATTATCATTGCGACTGAGGAGTTTTTGTTCGATGCGATTGACCACCATGCCAATCTCATCACTAGACACAGGACGTTTTTGAGCCGAACGAATAATCCCGTTAAAGATTTTATCTCTGGAGAACTGCTCCCGTGTGCCATCCTTCTTGACCACAACCAGCGTTCTCTCTTCTACACGTTCATAGGTCGTAAAACGATGTTGACATTCTTCACACTCACGTCTTCTTCTAATCGTATTTCCTTCTTCAGCCTGACGGCTATCGATAACACTTGATTTTGTAGCGCCACATTTTGGACAACGCATGCCTTCCCCTCCTTGTCGTTTCCTTTTCATTATACCATTTTTTAAGCAATTCCCAAAATAATTCTCCTTTTGGCTTGACAAGTTTTTTGTTTAGTTGTATTATCTAAGTGACACAAAAAGAAGTTGTAGAAAGGAGACCGTGATGTCATGGACATTTGATAACAACAAACCCATTTATTTGCAGATAATGGATAAGATCAAACTGCAAATCGTTTCTCATAAACTAGAACCCAACCAACAACTGCCAACTGTCAGAGAACTGGCTAGCGAGGCTGGGGTCAATCCTAATACCATCCAACGTGCCCTATCAGACTTAGAAAGAGAAGGCTTCGTATACACCAAGAGGACTGCAGGGCGTTTTGTCACCGAGGATTTGGACTTAATTCTCCAATCCCGAAAGCAACTTTCTGAAGAACAGTTGCAACAGTTTGTAACAGGCATGGTAGAATTTGGCTATGAAAAAGAAGAACTACCAACTGTTTTGAGAGATTATATTGAAGGAGTTTAGACTATGACCTTGTTAACGTTTGAAAATGTTTCAAAATTCTATGGAGCAAGCCCTGCTCTTCAAAATGTTTCCCTTGAAATTCCAGCAGGAAAGATTGTGGGTCTCCTTGGCCCAAACGGTTCCGGAAAAACAACCCTGATTAAACTCATCAACGGTTTACTTCAACCTGAACAAGGGCGTATTCTGATCAATGGCATGGAGCCAAGTCCAGCAACTAAAGCGATTGTTTCTTATTTGCCTGATACGACCTATCTCAACGAGCAAATGAAGGTTAAAGAGGCTCTTACCTATTTCAAGACTTTCTACCAAGACTTCAATCTAGAACGCGCCCAAAATCTTCTGCGTGACCTTGGTATCGATGAAAATAGCCGTTTCAAGAAACTCTCAAAAGGGAACAAAGAAAAAGTTCAGTTGATTCTGGTCATGAGTCGTGATGCTCGTCTATACGTCCTTGATGAACCAATCGGTGGTGTCGATCCTGCGGCTCGTGACTATATCTTGAACACCATCATCAACAACTACTCTCCAACTTCGACTGTCTTGATTTCAACTCACTTGATTTCAGATATCGAACCAATCTTGGATGAGATTGTCTTCCTCAAGGATGGAAAAGTTGTCCGTCAAGGAAATGTAGATGATATTCGCTACGAATCAGGAGAGTCTATCGACCAGCTCTTCCGTCACGAATTCAAAGCCTAGTTAAAGGAGATTCTTATGTTTTGGAATTTAGTTCGTTATGAATTTAAAAATGTCAACAAATGGTTTTTAGCCCTCTATGCTGCTGTACTATCCCTATCTGTCATAATAGGAATTCAGGGCAGCACCCTTACAAGCACCTATTATCAAGACAAGGGTGTTGTCATGTTAGTATTTCTATCTCTGGTTTTTGGGGGTCTGGTTATTACTTTGAGTATCTCAACCCTGATTTTGATTATTCAACGGTTTAAGGGAAGCGTTTATGATCGTCATGGCTATCTAACCCTAACCCTGCCAGTATCTGAACACCAGATCCTCTCCGCTAAACTTCTTGGAGCCTTTGTTTGGTCTTTGGCAAGTACAGTGGTTTTCCTTTTTAGTCTTTACATCATCATGTCCATGATTCAACCAGACGTCTTAATATCCAACGTTGCCGAGTTTATTCTCAAAAATTATCGAGATGATTTCTGGTTAGCCTTGATTTCCTATATCGTTAACACTCTTGCAAGTATCCTTTGTATCTACTTTTCTATCTCTATCGGTCAACTCTTTAATGAATACCGTACAGCTCTTGCGGTTGTCGCCTACATCGCTATCCAAATAGTCCTTGGTTTTATCACCCTAAATCTTCGCATCGATTTCGACTACAATTGGGTATTATCCTTTGAAATTTTTAAAGACTTAATCCTTAGCGTCGGCTTCTATCTCGGAACCTACTATATTTTAAAGAACAAAGTAAACTTACAATAATGAATGAAGCCCCTAGCAAATAAAGCTAGGGGCTTCTTTTTACACAAAGAAATATAACATTATTATTTTTTAACTCAATATCAAACCTGCTACGATGGGACTTACAAATACATAGAGAATACCGGTGACACCGATAGCCAGGCCACCCATAGCCCCCGCAACAGCTCCATAACGAAAAGCTGTTCCAGTCCCAACTGCGTGACCAGTTCCTCCAAGAGCAAGACCAGCAGCTACTGGATCGTCAATTTTTAGCCATTTTAGAAGTGTTGGTCCAATAACGCTAGTCAAAATGCCAGTTGCTACCACAACTACCAAGGTGATCGTCGCTATCCCTTGTAGCTTATCCGTAATTCCAACTGCCATGGCCGTCGTTACAGACTTTGGGAAAAGCGAAATCGCCAAGAAGAAATCCATACCGAAAAATTTTGCAACTAAAGCTGTAAAAACTGTATTTACAACAACAGCAAGGAAACTGCTGAGTAGAATACTTCTAACATGGTGTTTCATGAGGTGAAAACTCTTATAAAGAGGAATTCCTAAAGCTACTGTTGAAGGAACAATCAAGTTATTGAGGTAGACCCCGCCTTGATAATAGGCAACATAAGAAATACCAGTCAGTTTTAGAAAAACAATGATAAATAAAGTTGCTAGCAGCAAGGGAGTGGTCAGAGGATGAGGGTACCGTCTAAAGATAATCATGCCTCCAAGATAAGCCAAAATGGACAAGGCTATCCCAAAAAGTGGATTGGATACAAATTCGCTCATTTGGCACCTCTTTCTTCGTAATCTCCTTCATAACGCTTTTTGATAAACTGAACTACAAGCGCAATCAAGATTATATTGATAACTGCTGCAAAAAAGACAATCAAGACAATGGGCAATAAATAGGGAGCAATCACATCAAATTTCTCCATAATACCAACTGCAGGAGGTAGAAAGAGGATAGTCATATTAGCTAGGAGAAAATTCCCAACCATGTTGACATGACGTACCCGCAACCACTTGAACTGCAAGGCTAAAAATAAAATAATCAAACCGATAATGCTTCCAGGAATAGGCAAATGGAAAAAGCTAGAGATTCCCTCACCAATCAGTGAAATGACAAAGAGAATCATTAACTGAACATATAATTTCATCGTTTACTCCACAAATAGACTTTCTGCATACCAGTTTACTCTTTTTTCAGAAAATTTCAAGGAAATGCACAAGAAACATCCTTCTTGCTATCTATTCCAAAAAGTTGTATACTAATTGCGTGCGCAAGCATCTCAGATAGGCAAATCTGTTTATAACTACCATATAGAAAGGAGATTGATATGACTTACTTAGAAAAATGGTTTGACTTCAACCGCCGACAAGTAGAGCTAGAAGCTCTTTTAGAGCAAACGATTGCTGAGCAGAGTGACCAAAGCCTAACGCTCAAAGAATTCTATCTCTTGCACTTTTTAAATCAGGCTCAAGAAAAATCTTTGAGACAGATTGACCTGCCTGACAAACTCCATCTGAGTCCAAGTGCTGTATCACGAATGGTGGCACGCTTAGAAGCCAAAAACTGTGCTTTACTTAGTCGGAGATGTTGTGACCAGGATAAGCGAGCTAGTTTTATCTGCCTCACTAAGGAGGGTCAGACAACTCTTGCCTATCTACAAAAGGCTGTAGAAGAAAGCCTTGAAACAAAAGCAAGTTGGCTTTCCTAAAATTTTTACAAAAAACTTGCGTGCGCAAGCAATTTTCTTGACATTCCTTTTTCCAAGGAGTAAAATGAAGATATGATTTAGCAAAGGAGAATCCTATGATTGAAATCACTTATCTTGATGCCAGCAAGCAAGAGAGAATCATGACCTTCGAGTCATACGAGGAATTTGAACGTTCTCAACATGCCTGCCTGATTGGTGTCGCAGACTACTACCCTGTCCAAAAAGTAACCTACAAGGGGCATGATTTGGACTACCATGGGACTTATGGAGATGTTTTCTTCTATCTCATGAAACAAGATTTAAGCCAATATAATTAAAAAGGAGAAATACTATGGCAAAAGCAATTACAGATGCAACATTTGAACAAGAAACTAAAGACGGATTGGTCTTGGTAGACTTCTGGGCAACTTGGTGTGGTCCATGTCGTATGCAAGGTCCAATCTTGGACAAATTGTCTGAAGAACTTTCAGAAGATGTCTTGAAGATCGTTAAAATGGACGTTGACGAAAATCCAAACACAGCTCGTGCATTTGGTATCATGTCTATCCCTACTCTTCTCTTCAAGAAAGATGGACAAGTTGTTAAACAAGTTGCAGGTGTCCACACTGCAGAACAAATCAAAGCCATCGTTGCTGAATTAAGCTAATCAAAGGAGAGACCAAGTGCATTCATTTGGTCTCTTTTTTCGTGCCCTTTGCCATTTTTCAAAAAATATGCTAGACTGTAACTAGAATATTACGATGTTTGGGACATGCCATCGCTAAAAAAAACCTCTACTTGGTATTTTTTAGCTCCCTCTGGGGAGCTTTTTGCATGCTCTGAACATTTCCCATTTTGGAAGGAGTACTATGAAACGTCAATCAGCCTTGGTCGTCTTTAGTGGCGGTCAAGATTCAACAACCTGCCTTTTCTGGGCCAAGCAACACTATGAAAGGGTCGAAGCCGTTACCTTTGCCTACGGTCAACGCCACCATTTAGAAATTCAAGTGGCCAAAGAAATCTCTGAGGAACAAGGAATTCGTCATCATATCCTAGATATGTCTCTGCTAGGACAAATTACTGAAAATGCCTTGACTTCAGATTTAGAAATTGAGCAAAAAGAAGGAGAGGTTCCTAATACCTTCGTTGACGGTCGCAATCATCTCTTTCTGTCCTTTGCGGCAGTCCTTGCCAAGCAGCGTGGAATTACAGATATCGTGACAGGAGTGTGCGAAACAGACTTCTCAGGTTATCCTGACTGTCGGGATGTCTTTGTCAAATCACTCAATGTCACGCTCAACCTTGCTATGGATTACGACTTTGTGATCCAAACGCCTCTCATGTGGCTAGACAAGGCTGAAACTTGGGAATTAGCTGACCAACTTGGTGCCTTTGACTACGTTCGTGAGAAGACCTTGACCTGCTACAATGGGATTATCGGTACTGGTTGTGGAGATTGTCCTGCCTGCCATCTACGCCAACATGGTTTAGAGGTTTATCTCTCTCAGAAAGGAGAGGCCTGATGTTTTTTGCCCCCAAAGAAATCAAACAAGAAACTGGGGAATCTCTTGTCTACAATCCTCACAGAACCTTAGTCTCAAAAGAATTTACCTTTGATGCTGCCCACCACCTCTTTCACTATGAAGGAAAATGCAAATCCCTACATGGTCACACCTATCATCTGCAAATCGCTGTCAGTGGGTTTTTAGATGATAGAGGTATGACCTACGATTTCGGAGACATCAAGGCTATCTACAAGGACTACTTAGAGCCCCACTTGGATCATCGCTATCTCAATGAAACCCTGCCCTACATGAATACGACTGCTGAAAATATGGTTTACTGGATTTTCCAAACCATGAGCCAAGAGTTGCCAGGCGAGCGCGGTCTCCGTTTGGAATATGTTCGCCTCTATGAAACTCCGACTGCCTTTGCAGAGTTTAGACGGGAGTGGTTAGATGACTAAGGAACGTGTCCTCAAACTACCAGTTCTAGAAATTTTTGGGCCTACCTTTCAAGGTGAAGGTCGTGCTATTGGCCAGAAAACCATGTTTGTCCGCACTGCTGGTTGCGACTACCACTGCGACTGGTGCGACTCTGCCTTTACTTGGGATGGTTCTGAAAAACCAACTCGCATGACAGCTGATGAAGTAATCGCTGAGTTAGATAAACTAGGAAGCTACGACTATGTCACCCTATCTGGGGGAAATCCTGCTATCCTAGCAGCCAACATGGCTCAACTGGTCACCAAACTCAAGGAACGTGGTATCACTCTTGCCGTTGAAACCCAGGGATCTCGCTGGCAAAATTGGTTAAAAGATATCGACCAAGTCACTCTGAGTCCTAAGCCTCCTTCCTCCAAGATGGAAGTCAACTTTGAGACCTTGGACTTTATCGTTTCCCAACTAGATCCAGACAAAGTCACCTTTAAAATCCCTGTCTTTGATGATGCAGATCTAGCCTTCGCCAAAAATATTCAAGAACGTTACAAACCAGATGTCCTCTTCTTATCGGCGGGAAATCCTGAGCCCAAGGCTACAGGCAATATTGTCCAAGACCAACTGGACCGCCTCAAAGAACTCTGGGAACGTGTCGCTGCCGACGATAGCTGGGGCAATGTCCGCGTCCTTCCTCAACTCCATACCCTCCTCTACGACAACCAACGTGGTGTTTAAGATTAGAAAGAAAAAATCATGTCACAACAAGAAGAAATGAAAAACCTCAGCCTCCTCGGCAACAAAGAAACAAACTACATTTTCGAATATCAACCCGAAGTCCTCGAATCCTTTGACAATCGTCATGTGGAAAATGACTATTTCATCAAGTTCAACTGCCCTGAATTTACCTCACTTTGTCCCATCACTGCTCAGCCAGACTTTGCAACTATTTATATTTCCTACATTCCTGACAAGCTCTGTGTCGAGTCAAAATCCCTCAAACTCTACCTCTTTAGCTACCGAAACCATGGAGATTTTCATGAAAACTGTATCAACACCATCGGGAAAGACTTGGTCAACTTGCTAGACCCTCGCTATTTAGAAGTCTGGGGCAAATTCACCCCACGTGGTGGTATTTCGATCGACCCCTACTACAACTACGGTAGACCTGGAACCAAGTATGAAGGCTTGGCAGAACAACGCCTCTTCCAACACGACCTCTATCCAGAGAAAATTGACAACCGTTAAACTCATACTTAATGAAAATCAAAGAGCAAACTAGGAAGCTAGCCGCAGGCTGCTCAAAGCACTGCTTTGAGGTTGTGGATAAGACTGACGAAGTCAGCTCAAAACACTGTTTTGAGGTTGCAGATAGAGCTGACGTGGTTTGAAGAGGTTTTCGAAGAGTATCATACGAAAAAGCCCTGTTCCTCAAGATGAGAAGCAAGGCTTTTTAAGTTTCAATTATTCTTCAGTTCCAAGGAAGTTTTTAGCAACAAGGGCTGCAAGAACTCCACCAACGATTGGTGCAAGGATGAAAATCCAAACTTGTTGAAGAGCTACGCCACCTACCAATACAGCAGGAGCCAAGCTACGAGCTGGGTTTACTGAAAGTCCAGTGATGTTCAAGCCAGCTAGAATCAAAGCTGTCAATGACAAACCGATCACCAAACCAGCGATTGCGCCATTCCCTTTGCTTGCTGAAGTTACAGTCATGATTACCAAAACAAACAAGAATGTTGCGATTGTTTCAAACAAGAAACCACCAAAGACGGTTACACCGTTTGCCAAGGCATTTTCACCAAGACTTGCAGTTGACATACCTGAATTTGCCAAGAGGAAGAATACAGTTCCTGACGCAAGGAAAGCACCGACTACTTGACCAAGGATGTAGTTTACAAGCTCTGAAGATGACAAACGTTTATTAACAAACATAGCGATAGAAACAGCTGGGTTCAAGTGAGCACCTGAAACAGTTCCGATTGAGAAAGCTGCGACTACGATTGCCAAACCAAAGGCAAGAGCAATTCCAAGGTGTCCAAGTCCTTCAACACCATTTCCAAAAACAACAGCTCCTGTTCCGATGAACACAAGCATAAAAGTACCGATCAATTCAGCAACAAATTTTTTCATATTAAGTCTCCTTTTTTCAAACTATGTATTAGTCTATCAGAAGGAGGAAAGGGTTTCAAGAAATGTGCTTGGAAAATAATGGTTTGCCTTACTATCTTTTAATTGAGGAATTAAACAGAAAAATACATTTCCTCTATAGAGCTTATCAGTCACTTATCTCACTAGCATTTAGCAACTTGATATAATCCAGACCCCATTTCTCGACAGCATCTAAAACAACTCTGAATTCCTGTCCCATTTCGGTTAAGCTGTACTCAACTCGTGGGGGAACTTCCGCATAGACCTTTCGTTGAATAATCTTATCCTTTTCTAATTGACGTAGATGACGTGTCAAAATAGTTTGAGTAATCCCAGGCAATAATCTCTGCAATTCTTTAAATCGTTTAGTACCCGTACTCAACTGATAAATGATTACCAGTGCCCATTTCCCCGTTAAAACCCTCTGCGTTGTCGCGAATGGACAAATACCATACTCACTCACTTTATTGGTCATAAAATACCTTCTTTCTATTTTTTTAAAAAAAATTTATCTTTTAGTATCAATAATAGTACTACTTTTGATACTAGCTATCGAAAAAGTGTCTACTTGTTTTTTCGATTGTAACTGTTACAATTATATCATAAAAAAGAAATGGAGAAAATATATGTCAACAAACTTAGAAATTTTCAATGCTTATAACCAAGCTTTAATTGCTAGTGACTTTCCTGGTGTCTTTGAAACAATGGCAGACGATATTGTCTGGCATCAACCTGGTACTCATAGTATATCTGGTACAGTTGTTGGTAAGGACCAACTAGGATCTCACCTAGCTACATTTGCTGAGAAAACTAATGGAACCTTTAAGGTGATAACAAATTGGGTTTCTGACAATAAGGATTTAATCGCAGCCAATGTTACTTTTCTTGGAACACGTGCTGATGGTACTGAACTCAATATGAACGGGATTGACCTCTTCCGTATTGAAGACGGGAAAATCAAAGAAGTTTGGCTCTTCTCTTCAGATCAAGCTGAAGAAGATAGCTTTTGGGGATAAGCAAAACAGATTGGAAAAATCCAATCTGTTTTTGCTTATACTCATAACTCAGCACTGTAGGCGATAATCTGATCAGCCGTATCAGACAAGAACTGAATGGTATCGCGGAGAGGTTTATCAGTTGAGATATCTGCTCCGATAATCACAGCAGACTCAAGTGGCACCTGATTTGAGGAGATTGAGCCAGTCTTCAGCTCCAGTCTCAGATAGTTTTTTCACTCTTAGAGGGTTAATTTTTTCCAAAAACCAGTCTTTGTTTGACACAAATTTCACAAAGTTGTATACTAAAAAGCGATAGGACTTCTTTTAGAGTCTATCACAACTCACTTATAACCCTTTGCTGTTCTTTTATGAACGTTGAAATGGTATCACGGATACCAAAGGAGGAATCATATGTCTAAAGTAGCTATTGTTACAGGTGCAGGTCAAGGAATCGGTTTTGCAATCGCAAAACGCTTGGTCCAAGATGGTTTTAAGGTTGGGGTATTAGACTACAATGCTGAAACAGCTGAAAAAGCAGTTGCTGAGTTGTCAGCAGAGAATGCTTTAGCTGTTGTAGCAGATGTGTCTAAACAAGCAGAGGTTGCTGCAGCTTTCCAAAAAGTTGTAGACCATTTCGGAGACTTGAACGTTGTGGTAAACAACGCTGGTGTCGCTCCGACTACACCTCTAGATACGATTACAGAAGAACAGTTCAATCGTACCTTTGCTATTAACGTCGGTGGGGTAATCTGGGGAGCACAAGCTGCTCAAGCTCAATTCAAAGCACTTGGTCACGGTGGTAAAATCATCAACGCTACTTCTCAAGCAGGTGTTGTTGGAAATCCAAACTTGACTGTTTATGGTGGTACAAAATTCGCTGTTCGTGGTATTACTCAAACATTGGCACGTGACTTAGCTGATTCAGGCATCACTGTTAACGCTTATGCTCCAGGTATCGTTAAAACACCAATGATGTATGATATCGCTCACGAAGTTGGGAAAAATGCAGGAAAAGACGACGAATGGGGTATGCAAACATTCGCAAAAGATATTACATTGAAACGCCTATCTGAGCCAGAAGATGTCGCTGCAGCGGTTAGCTTCCTTGCTGGACCAGATTCAAACTACATTACAGGTCAAACCATTATCGTCGATGGTGGTATGCAATTCCATTAAGATAAAAAAAAGAGGTTGGAAAATAATCCAACCTCTTTTATCATCTCTACGATTTCAATTTCCAGAGTCATTTTTTTGTTAGTGAAAATAATCTTTCTTCAAGACTAGAAATACTCTCCTGCTCTAAATAGTGTGATTCTCCCTGTTTTAATAGAACACAAGATTAGGAACAGTTTGGATATCCATTTTTTCTGCGAAATCATCAAAAAATTAAAGATTCCCATTGCCGCCATGGATACGTTTATTGACTCTTTCACGCGCCATTTCAAGAGCATAAAAAATCACCTTTTCTAGGCGATTTTTTCATAGTCTCTTATTTTTTCAATTCAAGCAAAACACTTATGGCAGATAAGGCGTAAAGTGGCGCTGTTTCGGCTCGTAGGATGCGAGGTCCAAGTCCTGCTAGAACTGCTCCTTTAGCTTCAAAAGATTCAATTTCAGCAGGTGAGAGACCTCCTTCTGGACCAAAGATAAAAAGCAGTTTAGCTCCTTTTTCAAGACCAGCGACAGCTTGGATGAGGGCTGCTGATTCTCCTTCTTTAGCTGACTCTTCGTAAGCTACCACGATACGATCAAACTGGTCGAACTGAGCTAAAAAGTCTGCCTTTTTTTCAAAAAGGGTAATGCTCGGTACCAAATTCCGCTTGCTTTGTTCTGCTGCTCCAAGGGCGATTTTTTCTAGTTTTTCGACCTTTTTACCCAGTTTCTTGCCATCCCACTTGGCAACTGACCAATCTGCAGGAAAGGCCCAAATCTGACTGGCACCGAGTTCCGTCACCTTTTGAGTGATGAACTCTAGCTTATCTCCCTTGGGAAAGCCAGAGGCAATGGTCACTTGGACTGGCAGTTCCACATTGTCAGCCAATTCCCCAATTAGCTCCAACTTACGCGCCTCCACATTGACCACGCGCGCCAAGCGCTTGATGCCATCATCAAAGACCAAAGTAACCTCATCATCTTCTTTCAGGCGCATAACCTGAAACATGTGCTTGCTGGTTTCCTTGTCCTCGATAGTGACAGGAGAGATTGCACTCCCCTTGACAAAATACTGTTGCATGCTAGCCTCCAATCACACCAGAGATATCCTTAGTTTTTTTGAAGACACAGGCATTCCACTCCCCTTGGATCATGTGGGTTTCAAGGAAAAATCCAGCTGCTTCTGCTGACTCACGCACCATGTTCCACTTATCCTTGATAATGCCACTCATGATCAGGTAGCCTTCATCCTTGACCAAGCGATAAGCATCGTCCGTCAGATGGATAAGGATATCCGCCAAGATATTAGCGACGATAACGTCTGCTTCAATCTCAACACCCTTAAGCAAATCGCCTGGCGCTACATGGATATTTTCCATGCCAGGATTGAGCTCAATATTTTCCTGAGCAACTCGAACCGCTACATCATCCAGATCATAGGCAAAGATTTCCTTAGCACCCAGAAGTGAGCTAGCAATAGAAAGGACACCGGAACCAGTCCCTACATCTAACACTGTCTCGCCACCACGAAGAACTTGTTCCAAGGCAAAGAGGCTCATCTTGGTTGTTGGGTGGGTTCCTGTTCCAAAGGCCATACCAGGATCCAGCTTGATAATCTTTTCTCCCGCCGTCGCCTCATAGTCTGTCCATGACGGCACGATGGTCAGGTCATGGGTAATGCGAGCTGGTTCATAGTATTTCTTCCAGTTGTCTGCCCAGTCTTCCTCAGCCAAGGCAGTCGTCCCAATCTTGACTTCTCCTAAGTCCATAAAGTCCGTCAATTCTGCTAAGCGAGCCTGCAAGTCCGCTTCAACCGTTGCCACATCAACCGTTTCCGGATAGTAGGCCGTGACCACGATTTCTTCTTGTTGCTCGACCTCAGGGAAAATCTCACCGAAGCGGTCCACATTTCCAATATAGTCCATGCTATCTTCAATTGCTACCCCTTGGGCACCTAACTCGATCAAGAGATTGGAAACCAACTCCTCTCCCTCACGCTTGACTGTAACTTTTAACTCTTGCCATGTTTCCATCATTAAGATACCAAGCCCGTAAAACACAAAGCCAAAATAAGAAACTCTCTGAAGACGTTTGTGTCTAAGAGAAGTTTATCTTTTTGGCACCGTGTTTAGGGCGGGTTCAGTTTAGAAATTTAACTGAACCATCCTTTCTATTTGTCAATCAATTTTTTCATGTAGACCATATCCATACCTTCTTTTTCAGGCTCGATATGAGTTTGACGGTAGCCATTTTTCTTGTAGAAGGCAACCATTCCCGCATCCTGTAATACCGTACACAAATCCCATTGTGTGATGGTTGGAAATTCTTTTTCCAGCAAGCTTAAACCTTTAGATCCATACCCTTTTCCTTGATAGGGAGGTAAAATCGCTGCCGTTCCTAACCAAGCTTTCGTTAACTCGTCATTGGTCTGAATTCGAAGAAATCCAATTTTATCTTCGTTTTCTTTGACAAAGTAGTAATAGCTATTGGGACGCTCGACTAGTTTCCACTTAATTCGTTCACGGTCCTCCAGATAGGGATCATATTCATCTTGGTATTTGTCATATACAGCCTTAAAGCTAGCTATTTGAATCGCAATGACGTCCTCTAAATCCTCTGCTCCTGTTCGTTCAAGTCTTATCATAAACTCTCCTCCAAATAATCCCTCAATCTCCCCTGTAGCTGAGGCACTACTTTACTGGATGTCAAAAATTCCTCAATGTTCATCAGTTTATAGGCCTGACCTTCATCTCCAAAGACAATACTGTCAAACTGATCCTGACTTAACTGACCGACCATAAATACTGACTGTCTGCCTTCATAGAGCATGCTGGGATAGACCTTGCTCCAGAGCAGGCAATCTTCGGTCAAGTAAATGCCTAGTTCCTCATAAACTTCACGCGCCGCGCATTCAAATGGGCTTTCGTCCCCTTCACGACCACCACCTGGCAACTCCCACATATTTGGCCAAGGGATATTTTCCTTGTCATCACGCAAGATGGTCAGTAGCTTATCTCCGCAAAATAGAGCAATTTTGCAGCCTGTGAAATCTAAAATATCTACGTCCACTACAAGCTCCTAGTATCTCGGATAAGGGTAAAATTCTCCTTCTTCCAAACCGACTTTCCCTTCTTCAAAGACTTCTTGGTTCCATTCCATGACAAATTCTTCTGCTTCTGGGTCTTCCAAAAAGTCCATGAGGGCATCTAGTCCAACCTCTGCAGTATCTTTAAGGAATAGCGCAAAATAAGCTAAAAATTCACGAGAAAAACCTTTCTTCGGCAGGTAAGGGATGACCGTGAGATAGTCTTCTTCATTAACAGTTGACTTGGCAGGGTTGTAAAAAAGTACCGCTTCTTCAAAAAGGATATCATCTGACGAAACCTCTCCGTCTTCATCTAACATCTCCACCCCTGCAGCATTTTGTGCCTCTAATAGAAAACTCACTTCAACCGCATGATTGCGCTTGTCCCAGCTAATCTCATAATCAAAAGGAAAGTTCTTGTCCAACTCTTCTTGTAAAACATCTAAAAATCCATATGTTGCCATTTTGTCCTCTTTCTATACGACTCTTCAATCGCCCCGAATACTCGGAAATATGCTAAAATAGATACTACCATATTACCACATTCGTATCAGAAAATCCATGTTAGAAAGGACTGCTATGCCAGACAATCTCGCATTTCGTATGCGCCCCCAAACCATCGATCAGGTCATCGGTCAAGAGCATCTGGTCGGACCCGGAAAAATCATCCGCCGCATGGTGGAAGCCAACCGCCTGTCCTCCATGATTCTCTATGGACCTCCGGGTATTGGAAAAACCAGTATCGCTTCGGCCATCGCTGGAACGACCAAGTATGCTTTTCGGACCTTCAATGCCACAGTTGATAGTAAAAAACGCCTCCAAGAAATCGCTGAGGAAGCTAAATTCTCAGGTGGCCTTGTACTGCTACTAGACGAGATTCATCGTCTTGACAAGACTAAACAAGACTTCCTCCTTCCTCTCTTAGAAAGTGGTCTAGTCATCATGATCGGGGCGACAACTGAAAATCCTTTCTTTTCTGTAACTCCAGCCATCCGCAGTCGTGTTCAGATTTTTGAGTTGGAACCCTTGTCTAACCAAGATGTTAAAGAGGCCGTTCAAATAGCCCTGACTGACCCTGAAAGAGGTTTTGATTTCCCTGTTGAGTTAGATGATGATGCCCTTGATTTTATCGCAACATCTACCAATGGAGATCTCCGTTCTGCCTTCAATTCGCTTGATTTGGCAGTTCTCTCCACCCCAGAAAATGATGACGGTGTCCGTCACATCACGCTCGACATCATGGAAAATAGTCTTCAGAGAAGCTACATCACTATGGACAAGGATGGAGATGGACACTATGACGTTCTCTCTGCCCTGCAAAAATCCATCCGTGGATCCGATGTCGATGCTAGTCTCCACTATGCTGCTCGCTTGATAGAAGCTGGTGATCTTCCTAGCCTAGCTCGTCGTTTGACTGTGATTGCTTATGAAGATATTGGCTTAGCCAATCCCGAAGCTCAGATTCATACCGTAACTGCTTTGGATGCTGCGCAAAGAATCGGTTTCCCAGAAGCTCGTATTCTCATTGCCAATGTCGTCATTGATCTGGCACTTTCACCTAAGTCTAACTCAGCCTACATGGCTATAGATAAGGCCTTGTCTGACCTTAAAACATCGGGGCATCTGCCGATTCCGCGTCACTTGCGAGATGGACATTATAGCGGCAGCAAGGAACTAGGTAACGCCCAAAATTATCTCTATCCACATAATTATCCTGGTCACTGGGTCAAGCAAGAATACCTACCAGAAAAAATCCGTGACCATCACTACTTTTCTCCAGAAGATAGTGGAAAATACGAACGGGCCCTGGCTCAACGCAAGGAAACCATTGATAAATTACGAAACTTGTGAAATCCTTTTCAAAAATTTTAATTTTCCCTTGATTTTTTTTGAAAAAGTGGTATCATATAATCATAGAAACGCTGTGGTGTACGACTTCACATTTAAGTGTTGACCGACTATTTTTTGTATTATTAGGGAAACAAAAGTCTTCTAACAGCATGTAGGCCGTCTCACACGGAAACAGCTTCAGTTAGAGCGAGTTGCCCACCTGCTTAATTGCGCGGGTTCAATACAAACCGTGAAGTTTCGGCACCAATACAGCTTTTTATTTGCCTCCTTAGCTCAGTTGGTAGAGCAGTAGACTCTTAATCTATGGGTCGCAGGTTCGAGCCCTGCAGGGGGCATCTAAATCAACAGGAAAAAGCCTTGATTTATAAGGCTTTTTTGCTTGTCTATAACTGATTTGCCCCATCATTTGCCCCACATTTTTTTATGAGCAATCTTTCCAGACATCTCTAATTTGATTAAATTCTTCAAAAATTTTCTCTTCTAAAGTGTGTCCATATACTTCTACTAACATTGAAATATCTCTATGCCCTAGAATTTTTGCAATAACTCCAAGGTCAAATCCTTTGTGCCAGAGGTAGCTTCCATAGGTATGACGTGCTCCTTTTGTCGTGATAATTGGATAAATATCTAATTCATTTAAAAGAACACTCAAAGCTTTATTGACACTTGCAATGTCTGGTACCAAGTGAATATATCCATAATGCTGAAAAATCATTTTATACCTATTCTTGATTCCTAGCTCTTTATTAGCTTTCTCTTGTTCAATTTTTAGGACTTGTAATATCTTAATACATTCTTCGTCTATCGGTACCATCCGAATAGACGTTTTATTTTTTGGAGGGACAAATTTATGAGAAAGGGTATTGAACCTCCTATATGTTTTTAGCAGTCCTCTGTCAAAGTCAACTTCATTCCAAGTTAACGCTATTAACTCTCCAAACCTCATGCCTGTTTTTAATAGAAAATAGACGATATAAGGAACAATTGAACGTTGGTAATCAAATTTTTTCTTTACTGCTAAAAGTAAATCCAGATAGTCCTTTTCTGTATGTAAATATTTCTCTTCTGTCATCTGTTGTTCTTTGGATGAAAATAACTCGACATGTTGTGTAAAATCATCTATTAGAACTTTGTCTGCAATTGCCATTTGGATGCTCTGATGAATCCCAGTATTCAATCTACCAAGAAAATTTCTACCAACCGTCTGCCCATACTTATTCATAATTCTTTGGTATTCACTCGCACGAATTTGAGTGACTTTTTTATTTCCAAATAATCTTTCAATTGTGTTTTTACGGAGAAGATATTTTTTCTTTGTCTCTTCCGACCTACTACTCGGTAGAATTTTTAGTTCAAGCCATTCTTGATATAGATCGACAAGAGAAATATCTCTAGAAATTCTTTTTCCTAAACGAAGTTCTTGCAGAATCGGCTCAGCTTCTGTCTCTGCAAGTTTTTTTGTTTTAAAACCACTATTATGAACAACAGTTTTTCCTTCGTTACGAATTTCATAGGTCCATAAATTACTATCTCCTCGCTTTCGATAACGAACACTTGCCATATTACGCCACCTCAGTTCCTAGAATCTCATTTACAACACTTTTTGGAACAACCATCAAACGTTTGCGATTATAAAATGTATAGCCTCGTGAGACAAGTAATTCTCTTGCCTGATGAATGATATCATTTGCTGTATGAGGGCGATAGCCCATTTCAATTAATTCTTTGTTACTAATTAAATTATTGTCCATAGTTATCCTCCTTATTTATTTTCTAAATTCAGAAACTCGCCTACAAGTAGTTGTAAATCTGCATTTAATTTAGGGAGATTCTGTATTAATACTTCTTTTAGTTCTTCCGCAAATTGATTCGTTTCTTCTCTCAATAGTTTGCGGACTCTTGTTTTTTTCTTTTTGATGCTGTCTGATTTTAAATTTGGAAAAGCCAATGATAACAGTTCAGGATTGTTGAGAAAGATAATTGTAAATGCTCTTTGCTCCACTCGAATATGTTCTAGCTTATAAAATCCGAAATTATCAAGACGATTCATAACATCTTGGACCATCTCCTCACCAATCGCTTTGGTTCTGAGTTGGAACTCTAGTCTCCACCAAAACGGATTTACAGCCAAATCTAGCTTCTCTTCGCGCTTGTGAGCAATGATTTCTTTATTCTTATCATATAACCTAACTTGTACATTACTACCGCTAGAACCCCAATATTTCGTCTCTAATTCACCCCCTCTACCATAGAAGGCCTTATGGGTAACACCACCTTTAATATGTTGCAAATTAACGATTTCAGGCCTGTTGAAAATGTCAAATGCCAAATCAAAACGAGACAAGCGTACCGTCAATGAATTCAATCGAGCAAAGTACATTAATTGCCTCCATACTTTCATTCCACCAAATTCTTTTAAAGTATTAGGATTAAAATCAATTCGAATCAATTGTTCATTTCCATAAGTGGATAATTGGAAAAATATAATATTGATTGAATCATACTCATTAAAAACTTTAACTAAAGTAAAGACATCATCTCGTACGTTATCATGTATTTCAAATGAATCAACTCTTGTACTTATTGCCTGTTTCAGATTTTTGAAAATTCGTCTTAGGGAACCAATGTCTGTATCCCAGATAACCGTTAATCTATCAATACTGACATCTAACCGCTGTACTAATTCTCCTACATCACATCGTTCTTGAATACTTCTTAAATCTTGTATAGAAACCAACAAAATTGTCCCCCTTTCTTTTAGATTTTTTAGGTCTCAGAAACACCGTCAAATCAACGTTTGTTCGTTCCGTCGTTCTTTGGGCGCTGCCCTAAGTGTACCTTTTTGCTGGCTGTTAGAATAGCCAGCTTTTGCTTGGCTAGAAATTGTCTGGACGGCAGTCTGCAGGACTTCGCCTGACTTCCCGTCAGGCTCGTCCCTTGTCCTTGTCCACACAATTTCTAGCTCCAAGGCTTCGAATAGTCATAAGTCATAGTCTCGTCCTCAACTTCCTCCCCACTCACCAATCCTAAACTTACGAGCTATTTTTGTATTATTTATAACTTATTTATAAGTTATAAATATATTTTATAAAAAATATTTTAATTAGTCAACCAAAAACTTGATTTGTAAGTTTATAGGTGATAAAATAAGTTAAAAATAAAAATAGGAGTTTCCCATGACCTTTATTATTCAAAATTTTGGACCCAATTTGGCACGACTACGCATAGAAAAAGGAGTAAGCCAAACTCAACTAGCTGAAGATTTAGGAATCGGTAAACAGTCCATCTCTGATTACGAAAAACAAAAAAGCTATCCTACCTTTGCAAATTTGGATAAGATAGCAGAATATTTTAACGCAACTCCAACCCAACTATTTGGAACTAGTAAAGAGATTGAGTTAGAAAAGAGTGTTCTTGAATCGAATGAATACTCTGATAAAGTAAGTGAGATTTTAAAAGCTGTCAAATACATCGAGCATTTCCTACATACTAATGGACAACACTTAGAGGATTTACTTTACCTAACAAGAGGCAACCAACTATACACAGAAGATGGAAAAGAGTTGTATATTGATCCAACTTCTCAGAAAAGAACACTTCATACCCAATATGAACCTGGTTTTATTGTAGCAAGAGAAAAATCTCCACTAGAACTCTTAATTGAAAATAAGGAGCTATTAGATTAAATAAAAAAAGCGAGTTTTAGGCTCGCTTTTTCTATGAAGTATAACTTCTAAGGACTTTGTCTTCAATCTGAGACCCCTAAGAGTCTTCGCATTACTTATGCAATTCTTTATTACTCAATGTATGAAAAATCCCCCACAGAAGAATATTTACAATGATAAACAGCAATATTTCCACTAAATTAAAGTCTATCAAATTCCGTGACCGCATTGCCACCATAGCTTGGGAGTAGGGATAGATTAAAGATAATTTATCAGATACAAAAATCATCATGAATCCTACGAAAGTACCAATAGAACCAATTCCCACAGATTTACTAAAAACACGAGTTTTAGCTGTCACAAAAAACTGTACTGCCATCATACTAATTGTTCCAAAAATCCCCAATAAATCCCACTTAAGGTAGGTGAACAAATTAGAAATTTCTAAATGAATTAGGTGAGCACTGACATAAAAAATACCAAACAAGAACAACTGTAAAACAGCAATAAACAAGATAATTACTATTTCTTTTGCCAACAATAATTTCCCAAGACTGACATTATTAGCTCTGAGAAATTCAATATTTTTCCTATCAAACTCTTTTCCTAACATCATGGCTACATAAATGCTGACCAAAATCGGAAAGAAAAGCTGGCTATAATAGAAGGTCAATTGTCCCCATAAAACAGGCACTTTTTCACTTTCTGCAACCATAGAATAAGCTGCACCTAAGTAAATACCAAGACCAATCAGGCTACAAAAAGCTAAGAAGAAAATACCAATCATCAACATGGAAAATTTTTGGGTTTTCCGCCATTCTACTGATAGATAAGACATCATAGCTTGCCTCCTTTCTTTTCAACTAGATAGAGAGATAAGAAGAGATAGATTAGGGCTATTGGCAAATATGTAAAGAGTTTAAATCCTAGGTTTGTCGCCAAAACATAACTCACTTGACTGGCGACTTTCTGGTAATCCACCAGAGACAGATATGCTATACCACCAAATGGGAAAATCAGCTGTAGAAAAGCTGTTGCATGACCAAATCCAACTCCAAGAAATCCTCCGAAAATCCCTAATGCCATTATCAATGCCTGCTTTTTCAGTAAAAACTGCAAAGTCAAAAACAGACAGGTTAAGACAAAAGATGCTAGCAAGAAAATGACGATTTGCCAGAGGATTAGGCTAACAGGCATTTCTAGACCAGAAAAGTTTGCAATCAACTGGACTACTACTCCCTCCAAAATAGCGAGAAAGGTCAAAACGAACATAGTCAGGCCAAGCTTACTCAGAAAGATATGCCGTACATTTTCACCATTTGCCAAAAGCAGTTTGAAAGTGTTGCCCTCCTTCTCGTTCTTGACAATCCGGGATACAAAGAGAGCAATCACGATAGGGAGAATCAAGCCATTTACTTCTTTTATCATATAGAAAATTAGGTTAATCTGGTGCATGTCTGGATTACTTAGGTAACGTGTAGCGGCTGCAATTGCCCAAGCAAATCCGACTCCCATAACTAGTATGATAATGAAGAAGGATTTGGTTCGTTTTGCCTTGAGCAATTCAATAGACAAATTATTCAACATAAGACTCACTCCTTGGTTAAGTTGAGGAAGATAGATTCCAAGGTTTCTTGTTCTTGCTTCACTTCATAAATTGGAACTTCCTCGACTATTAAATCTCGTAACAAACTAGAAATCTGCTGGTCGGCAAGGTTAGTCAGCTTGAGTTTATCCTCATGTATTTCTAACATCTTGCACGGATAACCAAATAACACTTGGCTAATGGCTTCACGTCGACCTCTAAAATCCCCACGCACTTCCAGCCATTTATTGGACTGAATTTTACGAATTTCTCCCTCGTAAACGAGTTGACCATGATTGATAATCCCTACACGGTCAGCGATATGCTCTACTTCAGAAAGGATATGGGTAGAGATGAAGACAGTAATGCCCTGTTCTTTTGCCAACTTGATAATCAGTTCCCGAATTTCATGAATCCCTGCTGGGTCTAGCCCGTTAGTTGGTTCATCCAGTATCAACAAACGCGGTTTCTTGACTAAGGCAAAGGCTAAAGCCAAACGCTGTTTCATACCCAGAGAATAATCTTTAACCAATTTTTTCTTGTTTTTAGGTTGATCTAACCCAACAATTTTCAAGGTTTCCTGAATATTTTTCTTATCAAATCCAAGGATTTTTTGGAAAACCAAGAGATTTTCATAGCCTGTCAAATTAGGATAATAAGACGGTTCTTCAATCATAGAGCCAATCTGATTAAGATACTGCTTGTCCGTACCTATGGATTGACCGAACACTTCAATATCCCCAGCTGTACGAGAAATCAAAGACAAAATCATCTTCATGGTGGTTGTTTTCCCAGCTCCATTTGGACCTAGAAAACCATAAATCTCACCTTGTTGAACTGATAAGGAACTAAGGTTAACTACCTGAGTGTCCTTAAATTCCTTTTGTAAGTTTTTTATCTGTAAAACATTACTAATCATTATGAACTTCCTCCATTAAACTAAAAAATTTTCTATAATTTTGATTTCCATGAATCAAATTATCATGAGTATCTTTGATAACATCTCTACTACTCTTATCAACAAAAATGATAGAATCAACATAATTCACAATATCTAATTGGTGAGTCACTATTACCATTGTTTTGTCTGAATAAAATGGATTTGGATTACTCCACCACCAGCACCAAGAACGTTATCAAGTTCTTCAAGAGTCAATTCTTGAAGAGAATTCATTGCTTCAATCTCAACGAGATTCATTTGTTGTTTAACCATTTGGAAATACCTCACTGATTAAAATTAATTTGAGAAGTATCTCTATCTAGGTTATGTCTTTATTATAGACATGCTAGATTAATTTTAAACTAAGCTAACCTTAATTTTACATTAAGATTAAAGTATTTTTCTTTTTTTCACTCTTTTAAATGGTATAATTTAAATAAGCGAGGTAAGATTATGAGTTTCGAACAACAACTCCTGAATAAGCACATCCTTATCATTGATGACGACAAAATTTTAAACTCTTCCATAAGAGATATTCTCACTGCCTACGGATTTTCCAATCTAACATCAGCCTATGATATAGAATCTAGTTTGGACATGATTGAAATAGAGCAGTTCGACCTTTTCCTTTTGGACATTATGCTACCCGATGGGGATGGCTACACATTAGCAAAACATATCCGAAAAAAAGGCGATACTCCTATCCTCTTTCTGACTGCCAAAAATAATCCTGAAGATGAGATAGCTGGTTTCAATGCTGGTGGTGATGATTATATCATGAAACCCTTCATTCCAAAAAATCTTATCTATCGTATTATGGCTCTGCTCCGTAGAAGTTATAAATCAGAACAGGAAACAATACAGATTGGACAGACTTTGGTGAGTTTTCGGAATGCAACAGTACAAAAAAATGGAGCAGAAATTTCTATTACGCCAATTGAAATTCAGATTTTGAAAAAACTTTACGATAATAAAAATTACATCGTTTCAACCGAATCTCTCTGTGATACGATTTGGGGAGTGGATAGCTTTGGTTATGAAAACTCTTTGACTGTACATATTCGGAAAATTCGAGAAAAAATAGAAGAAAATCCTTCAAAACCTCAATATTTAAAGACAGCTAAAGGGCTAGGATATAAATTGTTATCATGATTATGAATCAAACCAAAATTTTAAGGTATTCACTAAAGAAATTTATCTTTTCTTCCATCATTATCTTTATTACCAATATTATTCTAATTGCCAGTTTTGTTTTCTACATTAGTAAAAAGCAAACTGCTACTGAGACTGTGAAAATAATTTCTGAACACATTACCATCACAAATAATAACGTCCACATACCTGAAAATGATATTTCTAGTCTAAAAGAACAAAAGTTATGGCTCATGGTATTGGATAAGCAGACTGGAAAACAAGTGTACGAACAGTATAAACCTACAGAAGTTCCTTCGCAATTTGACTACGGGGACATTTTACAGTTTTCTCGCTATTATCTTTCAGATTATCCTGTTTTTAGTCAGATAAAAGGTGGATACATCATTGTTGTTGGTTTTCCAAAAGATAAAATTGCTCGTTATAGTTTTAATTACTTAGATATAGATAGTCTCCGCCTGTTTCCACTAATAGCATTTGGAGTATTGCTTTTCAACTGCCTTTATTTCGCTTTTCTTTACTACTATGGCGTGACGCATATCAATCGTAAAATTGTGCCTCTTGTAACTGCTATTCAGAATCTCCCATATGGTTTAAAAAATCCAATAAATTCTATATCAGAACTAGAATATCTTACAACTGCAATTAATCAAACCGATACTCTACTCAAAGAGAATGAAGTCTTTAAAGAGCAATGGATTTCAGGTATTGCACACGATATCAAAACACCTCTTTCTGTCATCATTTCTAACGCGTCCTTGTTAAATGATTCTGAACTAGATACACAGTTTAAAAAACATATTCGTCCAATATTGACGGAATCCTATTACATCCAAAATGTTTTAAATGACTTAAATATAGTAGCTCGCCTTTCATCCGGTCATCTTCAATTAAATCAGACTGAAACAAAAATTATCCCCTTCTTCAAAGACATTCTCATCCATATTTTAAATCAAGAAATCTGGAATGAATTTGAATTTGAATTTGATTACGATTATTCACTTGTTAATCAATCTATCATGATTGAGCAGTTTTTAATCACAAGAGTTATCCATAATATCATCTACAACTCTGTTTTACATAACGAAAAGGGTTGCACAATAAGAATCCACTTATACAAAAAAGATACAAATGTAATTGTCGAAATCAAAGATAATGGACAGGGAGCTTCACCAGAAAAAATTGCTGAACTTAATGAATTATCTTTTAAAAACATTGATATTTCTAAAATTAGAACGACTGGAATTGGGCTAAAAATTTCAAAACAAATTGTTGATTTGCATCAGGGTTCTATTTCGTTTGCTAGTATCCAAAATGAATTCTTTGAAAGTATCATTTCACTTCCAATTTTCAACATTACCAATTAGCCAAAAAATGGAGAAGAACCATTAGAGTTTTCTCCATTTTATTCATCTTTAGTCTAATCATTGAGTATTATAGGCTTTTAAACCAAATTCCGAGAATACATTTGAAATAAAAAAGAATGCTGATAAATCAACATTCTTTTTAAGTATTATTTGCAAAAAACAAGATATTTTGTCTGTTTAGCTACCAAAAAGATACCATATCTGCTTATTTTTTCTTACAATTTTTTTGACGTGCTTTTAATTTCTTCATCGCCCAATCATAATGACTTGAAGTAGTGCTTACAAAATACGAACCAAGTACACTTCCTCCTACCCACTTATAGACATCTTTTGAAAACAATTCTTCTCCTAACCTACAATATTTGTACAAATTTTATAGGTTTCATCTAATAGAAACTTATAACTTGGGATTTGTTTACTTACAGTACGCCTCTATTTTATCCTCATATTTTTTCAAAAGTTCCCGTGAATATATTTTTTCATTTTTTGAATCTCTAACTTCTTTCCAAAGGATAGCTGCAGCTTTTAACTTGTTAGAATAGTATTCGCTAAATTCATCTGCACAAAAATCTTTTAAAAATTGGTTCCATTGGCAAACTGAATTATCATATTTGGCATAGTCTGATTCTCCATAGTATATTTTAATCATATCTTGGATTGTAAATTTTATATCGTTATCCCTTTTTACTTTTCGCCAAGCTGTTGCCATATCAGCATTAAATTTAAACGAATTAACGCCTATTACCTCTGAAAAATATTCTCGAAATTTTTGGTTAAAAGAAAATCCGCATTCAAGTAACGGTGTATCTAATGTTATAACTTCGGATTGATTTTTGTTTCCTTTGCTCAAAAATTTTTCTATCCTATTTCCCTTAAAATATTGTTCTATAATATGATTCAGCTCCTGTTTTGTACATCTATACTCCAATCCAAGAGATTTACAAATTTGTGAAAGTTCATCTCGATACCAGTAGTATCTGTTAAATTCTTCAAATGATTTTATATCTCGAAAATCAGGTCTATTCTCTTTCAAATGCTTACCTCTACACCTTCAAATTTGTCTTATTATACCATATTTATCCCTGTCACATAAAGCTATAACAGAAAAATATTACAATCTTGTAATTACTGTATTTCTATTAAGCTTAACTTTGCCTTTTCTCTTGATATAGTCTTCAATATCAAACACATTCTTTTTATCTAATTCTTCAAGCAACTTCTAATTGAGTAAATCCTGTTTCTAATAGGAAACCTTTATGAGTCATTCGTTTTTGCCCCACTTTTGCCCCATTTTTAAATTCTGACATTGAAAATACCTAAAAGTATTTCCCTAAAATCAGCTATATTTCAACATTTTTGTTTATTTTCAATATGAAAAGTTCTTACAAATCCATAACAAGAGGCAACCAACTATACACAGAAGATGGAGAAGAGTTGTATATTGATCCAACTTCTCAGAAAAGAACATTTCATACCCAATATGAACCTGGTTTTATTGTAGCAAGAGAAAAATCTCCATTAGAACTCTTAATTGAAAATAAGGAGCTATTAAATAAATAGAAAAAGCGAGTTTTAGGCTCGCTTTTTCTATGAAGTATTACTTCTAAGGACTTTGTCTTCATTCTGAAACGATTGGCTAATCCAATCGTTTATTTAGTATCTGTTAGTTAAAGGAACTTTTACAAAAATTCAAAATAATTCTTAACATCCTCTGCATATTCATGCTTTTCAATTAAACTAGCTAACAAATCTCTATTATGTCCTTGGTAATTATCCTCTCGCCGCAATTCTTCATACATTTCGATAAAAGGAAGTCCTTTGGCCTTGGCTGATTCTAGTTCTGCTTCATAGTCATAGGCAATTTTTCGAAATTGAATATTGACTAATTCACCATTTTCAACTTCAAGTAAGGCATACTGAGCTCGGTGATTTTTCAGCCCATTCCAGTCAAAATAAGGCATACCAATCGAACCTGGATTGATGATTTGTTGACCTTGACTACCATAACGCAAAAGCTGTTTATGGACATGTCCATAGACGGCTACATCTGTAGCTTCATCAAGTAGCTGGTCAAATTTTTCGGTACCATTTTCGACCAGCAAATCACCACCGTAATTTTTCTCAGGTAAATTATGAGAAAGAGAAAAACGCAAGCCTTCAACTTCTTTCTTGGCTACCATAGGTAGATTCCTCAACCAATCAATTTGCTCTGGGTTTAGGCGCTCCATCAAATACTGAGTCATCCTGAGAAGCTGAATTTCTTGAGGATCCTCTAAACCATATTGCCCATCTAAAGCCTCTAAAACACAATCATCCCAGTTTCCTCGAACGGATGCTGTAATGGGTAGGCCTTTCAAAAGAGCCACCAAGTCATTTGCTCCCGGCCCAGGAAGAAAAATATCTCCCAAAAGCCAATATTCAGTCGCTCCCAAATTTTTAGCGTCCTCAAGTACTCCAGCTAAGGCCGTCGTGTTGCCATGTATGTCTGATAAAATTGCAATCTTATGGTTCATTTTCTGCTCTTTCTTTAGTGGATAGCTTTCGGTTTATTCAATCCACTCTTATATTTTTTACTTTTCTTCATTATAGCATAAAATAGCTAGAAGATTTTCAATTGACAATTATAAGTCATTCGTTATTTTTGCCCCACTTTTGCCCCATTTTTAAAACCTGACATTAAAAATACCTAAAAGTATTTCCCTAAAATCAGCTATATTTCAACATTTTTGTTTATTTTCAATATGAAAAGTTCTTACAAATTCATGTAGGGGGCATCTAAACAACAGGAAAAAGCCTTATAATATAGGGCTTTTTTTGTTGTGCTAAGGTAAATTTATCCCATCATTTTTTATGAACACCCTTTTCAGACATCTCTGATTAGATGACTCTCTTCAAAAAATTTTTAAAATTTAAAATAAAAGTCTTGCTTTTCTTTTTATTTGTGATATACTTGTTCTTGTATCAGATACAAGTTATCTAAAGGAGTTTATATGGATACGAAATTTTCAGTTTCCTTGCACATCCTAACCATGATTAGTGAGAGCAAGGAAACCTTAAGTTCACAAGCTCTTGCTGAGAGCGTCGGAACCAATGCTAGTTATATTCGTAAGGTGATTGCCTTATTGAAAAACGCTGGCTTAATTACTTCCCATCAAGGAAAAACAGGCTATCAACTCAGTAAGTCCCCAAAGGAAGTGACCTTACTTGAAATTTATTTTGCGACACAAGAAGTCAGCCATATCAGCTTATTTCCTGTTCACCAAAATAGCAACCCTGATTGCCCAGTAGGGAAACATATCCAGGCTGCCGTTTCACCACTATTTGCTAGCGCTGAAGCTCAACTTGAGAAGGAACTAGCCCAGCAAACCTTAGAAGATGTCATTAACAATCTTTATAAAGAAGCCAAACAAAAACGAAACTGATTTGCATGCAGATCAGTTTTAAAAAGACTATACTTGTATCTATATCAGATACAATAAAAAAATAGAAAATAGAAAAGAGAAGACAATGAAAGCTGCACAACATACTACTTATAACAAAAAGAATATCACTCTTAACATCACAGAAATCGCAAAACCAAGTATCACAGACAAAGAAGTTTTGGTCAAAGTCACCGCTGCTGGTGTTAATCCTCTGGATAACATGATTTCCCGAGGAGAAGTCAAGATGATCGTCCCTTACAAACTCCCACAAACTGCAGGTAATGAAGTGGTCGGTATCATTGAAGAGACCGGTAGCCAAGTCAAAAATCTCAAAGTCGGAGACCGAGTTTTTGGGCGTTTACCACTTGATCATATTGGTGCCTTTGCAGAATACCTAGCTGTCGATAGTCAGGCTCTAGCCAAGGTCCCAGACTATCTTTCTGACGAGGAAGCGGCTGCTGTGCCTTTGACTGCCTTGACTATTATGCAAGCCTTAGAACTCATGGGTGCTCAAGCTGGCAAAACGATCTTTATCTCTGGTGGTACAGGCGGTGTCGGTGGGATGGCCATTCCGATTGCTAAGGCCAAAGGTTTGAAGGTTATTACCAATGGGGCTGGAGATAGCGCTGAGCGTGTATTGAACCTAGGAGCGGACCGCTTTATCGATTACAAAACAGAGGATTATACAAAAACTGTTAGCCAGGTTGATTATGTCCTCGATACCCTTGGGGGTGCTGAGACTGAAAAACAAATGTCTATCATAAAAAAAGGTGGTCAGCTTGTTTCCCTCCGTGCTATGCCAAATGGTGACTTTGCCAAACGCATGAACCTGCCAAAATGGAAACAGATGATTCTTGGCTTAGCCGGTCGCAAATTTGATAAGATGGCTGATGAATACGGCATTCACTACAATTTTATCTTTGTAGAAAGCAATGGTGCTCAATTACAAGAGGTAGCTGACCTCTTTAGCAAACTCGAAATCAAGCCATCTATCGATACAGTCTATCCATTTGAAGAAGTAAATAGCGCCTTAGACAAGGTCGCTAATGGTCGCTCACGTGGAAAAACAGTCCTCAGCTTTAAGAAATAAAAAGGAAAAGACAATGTCATATCTTACTACAAAAAATCAATACATCACAGTCGACGGGAACAAAATCGCTTATCGCGAACTTAGTAAAGGCAAATCAAAACTACCTCTTCTGATGCTGGTCCATTTGGCAGCAACCCTCGACAACTGGGATCCAAAACTCTTGGACTTGATTGCTGAAAAACACCATGTGATTGTGGTCGACCTCCCTGGTGTCGGTGCTAGTCAAGGAAAAGTGGCCCCAACCATTCCTGGAATGGCTGAGCAGACAATTGCCTTTGTAAAAGCCCTTGGTTACGATAAAATCAATCTCCTAGGTCTTTCTATGGGAGGGATGATTGCCCAAGAAATGGTTCGAATCAAGCCTGATTTGGTCAACCGTCTCATCTTGGCAGGAACAGGACCTCGAGGTGGAAAAGAGGTCGATAAGGTCACAGGGAAAACATTTAACTATATGTTTAAAGCTGGACTAGAGCGCATCGATCCTAAACGCTATATCTTCTATAACCATGATGAACAAGGAAAAATCGAAGCCTTGAAAGTTCTCGGACGAATGGGAATGCGAACCAAGGAATTTGCGGACAAAGACATGAGTGTGCCTGGTTTCTTGACTCAACTCAAAGCTATTAAACGTTGGGGGAAAGATTCTCAAGACGACCTAAGATTCATCACCCAACCAACCTTAATCGTCAATGGGGACAAGGATATGCAGGTTCCAACAGAAAATTCTTATGATATGCATGAGAAAATAAAAGATAGTAAGCTCATCATCTATCCAAATGCTGGTCACGGTTCGATCTTCCAATATGCAGAGGAGTTTTCAAAAGAACTCATTTCTTTCTTGGAGGATTAATATGGTCAAAACCATTCTAATAACAGGTGCTACGGATGGCATTGGAAAGCACTTGGCAAAGAAACTGGCCAGTGAAGGCCATCAGGTCATTCTTCATGGGCGTAATCCTCAAAAACTGGAATTGGCGCTTCAAGAGGTTCGGGCCGTTTCCTTGAGAGGTAGAGTTTCTAGCTACTTGGCAGATTTTTCAAAATTAGATGATGTTTATCGATTTGTGGAGGAAATCAAGCGAGACTTTCAAAGGATCGATGTCTTGTTTAACAACGCAGGACTGTATGCAGGAAAAGAACGAAAAGCAAGTGCTGAAAATACCGAGTTGACTTTTATGTTATCCGTTCTGGTTCCCTATGTATTAACAACTGAGCTAAGTCCCTTGTTAGAAAAAGCGGCTGACGGTCGTGTCATTAATACCTCTTCCTATATGCATCATTTTGCCAAGGTCAAGGATTTGGATTTTGGATTTGAGAACAACTACAATCCCGGATTGGCCTATAATAATTCCAAACTCTATACCATCTGGATGACACGATATCTAGCAAGAGATCTCTTTTTAAAAGGTTCAAATATCACTATTAATGCCTATCATCCCGGCTTGATTTCAACCAACTTAGGGAATAATTCCAGTGATGAAAAGACGAAAAAATCTCTCTTCGGACGACTGATGAAGTCTCTCTCAAAAGATCTAGATCAGGGAATCGAAACAGGCTATTATCTCACCTTATCAGAGGAAGTCAGGGGCTTGACTGGCTACTATTTTGACGAAAAGAAAGTGAAGTCTGTATCTGAAAAAGGCTACTCATTTGAAAAAGCACAAGATTTAATCAATTACTGCAATGATAAAATTGAGTTGTTTAAACAGAAATATGCTCTACTTAATTAGAAAAAAGTTCAATTTCCGTTTTACGAGAAAGAGAACTACCAATTCAAGAATAAAGGAATTCGTGTCACGAGCGCCTTCAGTATTGAGCAACTTACTCTTTGGAGCGGCTAAAGCTTCTCTGGTTCTTTGGTCATAATAGACCGCTTGACCATTGCATTCGCCGATAAAGACGCGACGTCTAAGAAAAAACATATTTACTTCTTTCTATTTATGAAAATAAGTCTTCAAATTTTGGAATTTTATTATCCTAGTATACCATAAACCAACTTACTAGGTCATAGAATAGCTAAGAGCTACATCTTGCTAAAAGGTTGACAGAACTTCGCTCCATAGGATATGATGGGAATACTTGGAATTTTAACTCTGCACGATTTTTACTCCTTCTACTGAAAAAGCGTTGGTGAGTTCAATTCTATATTTGGAGGTTTCTATGAAAATCTATTATTCAAAATTTGTCGGTGTCGGCTATCTAGTCTTTGCGGTGGGTGTATTCTTTCAATTTTTCTTTTTCCTCGCGCATGGATTGATCGACTTTTCCCAGCTTAGTCTTCTCACTGTGGTTCCAACCATCCTCTTTTTCGCTGCTATCTATTCAACGATTGCAGGCATCAAAAGACTTTCTAGTCGTAGGCTCTCCTTTGAATTCACCTTTGAAGGCATTTATGTCTATCCTGAGCTCTTCTTTTCCAAGGAAATCTTCATCCCAAAAGAAGAATTGTTGCGAGCATCGTATGTTGAAGTGGATGTCAGTGACCCCGACCATGTCAACAGCAAAGCTTGCTATTTAGATTTTGACCTGAGAGAGGTGACCCAGCTAGAAGATATTTCTAAGTCAAACGTCATCATCGATACAAGTGTTCTGATATTGCGGCTCGCCCTTAGCCTCTGTCGATTTAGAGAGGAAGAAAAAGCCGAGTTGGCGACCTATCTAAAAGAAAACTACGGCATTGATTTCTTATATTAGCAAGTAAAAAAAGCCCTGATGTAGGGCTTTTTTGATATTGTCCTTATTATCTTTCACTTTAACGCGAGCTTGCTAATTAGCCAACTTAAACGTCGTGTAAATTTGAATGCTTAAAATTTTATGCTTCGAAAACTTGTAAAAAAGCAAGAACATTTCTCCACCCTTACTTCATGTTGATGTGCTTAGTTACGGTAAAACTGGTTATCTTTGTCGCTTACAGATTGACCGATAGACAAGACATCTTGACTGCCATCTGTACCTGTCACTTCGTTTTGGACTCCAGCTGGGGTAAAGATCAGTCGTGCCCCTTGTCCACCACCGACAAGATGAATACCTGTTGAGTAGTAGCCGTCTTTTTCCTCTACTTGACCCATCTCGTATTTAAAGGTTCCATTTGAACTTTGGATCGTTACAATTCCATCTGCTGTGACTGTTGCAGTTGTTCCCGCGTAGTTTTCCCAAGTTCCTACAAATTTAGCGTAAGCCTCTTGTGATTTTTTCTTATCTTCCTTTTGTTCTGCTTGAGTAGTTGTAGCTTCTGTCGCACTATTTGATTCTGACTTCTGCTCCTCTTTTTGGCCTGCTTCAGTTTTACTTGCGGACTCTGTAGTCACCTTGCTTGTTGTCTCCTTTTGGTTTGAAGATGACGTATTCTTGTCAGTCTTTCCACCACAGGCAACCAAGGTCAAGGCAGCCAACAAGGTCAGGACTGATAGGCTCGTATAGCGCAATGTTTTGTTTTTCATAAAAATCTCCTTTGAAATAGACTCAGATAAAAGTAGCTCGTCAGATTTTGCATATATTTGACGGCTGTATCATAGTCTTCAGTGTATCATTTATTTGCTTTTAATTCAATAGCTATCATATGTCGAAAAAAGGCTAATCCAAGTAGGAATTAGCCCTTTTATTTCTAGTTTTGATTTGCTCGTTTTTTAGTAGATAAACATGGCATCGCCAAAGCTAAAGAAACGGTATTTTTCATCGATAGCATGCTGGTAGGCTTTGAGGACCAATTCACGGCCTGCAAAGGCAGAAACTAGCATGACCAAGGTAGACTTCGGCAAATGGAAATTAGTAGAAAAAGCATCCACCACCTTCCAGTCATAGCCTGGCTTGATAAAGATATTAGTCCAGCCAGAGTCGGCCTGGATTTGGCCGTCAAACTTGCTTCCGATAGTCTCTAGCGTACGGATAGAGGTAGTCCCCACAGCAATGACACGGCCACCATTTTCTTTGACCTGACGCAAGGTCGCTGCAGCTTCCTCAGACAATTGATAAAACTCTGAGTGCATCTCGTGCTCATCCAAATTATCTACTGAAACAGGTCTAAAGGTCCCAAGTCCAACGTGCAAGGTCAGGTAGACTAGATGAACACCTTTTTGCTGGATTTCTTCTAGTAATTCTTTGGTAAAATGTAGCCCTGCAGTTGGGGCTGCTGCTGATCCACTCTCCTTGGCATAGACTGTCTGGTAACGTTCACGGTCATCCAATTTTTCGTGAATATAAGGAGGCAAAGGCATTTCTCCAAGACTTTCAAGTACTTCTAGGAAAATCCCCTCATACTCAAAACGGACAATACGGCCACCATGAGTTAATTCCTCAGTCACAACTGCGCTAAGTCGACCATCACCAAAGATAACACGGGTGCCGACCTTGAGACGTTTAGCTGGTTTAGCCAAGACTTCCCATTCGTCTCCAGCTGTATTTTTCAAAAGCAAGAGTTCAACATGGCCTCCTGTTTCTTCTTTTTGACCATGAAGTCGAGCTGGCAAGACACGGGTATCATTCATAACCAGGGCATCACCTGGCTCTAACATTTCGATAATAGAGTGAAAGTGGCGGTCTTGAAATTCACCTGTTTTGCGATTGACCATCAAGAGTTTAGAGGCATCGCGCTTTTCCAAAGGAGTCTGAGCAATCAGCTCCTCTGGCAAGTGAAAATCAAAATCATTTGTATTTAATGTCGTCATTCTTCTTTTCTCTTCTCATTTATTCAAATTACTTATCAAAGCGAACTTCTTCAAGTAGGTACTCGATGAAGCGTTCACCCATCTTAGACAAGCTAGTTTTCTCATGCTGGATATAAACCAGTTCAATGGGATCATCAATATCAAGTGGAATCGAAACGATATTGTCTCCATTGAGGTTACTATTAAGGATACCAGTCGCGATGGTATAACCGTCCAAACCAATCAAGAGATTGAACAAGGTCGCACGGTCACTAACAACGATGGATTTCTTATGGTGTTCTTGTGACAAAATCTCTTCTGAGAAATAGAAGGAATTATGGGTCCCTTGGTCATAGCTCAAATATGGGAAGTCTTCTAGGTCTGCCAACTGCACCTTGTCTCTCTTAGCAAGAGGGTTGGTCTTGCTGACAAATATATGGGGTTGGGCTGTAAAGAGATGGTGGGCAACGAGATGGTTGTCGTCCAACATCTTCGAAAGAACGTCCCGGTTATAGCTATTTAAAAAGAGAACTCCTACTTCACTTCGGAAGTTCTTGACGTCGTCGATGATCTCCCAAGTTCTGGTTTCACGCAAAAAAAGCTCGTACTTTTCCATATCGCTTTTCTTAAGCAAGGAAACAAAAGCATTGACCACAAAAGCATAGTGCTGCGAAGACACACTAAAAAGCTCGCGATGAGCGATTGGGTTCTTATAGCGTTCTTCTAGAAGTTGCGTTTGCTCGACAACCTGACGGGCATAGGATAGAAACTCCATCCCATCACGTGTGAGGGTAATTCCCTTAGGATTTCGGATAAAAATCTCAATTCCCATCTCATTTTCTAGGTCACGAACGGCATTTGATAGACTCGGTTGTGTAATGAAAAGTTGCTTGGCAGCCTCATTCATCGAACCAGTCTCTACGATTTTGATAATATAGTGTAATTGTTGAATTCTCATGTTTTTATTGTACCATACTTGAGGCAATATAAAAAGGAACAGTCACTGAAAGCCAAGCTAGCCGCATATCAGTCTTTTTACAGCTCATAAAAAAGAGGTTGGAAGATTTCCAACCTCTTTTTCTGTTCTAGCAAGTTAAAACTAGCTGTCTTTTCTCCAAAAGATGGCTAATAAAATCATGGCTCCTAAAACTGATGGGATAATAGCCGTATCAGCTAAGATAGGCCCCCAAGTTCCAAAAAGCATTTGACCCAGGAAAGCACCAATCCAACCCAGGAACATTTTCCCGAAGCATCCCATCCGTTCTCCACGATTGGTGATAGCTCCTGCTAATAGTCCGATCAAAAGACCGACAAACATACTTCCAATCATAGTTTCTCCTTAAATTGCCCAATCTCCATTGCGGAAGAGTGGTACGCGTGTTCCATCCTCACGGATACCATCGATATCCATTTGGTTAGAACCAATCATAAAGTCAACGTGAACGTCTGAACGATTAAGTCCTGCAGCTTCTAGCTCTTCTTCGCTCATCTCTGCTCCACCAACAACGCTCGTTGCATAGGCTGCACCGATAGCCAAGTGATTGGAAGCATTTTCGTCAAAAAGGGTGTTAAAGAAGGTAATACCTGACTGTGAAATTGGGCTTGGATCTGGTACCAAGGCACATTCACCCAAGGCACGCGCACCAGCATTCTTAAAGACGAGGTCCTTCATTACTTGATCACCCTTTTCAGCTGTGATATCAACGATTTGACCATTTTCAAAGGTCACTTTGATGCCTTCGATGATATTTCCGTTGTAGCTGAGAGGTTTTGTAGAAGTGACATAACCATCTGCGCGACGGAAATCAGGGGCTGTAAAGACCTCTTCTGTTGGCATATTTGGCAAGAAACCTTCGCCTTGAGCATTGATCGCTCCGGCAGATTCCCAAACGTGGTTCTTCGGCAAGCCAAGTGTCAAGTCTGTTCCAGGAGCAGTGTAGTGAAGAGCTGAGAATTGTTCTTTGTTGAGTATTTCCGCCTTGCTCTTGAGGATAGCAGCATGTTCTTCCCAAGCCTTAACTGGATCTTCTTCGTAGACACGGCAAGTCTTGAAGATTTGGTCCCAAAGGAGGTCCACTGCTTCTTCGTCGCTCGCAGCATTTGGAAAGACTTTCTTAGCCCACTCAAGTCCAGCAGCGGCTGCTACAGTCCAGCTAACCTTGTTAGATTGAGTTGCGATACGCATTGGCTTCATAGCAATTCCCATTGCTTTAGCAGAAGCTGAGAGCTTTTCAGCATCTACTCCGTTCAATGCACCCGGATCAGAAGAACGAACACCGAGACGACTTGCTTTATTTTCAAGTAGGTAGTTCATCTCAGCAATCTTGTAATCTGGCACATTGTCCAAACGCTCCATCGGCGCGTGAAGGAATTTCTCACGGTTTACAAAGTCATCTGCCCATTGAACGATAACTTCGTGGGCTCCAAGTGCATAGGCTTCTTTGACGATTAAGTGAGCCAACTCACGTTGCTCTACATCGATAGAGAGAGCCAAGGTATGATCAGGTTGCACGTTCACTCCGTTTGCAACCAAAAGCTTAGCGTATTTTTCTAGATTTTCTTTAAAATTTGGTAAAACCATCTTGTTTCTCTTTTCTATTTTTATTTCAAATCTTTGAGCATATTTGTCTTACTCAAAATTCTTCCCTTACTAGTATATCACATATATTAGCATTTTAAAAAACAAGCTCATTAAAGCTTGTTTTTATTTAACTATCACAAAAGTCGTGTACATATCTTTCCACTTCTTTTTCCATAAATTGAATCTCACCAATATCCCATCTATTTTTTTTAGAAGTTATCTTTGCCATCATCTGTAATTTTAAACTCTGACGATAGAATATCCCTTCTCTTTCCCATTGTTCTAATTTAGCCTCTGGATAGGAGTTGCCAAACCTGGAGTTCTGACTATCGGTAGTAATACAAAGGTTGCCAAAGGAATGTAAAAACTTCGCAGGTAATTGGCTCTCTCCATCATGTCCATTTGGATTCTGAGGATACCAATGCTCTATGGAGCGACGATATGCAAATTTGAAATGATTAAAATTAATATTCTTGTACTCTTTCTCTAATTCGGCACGATTTTTCCATAAAACATAATCTACAAAGTTAAAAGCATAAACAGGAATTGCTCCATATTTTTTTATACTTTTATCTTCAGTAAACAATCTTTCCTCAGCATATCTCACTGCCATTTTTTCAAGAAAATCCTTAAAGAGACTAGCAAATTCTGTTTGATTTAACTCTTCAATATGCTTGTAGAGAAATTGTAAAATCTCATATAACCAACGACTATCACGATTAGCAGTAAAGGTCACAGCAAACATGGATTGAAGGAGGATAATGTTTTTGTTAATCTCCGAATCCGAAAACGTATTATTAGTAAAATGTTCTTCGACTATGTAATGCTCTTTCGCTTTTCCATTAGGTTGATATTCATAATAAGTTCCCTTCTGCAAAAACCATTCATCCTTATTTCTGCTTGAAGAATCTATATTTGAATTTCTAACGATGTAATTATCAAAAATATGCTTTATTTTAAGAAGAAATTCACTGAATTCAATAATCCAAGTCTTATTTTTATTTTTTATATCAAATAGAGCTAAGAGTTTCTTATCGTCTAACTGAACCTCATTGGTATCCTTACCTTCCCAAATTGCCAATACATGGAGTAAGAAGGTTGGAAAATCGATAACTTGGGTATAATCACCAAAATCTTTTTCTACTTCTATATTTTTTTCATTTATCTTTTTTTCTAATATATCTGATAACTTTCTTCTTTCATTTTGATAAAAATCAATATCATCATAAATATTATGAAATGAGTAATTTGTAAAATGCCATCCAAAAATACGTTCGCGTTCTTGAAAATCATCTGCTCTCTTCCGTCGCATCTTAAATTGACTTGATACCGGTTTATCAAACTCTGCACAGGCATCCCAAATTCTTGCAAATTTTTGTGCCATTTCTTGATTTTCACCAAATTTAGCCATCATTTGTGCCTTGAGAATCTCATGAGACTCTAGTTGTTCGCCTCGAGAGTTGAAACGTTCGAAATAAAGATTCAAATCTAAATCCTCAGGAAGTATACTCCGAAAAATGATGACCTTTTCAAAAAGATAACCAACGAAAGACTGAGGATTCAATTGGCGCTCTTCTAACACTTTTTTCAATGCGTCTCTAGCATGTCCGTAACCTCTAGTCAGCTCATTTTCATCGCCCTCAGAGATTTTTTGCTTAGTAAATAGTTTTTGAATATTCTCATTTGATTTCTTCCGAGCTGGAAAGGTAAGATTGACAGCTTTCAATCTATCAAAACCAAACTCATGCTTCAAAGCTAAGGCAATCAAATTAAGGGCCGTTGTTCGCTGCTGCCCATCTATGATTTTGAAAATGTCATTATCTTTATTAACGACTAATGTTCCAATATAGTAATTGTCTCTATTTTCTTGAACAGCATCTGCTACGTCGTTCAATAACTGCTCAATTTCATTATAAGTCCAAGCAAAATTTCTCTGATAAAGAGGAATAGCATAGGTATCTTCATTTAACAAACGATTCACTGATAAACTTATATGTGTTTCTACCATTTATCTTTTTCCTCTTCTATAATCTTGTCCACAGTATAATTTTCAAATAGCTCTCTATCTATCTTGATCATGAAATCATTCGGAGTGACAGCATGGGATAAAAGTTGAAATAGCTTTTGAGACTCTTTTTGTCTAAAACTTCCACCAGCGGCGTATTTCCCTACCGTTGCATCATATATAGCTTTAGACTTAACTCGAGGGTAATAAGACCAAATAAACAAGGTCTCTATTATCTCCTTTGATAGCTCATCTTTTCCAAATCTCTCTGCAAAAAGAGAGCAAATATTTAGAAACAGATTGTAGCATTTGAGATAGCGTCCCTTTGAGCTATTGTAAATGTTCAACATGCCTTCTGGGTAAGCTACATTTTTTTCTCCCTCTTCAGGCTCATCAGAAAATCCTAACCTTTCATTTAAGAAATCTTTATGATCTTTAATAGTTTCATGAGCAGATTCAATATACTCAAAAAATTTACTTCCGTCAATGATTGGCATAGTAATTGACATAGGGAAGTTTTCAATATGACGATATAATTCTAGGTATGGAAAATTCTGATTCAAATCAACGCCTTTAAAGTCGTCAATATAATCCTCTGTAAATCGTAGATAAGAGCCATAACGCTTGTTTGTTAATCCTGTTTCTCCCCTAGACCACCGTCTCATACGGAAAAGATGTTTATCAAATAACTCTTTGAGGCTTAAATCCTTATCTTCTACAAATTGCTCCCACTTTTCAACAATCTTTTCATCTTCTGAATCTTGCTTGCGAAGATGATAGGCTTTGAGCAAATCATGAGGTTCTAAAGATTTACCACGATTATTCTGAGAATCAAATAACTGAAAGGCCTCTGATAATCGTTCCTGTGGCATAGTAATCACAGAGACAGAACAATTTTCCAATAAAAAATTGCAAATATCTTTGGCCTCCTTTTCGCCAACCAATTGAGTCAAATTTTCCCACTCATTATAATTTTCACTCGCATGATAGCAAGATATCTCTCCAAATTCAGCACTAAGCAGTTGATTCGCGCCTTCATAATCCTTTAACTTTTCTAATGAATGAAGAAACAAGGAAATAGAAATTAGCCGTTGCTGTCCATCGACAATATCTAAGTATCCATCATTTTCATGCAAGATAACAGAACCAACCTGATATTCCTTTTTCCCCATAGCATCTCGTAAATCATAAAAAAGATTACGTATATGCTTTCTGCTCCATTTATAAGGTCTTTGATAAGAAGGAATCCGCAAATCCCCTTCTTTCAATAGTTCACCAACCTTTTTAGAAGTAAATTGAATAGTCATTTTATCCTCATCTATATTTATCTATCATTTCTTGAATAGTTTTCTTCATATCCTCTACTAAAATCCGAGGAGACAAAACAGTAACTGCTTCCCCTTGCCCCAGCAACCAGCGTTTAAGCCCCGGTGTGTGCTGACTTTCAAACTTAAAATGAGTCCAGTCGCCATTTTTCCCAACTATTTTTGCATTTGGAAATTGATCCATGACAATCGTCGGATCGTACAAATACTCGATTTCAATACTGATTTTCTTCCCGATAAAAGCATCTACTCTCTCGTTACGAATGTCACCATCTCTAAATTTATCTCGATAAGAAATAGAGGGTTTCTCTATATCACTAAGAGACCATGACTGGATACGGTCTACTCTTAAAGTAATATAAGTAGCATGTTTCAACTGGTAGACAACTAGATAGAAATAATGACTATCATAATAAAGAGAGACTGGCAAAACAGTCTGCCTCTTAGAAGACTCAGAATAAGGTTTTTGATAGATAATGTCTAGAACCTGTTCATACAAAATAGCTTCTGATAAATTCCAAATTTTCTCTATTCTATTTTGTTGATCCGATAAGGGAGCATAGTTAATCTTTTCACTGCCAATAATCTGCTCAATTTCTTTCTGATCATCACGGGGAACTAAGACCAGTAAATTATTTAGTAAGCTAGCAATTTCTTGTCTATTCAGTGCTCGATTTTCCAATAAAATCTTTGAAATAACGAGTATATCCTTTTTATTAAAAACTGACTTACTCGCTAAACAATACTTATTCGTTTTACGGTTATAAAACAAATCTCCACTATAACTGGTGTTACTAGATAAAATATCACGGAGTAGCGAAAAATCTCTCTGTATCGTCTTTTCACTAACTTCAAATTCCTGAGCCAATTGCTTTTTTCCTAACTGAGTCCCAAACTGTAAACGTAAAAAAATCGTTAGCAGTCTCTCTTGATCATTCATTTGCAATTTCCTTCTACATATTATTCAAACAATATTATTTCCAGTACATTATTATCACTTCTATAGTCTAACTAGCACTTTATATTCAAAACGATTAAAGCAAAATAAACTATCCCTTAGATGATTTCAACTGTACCACTATGCCAGATTCGAAGAACTCAACTACAGATTCAGGCATATTTTTTAAGTCTTCGGGTAAGCAGTCTGAATATACAATGAAGAGTTTGCTTCTTTTCTTATTCTCTTTGAATTGCTGCATCCAGTATTCCTGTACCCTTTGATCAGCCTCTCCCAAAAATTGAACTCCATCCAAAAAAATCAAATCATACTCTGTATACCCCATTTGCAGTTTCATCCATTGACTATGTTTAGAAAAAATCAAATTATCTCTCACTCGATAATATGCAAGTGATGCTATTGGAATAGCAGGGTTTATTTTAGTTAACGTATAAAACAAATGCCATCTGTCAGTCTCTGAAATACCGCAAATGTAAATACATTGAGAATCTTCTTTTAAGTCTATTTGTGGGAATCCGGTCCAATCACTCCCATCATCTTTCAAGCCTTTTTCATAATTATAAATTTCCTCTTCAATTGACACATTAGAATTTAAAATTTCTTGATTCATATTATACTCTCTTTTCTATTACTTTTAAGAGAATTATAACAAATCAAGTGGACATATTTTGTCCACTTGATCAAAATAAGCAATTTTTAAAACAAATCATCAAACAAACTCAACTGATTGTCCTCTGGCATATTGCCGAGAATGCCCATTTCATCCATTTTTTCAACCAAGGTTGAGGAAAGTCCTCCACGCTTGCGCAATTCAGTTTTAGAGAGGAATTCTCCCTCTTGACGGGCACGAACCAGTTGCTTGGCAACGTTCTCTCCCAGTCCATCCATAGCAACAAATGGTGGGATAAGGGTGTCTCCATCGATGATGAATTCAATTGCATCACTGCGATAGAGGTCCAATTTCCCAAATTTGAAGCCACGTTCCCACATCTCATTGACGATTTCAAGTGTTGTGTAAAGGTCAATTTCTACATTAGAAGCTTCATTGTTCTTGCGTTTTTCAGCAATTTCTTGCATCTTACGTTTGATAGCATCCAAGCCTGCACCCATGGTCTTGATATCAAAGGCCTTGGCACGGATGGAGAAGTAAGCACAATAATAATAAATCGGGTGGTGAACCTTGAAGTAAGCCACACGAAGGGCCATCATAACGTAGGCTGCCGCATGGGCTTTAGGGAACATGTACTTGATTTTTCCACAAGATTCGATATACCACTCAGGCACATTATTGGCCTTCATGGCTTCGATATAACCATTGCGCTCTTCTTCTGAGATTTTAAGCCACAATCCCTTACGCACTCGCTCCATGATGGTAAAGGCCATCTTAGGATCTAAACCTGCGTGCATGAGGTAAACCATGATGTCATCCCGACATCCGATAACGGTTGATAGGTCCGCTATTCCAGCCTTAATCAAATCTTGGGCATTTCCCAACCAAACGTCGGTACCGTGAGACAGACCAGAAAGCTGAAGCAACTCCGCAAAGGTCGTCGGATGGGTTTCATCCACCATCCCTCGAACAAAGTTAGTACCAAACTCTGGAATACCAAGCATACCAGTTGAAGTCCCGATTTGATCAGGGGTCACTCCAAGGATATCTGTACCTGAGAAAAGGTCCATGACACCAGGATCATCCATAGGAATATCATTTGGATCAATGCCTGACAAGTCCTGGAGCTTGCGAATCATGGTCGGATCATCGTGTCCCAGGACATCGAGTTTGAGGACGTTCTCATCGATATCGTGGAAGTTAAAGTGAGTGGTCTGCCATTCAGCAGTTACATCATCTGCAGGATACTGCACTGGAGTAAAGTCATAGACATCCATATAGTTAGGAATAACTACGATTCCCCCTGGGTGCTGACCGGTCGTACGTTTGACACCGGCAGCTCCTTGGGCTAGGCGCTCTACTTCAGCCTCACGGTAAAGCTTGCCATAGTCACGCTCGTAACCCTTAACAAATCCATAGGCGGTCTTAGCAGCCACCGTTCCAACCGTTCCTGCACGGAAGGCATATTCTTCACCAAAGATATCGCGCACATCCAAGTGGGCGCTAGGCTGGTCTTCACCTGAGAAGTTCAAATCGATATCAGGTACCTTATCCCCATCAAAACCAAGGAAGGTTTCAAAAGGAATATCCTGGCCATTTTTGCTGAGCTTGTGGCCACAGTTTGGACAGTCTTTATTTGGCATATCAAATCCTGAACCGTAGGAACCATCTGTGATAAATTCACTGTACTGACACTGACCACAGACATAATGAGGAGAGAGAGGATTAACCTCAGTGATCCCAATCATGGTCGCAACAAAACTGGATCCAACAGACCCACGAGAACCAACCAAGTAACCCCGTTCATTGGAGCGCTGCACTAGCATTTGCGAAGCCAGATAAATCACGGCAAATCCATTCCCCAAGATTGAGGTCAGTTCTTTTTCAATCCGTAAATCAACGATATCTGGGAGTGGATTTCCATAGATTTCAAAAGCTTTTTTATAGGTTAACTCGGCGACCGTTTCTTCAGCCTTGTCAATAAAAGGTGTATACAAGTCGCCTTTAACGACCTCAACAGGCTCAAAGATTTCTGCCAAGGCATTGGTATTTTCAATGACAATCTTACGAGCCAAATCTTCTCCTAGAAAGGCAAATTCGTCCAACATTTCATTGGTTGTTCTAAAATGTGCCTTGGGTAGTGGAGCTGGTTGGGCAGCTTCTCCATGGCCGATAGTTCGGTTAATCATGGCACCCTGACCTAGACTTCGCACGATGATTTCACGGTAGATTTCATCCTCAGGCTCGATGTAGTGGACATTTCCTGTCGCAAGAACAGGCTTCCCGAGACGGTCTCCGACCTCAATCAAGCTCTTGATAATGGTCTGAAGCTCCTCCATGTCCTTAACCTGCTCTTTGGCAATCAGAGGTGCATAGATAGCTGGTGGCATAACCTCGATAAAATCATAGTATTTGGCTACTTCGACTGCCGCATCTACTCCTTGTGACACGACTGCATCAAAAACTTCCCCTTCCGTACAGGCTGAGCCCAAGATCAAACCTTCTCGATGGGCATCCAGTACCGTACGTGGAATCCGTGGAACTCCTTCAAAATACTGGGTATTAGAGAGGGAAACCAGCTTAAAGATATTTTTCAAGCCCACTTGATTTTTCACATAGATTGTCGCATGCTTGACTCGAGCTTTTTTATATGAATCTGGACTGATTAAATCAAGGTTTAATCGTGCTAAGTCCGTCACACCGTGTTTTTCTGCTACTTCTTTGATAAAGATAAAGAGCAGACGGCCAGTTGCTTCCGCATCATAGTTGGCCATATGGTGGTGTTCTAGAGCTACACCAAAACGTTTGGTCAAAGGTCCCAAACCATGTCGTTTGTACTCAGGATAGAGATTTCTAGCAAATTCTAGCGTATCGATGACAGGTTGAGTAATTTTTGGAAGACCGTGACGCTCATAGTTGGCATTCATAAAACCAACGTCAAAGCTTGCATTATGGGCTACAAGAACGGTATCTTTACAGAATTCTTGGAATTCTTTCAGAACTTGAACCAAGGGTTTAGCATTTTTCACATGGTCATCGGTAATCCCTGTCAATTCCGTAGTAAAGGCTGATAAGGGATGTCCTGGATTGATAAATTCATCAAACTCAGCGATGATATTGCCCTTATACATCTTGGAAGCTGCTACCTGAATCAGATCATTATAGATAGCAGATAGACCAGTCGTTTCCACGTCAAAGACTACATAGGTAGCTTCAGAAAGATCCATCTCCACTTCGTTATAGACGATAGGAACACGATCCTCAACGATATTTGCTTCCATTCCATAAATGAGCTGAATCCCAGCTTTCTTGGCCGCCTTATAACCGTGAGGGAAAGACTGAACATTGCCGTGGTCTGTGATTGCCACTGATTTGTGGCCCCATTTTGCTGCTGTTCCAACGATTTCCTCAACCTCAGGAAGAGCATCCATAGTCGACATATTGGTATGGGCATGAAACTCAACGCGACGCTCACCTTCTGGCATCAAGTCCTTACGTTCATAGTGGACTACTTCCTGCACATCTTGCACATTCATGGTCAAATCTCGTGTGAAATTATTGACCTCGACATTTCCACGAACACGGAGCCAGGAATTTTTCTTAATGATGTCAAACTTCTGAGTTTCTTCTTCGTTTCGGACCCATTTTTGCATGGAGAAACTAGACGTATAGTCCGTCATCTTAAAATTAATCAAGACACGACCCGTTCTAGTCACTTTATGCTCCACATCAAAGACAACCCCTTCAAAAACCAGTCGATTTTCTTCGGTATTGACCTCAATCATTGGAGTTACCTCTGCCTTATCGAGTTTAGGCTTAGCAGCTGCCTTCTTGGCTTGGAAATCAAAGACAGGCTTGTCCTCAACTGGAAGAGGCGGTGCCATCTGTTCTAACTGTTCCATAGCTCGAAGAGTCTCTTCATTTGCAGCCTGAACAATCATTTGATTTTCCGAATGGAAAGCTTCCTGCTCTTCCTTTGTCAAATCTTCATTTTTCTCTAAATGGCATGTAAACTTAGGAAAACCAAAGAGCTCAAGTTGTTTGCTAAGATTTGGTAAATGGTTTTTTCTAAAATGCTCTGTATCTGCTGCTTCAGAGGCCTCAATAATCAATTGATCATTTTCAAATCGAATCTGAAAATCCTGATACATGGTCCGAAAGCCTTGACTAGAACAAGGGCCATCTGAAAAAGCCTCCCGATAGTAGGCCTGTAAAAGCTCTCTTGAAAAATCTTGATCTTTCGTTTTAATCTCGAAAGTCGCTTGATTTCCCGTTTTTGAAAATTCTTCTTTCAATCCCTTCTTCAATGCTAAAAAGAGTTCAAAGGGGAGGATATTCTCAAAGACAAAACGAAACTCCCAAATGTTACTTTGTTTGTGTACAATAACTTGTTCAATTTCAGCCTGGGAGAAGGCCTCATGATTTCTTATCTCAGCGGGGATACCCAACTGATTCATTAAAATTTCAAAAGTGGTTGACATCCATTTTCCTCACAATATACTCCTTCTATTTTACCATATTTGAAGCAATTTTAGCTATTTCTACCAAACAGAAAAAGAAGCCACAAAGTGACTTCTTTTAAAGTGACGGTGAATTATTCTTCACCTTTGTTTTTCTTAATGATTTCTTCTTGTACTGACTTAGGTACATCTTCGTAGTGGTCGAATACCATCATGAAGGTACCACGTCCTTGTGATGCAGAACGAAGAACTGTTGCGTAACCAAACATTTCAGCAAGTGGAACGTAAGCACGAACGATTTGGCTGTTACCGTGAGCTTCCATACCATCTACACGCCCACGACGAGCAGTTACGTGACCCATAACATCACCAAGGTTTTCTTCTGGAACAGTGATTGTTACAAGCATCATTGGTTCAAGGATAGCTGGTTGTGCAGTCTTAGCAGCTTCTTTAAGTGCAAGAGATGCAGCGATCTTGAAGGCAGTTTCAGATGAGTCGACATCGTGGTATGAACCATCGTAAAGCTTAGCTTTAACGTCAACCATTGGGTAACCAGCAAGAACACCGTTAGCCATAGATTCTACCAAACCTTTTTCAACCGCTGGGATAAATTCACGAGGAACCACACCACCGACGATTGCGTTTTCGAATTCGAATCCTTTACCTTCTTCGTTTGGAGTAAATTCAATCCATACATCACCGAATTGACCTTTACCACCAGACTGACGTTTGAAGAATCCACGTGCTTGAGTAGAAGCGCGGAATGTTTCACGGTAAGATACTTGAGGAGCACCTACGTTCGCTTCAACTTTGAACTCACGACGCATACGGTCAACAAGGACGTCAAGGTGAAGCTCACCCATACCAGAGATAACTGTTTCACCAGTTTCAACGTTAGTTTCAACGCGGAATGTTGGATCTTCTTCAGCCAATTTTTGAAGGGCGATACCCATCTTGTCTTGGTCTGCTTTAGATTTTGGTTCAACCATCAATTGGATAACTGGTTCTGGAACGTTGATTGACTCAAGGATGATTTTCGCTTTTTCATCTGTCAATGAGTCACCAGTTGTAGTGTCTTTCAAACCAACGGCAGCAGCGATATCACCTGAGTAAACAGTATCGATTTCTTGACGGCTGTTAGCGTGCATTTGAAGGATACGTCCGATACGTTCACGTTTACCTTTAGAAGTGTTCAATACGTATGAACCCGATTGAAGAACACCTGAGTAAACACGGAAGAATGTCAAACGACCTACGAATGGGTCAGTCATGATCTTGAAGGCAAGAGCTGCAAATGGCTCTTCATCAGATGCTGGACGAGTTTCTTCTTCATCTGTATCTGGGTTGATACCTTTGATCGCAGGGATATCAAGTGGGCTTGGAAGGTAGTCGATAACCGCATCAAGCATCAATTGAACACCTTTGTTTTTGAAGGCAGAACCACACAATACTGGGAAGAATTCAACGTTGATAGTCGCTTTACGGATACCAGCTTTCAATTCTTCGTTAGTGATTTCTTCACCTTCGAGGTATTTCATCATCAATTCTTCGTCAGTTTCAGCAACTGCTTCGATCAATTTTTCACGGTACTCTTGAGCTTGGTCAAGGTATTCAGCTGGAATATCTTCTTCAAGGATATCTGTACCAAGGTCGTTAGTATAGATTTCAGCTTTCATCTTGATCAAGTCGATGATTCCACGGAAGTCATCTTCAGAACCGATTGGCAATTGAATTGGGTGTGCGTTTGCTTGAAGACGATCGTGAAGTGTGCTTACTGAGTAAAGGAAGTCAGCACCGATTTTGTCCATTTTGTTGGCAAATACGATACGTGGAACTCCGTACTCAGTTGCTTGACGCCAAACTGTTTCAGTTTGAGGCTCAACACCTGATTGTGAGTCAAGAACTGTAACCGCACCATCCAATACACGAAGAGAACGTTGTACTTCGATTGTGAAGTCCACGTGTCCAGGTGTGTCGATGATGTTTACGCGGTGGTTGTTCCATTGAGCTGTTGTCGCAGCAGATGTGATAGTGATACCACGTTCTTGCTCTTGCTCCATCCAGTCCATTTGAGACGCACCTTCGTGAGTTTCACCGATTTTGTGGATTTTACCAGTGTAGTAAAGAATACGCTCAGTTGTAGTTGTTTTACCAGCATCGACGTGGGCCATGATACCGATATTACGAGTTTTTTCAAGTGAAAATTCGCGTGCCATGAGGTTTGTTTCTCCTATATTTTTTATTTCTATTATATTATAACACGATTTCAATAAAAACGGATAGGCAGGACCCACCCGTTCTCAATGTTTATCTTGTTTAGTTGGTTTCAACTTGTGAGATGGGAAGTTGAATTGTACTCGGGCTAAAGTTAGTTAGCCGATTTGAGCCGGAACGGGATACTGTGTGAAAAAGATAAACTTCCTTGTATTCGTCGAATACTGCGTCAGTTTCCTATTTTCACCTTGCATCCTTACCGTTCCTAGCATCATTTTCTTACCAACGGAAGTGTGCGAAGGCACGGTTAGCTTCAGCCATACGGTGAGTGTCTTCACGTTTCTTAACTGCTGCACCAGTGTTGTTAGCAGCATCCAAGATTTCTTTTGCAAGACGGTCTTGCATTGTGTGTTCACCACGAAGGCGAGCGATTGTTACCAACCAACGAAGTCCAAGTGTTGTACGACGTTCTGGACGAACTTCAACTGGGACTTGGTAGTTAGATCCACCAACACGACGTGCACGTACTTCAAGTACAGGCATGATGTTTTCCATAGCTGTTTCAAATACTTCAAGTGCATCGTTACCAGTAGCTTCTTTGATTTGCTCAAAAGCACCGTAAACGATTGAAGCAGCTGTACCACGTTTACCATCAAGCATAACGCGGTTGATAAGACGAGTAACTAATTGTGAATTGTAAAGCGGATCTGGCAATACTTCACGTTTTGGAGCTCTATTTTTACGACTCATTTCTCTTTATCCCCTTTCCTTATGCTTTTGGACGTTTAGTACCGTATTTAGAACGGCCTTGTTTACGATCGTTAACACCTGCAGTATCAAGTGCACCACGGACGATATGGTAACGTACCCCTGGAAGGTCTTTTACACGTCCACCACGAAGAAGCACCACGCTGTGCTCTTGCAAGTTGTGTCCGATACCTGGGATGTAAGCAGTAACTTCGATAAGGTTGCTCAAACGTACACGAGCAAATTTACGAAGGGCAGAGTTAGGTTTTTTAGGTGTCATAGTTCCAACACGAGTTGCTACACCACGTTTTTGTGGTGAAGAAACGTTTGTTTGAACTTTTTTATGACTGTTGTAACCAACGTTCAAAGCTGGTGATTTAGATTTTTCTACTTTTGATTTACGCGGTTTGCGAACCAATTGGTTAATTGTAGGCATCTACATTCTCCTGTGTTTTTTTATTTTTGGTGATGATACACTTGGTGACAGCTATCATCTGTGTGTACTTTTGCAACATTTGTCAGCACGTCCCTGTACACTCTTGAGAGACCAAAAGTAAAAAGTACCGTCTAACATTGTACCACGTTTTTTCTATTTTTGTCAATATATTTCTTCTTATTTTTTGACTTCTTTGCTCTAAAATCTCTTTGAAAACGGTCACCTACCAGATAGACTCTTCAACCGACCACATAGACAGACCTTCTTGTATTTGTCGACAAAATGGTGTTTAATAGATTTGTAAGCAAGAGATCTCTATTACAACTTTATAAAGGAGAAATTATGAAACTCAGACTTGATATTGATCAACAATACACCGAAGAGCAAATCATCATAGAAGCACCTGCCTTGTCTTCAAAAATTCAAAAGGTTCAGGACTTTGTACAATCCCTGGATCAAAAAGAAACCATCAAAGGAAAATTTCAAGACCAGGTCTACTTGATTCAGATTAGCAAGATTCAGCGTGTATACATTGAAAATCGTAAGGTTCTGGCCGAAACGGATAGCCAAACCTATGCACTTGACATTCGTCTTTACCAAGCAATTGAAATTTTACCTGCTTCCTTTATCCAAATTTCCCAATCGGAAATTGTCAACATTGATGCAATTAGTCATCTAAAACTAACCTCTAACGGCTTGATTGAAATCTATTTAAAAAACGAAAGTTTCACCTACTCATCTCGCCGTTACCTCAAAACTATTAAGGAGAAATTAGAACTATGAAAAAACAAGTATTTCACGATGCCACAACTGGTATCCTCATCGGCCTCATCCTATCTATTATCTTTTCTTTTATCCACTCACCAAGTAACTACGCACCTCTCAGCCCCAACTCTTTAATTGGGCAATTCACGACCCAACATCAGGTGCATGGATCACTCGTCTTACTTTACTGTCTGCTTATCTGGTCAGCTATTGGAGTACTCTTTAGTTTTGGTAGCCGTCTATTCGCTCAAGATTGGAGTCTTCTTCGTGCGACTGTCACTCACTTCTTCCTCATGCTACTAGGCTTTGTACCTTTAGCAATCCTAGCAGGCTGGTTCCCTCTTCACTGGACTTTCATCCTTCAACTCATCCCAGAGTTTGCCATCGTCTACCTCATCATCTGGACGATTCTCTACAAAAGAGAATCAAAGAAGGTTGCCCACATCAACCAACTATTAGCTCAGAAAAAATAAGACCTAAAAACCCACTCACAAAACGGAGTGGGTTTTTGCTTATAATTTTTGTTTTAGCTCTAATAAGAGATTCATGGCTTGCATCGGTGTCATATTGTACACATCTACTTGGGCCAACTCTGCTAGGATAGGATTTTCTTCTTTTTCATCAAAGAGAGACATTTGCTCATTGACAACATTCCTTTGATTGATAGAAATTGGATTTTCCTGGCCTTGACTCTCTAGTTGAGTTAGAATCGCATCCGCTCTTTTTAGCAAGTCTGCTGGCAATCCTGCAATCTTAGCAACGTGAATACCGTACGATTTGTCTGCTGGACCTGGTTCAATCTTATGAAGGAAAGTGACCTGACCATTTTGCTCAAGCGTAGCCACGTGTACATTTACTAGATGTTCAAGACTAGCTTCCAGACTGGTTAATTCATGGTAGTGCGTGGCAAAGAGAGTCTTGGCACCAATATGCTCATGGATATACTCGATAATAGACTGGGCTAGAGCCATACCATCATAAGTTGCGGTTCCTCGACCAAGCTCATCAAAAAGAATCAATGAATCCTTTGTCGCATGACTAATGGCATTATTAGCTTCCATCATCTCTACCATAAAGGTGGACTGACCTGAAACCAAGTCATCTGCCGCTCCGATACGTGTAAAAATCGCATCAAAAATTGGCAGTTGAGCACTTTCTGCAGGGACATAAGAACCCATCTGAGCCATAACCGCTGTAATGGCTAGTTGACGCATGTAGGTTGACTTCCCACTCATGTTCGGACCTGTAATTAGTTGAATGCTAGTATCTTCATCCATCTGGATACTATTGGGAATATAGGTCTGAGCTCCCATGACCTTTTCAACAACTGCGTGACGACCATTCTGGATATCAATCCGCGACTCTTGCCCAAACTCTGGACGAATCAGGTGTTGATTTTCTGCTACCACTGCTAAGCCTTGTAAGACATCGACAGTAGCGATTCCTTGAGCTAGGGCTTGCAGGCGTTGGATATACTTCCCAACCTCCTCACGGATCCGCATAAAGATTTCGTACTCTAAGTTTGCTGATTTCTCACGCGCCTCTAACATTTCTCCCTCGATACGCGCCAATTCCTCTGTCCCAAATCGCTCAGAGTTTTTCAGCGTAGCCTTACGGAAAAAGTGGGCTGGTACGTTACCTAGCTGCGAGTTGGTTACATGGAAATAGTAGCCGTCTTTTTTATTGTAGTCAATCTTGAGAGTATTGATGCCAGAGTTTTCTCTTTCCTTGGCTTCAATCTCAGCAATCCAGCTGGTCCCTTCTCTCAGCACACGACGGTATTTATCCAAGGTCTCATCAAAGCCCGTTCGGATAATACCACCTTCGGTAATCACGTGGGGGGCCTCTGGGGCAATGGCTGCACTAATGAGATTTTCCAACTCTGGGATAGCATCTAGTTGTTCAATCAGATAAGCTAGAGCTGGTTGCTCCATTCCTTCTAAAATGGCGCGAATTCGTGGAACACTTCCCAAGGTAGTCGCTAATTGCAAGAGATCTTTAGGATTACTTTTCCCAAAAGATACTCGGCTAGCCAGACGTTCGATATCGTAGACTCCCTTAAGGCTTTCCGTTAAGTCACTGCGCTCAAAGAAATAATCCAGAAAGACTTGCACAACCTCCTGACGTTCTATGATACGATCTAAATCAATTAAGGGGCGTTGAATCCAGGAACGTAAGAGACGCATACCCATTGCAGTTTTAGTCTCATCTAGCAACCAGAACAGGCTCCCTTGTTTCTTACCTGAGCGAGCATTTTCAACCAAATCAAGACTAGCCTTGGTCGCAAAATCCATCTGCAAGAAATCTTTGATTTCATAACGAATAACAGGTTTTAAGTGATTCAACTCTCTCATCTGCGTCCGATGGACATACTGAAGAAGTTTCCCACTAGCTGCTCCTTCAACAGTTGCCAATCTTGAATCCAACAGATGAACATCTTCATATGTTTCTTGTTCATAGGAAAGCACTAGATTCATTTGACGACTGAGAATCTGTTCTTCCGCTTCAGACAAGTCGTAACCAATCACCACTTCTCTGGCCTTTAGGTTACGGATTTCACCACAGACTAGAGAGAAATCTGATAATCCCGTTACATAGAAATCACCTGTCACCAGGTCCATATAGGCTAGTCCATACTGGGAACCTTCACGATCAATAGCCACTAAAAAGTTATTGTGACTATCTGGCTTACTACTATCAACCACTGTTCCTGGTGTAATGACCTGAACAACCTCGCGCTTAACGACACCAACAGCTTGCTTAGGGTCTTCCATCTGTTCAGCGATGGCAACCTTGTAGCCACGCTCAACGAGGACATCTATATACTGTTGGGCAGAATGATAAGGAACTCCAGCCATAGGAATCGGATTTTCAGCATTTTTATTGCGACTGGTCAGTGAGATTTCTAGTATCTGTGCAGCATTGACTGCATCCTCATAAAACAACTCATAAAAATCACCCATACGAAAAAGCAAAAAAGCATCTGGATATTGTTTTTTGATATCCACATACTGTTGCATACCAGGTGATAATTTTTCAGTAGTCATTTACTCTCTCCTTGTAAAAACAGTCCTGAGAGAAGCTCTCAAGACCTTATCTATCTTCCATTAACTCTAGCAAGCGTTCTTCCATGACTTTAGCTGCATGTTGATCTTTACAGATAACCAACAAGGTATTCGCTCCGGCAACAGTACCTAAGATCCACCCATCTTTATTTGAATCTACTACATTGGCTAAAACGGATGCTTCTCCAAGTTTAGTGTGGAGAACCAAAGTGAATTCGGCTCTTGCAACACCCTCTAAGTGATGTGAAAGGAATTCGACCAGATCAATCTTCTCTGTCTCATTTGCTAGCACATAGTAAACAACATCGTTTTTCTTAACTTTGGTTAAGCCAAGCTCTCGCAAATCACGGGATAATGTCGTTTGTGTCACAAAGACATCACAGGCTTCCAATCGATCTTGAATTTCCTTTTGAGTTCCTAGTTTTTCTTCTGTAATCATTCGCTTGATGAGCTGATGACGTTCTCTTTTTCTCATAAGATCCTTTCGATTGCATATTTATTACATTTTTCATTTTTTTAGTAAGAACATTATATCAAAAAAACTGGATATTTCAAAAAATATCTCTTCTTTCAAAAAAAATGTAGTAAATTGTGATAAAATAGTAGAAAAGCCCTAAAGGAGCCTTAAATGAATACAAAAGAATTGATTGCTAGCGAGTTGGCTAGTGTCATTGATAGCCTGGACCAAGAGGCTATTTTAAATTTACTAGAAACACCTAAAAACTCAGATATGGGAGACATCGCCTTCCCCGCCTTCTCATTGGCAAAGGTTGAACGTAAAGCTCCTCAAATGATTGCTGCTGACATCGCTGAAAAGATCAATAGTCAAGCCTTTGAAAAGGTTGTAGCAACAGGTCCTTACGTCAACTTCTTCCTTGATAAGGCTGCCATTTCTGGTCAAGTTCTACAAAACGTTATCACTGAAAAAGAGCACTACGCTGACCAAGAGATTGGCAATCAAGAAAATGTCGTTATTGACATGTCTAGCCCTAATATCGCTAAACCATTTTCAATCGGTCACCTTCGTTCAACAGTTATCGGAGACAGCTTGTCACATATCTTCCAAAAAATCGGCTATAAAACTGTCAAGGTCAACCATTTGGGAGACTGGGGCAAACAGTTTGGGATGTTGATTGTTGCCTACAAGAAATGGGGTAACGAAGAAGCTGTCAAAGCTCATCCAATCGATGAACTCCTCAAGCTCTATGTCCGCATCAATGCTGAAGCTGAGAACGATCCAAGCTTGGATGAAGAAGCACGCGAATGGTTCCGCAAGCTTGAAAACGGCGATGAGGAAGCTCTCGCTCTTTGGCAATGGTTCCGCGATGAAAGCTTGGTAGAATTTAACCGTCTCTACAATGAGCTTCAAGTTGAATTCGACAGCTATAACGGAGAAGCTTTCTACAATGATAAAATGGATGCAGTTGTAGACATCCTTTCTGAAAAAGGACTATTAGTCGAATCAGAAGGTGCTCAAGTTGTTAATCTTGAAAAATATGGAATTGAACACCCAGCTCTTATCAAAAAATCTGACGGTGCAACCCTCTATATCACACGTGACTTGGCCGCTGCCCTTTACCGTAAAAACGAGTACCAATTTGCCAATTCTATCTATGTAGTCGGTCAAGAACAATCTGCTCACTTCAAACAACTCAAGGCTGTCTTGCAAGAAATGGGTTACGATTGGAGCCAAGATATTGTCCATGTTCCGTTTGGCTTGGTTACAAAAGAAGGGAAAAAACTTTCTACTCGTAAAGGGAATGTTATCTTGCTAGAACCAACTGTAGCAGAAGCCATCAGCCGTGCTAAAGCGCAGATCGAAGCCAAAAATCCTGAACTTGAAAACAAAGACCAGGTCGCTCATGCTGTTGGAGTTGGGGCCATTAAATTCTATGACCTTAAAACTGACCGTACAAATGGATATGACTTCGACCTTGAAGCTATGGTATCCTTCGAAGGGGAGACTGGCCCTTATGTTCAATATGCCTACGCTCGTATCCAATCGATCTTGCGTAAAGCCGATTTCAAACCTGAAGCAGGTGCCAACTATAGCTTGAACGATGCTGAAAGCTGGGAAATCATCAAGCTCATCCAAGACTTCCCACGTATTATTAAACGTGCAGCTGATAATTACGAACCTTCTATCATCGCTAAATTTGCAATCAGCTTAGCGCAAGCCTTTAACAAATACTATGCCCACACTCGTATCTTAGATGAAAGTCCAGAACGTGACAGTCGCCTAGCCCTTAGCTATGCAACAGCAGTAGTCCTCAAAGAAGCCCTTCGTCTGTTGGGTGTAGAGGCGCCAGAGAAGATGTAACTCGCCAAAGTTACTTGATTGCAAAGCAATCTAAGTAACTAACGCCAAATCCTATTCGGACTTTGGCTAGGCGCCTCACTAGTCTTTCGATAGAAATATTATCGATTTCTACCGAAAGACGTCGTAATCTTCAAGTTACTGTAACTAAAATTCCTAATTGTTAGATGCTAGCCGCTTACAGTATTATCACTCGAGAGGCGAAGGATATTCGTTTTTCTCTAACCACTTACTTCTTTATCACCTAGGGAGAATTTTTATGAGCCAGTATGCTTATATCTTAGTTGTTATCAGTCTTCTTTTTCTCTTTCTTGTCAACAAATATGAAAAAGAGAAACTTCAAAGACTGCTTCAGGACCAACTATTGAAAGATCAAGATTTTCGTGCAACTATCAAAGAAAAAATCCAAACGATAGAAAATATCAATGATGTCATTGATTACGTGAATAAAGGTTACCGTTTAGGAATTCCCATTTCAAAAGAAATCGTTGACGAAATTCGCAACTAACAAAAAGACTCGAGATGACATTTCTCGAGTCTTTTTATTTATTTCTGACAGCTAAGATTCCTACCAGGATAACAATCCCTAAGGATACCATGGTTCCAACTGGTGCTACATTTTCATCAAAAATTTTCTCAGAGAACAGTAGCAGAGCAATCGCTAATAGTAGCAAGGCACTGCATAGCATAATATCCTTGAAGCTTGGTTTGCGTTTTATATACTTTAAAAATGATCTCTGTAATTTACTCATTTGAACTGTTCTCTTTTGAAATACTTCTATGATCCATGGGATAAAATCTAGCCCAGCAACTCTATCCTCTTACAAGGATTCAAGTTCATAAAGCTCTGCAATAATCCCAGCAACCTTTTTGATATCTCCTAGCATACCACGCATTTCAAAGTCAGCTAGGACTGGAAAACCAAAGCGCTGGCTATATTGTTTGGCGGTCAAACAGTATTGGTTGTTAAAATTGCGGTTACCCGATCCTACGACACCAAAACACTTGCTAGCATTATCACCATATGCGATAAAGTCACCTACTGGAGTGGTCAAGATTTCCACATCTCCATTGTCAACTCCATTGCCACCTTCGAGGTAAGTCGGTAGAAAAGCCACATACGGGTTGGTCATCTCAAAGAAGTCTTCTCCTTCCTTGACCAAGTCTTTAATATGAATTTTTTCTACTTCAATGTTCTCATACTGCTCCAACAAATAAGCTTTCAAACGTGTTACAAAACTCTCCGTGTTGCCGCTTAGACTGATATAAACTAAGGAAATTTTTTTCATCTTTTCCTCCCTCTTTCTCGAATCCAAAAAAAATAACTACCAAGATTGTATCTTGATAGTTATCCTTTGTCAACTCTTAGGCGAGTTCTTCCTCTTGAGGTTCTGTTAATTCTTTTTGCTGACGCCATATTTTATAGAAGACGATTCCCAAAAAGATAACATTGATGACGATGAATATGATAGTGGTTACTTTTGACATGACTTCCATTCCTAAACGTAGGGTGTCATCTTTAATCAATTGCATAGCATCTTGTAAATTCATATTATCATGGACTAGTCCAACAATAGCTAGCAAGGCATATCCAACATAAGTGTAGTTCGCCAACTGCAGGTTCTTACGAATTAAGAAAACAAAGGCTACTACAACTAGGATAGCAGATAGAATAATGAGTATCGTGTTAAAAATAGAGTGGGATGACTCTGACACTTGGTGGGCATAGTTAACAGCATCTTCTATTTGTTGAGCACTAAGTGTCCCAACATTTTCTTGGCTAGCACGAAGGGCGTCCTTACTAGGTACTGGAGTGAATATTCCAACTACTGCCAAGGCTGAATTAATCGCTGATAAGACTAATAATACCCATAGATAGATTGGTTTCTTTTTCATAAAAGCAACCTCCTCATATTTTTGAATTTATTATAGCATATTTTAAGATGGATAACAAAAGTTAGAGGGTGACTTCAATCTGCTTGCGGTAGGCCTTCGGAGACTTTCCACATAGTTTTCGAAAGACCTTGTAGAAATACCCTACATTACTATAACCAACCGTATAGCAAATATCCTCAATACTATCATTGGTTGATAGTAAAAGTTGCTGGGCAGCCTTAATCCGTTGCTTATTGAGAAGCTCAGCAAAGGTTGAATTGGTTTCCTTCTTGATTAACTGACCTAAATACACAGGATTGATAAAAAGATCCTTGCTGATATCCTTGAGAGAAAGTTCTTTTTTATAGTCTCTACCAATGACTTCGAGTACACTGACAACATTCTCATTCATGCGGTATTGGCCAAAGAAGGACGTCAAAGTTTCCTTGGTATAAGCCACTAAATCTTCAAAGTTTGTGATGGCATGAATTCTTTTGACAATATCTGTCATATCATCTGCTTTCAGATGTTCAAAGAGGTGGAAGACATCCATCACAAACTGAGTAAAGAGTTGCTTGGTAATGGACACCCTCGGTGTATTTTCTAACACAATCTTCTCAAGCAAATTCAACTCTTCGATAATCTGCTGAAGATTTCCTTGGATAATCACCCGATAGATGGGTTCATAATAAGAGAAGAGACTTTCAGATTGATCGAGGTTTACAGTTCCATAGAAGAGGGCTTTTTCAACGTCAAATTTCCATTTTTCAAAGTTGGCCTGATAAGGTAACTCAAAAGGCATAACGAGTAAACCGACGAATTTCTGAGCTGCAATCACAATCTGCCAGTCCTGACCTAAAACATAGTAAGGAATGACAAAATCCCCTTGTTTCTCTTGGGAGAGTCCAATCCACCAGTTTTCTTTTTGAGACAGGTGTGCTTTAAATGCTTCGTCGTCTAACTTTTGGCTCAACATTTCTGGTTCATGCACTTTCTCACGAAGCTGACCAAGGATTTTCTCAAGTAAATGCTCCAGTTCAACCTTATCAACTGGTTTGACAAGATAATCTACAACATTGAGGTTCATGGCTTTCTTGACATATTCAAATTCTTGATAGCCGGAAAGAAGAATATAGTAAGCCTCTGGCAAGAGTTCCTTCATTTCCCCAATCATTTCAAGTCCTGTCTTGCCAGGCATGTTGACATCAGAAATGACGATATCTACGGGATGTTCTCGAACATAGTCCAAAGCGTCGTCAGCATGATTGGCTGTTGCGACGACTTCCATATCCCATTTTTCAAAAGGGATCAAACGCTTAAGTCCTTCTGTAATCATGTACTCATCGTCAACTAATAGTACTTTATACATGTTTATCCTTTCTCTTCATCCTGAATGGTGATTCTATATTGAACACCTTTTTGTTCAGCTGATTCTACATCGATGTTATAGCGATCTCCAAAGTAGAGCACAAAGCGTTCGTGAATATTAACAATCCCAATAGACTGTTGTTGCCCCTTATAATCTGCTGTGTGTTCAAAGGTTCTTTGAGCCAATTTAGCTTGAATTTCTGCTAGTTTTTCAGCAGACATCCCACGGCCATTATCGGTTACTAAGATTTCAACATAGCCATCTTTTTTCAAAGCCTTGATACTGATAACATTATCTGTTCTTCTGTGATCAACTCCATGGGCAAAATAATTTTCCACTAACGGTTGGAGGGTGAACTTTGGAATACGCATTGCTTCCAATTCAGGGTCAATCTTAAATCCATAGGCAATGGATTTTGGATAGCGAACCATACAGAGATAACTGTACTTCCGACAAAACTCCACTTCTTGTTTGAGGGTCGTTTCTCGCTCGTCAGAGATATTATTGCGCAGGAGACTACTGAACTCATAGATGATATCTGCTAGTTCATTTTGATTTTCCATCACCGCGTACATCCGCAAAAATTCCAGAGTATTGTACATGAAATGCGGATTAATTTGAGCTTGTAAGGCTCGCATGTTGGCATCTTTTTGATTGAGTTCCAGTTGATAAATATCGTGAATATTACTTTCTAGTCGATCCAACATATCATTTGTCGACTCAGCAATTAGTAGCAGTTCCTGGTCCTTTTTATCTGTGTCGATTCTCTTGGTCTGCTCTCCCTTAGTAATGGCTTGGATAGAGTCCACCAAGTCCACAACCTGACTTTGATAGTCAGAAAAAGTCCTTCTTAAGGTCATATATAAAATGATGATAAAGAGGGCGCTCAAACCTAAAATAAGTGCCGAACTCGCTAAAGTCCCACTCCAAACATAATCCTTTGGTACAGCTACTCGAACTTGATAACCATGGGCAGTTGTTCCTACCAACCAAGACTCATTCGTTCCCTTCGCTCCAATATAGAACATATCTGTTTCATATGGTGCAATGACAGTTACTGCTACAGGAATTGTTCCCCTAGTGTTGTCAATCGCTTTATAGAGGAATTCTGGTTCTACGGAAATATAAATGACTCCAAGAGCCTGGTCCGAGATGGGATCAGACACTGGAACCGCAAAACTATTAGCATCCGGTTTAAAGCTCTCAGCTGGAATTTTCTGTCCACCTCTGTTTCCTCTTTTGGAAACAAATACGTCCGTTGAATCCTGTAGAACAATCGAAATACCTGTTACAAAATCGTTTCGCACGTAAATATCATCGATATTTTCATAAATAGAAACGGAAATATAGGGTGACGCCTTGCGCTCTAACTGCCAGTAAAAATAATCCGGCGTACTGAGGCTAAAATACTTGTAAATTCCTTCAATCCGAGCTTGATTATCTACTAAACTCTGGGCTAGGCGAGTTGACTCCCGATAGTAGTATTCAACTTCATCAACTGTTCGAGCGAGAACACGCTGACCGACACGATTGGCTTCCCTTTCACGCATATCCCAGTCTGCATAAGAAATCAAGAGAGCAAAGCAGGAAATGATGATAATCATCACCAGACTATAGATTCTTAGGAGTGAGTGGAGGCGGAATTGTTTGGTCTTATTTGGTTGCCAATTTTTCATGAATACTTTCATAAACAGGCTCCAATAAATCACTAATAAAGAAATGCCACATTCCAATACCTACAAAAGCAATGAGGGCTGGCATATAGAAACCGATAATGGCTAACAAGACGCTACCAAATAGAACCTTGGCCACTGCTGATAAACTCATAAAAATTCCGATAAAGGCAAGCTTTAAGGTGTTTTTATAGGATAATTCAAAGTAAACCTGTAACTTTAAAGATACCGTATAGGCCAAAAATACCAAGGCTACTAAAAAGATATTTAGAAATGTTGCTGCCAAGTGGATAATGGTCTGGTTTGGCAACTGAATCATCAGATACAAGCCATAAATCAAGATGAAGTCAATCCCTATAAAGGTGTAGAAACTGAGATTACTTTTGACAAAATTGCTCTTAAATAAAGCCCATGCTTCCTTAAAACGATAAGCACGGTAAGAATAGCCGTTTTCAGCAAATAAACTCATGAGAGTTGCACTAGCGGGTGCTATACCGAAGACCACTCCTCCTGCTAGTGTCAATAACCAAAAATAAGCAGTCGCAATCATCCCCAAAAAGAAACGATGAAAGACTAGCTCAATGAAATTTCCCACGGTTTGCCTCCTATACATTAATCTAGTTTTATTATAACATATTTCAAGCGCTCTCAAAAACAGAAGCAGTAAAAAGGGCAAGAGAATTTAACTCATTACTTTTTTAGAAGTAAGCTTGGAGTAGGGGCCATCCTTGTTAAAAGTGTACAAACACCAAACTATAAAAAATTACATTTATTGGTTTAACAATGATGTTTGTGCTATAATAAAGATAGAAAGAGATACCGATTAATAATCAAAGAACAAAGGCTTTACCAGGGCAGATGGATATGTTTGAAAATTAGATAATTACTATTCAACTTATTTACTGGATCAACAAAATAACGAAAGGGGTATGAACCATGAATACTCAAATTTTAAGAACTACTTTGTTTTGTATTGTGCTTGTATTGACTCTTTTCTCTGATAAATTGTTCAAACAACAACATTTAAAAATCGTAAAAATAATTTGTTCTATAATCTTATTAGTCATTTCATTATCATTTCTGTTCTAAGTTATTTTAAGAATACAGGAATTTCTTTGTCCTGTATTCTTTTTTTCTCTATAAAACGTGCATTGATAAAAACGAATAACAAAAACACCCCCGGTTAGGGAGTGTTTTCAAGGAAAATAGCAAGATTACCTAAATTTTATTATTTAGCGTCGTCTTTTTTAAAGATGTTTTTAACACCTTCAACAGCGCCTTCAATAGCGTCTTTTGCATCTTCAGCGACTTCTTTCACTTTAGAAGCAACTTTTTCAGCAGCTCCTTCGCTTTCAAGTTCTTTGTCGCCGATCAATTTGCCAACGCCTTCTTTAACAGATCCTGCTGCTTGGTTGAATTTTTCTTCTGTAGACATAAGTATGTCCTCCTTTTATTTTTTTCTAAATTAGTAATTAGTGAACACGTGGTTCTGCTTTGGCTGCAGCGTCTTTAACAGTTTCAACGCCTTGGCCAACTTTTTCTTGAACGAATTCAGCGCCTTCGCCAAGCTTTTCTTGTGCTGCTGCGACACCTGAACCGATACCAGATTTCACTCTAGACAATTGTTCTGACGCAAACTCGCCTGTTGATTCTGCCACGTCAGTTACACGATCTTGAAGGCTAACTGAGTCTGCTTCATGTTGTTCTTTAGTTTTGATGTCAACAACATTAACGTTAACTTCAACTACTTCTAGATCAGTCATTTTCGCAACTTCTGATACGATAACGTCTTTGATTTCCTTGTATAGAGTTGGAACATTTTTTCTGTACTCTACGATAACGTTCAAGTCAACTGCTACTTGTTCTTTACCAACTTCAACGTTAACACCGTGTGTTACATCGTTAGTGTTAACAATTTTTTCTGTAAGATTTGAGAAGAATCCGCCGTCCACATGTAATAGTCCTGGGACTCTATCTAGTGAAAGACCGATGATTTTTTGAATAACTTTATCTTCGTAAGTTAATTCTCCGCGAACATCTTTAGAAACAACAACATCTTTTTTTTCAGTATTTACATTTACATTTTTTTCTACGTTTGACATATGAAACTCCTTTATTTATTTAAATAATTCTTCTGTACATAGTATCCCAACCAAATTCCTAGGGCTCCACAGATTAAAACGAACAATGTTTTAAAGAAACCGAAGGATAGGATGAAGCAGGCTAGAATAATACCTACTACACCACATAGAATTGGGTATTGATATTTTTTAAACCATTCCATTTTTTACTTCCTTACTTTACACGACTAACAATTTTCTTAGCTGCTTTTTGAGGGTCATATTCTTTCACTGAAACTTCCAGTTTAACCTCTCGATCAATACCAAAGAATTCTTTCAATCCTTGAGTGATTTCGTTTTGAACTACTTCAAATTTGTTAGCAATGTTATCTGAAAGAACAGCTGTACCTTCTACATAAACGAAACATTTCTTTTTCCGAGTATGTACCTGAATTTTGGGATTTTTGACCATCTTGTGTTCATCCAATAAACATCGAACAAACCCTTCAATAGCTGAATTTTTTAGTTTTAAATTATCATCTTTAGTTCCAAGTTTTATTTCCAGATATTGTCTAGGATAAAACAGGATTACTAACATCCATAATAAAACTAAGATAGACAGGCCTAGAAGCCCCCAAAACACATATCTAGCGAGATAATATTCAAATGATGTCTGTCGCCAGCTAGTCAATTGAATCCCTAAATCACTAACCTGGTGGTAATCTATCAAAATAGGAAGGAAAATTGTCAAGATTAAAATACAGAAAATAAACAATACTATTTTCTTTGATTTTGACATATAAAATCCTTTCAATTAGTGCAACAAACCATAACTTTACCCGTCATTATAAATTAAAAGCTATAGTCTGCTTTCAAGTAAAAAATTAACCTTTTTTACCCAAAAAGAACGATACCACAGAAACTACAATCACTGCACCAACAATAGATGGAATGATAGCCATACCAGCTAGTGAAGGTCCCCAAGTACCAAGGAGTGATTGACCTACTGATGAACCGATTAAACCGGCAAAAATATTAGCAATTACTCCCATTGAGCCACCTTTTTTAGTGATTGCCCCTGCTGCAAGGCCGATAAAGCCTCCTACAATAATGGACCATAACATAATATGCGCCTCCTTTCATAACCCCAATATATCTGGGTTGAATATAGTATATCAAAATATGAGAGCGTGCTCAAATTATATGCTCACGAATATATGCTTTAATAAAATGTCTATTTTTTAAAACAACACAAAAACGCTCTAGACAATATGACTAGAGCGTTTTCCCTATATCCGAACATCTAATTTATTTCACAAAAAATGTAGTCATTCGGTTGATTTTTTTGCAATACATTGAAATTGGAAAAAAGAAAAAACGCTTAAAATAAGCGTTTTTCTTATGTATTGATTCGAATTGAATGCTTACTTCACTTCTATAAAAAGATTAAATAATTTCTATTTTAGCTGTTAGAAACGTTGGTACATCAATGTTTTTAGAATGCTACATAATAAAAGGTAGAGTGAATGGTAGAGTAGTAAAAATAGTTGTTATCCTAGTTGATTAAAAAAATCTCTGATTTCCTCATCTTTTATAAAATAATATATAATTTTCCCCTCTCTTCTAGTATCCAAGACGTTTTGATTGGCTAGTTTACGAAGATGGTGGGAGGCAGACGCCACACTGAGATTTAGTAAACAGGCTATATCACATACACAGAGTTCTTCAACAGCAAGAAGATAAAAGATGATATTTATCTGTTTATTATCGGTAAACTTTGATAAAATACGAAGTGATTTTTGGACTTTTTCCTTTTCAAGGTAGTTCGTTGCGGTTGTAACGTTTTGTTGATTAATAACATCCACTTGGCAGATACTATCTTTTTTCATAATTTTTTCTCCTAA
>NZ_GL732439.1:1674727-1681581 GCF_000187465.1 Streptococcus infantis ATCC 700779 | reverse complement strand
CCATAAAACACCTCATTCAAATATATTTTTGAATGTATTTTAACATTAAACTTTGTAGATGTCAACTTCAGCTCCATCAAAATATAGATAAGAAGGTAGTGTACCAAACATTAAAAAGCCCTGCCATCGAAATGATAGCAGGGCTTAACTTCAATATCCAGATGATATATTTATCTGAAAAAGGTAGAGTTTGGACTGAAATATAGTGAAATGTATTGAAATTGAAAAAAGAAAAAACGCTTAAAATCAGCGTTTTTCTTATGTATTGATTCGTATTGAATGCTTACTTCACTTCTTTCAATGTATGTTGAATAAAAATAATAATTATGATATTCTTATTATAAGGAGAAAATAAAATAATTCTGGGATATTTCATTTGAATCATGTGTAATTGTGGCCTGTTTTTCAGTACATAATTACTTCTTTAAGATAAGAATATTCCATGGCCAAATTTTTCTAATTAATTTAGAAATCATTAACAAGGGGGATATTATGGCTGAAAGAATAATACATCAAGCTGATCTTCGAGCTATCGAGAACAACTTGCGCTCTATCCATGAAGGATTACGAACAATTGATGCTAGAGTTGATGTAGCAAACGAAAATCTTCAAATCGTTTACGATGAGATTGGTAGTTTAGCACAAGAATTTCATGAATTTGTGAATATCCAACAAAAAGCTAATAGATTAGGACAAGCTGAAACTCGACTGGTAAAAATCCGTCAGGAAATTGAGAAGAAATATGGTCATTATGATATTGTTCGTCGTACTACCACAGGGATTTTACAAGCTGATGATTTAGGAATTGTCAAAAAAGAAACAATCAGCACTGCAACAGAAGAACTAATGATATCAACTCCAGGTTACTGGCTTGCTCCATGCTTGGTTGCATTAGCAGCATGGATAAATGATAAACCCGAGTTAGCTGAAAAAGCAGTCAAGGAAGGGATTAAACGAAACGATGAAAAAACCTCCCTTTTCTTTGCCTTAATTTGTAGAAGAGCTAATAGAAAGAACGCATGCCTTAAGTGGACTCAACGTTATCTAGCTAATCAAGATGAAGAAAATCTCGACAGAAATTCTATAATTATCCTAGATGCTTTTGCGAGTGGACTTTTGGGAGCTGATACCGAAGGAGTCATCTCACGTCAAATGAATGAATGGCTCAGTCGACTTGAAGAAAAACCTGGTTTTACTGAACAGCAAACAGAACAATGGTCCGAAGCCATTAACTTAAAAAGAAGCGAACTAGATGAAGATTTATACCCTAACCTAAGAAAATATAGTAATAGTTGGCCTATACTAGAGGATATTCTTGAAGGGGCTCATCTTCATGAACAAATGTTAAACTACCTAACCGATATTTTTGAGAAAAAAGGTTCTACAGAAAGCGTCAAAAATCAATTAGATGATATTTTAGATACACTTGTGACTGATTTTGACAACGAAGAATTAGCTCTTCGAAAACAAGAAAAATTCGAGCAGTTTGTGGTTGACTTCGGAGGAGATGACAACCGTGCTCATCAAAACATGAATATTGAAGTGACTGCATTTGAAACCCATAAAGATTTCACCCAGTTACTTACAGATGCAGCAATGAAGCCCGAATCTTCTCACTCAAGTATATCTACCCAAAAATTTGCACTCGCTCTTTCTCGTGATTGGGTAACAAACGCTTATAATGATGTTACTGCAAAAAATCGCATGAAGATTCCTTACGAAATTGAAATTAATGTGGATACTTTTAACGATAAATCAACAGATGGCCAAAACGAAAACGAGTTGATTGAAAAATTTAATTCTCAGATAGACACTGAAAAAGAACAAACCTTGTCAAACTACTTCCCAAGTTTATTTGATAAATTCCTTTTATATGGTGGTATAGCTATCGGAGTTATCGGTTTAATGATGATGATTTCTGGCAATGTTTTCTTAGGTTTGATAGCTATTATAGCAGGTGTTTTTATGGTTCTTAAGCATAAATCTAATATTGAAAACATTGAAACAAGTCGCAAGAAAATTGAAGAACAATACGAGAATAAAAGAGTAAATGGTGAACAAATTATAAGAGCTACTCTGGCTGAAATTGTAGACTTTAGAATTGAATTTGCAGAGAAAGATGCTGAAAGTACTAAGGTTCTTGATTTCCTCGAACAAATAAGACCTGAACAATATGTAAACAAGTTGGCATCATCTAATAGAAAAATTAAAATTTGAGGAGGTAATTGACATGGATGAAAAATATAAAGGCGATAGTAAGCTATCATCTAATAACACCACTCCATTTAAGAGCATTAATACTGAAGAGGATATCACCGAAGAACCTATGAGTGTGTTTGCTGAGGGACTCCCTTCATGGGATATCGTGCCTCCACAATTGCTAGTCAGAAGGAAACGGCAAAAATAATGAATAAACCACAAACATATGCAGAATGGGTAAATATCTTAACTATTTTTAAAAACAAAGATGATGATGAATCAGTTTTAAAAATGATGAAATCTGGGACTATCGAATGGCAATACGGTGTAGCAGAACGTTTCTCTACTAAGTTAATTGACGCTGTTAATTACCGTATGAATGTAGCTTCAGATAAGTTTCAAAATGATTTACTAAAATCCCAAGGATACGAGGGAGCAATCATTCAATCAATTCTTTCGTTGAGAAAAGAAATGGAGTTCTTAGCTGAAGCAATCAATCTTCCTGCAATTCCAGATAAAGAGCGACAACACTACTTAAATCTCGTTATAGAGCAAGCTAATAGTATGCAGAAATCTTTAGAAGAATCTGCAAAACAGGACCGAAGCGGGAAAATGTCAAGTATTATTAGAAATCATAAAATTAATTCTTTTTTAAATAAAGGTGAACAGTAAATGAGCGATATAGTAAAAAGCAAAGAACTTCTTACAAGATATTCACTTGCAAGAATTCCTTTTATTGCTATCAATACCATTGAGCCAAGTAGAACATTAGATATGTTAAAGGAAATATCTGAAGAATTACAACTTCCATTCAACGTACATACTCTCACCAAAGGTGTGTATGATCTTAGTTCTGGTAAAAATGTTAACGATGATAAATCTGTTTATGGTGCAATAGATTACATGACGGACCAAATGCAAAAGAAACAAAACCAAACTATTGTACTGACAGAAGTTCCAGACCTTAGTAATGAAAATAGCGATTCTAAACAAGTCCTAGCACTGGTCAATCTAGCCAATGAAACTGGGGGCGTTGTAATAGTTTTTACTAATACCTCTATTTGGAATCAACTTCAACGGCAAGGTATGACAGTAAAAATTGATTTACCTAACGAAGAGGAAATGTACTCAATAATTCAAGAATACATTGACGACTATCGAAATGATATCCAGATTGAATGGGATAACTCCGATATTCGAGAAGCTGCTGCAGCTCTCAATGGGGTAACTAGAATCGAGGCAGAGAACGTTATTGCTGCTTTGATTGCAAATAAGTGCATAAGAAAATCTGATTTAGATGAGATAAGATTTGCAAAAGATCGCCTATTCTCTGATATCTCTGGTCTAGAAAAAATAGTTGTAGATGATTCTGTAAAGGATATCGGAGGACTTGAAGGATTAAGGAAGTGGCTTAATGAAAAGAAAGAACTGCTAACCCCCGAAAAGAAAGATATGTTACGTGAGAAAGGCTTGCAACCGCCTAGAGGAATACTCCTAGTAGGTGTCCCTGGATGCGGTAAATCTTTATCTGCTAAATCAATCTCCGCTAACTGGAAACTTCCATTATATCGTTTAGATTTTGCAACGGTTCAAGGAAGTTATGTAGGTCAGTCTGAACAGCAACTCAAAGATGCTCTAACCACCGCTGAGAATGTATCTCCGTGTATTTTATGGATTGATGAAATAGAAAAAGGGCTATCAGGAGCTACTGGTGGCGCTAATGATGGTGGTGTATCTACTCGTATGGTTGGTCAATTCTTATTCTGGATGCAAGAATGCAAAAAACAAGTTTTTGTAGTGGCAACAGCTAATGATGTGTCTATGCTTCCATCAGAACTTCTCCGTCGAGGAAGATTTGATGAGTTATTCTTTGTTGATTTACCTACTGCAGATGAGCGCAAAGAAATACTTGCTTTGTATTTTAAAAAATACTTAAGTCTAGAATTTGAAGGAGAGTTTGCTGATAATATCATTCAAATAAGTGATGGTTTCACTGGTGCTGATTTAGAATCGACAGTTAGAGATTTAGCTTACCGAGCTATCGCTAATAACAATTTTATTCTCAATGAAGAGAATATCTTGACTGCTTTCAATAACGTAGTCCCACTCTCTCAAACTAGCCCAGAAAAAATTGAGGCTATTAGAGATTGGGGGAAAGAAAGAGCTGTTCCTGCATCTGGAAAACCAATCGGTGGAGAGGGACTTGTTCATAAACAAAGTGGACCTAAAACAAGAAAAGTACTTGTTTAATAAGTTCATTATTTGGACACGGTAACTGTAATCTCAGTTTCGTGTCCATTTTTATAATTCTCTAAATGAAGATCTTTTTTGAGAGTACCACTAAAAGGAATCTTAAATTGCAAAATATAATTTATAATACAATTAGGAGAAAAATAGATGCCTAAACCAATATTAAATCCATATCAATCCAAAAAACAAACACAAGCAAGCCATATCATGACTTCTAACTTAAAACAACCACAGATAGATAAATTGAATTTAGATAGGCTTCTAAGAAAATCACGATCTAAAGAATATATGGATGCTATTCATCAACTAGATGCAGGTGGACATGTTCATAATAAAAAAGAAGTAAATGAAATTATTAATACAATCAAGTCGGAATTCCCAGATGTGGATATTAATGGAATTCTCCTAGGTTTTGTAGCGAAATGTTATTTAGGAGCACCTTACGAAGCTCACACCCTAGACTTAGTTGGAGAAATCATTGAGCATTATAAACGAGGAGAGACATTACCTGGTGGACTCGATAAAGCCAAAAGTATTGCTTTACATGGAGGATATGATTTTATCGAAGTTTATACAGACTGTTGTCGAGCAATTAGCTCAAATGGTTCCGTATCAGTAATAAAAGACTAATTGTTCTTTAAATTGATACAAGGGGAGATACAAGAGATAGTTCTTGCTTACATATATGTCAGTGCTGAATAATAAATACAATATAAGCTAGATGCCTCTGATACTTGTTCTTCAAAATAACTTTTTTTATTTACAAATCGCTACTATTTTATTGAATAATTCGAAACTCCTTCCAATTTACTTGCGAAATTTATAAAATATCTGATATACTAGTAGTGTACCAATTGGTACACTCAAAGTTTCAAGTTTTTCCTCTTGAAACCTTCCTCTTGCCTATTATGCCTAAGAGGTGGCTACAATAAACTTCCTCAGTCACCTCTTAGGTTGAAAAGCAAAAACATAAAAGTTCCAAGTTTTTCCTCTTGGAACCTTCCTCCTGCCTATTAAATGCAAAAGTGGCTTTCTATATTTTCCTTCTGTCACTTCTTGCATTTAAAATGCAGCAACACCGTAGAATGACGATTCTACGGTGTTTTTTAATTGTAATAAACAAAATAATTACTGAAAATCATTGTTTAAAATCATTCCTTTTGGTTTCAATTACTCTCACAGCAGCTCTTACTGCATGAAATTCATCAATAAATTTACTAATGAGCTCAAAATTTTGTTGACTAACTCTTCCTGTCATTAATTTTTCAGCAATTTGATTAAATTCGGTCAAATGATCTCTTACACTTAATAACATTTCTTTCGTGTCTTTTAAGTAGTATTTTCTTGATAATTTTTCAACTTCCTGCTTAAACAAGTCAACGTTATTATCATGTATCGTTATCTTTTTACCATCAGCAATCCAATCATTCGCTTCATAACAAGTGATGAATTTATGATCAATCGTATCACAAACAAAAATAATTCCACTATCAGTTATATACTTTCGCTTTTCTGGAATTTGTCCCTCGCTTGAATCATATGGTGTCAAGCTATTTATTTGCTTAGAAATCCATTTAGGAAGTTGCTCTTCTTTAATTCCAAATCGATCATTAGCTCTTTCTACAAAATGATCTGTCCATATATACTCTGGTGCATACGAAAGTCCCATAGCAATACTCCTCTTTAAAACTTGAGAAAAATATCTATTCTAATTGATTATGAGTGTTTTAAATTTCTACTTCAGCAATTGGTTTACGATAGTTAGGTGCTTGAACATAGTGGCAATAGAGCTTCCCTAGATTAAGTCTAGGTTTAAACTCTTCAAAGTCACTCGCTAGTAAATAGCAAGGTTTATAGGCACAACTATTTGTAATAGCTACTTCTTCTCTTAAATCCTCTATAAGCATTTCTAATGTTTCGTACTCGTAAATACGTGCTATTTGTCCTTTACCCTCAAATAAGGCTTTGACCAAAATGGATGTTCCGTTTCCGTAAAAGACGGTGTTGGATGATATCCTTTCGTACCCTCTCATTTCCAGACGATAATACCTATCTGCTCTGGTATCTCCTATAGATACTTCTTTAGGAACCATATAAAAATATCTACCCTTTTCTACTGCCAACGTGAACCGTCTGCGAACTTCTATTTGTTTTAAGTATTCGTCAACTCCACTATTGATAGACAATGCTTTTCGGATAATCGAGGCCTTATTTAACGAGTGGTGTTTGTCTAACCATTGTCCTAAAAATCTGTGAACATATACCATAATTTTTCACTCCTTTTTATTTGTCTATATTTATATTGTAGACTATTTTTTTAAAAAAAGCACGGCCTCGGACAAAATATTGACATTTTATTATGTTCAACTAACTGGACATTGAGATAGAATTAATTAGTCCATACG
>NZ_GL732439.1:1648926-1673540 GCF_000187465.1 Streptococcus infantis ATCC 700779 | reverse complement strand
CTTCTTATCAGTTTTTCCAAGAAATACCTTACACTCTCCATAGTACATAGTCAGATGATCAGATACTTCTAATTCACTTAGGAGCAGGATCTGCGAGGTAAATATTTTCTGATACCGATTTTATTTTCTAAAACAAATTTTACATCAGACACCTCATTATTATTTTGCAGAGAATTGAAGCTCCTTGGTTGGATTACTCTAGGGACCTTTTCTTCCAGAATACGATTTAAGAGTTGCTCAGCTAAGTCTGCATCAATTTTCTCATAGTATTCTTTCAGTTCTATTTTCGAAGCAGATTCCAAAGAATATTCACATCCGTCACCATGAGGTGATTTAGGATGGCTCGATAGATAGATTTTCCCTTTTTTCTCATTTATGACCAAATCCACTTTATAACAACCAGGACAAAACAATTGTGATTCATACTTAAGTTTTGTTCCAGCTTTATCCTTTTGATATTCCTTTTGTAGCTCATGGAGTTCTAGTCTCTCATGATTGTGAATACAGTATTGAAATTTATTTTTTGTAAACATAATGATCCTTTCTAGTAATCAACAATTAAATCTTGTTTTAAAAAATCTGAAATTTGTAGTTATCTAAAATCAACATCTAATTTTCTTGAACAATACAAAAACGCTCTAGGCAATATGACTAGAGCGTTTTCTATATATCCGAACATCTAATTTATTTCACAAAAAATGTAGTCAAAAATGTAGTCATTCGGTTGATTTTTTTGCAATACTTTGAAATTGGAAAAAAGAAAAAACGCTTAAAATCAGCGTTTTTCTTATGTATTGATTCGTATTGAATGCTTACTTCACTTCTGTAAGGGTTAAATAATTAAGTTGTAAACCCTGTCACATCAAGGAGTACAGGCCTTTGAAGTGAAAAGGTAGTGATAAAGGTAGTGATTGTATTAATCCGTGAGTTCTTGTAATTTATCCAGAAAAATATCAACTGCTTCGAATTTTTTCTTCGGTGCTAGTTCAGCATATGTATCCATAGTTGTGGTAATAGACTTATGTCCCATCCTATGTTGTAGCTCTTTCCAGTTAGTTCCGGCATTGAGCATCATAGATGCATGTGTATGTCGGAATAGGTGAAACCCATAATCTGGTAGTCCTAATTCGATCAGTCGTTTTTTTAGAGTTGCACGCTCATTTCTATCACACATATAATTTCCATAAATCGTCGGAAATATCAATTTGGATCTTGGTAAATGATGTTCTTCAAAGTAGAGACTCATTTCTTGATGAAATTCTCTTAGTCCTTCTAAAGTTGATATAGGAACAGCAACTCTACGATTACCGGCATCAGTTTTAGGAGAATTCTTACAAATGATCCCTCCTTTTTGGTTCAATTTTTTATTAGCACTTTTCCACATTAAAGTTTTATTGACAATGATTTCATTAGTTTCAAAATCAAGATCAGTAATTTCTAAAGCTAATAGTTCATTGATTCGTAGTGCTGAAGCCAGTAATGTATTACAAATGATTTTAAACCGCCGATTTGCTCTCGTGTTTGGTAGTGTGTCAAGGTAAGTTAACCAAAGTTTTAAATCCTCATCATGAAGGACCATGATACGTTCTTTAATAGCTTTGGGTTTTGGTGGTATCTTGATTGTCTTTGCAGGATTGTTTTTTAAACCGCAATTTGTTATTCCAAAATCAAAAATATCACTCATTTTATGTGCCATTGCACCAAAATCTTTTGCACTGCCTTTCGGGGCACGTTTTTTCCCAGATTCAATTGCTTGTTTGGCTTTTTTGGCTAATTGATTTAGCCATAATTGGATATCTGATGCTTCGATCTGCTCTGGTCTATAATCGCCAAATTGTGGAATGATGTAAGTATCTAAGTACCCTCGAACGCGATTTATTGTATTTTGTGAAGATACCCAAGTTTTAAAATGGCTGAACCAAATTTCAGCTAAACTTTCAAAATTACCGATTTGGATAGTTTCTTTAGTAGTTGACCCAGATTTTTCAAATTGAATTTTGGATTCAATAATTCTTCTATCTAGAGCTTTTAATGTTTTAGCAGTGATTGTTCTTGTAATTCGCTTACCAGTCTTAATGTCTGTTCCGATATAAACACCTTTGATTGAATAGCTTATTTCACCGTTCTGCTTGGTAATTTTTATAACTTTTTTATTGTTGTATTGAATGGTTTCTTTATTCATATCGCCTCTTGATTCGGATATTTAAAAGGCTAAAATAAGACCCTCACCTTCTTTTAAGATGATATTATTTTAGCATATTCATGAGTTGTTTGTTGCAATTCTGCTTTACTATTAAGTTGATAGAAATTTAATGATGTCATGCCGTTTATAGTAGACTGTTCTCGTTCCTTCAATAGGTGGCTCCAGACGAGCTAGTCCTTTTCTTTCCCAACTTTTCAGTGTGTTAGGTGATATATTCAATTCTTTTAGAACTTCTTTTTGAGTTATAATTTCCAAGTGATTGGAGTTGCTTTTTTTGTCAAGAAGGTTCACCAATACTTGAAGAAGATTTTCAATTTTATCTAGTTTTACTTGTTGTAGTGTATCCATATAATTATCCTTTCTAATGTCCTATTACATAGGTAAATTGTTTGGCAGTTTCCGCATCAAATGTCCGGTAACTAATGATCCCCAATCCTTTCACATTACACTCTGAGACGAGAATTGAACCATCTGATTTGACCTGTTCCACAAATGAAACATGCCCGTATACTGGATCAGCACCAGCTTGACTTGATGAGAATGATAGTGCAGAGTGTTCTGTAGGTGTGTGGGTTGTTGTAAAGCCTGGTTTATTCATCCATTGTCCACCATTTCCCATAAATGGATCAAAGTTGACTCCGACTTGTTTTCCACGGTTGAAGACATACCAGGTACATTGTCCCCAAGGATAGGTACTAGTGATATATCCTGTGGTATCAATAGCTGTTGTCAGACTGTAGCCAACAGGGATATCGTTTGAAGTTACTCCTCCACCATCTCTAGTTTTTCCTGTAGTTTGTTCAGGAGCTTTTGGAGTTCCTCCATGCTCATCAATGAAGGCATCCAGTTTTTGCATGGTTTCTGCACGTCTTTTTCCTGATCCTGTGGTATCTGTGAAATAGACTCCACCATCAGTAGAAGGATTTAGAGTACCATTCGCAAATTTCTTAGCCTTGTCATCTTGGATTTTAAAGGTTTGGTTTTTATTCCCAATAATAGTTTGTTGGGTTAGTCCTACAACAGCGACTTCATCGTTGAAATGATTTGCGTATTCTGGGTTGGAGTCGTAAGCACCAAAACCAAACATATTAGCTCCAGGGTTGGTTGCAACTCCAGCAGTTCCAAGAGAGCTTTCATTTAGTGCGATCGCAACAATTCCACGAACATCAAGATTTGATTTAGCTTCCCATTCGAGAAGCTTTTTTCCATTAATTCGGTTCTTATCATAGGAGATTCCTAACGTATCTAAAAAGCCGTCTAATTGCTCTGCTGTGATACCGAAGCGATGAACAAGTAAGTTGTGAGTATAGGGATCTCCATCTGACCAGTGATCCGCATATGTCACTCCATTTTGGGATTGAGGTGAGCCATTCGTTCCACCACCTCCGACAGCCCCCATAAGGATAATGATAATGAGGACCGGTAGAAAGAGAGGAATGAGACCAGCTAATAGAAACCATTTTAGTTTTTTCATCGAATCTCCTTTCTAGTTAATGTCTTATATAAGCAGTGAACAGAACAGTCCCAAAACGCCATTTTGCATCTAAAACGACTGAATAGGACTTAGTTTGTAGGATGATTTGGTCTCTTTCTTGTTCTGAGACTGGAAATAAAAGAAGGAAATCGACTGAGCGTTTTCCTTCTTGGTAGGCTTGATAAAGAGTTTCTTCAAGAACTCTTGGAAAAGCAGTTCTTGAACGTATCTTGGTATTCATATCATTCTCCTCTAAGTTGTTTTAAGCGTTCTGTTAATCGGTCTCTTCGTTCAATATTGCTCCTTAATTTATCATCTCGGGTCATAGTTTTACGATAAGCACGAGTAAAAGCATTCGATCCTTGAGCTTTGTACATAGCTTGAGGATCTTTATATTCCTCTAACTTGCGCTCAAGACTATTAATTCGGAGTTGTTTAAATGGAGAGATCCATTCTTCTTTAAGGGTTTGAAATTCCTCGTCTGAACTTGAAGTTGGCTCTACTGTGATTGGAGATTCTATTGATGGAGTTGTTGCTTTCTCTTCGACTGGTTTAGACTTCTCAATTATTGGTTTTGTTGTAGAAGGACTTGCATCGAGTGTATCTGGTGCTTCAGATGGAGTCATTTCCTCAAATTGATTCTCGGATTCCTTATTGGTAAAGAAGGAACCGACATTTTGGAAGTGACTCTTGGCATTCATGAGAATTCCAGCTCCCAAACCAGCACCTGCTAAAGCAAAATTTCCAAGGTGTTGAGCAGATGAAAGACTTCGTGATGGTACTTGTGAAGCCACCTCTCGGGTTTTTGTGATCCCACTTTCAACTTTATTTCCAATATCACTTGCCACCATTCGAGCTTTGGATCCAAGAATGAATTGGAGCAATTCAGCTTTGTATTTCCATAGAAAGAAATATACGAGTCCTTTTGAGACAACTGAAATGAGTAGTTTAAAGACAAGGCCAAAGATGATCAAGGATGGGAGTGTTTTAAGAATACCATCAAAGCCTGTAATGATAATGTTTTCGATCATTTTTTCAATATAGAAGACTAATAGAGTTAATAGACTCGTGATAGCTGGGAAAAGAAGCCCACCAAACATGACTTTCAAGACTCCAAAAATCAGATCCTGCATTCTTGGTACAAAGGACATTAATAGCACAATTGGAAAGAGCAGGATCATCATCAGAACGAGTGTCTGAGCAATGACATTTAACATTTGAATCAAAATAACTGGTATCGCTAATACAAAAGCATCAAAAATTATAAATATGACATAAAACATACGAGTAAAGATGAAATCAGGCATTGCCGAAACCCAACGGTTCTTTTCGCCATCGTCATTAGCTCCATTTCCTAGTTCATCTAGATATTTGGAGCGGTCTTTGGATTTAACCGCTGTAAAGTTTCCATTTTTATCGCTTGTTCCTAGTACCTTACTATCGTCAAAAGTTTCTTGTTTTCCGTCTTGGCTATTCTTGTATTTTCCATTTTCTTGTCCAGTATTGACAAAGACATAGGCTTTATAAGATGTTTCTGCTATATAGCTATCTGCCATAGAATCACCGATTTTGATCGTCTTATTTTTTCCATACTCTACTTTAATATGAGTGATATTTTTAGTGACCTCTTTAGAGACATTATTGATGGTATCAAGCAGATAAAGACCACCAGAGGTCCCTGCAACTGTTCCGAAGTAACCAAAGCCAAGGATGAGAACTAGAAAAACATGAAGGAGTGTTCTTGAAAAGGATCCTTTCGAAAAGAAATATTGATAAAAAAGATAGAAAGCTAAAATCAGAAGCAACATTGAAACGAGTGATTGCTTGGCAACTCCACTTCCATTTGAGTCGATAAATCCTTTCCAGATACTTATTGCTCCATTAAATACATAGTTCTTATAGCTAGAGTAGAGATCAATTTTTTCAAGAATTCGAATCAGCAAAGAAAAGAAGCCCACCACTGCGTTTAGAATGAAAAAGAAGAAGTTGACGAAAAGCTCATTAATCAGTACCCAAGCCCCGTTAAAGGAAGCGAACCCAGTAGGCTCCATATAGGACTTGAGAGAGAAGATATCGACTCCTCTTAGTTTGTCAAAAGCTTCTTGCATGGATCCACCTCCTAACTAGCGTATTTATTTTCAAGACTTGATGATACCGTAGCTTTCATTGGTTTTAGAAGCATATCAATATCTTCAAAGATGTTGTGTACGGAAATCATATTGAGATTGCCATACACGTCATAGTACAGGCATTGGCCAGAGATCATATTATCAATCCATTCGAGATTGCTTTCAGTGACTTCTAGATTGACATGTTTTAGAATATCTTCTCGTTCTGACTTTTCATAAAAAGCAAAGATGGTACCAAAACCTGTTGTATCATCGTCATTTTCTGCATCATGTACAGATTGAGTAATCAGTGCCAAGGTATTGTTTTTGGAGCGTCCAATCCGACGCATATTTTTGATAACGGCTTTTCCTTCTGCGGACTTCATAAGAATCCATGCTTCATCAAAGAACTCAATGGTATCTTCATTTTCATTTCGTTCTCCAAAGTGGGTACAGAAGGCACCAAGCGCAAACATGAGGGCAATAGAATTGCGTTCATGATCTGAAATTTTTGTGGAATCGTCTTTTGGTAGTTTGAGGTTATTGACCTCTAGAATGGTCACTCTTGATTCATAGTTAAGTCCTTGAGTGGTTCCATCTGAAAAGGCTAGTTCCAAGATAGAGTTTGTGACAATTGAGGTCAGATAACGACCAACCGAAGCAATTTCAGAGGAAGTAGAGTCTCTCAGAACTTTTAGGACGTGTTTAAATCCGACTTTCTCACCAGCGACTCGTTTTTCTACAATCGCATTAATAGCTTCTGTGATCGCTGTTTTTTGATCCATCGTGACATCATCTACAGCTTGTAGTAGAAACTCGAGCATATTTTTGGCAACCTCTACAGCTTGTTCTTTATCTAGAACAACAATCGGATCTAAGACTCCGTGGTTTGATGGAAGCGAGCTATCTAGTGTTACAAAGTTAAAGTTCTCAATCTGTTTCTTGCGTTCAGGATAGAGACGTGCAAATTCAGGTGAGTTGATCACTTCTTGGTAGTGATTTCTAAGTTCACGTTTAGGGTCGATATAAAGGGTTTTAACATTTTGTAAAGCCACACTTAAAAAGATGATCTGAGCGAGGAAAGATTTCCCTTGTCCTGTTGCACCAGTAATGATGATATGCGGGTTCTTGGTAATCTTTCCAGCTATATCTTCTTTATTTCCCACTGTCGCATTGTAGAGGACAATGTTCTTTGAGGAATCAATAGCTTTAGCGATACTGTCCCAACGGCCTGTCCAGTTATCTACTCGGCCAATATACCAACCGATACGGTTCCCAGAAGATGTATTGGTGAAGGGCATGAGTTCTGAAAAACCGCGAGCTGTGACCATATGCGTCCAGGTGCGAGTTTTCTTTTGAAGATTTTCTCCATAGAGTAGAGCTTGAAAGAGATAAGGTCCGTCTTGAGAGGCTTCACTAATTTCGACTCCCATATCATCAAAGTAGTTTAAAACCACTTGTCGTCTTTGTCGGAGTTGGTTCACGCTAGAAGCAGAGACGATAAGATAGGCTCCGTATTCAATGATATCCTCCTTGTTTCCGACTTTCTTCATTAAGTCTTTTAGGGAGATGGAACCCATGATGATCTCGTCTTGTTGGACAGTATCGGTATTTTCTGCCTCTTCCATAATGTTTCTGTAACGTGTATTCGAACGTCCCATTCGACCCTTGATTTTACCAGTATCAATGAATTCTGCTTTGATTCGTAGCTCAACGGGAAAGTTTAAGCGTTGGATAAATTCGCCCAGGTGAAAACCATTGAATTGAACAGGAAATTTACCAACCGGAAGAATTGTCACAAAGGAAGATCCATAAGGGCTTTCTAGCTTGAGGAAGCCACCTTTTAGGACTTTGATCAAGGTGTCTGTGATATTGAATTGAGCACGATTAGCGAGTACCTCTTTCTTGTAGTGAGGGATATAGCGGAGGTATTGCATCCGCTGGTAATAAAAGAGTTCTTCATTTGATAACCGTTTTGCCCGAAGTACGGAGAAGGCTTGGAAAATAGTGAATTCATCACTTTTGTAGTCTTCATACCAGGTGGAACTTAATTCATATTCATAGCCAAGACCTTTTGCGATTTTTTCAGTAAACTCATTAAAGCTCTCATAGGCCAAGTCTTTGACGGTAGCTCCATGATTTTGTTTGCGTAAAGTCACTCCCACGACCCAGTCAAACTGATAAGGGATCTCCATTTCGTCTGTTAGTTGATCTACCGTGTAAAGAAGAAGTTCTTCTCCTAGTTCACGACTATCATCTGCTAGAGCATCTGAGAAGTCCCGCATTTTCTCTTCTAAGAGATAGTCTTTAGGGATCAGAGATATTTCAAAGAACTTGTTTTTTTGGAGCTTCTTCATCATTTGAGCAACCGTAATTTTGTGTTTGTGCTTTTTTTCATCATCCGTAATGGTGATGGGAGTGTTTGGAATACGGTAATACGCAACGACTGTTTGATCTTTTTTGAGAGCTAGATTTTCATGTGTTTCCCTAATAGGATAAGTTAAAGTAATACTCATAGGTCCTCCTTTTCTATAAATTTGTTTTTTCAAAGACAATTTCTTCTACAGGCTCTATTCGATCTTCGTGGTAGATAGCTTTTTTGTTTAGCTTAAAATCCCAGAAGTAAATCAGGTAATCTCCGATAAAGACGTGCATCTTTTTACCGTGAGGCTCGTATTCAGTATAAAATTTGGCCAATTTGTAAGGGAGATACCAATAGAGCAAGAGAGAAATTGAGTGAGTAATTTTTGCGAGTGGCACAAAGATAAACCCTCCAAAGAGTAACATGGCCACAAAGACGATGATAAAGACAATGAAAAAGGACAACTGCATCGGTGTCGCAAAGTACCATAGTCGAGTGCCCTTTTTTGTCTTGATTTCTTGGATCCAATAAGGAGCATTTAGGCCCTTACTGTAATCATAAAGTCTTTCTTCATTCATACTTAAAGTCCTGATTCAATACCGAAGAGTCGTAGGAACCAGCCGACTGCTTTTAGGATATCTTGTCCTTTCGCAATTGAAACAATAACGGCATAGAAACCAACGACAGAGAAGAGTTGAAGCCAAGAGCTGTTCCGCCAAGCCTTGATCGCTAAGAGCACGGCAATGGCTGTCAGGATCCAAATTCCATCACCCTGAAGGAAGGTTCGTAGATTGTTTGTATTCATAGAGTTCTCCTATTCTTTATCATTTGCGTAATTCAGTGGAATGGTGTGTTCTAGTTTTGAGACATAGTAGGTCTTTTCTTTTTCTGAGAGAGTAAAGGTGAAGTTTTCCGAGTGAGTGGTACCTCCAACTTCAAAGGTAGCTTGGACATAAGCGATTAAATCATCACCGTCCTGTTTGAGATAAGTGTAGTCGATCGTTTTGAAAGTGCTATTTGCGATGATATCCACATCCTTAGCAATCAGATTAAGATTATCTTGGCTTGTGGTGTAGTTGGTAAAGAAGACCTTGAGGAATTTCTCTACTTTCTGACGCTGACCATCTGAAAAATGATCATTGGCAGTTAATTGGAGCTTATCATCTTCGCTAAAGTGTCCAGCTTGTGAGGATTCAATGGCAGAAAACCAAGGAAGGCCAGAAACGTAATATTTTCCATCTTTTTCATCAAATGGAATATTGAAACCTGTCACAATTTCTTTTTCTTCTGTGTTGTTATCCCGATGGATGCTTTCCTTGTATTTAACCTTATAGGTCGCAACTTTTCCTTCTACAGTCACTAACTGAGAATAGAGAAGTGAGCTGGGATTTCGAACTTGCCCTTGAGATTTTACATCAGGGATGAAATTGTAAAATTTATTTAAGTAGTCCACTTGAGCTTTTTGTTTATCGCCTTCTTGTGGGAGGGTGAAGTAAGCATAGACATAATCATTCAGGTAATACTGGAGTTTATAGTCATATTTTCTACTAGACTCCATTGGTTGTGCCTTTTGTTTTTTAGTAGCCTCAACTTGAGCTTGTAGTGTTCCTACTTTATTTGATAGTGTGATAGCACGAATAGATCCCAAGAGACCAACAAAAAGGAGGAAAGCAATTCCTCCTATGACTGCAATATTGACGGTCTTTTTATTGGTGACTTTTAGTTTTGGTGGGCCTCCTTTTTTCTCCACCTTTTTAAAGTGTGAGAGATATTCTTTTACTTGAAGCAAGTAGCGTTTGGCTTTATCCATAGATCCTCCTTTTATAGACTAGCAAGTTCAATGAGCTTTGAGCCTTTTGCATAGAGGCGCTTATTGGCTTTTTCGATCTCGCCATTAATGTAATAGTAGCCTCGTAGCTCAGTCTGGAGTTGTTCGATCAAGTCAGGTTTTAGATCCTTGGCTTCTTCTTTTTTAAGGAGACTATTTAATTCTCCAGCCTTGGTCCAAGCCTCTCTGTGATCTTTCTTTTTAAGTAATTCTCCCAGTTCATTGGTGACTTGAGAGACTTTCTTTTCAAAAATAGTTTTAGTAGCCATTTCAATTTCCTTTCTAAATTTTTCTTGATTGTCTTTGATGGTCTTTTGGATATAAGTAATGAGTGAGGGGCGCATTTTCTTATTTACGCTCAACACTTGACCATCTAGCGTGAAACAAGCATGTTCATAGTTGTAGAAACCTCTATTGTCTGGAAGTTCTTCTGTACACCTACCAGCACATTCGTAGTAGAATTCCTTGCCTTTTCGTAAGAGGATGTACATATGCCAGAATTCTTGTTCTGGAAGAAGCAGAAAGTCTGCTTGATAAATCTTCTTCAGCATCTTAAGAAGCCTCTAGAAGATCATCGTAGCCTAGAGCTTGGTAGATAAAATCAGAATCAAACCAGAGCCAGTCATTAATCGTAGTTTCTGTAGGTATATCACCAGAGAAGATATCTTCACAGATAACCGTTAAAGTATCAACTCCACCACGTTCACGGACAGTGTTCAAGGTGGTTAGTCCACCAGACCAGGCTTTAAAGTTGTCTAGTGAATTAATTTGAACTTTGTATTCCATATCGTTTTTCCTTTCTAGTGTTCATATTGTTTATTAGCTTTGAGAAGTCGTAACATGGCCTTTCCTCGGTCTGTTATTTCTCCGCTGTTCTGAATCATCTTCATGTATTCTGTTTGCAGGATTTTATCTGCTTCAGTGACTAGTGCAAGGGAGTTAGCAACTTGATAGGTCAGCCAGCGAATCGTTCGCTCAATACTGTAAGGCTGTGGGTTGGTTGAGAGCTTTAAGGGTTCGACACCTCCAAAGAGCCGTTGCCATTTTTCATCAGGTTTATAGGCTCCAAAACGAGTAACTCCATCATAGACTTGAATTTCTTTATTGATGATGCCTCTGGCGATTTCTCCGAGATCTACACCGTTGATGTATTCCTCTACAATGCCTTGAGCTTTCTGATCTGAAAAGCGGAGTTCATAGCGATTCCAGATACCAAAAATCTCCAAGGATTCGTCCAAGGAGATGTTTTCCATTCGAGCAATTTCATAGCGCTTTTCATAAAAATTGAAGTAGAGTTGACTTTGACGGCTCCCAAAGTAAATGGACAAGCCGTGATTCGCTTCCATGTCTTCATTATCTGTGAAAGATCCACCACCCGTGATATTCCATTTCTTGATCGTATCTAGAACAATCTCTTTGGAATAGAGCTTATCAATCAGTTTTGGAATTTGAATTTGTTCTTCCTCGTGACCGTAGCCTTTATAGAGTTCATCTAGGGCGATATCGAGACGTTTCACCCGAACATCTTCATAGGAATAAAGAATGTTTTGAAGAAAAATCTGCCAAGTAATTCCCTTATCTTCTAGTAGTAATTCCAGCTCACGGCATCCTTGACCAGATAATTGAAGGCAAGTTTGGTAGTCATTTGTCACAGACTTATCAAAGAAATCAAAAATCCAGATGTTCCCTCGTTGCCATAAGTGGGTATAGTTCATGAGACGAGTTTCTTGGTCTGTAAATTCGCTTAAGTGACAGTGAAGGAAGTTTTCGCAGAAAGCGTCTAAATCCTTTAATCTCGGAAAGGTCAGTCGTAGATAGTCGATTTGAGCCCGAAGACTGTTTTTATCGCAATCTTGATAGTAACCAAGTTTTTCTTTAAGTTCTCTAAACTTATCAATCGTCAGTCCTCTTTCGCCTGTTTCATAAGAGCGGTAGGTTCTGGTCGGAAGATTAACAGCTTGTGCAAATGCTTTTTGACTAAGTCCTGTTTGTTTTCTGAAATTCTTAATATGAAAAGGACTAATCTTGTCCATTCATCGCAACACCTCTTTCTAACAAAGTGACACACTTTTTTGAAGAAAGTGACACACTTCATAAAAATTGAAAACCCAACTCCCATAAGGAATGAGGAGGGGTGGACTTGGCGTTTTTGCCAATTGTAACCCCCCTATTAGAAAACGGGGGTTGAAGTTTCATCATGGCCTAGAAACTTCGGGCTACGGTCTGCGCCTGACCTGCGGTCAGGCTTGCCCTTGCCCTTGTCCTAGCCCATGATGAACAATCGTCGCTTCAACTGCTTTTGGATAAGACCTGCGTCCTCCCTCTTCAAATTGAGCGAGGATTTCAAGAAGAAGTTTTTCTTGAAAAGGATCCACTAGAATAGCGGATACAGTCCGTTCAAAGATGATCCCTTGTTCTGTTAAGAGATAGATAATCTTGCGTAAGGTTGGCATTTTAAGATTTTGTTCGTCCGCAAATTCCTTGAGTGGTCGTTTGCTTGGTTCGTTTTCTATAGTCTTCTCTTTCTCTATAGGATCAATCGTTTCAAGCAGTGGTTTATATTCTTCAAATACTGAGAACTCTTCTCCTTCAAATTCCATAATAGGAATTTTAGAGTAGGCATCGTAGAAGGAAAATCCTTGATCAAGCGGTACATAAGGAGAGAAAAACTCACCAGCCAACTCACCGTTGTTTGCGATATAGCCCCGTCCTTTGATCTTGACTCCATTGATTTCATCTAGCTTTTTGAACTCTTTGGTTTTATTAGCATCTCCAAACATCATGTCATATCCTGTTGATTCTAAATGACCGACGGAGAGACGCTTCATAAAGTTATCCCGAAGAGCCGTTTTGATAAATTCTCCATCGGGCCGTTGCATAGCAAAGATGATAAAGACTCCAGCTTGACGGCCTTCTAGAACTAACTGTGAGAGATATTCCATCAGTTCTGACTGTTGGCTATAGTCACGGTCAATTTTTGCCATAAGAGCTGCCCACTCGTCCACAAGAATGAATTTTGGTTTCATGTCATAATGAGTAAAGTTCTTTCCAGCTTGAAATTTTGGCGAAGTAGACATCAGTTCATAGCGTTTTTCCATGAACTCTACATTCTCTTTAAAACAGTTAATGATATCTTCCTTACTAGTGTAAACCCGACCATGAAAGACTGGAATTTTCTTTAATCCAGCAAGGTCCGAATTCTTAGGATCACAGATATCAACAAAGCCGATTTTAGCAAGAGCGTAGATAATGGTCATGAGAACAACGGTTTTTCCTCCACCTGTTCCACCACCGATGAGAAGATGAGGCTCTTCAATATAATCCCAAGCTACATCCTTCATGAGCTGGAGTTTGGATCCCTTGACTTTTACTTCATCGATGGTGATCCTGCTATCAATTCGGTTAATAGCAATTTCATATTTGATAAAGCGATTATCAAAGGTTTTATTACGAAAATCTCCATTAAACATGACTTCAAGCGTAGCTCCAAGGTTGAGGAAGCGATCTTGAAATTTATTACCTTCTAGAATGAAACTCACTTCAATCTTGTAGCGAGACTGTTTGATATACACTTGAGGTAAGGTGATTTTTTCAATGATCCTGTTTTCACGCTTAACCTTTTTAACTAGATAGAGGTTATTCTCTAGCAAAAAGCGAGAAAGAATTCGAAGGCTGTTTAGCTTTTGAAAAAAGAGCATCTTCCTGTAGCAAACCCGATTGATAAACCAAGAGAAGATTAAAGAAAAGAGAAATCCAGCTCCTAGAAAATATCCTTGGGGTAAGGGATGGACTTTTAATTCTTCTAAATGTAAATAGCTGTAGACACTAATAGCCAACAAAAAAGGAAACCACCAGATAAACCATGTGATTCCCTTTAGTTTACGATGAAAAATTCGAACTCTTTTTCCTCGATAGGTAAAGAGTTTCATCCTACATCACCTCCTAGTTTTCCTTCTTATTTTCTACCGGTTTGTTTTCTTTAGTCGGTGCGCCTCCAGCTTTTTTCTTGATTTTAGAAGCAAAGAGTTTATAGATATCATTACGATTGACGTGGGTATGGGTGATAACAATATCTTCTAGTTCAACTTCTTCTCGGTATTTAATACCCAGGTCTTCAATTTCAGACTCAGACATATCTGCGATAGTGAAAAAGAGGGTTTCGTGCTGGACAGAAGAATGAATCCCTACAACAATACCACGGATCTCACCTGTATTGACTTGTACAAATGATCCATCAGGATTTCGTTGCGAACGATCCACTTCAAAGATGATATCAGGACCTTCAATGCCTCGGAAAGTTAGTTTTCCAAGGACAGCTGGGACATCTAACCCGTCTGTAATGACACGATAAGTCTTGTCAGCAATTTGTAGTTTTTCTCCGTAGTTTAATCCAATTTTAGCCATGTGATTTTCTCCTTTTATTTCTTATTTTTTGATTACCAATTTTTCCGCAAAGACATTGAGATAAGGTGCAACAGTATTGCCGTTTAAAGCAGTATCTGGGAAAAAGATTGGATTGACAGTTTCTACTAGAGCATCTTCTGGAAAGACTGTTGTAGAGGCTGGTGTAATGACATGAAAGGCACCGTGCTCTGCGCTGTTTAGAATGTGGCGTTGGTATTTGCCTTCTTTTCCAAAAATAAATTTAGGAGCATTTCCTAAACGTTCATAGTAAGCAGGGCCAATAAATTCTGGTTTCATTTTAAGTGTTTCTGAGATCATAAGATTTTCCTTTCTGAGTGTAAAATAAAAAGAGTTAAGCTAGTTGCTTCACTCTTGAGTAATAGTGTGTAAAAAGTTTGCGTTTAAACATACGACTATAGAATTGAATATCCCCATGAGCATAGCCATTTCTACGAGCATCTTGAGCTAGATGATCTAGATCTATTTGAGCTTGAGCATAAAGTTTAGCCTGTAGTTTATCTGATTCACTAAACATACCATAGGTAAATTCATAGTTATCATAGAGTCGTTTACATTGTAGTGCGAAAAAAGTTTGTCATATCATTCTCCTTTATTGTAATAAGTAAAAAAGCTACTAAGTGAAAAAAGGAAAGAACTTAGTAGCTTGAGAGTAGGTCTATCTAAATAGATAGACAGCAGTAAAGAAAAGTTATTTGGTTGGAAAGATCCCTCTTTCCACGGTGGCAACGTTTAGCAAGGTGCTTTGCGTCAATTACCATCGCTTTCCCAGCCAATCTCATTGGGGAGTCATTATCATACCCTTAAGATTCTCTTACGCCCTTTGGCGAAGCCAGTTCACTTTACTATTCGGAAAAGTGCGAAAGTCCGAAATGCGTGGAAGCCCACAAGAATTGAGTCTTGTTTTCTATCTTCACTTCAACCATAAAACGGACTTGACTTTTCTTATCAAAACATTTACAATAAAGGTACGAAGTTTATGTGTAGTTCTGATGATCAGTCCTCTGGTTGTCAGACGCACTTTTTATTTAATTGTCAATGATCTCAATTGGTAGGGATTATTATTTTGATTTTTAATATCGCCACCAGCTATATTTACATTTTATCGCTGTTGGCGATAAAAGTCAAGGGATTTTTGAAATTTTTTTAAAAAAATTTGAAGAGGAATAGCTATGGCGTTTGCAGAACGTTTAAAAGAATTACGAAAACAAGCTCACTTAACTCAGGTTGAACTCGCAAAACGATTAGGGATAGGACAATCTTCCTATGCAGACTGGGAGAGAGGCAAGAAAAAACCAACACAAGAAAATCTCGTTAAAATTGCACAAATTCTTGATGTATCAATTGATTATCTAGTTGGGAACTCAGAAGAAAAATCAGATGAACTAGATAATATTGAATTGTTATTCCGTATGAACTCAAGAGGTTTAACTGAGGAAGAAAAGGAAACTTTTAAGAAAGAATTGATTGAGTTTATGGAGGAGAGGAAGAAGGCTTTTAATAAAGAGGATTAAGAAGTATATGACTAAAATATTCAATAAATTAAGCGATTTGGTAAGAAATCTGAAAAAGTATGAAAAGAAAACTGGGAAGCAATACTATTATAGAGGTCAGATCCATTGTTGGCCAATACAATCATCAGCTTCTCGTGTTAATTATAGTTCAAAAGAAATGGAAAAAACACAATTCTTTGTTGAAAAACTTAAGGAGAATAAAACATTAAATTTACAAAATGATGAATACCTTAATAAATGTCTCGCTATAGCGCAACATTATGGATATAAAACAGATTTCATAGACTTCACTACTGACATTGAAGTTGCAGCCTTTTTTGCAACGGATGGAATAGAAAAGAATACAGAATATAAAAATGGCTATTTATGGAGAATTTCGAGTGAGGAAATTGAACTTATAAAATCTATTGTTAGAGTAGCTGTTAGGAGACTTGAAAAAAGTAATAAATTAACTGAGTTTCAAGAAGAGAATCTTAAAATATTAAAGGCTGCTGATTATAATCCTTTCTTTGATTTCTCAATTCCTGAGTTATCTAGAATGAATAATCAAAAAGGAGTATTTCTGTGGGATTTGTTAAATATTGTTACACATTATTACTTTAAAGATAGAGAAGCTGATTTTGAATTTAAACATAATGGACAAGTATACTCAAGTAATACAATAAATACAGAAGTTATTTATCCCCAACCTAATGTACTAGAATCAGAAATTGAACGATTCAAATCAGTTGAAGCAATGAAAGATTTTAAAGAAACAGATCTCTTCAAAGAAGCTAATAAGTTGATCATTAAAGATTATACTTCTATTACCTCTTGCTACTTAAGTGATAACCAATGGCCTTGTGATTTTGGCAAGTCTTCGGGAGTATTTGAACGTGCAATTAAGGAGAATATAGTTGAAAAAATAAATTTAAAAAATGATGAAAAGAACATAATAAATATTATAAAAGAAAATCGTAATAATATTGAAAATGGTAGAAAAATATCAGTTGATATTGGAGAAGCGAAATTAAACTGTGTGATTAATGAAGCGATTGATACATTGGTTTACCTCCCGTATACTGAGTTAGAAATAAAAGAAGTAGTCAAAAATATTATCGAGTATGATAGCCTAGATTTGTCAGAACTGTTACATATAGGAATGAAAGATTCTATGGGAGTCGAAAGTTATGGATATGTTCCGCTTGACATTATAGATGAAATCATGGAACATAAAAGAGAACAAATTAAATTGAGTGCTGATAAAAATCTCTCAAAAGAACTGCAGCTAATCCTTGATAAAAAGTATACTTGGAACCTATTTTTAGATTTAAGCCGACATCCCAAAAAAGTATTTGAGTTTTCGGAGATAAAAAGTATTTTTATTCAATTTATATTACCTTATCAATTTTTATACAGACCAAAGGAATATAGGATTTATGTTCCGACTTTTCTGGAAATTTTCGGACCTGAGTAAGCATATAGTATTGTGGACAAACGTCCACTTCTTTTATATAATTGACTCAACCAAAATGGTTTAGTTTTGTAATTTATACTTAAAGGAGGTATCATTCTTTGGATGAATTGTATACAAGAATAAGTAAGTCTACAAAACATGTGTTATACCAATACATGAAGGATTATGATATTTCATTATTAAATTATAATTTTAATTACTTCTTTCAACATTGTATTCAAAAATATCAAATTCAAGTAATTAGTCACCACTTCTCAAATCATAAGATTGAAGGACTAACTGTTATTGATGAATTAGGTATTAGTTTTTCTTATGAAAAGGATAATCCCATTGTGAAGCAAAATTTTACTCTGTGTCATGAGCTAGGACATTTTATCCTAGAGCATGAAGGTAATTATTTTGCAGAATCTATTGATAATCAGGAAAGCCTACTAGAGCGAGAAGCAAATATCTTCTCTGCTATCGTACTAATGCCTGACATTGTTTTGTTGTCAAAGATTTATTATAGTTGCGACACCTTTCAACACATTCAAAATAGCCTGGATGTTTCAAAGCAGGCATTGTTCTTTCGCCTTTTAGATCTGCTTAGAGAATATTATCCTGGAAAAGAAAGTACCATTAAGCAGGCTATCGATGCTTATATTGATGGACAAAATGCCACACTACTCCTTTTGTTTCATAATATTCGAGATCAAATTATTAAAGAATTTAACGACTACAAAACTTCTCTAATCAAGAAGATTGAGCAATCTGTGAGCAAAAGAGGCTTCGTGACTAGTCAAGAATATCCCGAACTTTTAAAACAAGAGAACTGGAAAGTAATAAAGACTTGCCATGATAATCTAAAAGTATGGCTCATTTATGACAAAGGAAAATCTATAGCTTATGTTTGGGATAAAAATAGACTAACAGACAAAGAGGCAAAGCAAAAAGCTGAATTGAAACTATTATTAATGTGAGGAAAACTATGTATCAACCAGAAAAACTTAAAGCTCGTAGAAAAGAGCTAAAAATGACCCAAAAAGATATTGCTGATCAGTTGGGAGTCAGCTATCAAGCCTATTCCGCATGGGAGCGTGGAGTAAAACAACCATCTAGAGAAAAAGTAAAGCTTTTGGAGCATATTCTAAAAGTATCAAAAGGTTATTTTACAGAGCTTGAAATTGTCCGACTATATAATACCTTATCAGACGAAGATAAAGATCAAGCACTTAATTATGTCAGAAGCTTAGTTCAAAAAGAAAAATGTAAAAACGTTGTTTCAATATCAGAAAAACTGTATGAGTACCATGTTTACGAAAAAATGTCTGCCGGTATTGGTTCATCAGTGTATAACGATCAAAACTATGATACTGTCTATTTTGATGAAGAACTAGCCCACGATTTCGCCTCATGGATTTCTGGTGACTCAATGGAACCCAAATATCAAAATGGCTCTGTGGCTCTCATTCGTGAGACAGGATTTGATTATGATGGAGCAGTTTATGCCGTAGTCTGCAATAGCCAGACTTATATTAAACGAGTTTATCGAGAGGAGCATGGCTTAAGACTGGTTTCTATCAATCCAAACTATAAAGATATTTTTCTTTCGTATGATGAAGATCCTAGAATTGTAGGGATTATTGTAGGGAATTTCTTACCTGTTGAACAGTGATATTGTTGATTATCTTGAAGGTGGAATAGAATCTTTTAAACATAAAGTTAAAATATATAAAAGTATTATTTAATTAAAATAGTTGAACCATAGTTTTTTGATTTAAAGAAATTCTTTCTACAATAGTTGTTAATAAGAAGAATTATTTTTCTTTAAATTGTAGTAATAAAAAGGGATATTTGCTATCTATTTTTATTTTGTTCTAAATCCGGTTTTTGGATAGAATATCAAATGATGAAACAAAATATTTTTGAAAATACAAAAAAACAAACGCCAAAAATAACGTTTGTCTTCGTTCTGAAGGGATTGAAATTTTGTTTTCAATCCCTTTTTTGGATAAAGAAAATAATAATGGTGCTAATTAGGATTAATACCTAAATAAGTTTTAATTTTCTTTTCAAGAAAATCAATATGTTGGTTAATTTCAGTTTGTTGCTTATGAAGTTCATCAAGTTGAAAAAATAGTAGTCTAAGTCGTTGAGGAATTGTGGAGTCTCCTTTATATCTTAGGTCAGCGTATTCTTGCATATTTTTAATAGACATTCCCGTCTTTTTTAATCTAATAATGAATTGAGTCCACGCTATATCAGAGTCATCATAGTATCTACGATTATTTTCTTCTCTGTGTGAGAAAATCAATTTTTCTTGCTCATAGTATCGAAGTGTGGAAATAGAAAGTCCAGTTTTTTTAGCAAATTCTCCAATAGAATAGTGAGCCATAATATTTTTTCCCCCTTTTTTTTATTATTTTAGCATAATTTTTAAAAAATCAAAAAATTTTCAGTTTTCTCTTGACATAAAGTGCACTTTACTATGTAAAATACATAGCATCAAAGGAATTTGATATAAAGCTAGGAGAGGAGGTAATACCATATAGACGAAAAATTGGTTTGAAGGAATAGAGAGCTCCAAAGGGGCTTAGTGATAAGGCTGTCAAGAACCTTGATGGGAGCAGCGACTCTTATAAAAAATGCAAATAGCAATCTGTAAAGGAGAAAATAGTATGGAACAAACGAAGAATTATACTTGTATTACTGGAGCCAGTGCTGGTATAGGAGCGGAGACAGCAAGACAATTTGCAAAATTAGGAACGAATCTTATTTTAATTGCTCGGCGTCAAGAACGACTAGAAAAATTGAAGCAAGATATTTTGAACCATTATCCGGATTTAGATATTGTTATTAAAGTTGTTGATTTATCGAAGTCCAGTAATGTTTTTGCTCTTTATGAAAGCTTGAAAAAATATCACATTACTACGCTAATAAATAATGCTGGTTTTGGAAATTATGATAAGGTTGAATCTCAAGATTTAGAAAAGATAATAACATTAATCCATCTAAACATTGAAGCTTTAACAATTCTATCAACTCTATATGTGAGAGATTATAAAGATTGTAAAGGCGCTCAATTGATTAACTTATCATCTAGAGGCGGATACATGATGGTTCCAAATGCAGTTACATACTGTGCAAGTAAATTTTATGTCAGTGCTTTTACAGAAGGCTTGGCATTGGAACTAGAGGCAAATCAACATCAATTAAAAGCTAAGGTTTTAGCTCCAGCTGCCACAAAAACGGAATTCGGTCAAGTTGCTACAGATTCGAAAGAATACAATTATGATGAGCATTTTGCTAAATATCACACAAGTGAAGAGATGGCACAATTTTTGATGGAATTATATCAAAGTGACAAAGTTGTTGGTTTAGTTGATGTTACAAATTTTGAATTTCATCTTAGCGGACCACTACTTAAACATTAATTATTTTAATAAATATCGATAATGTGGTATCGATTAATAGTTGCAGTCGTTTTATGATAAGAAGAAAGCTTCTGAAACGTTAGATTTCAGAAGCTTTTTGTCTTTAAGTTTTGAGTAAGTTATAATTTTCTGTGATATTTAGGATATTTAAAAAATATACAAGTGTTTTTGTAGATTAATTTACAATTTTTCCAGTATTTTGCCAAGTAGTTCTTCTAACTTTCCTAAGTCCCCATAGACTGTCCCATCCATATAAAGATTGTAAACTTCATCATCTTGTTACACGCGTACTTGTGCAGAATAACCTTTTGATAGTGCTAAGGAACGAATAACTTCTCGTTGAGTTCGTCCATTCCCTTCTCGAAAGGGATGGAAATAATTAAGATTATCAAGAATTTTTGCTAATTGTTTAATAATCTCATCTTTTGAATTAGCAGTTTGATAATAGGTATGAATAAGATGGTTGATATAGTCTTGGGCAGTACTGAAAGATTGTATTGACATAAAAGGATTCCCATTTTTTGAGATATTCACCTTGCGAAATTGTCCCGCCCAAGCATAGACATCTTGAAATAAATATTTATGAATGGCTAAAATATCACTAATGGAGTAGACTTCTATGGTTTTCAAGCGCAAGTCTGCAAGCCTTCTAGTAACGAATAAATGCTCATTCCGGTAGGCTTCTTCAATATTTGTAATATTTTGTTTGTTGATTAAGACTGTAGAATTTGGATAGGTATATTGGTGATTGGGGTCAATGTACTCATAGCCTTCGTATTGATTCTTAACCAATATTCAATTCCTTTCGTTTGTTGATAACATAAGTTTTTAAATCAATCACATCTTGAACAGTAGGTTCATAATTTTCAATCATTGATGACCCAATAGCATACCAGACGGTATCGAAATCTGAAAAGTTATCAAAGGGAATCCCTAAAATTGTTAATTCTTCTTTATTTACATCAAGAGTCATGGCACACTTCCTTGTATAACGTTATCTTTATTATACCATAAAATCGGTATTTTTACCTAAAGGATAGAGACTGTTATTAAAGCCAGAAAACTAGTTTTGTTCGCTTTTTATGTTTGAGGTCGGGCTTTTGTCCCAGCTTCTTTATTTTATATTGTTTTTAGAATTAAAATATTGAGCTTAAGATTTATCTTTCTTAAACGCCCCTGCTTGTGAATACAATAACCATGATAAAGCAATCATAATAGCTGCGAAAACAGAAATTCCTGAGAATCCTGTAAATTTCACAAAGAGAACTCCTCCCACTATACCTGCAATTGTTTCACCTAAATACATTACTGCATTTGATAATGAAGAAATCGTACTTCGTGCATTTTCGACAGTACCTTGCAAAGTCGCCATAAACAAAGGAAAAATAAATCCATTATTTATATAGATAATTGTTAATAAAATTTCGGCTACCCAAAAATTATTAGCAAAAGGTAGAATAAGGTAGAGGATAATTAATGTAAGCAATTCAGTTTTAAAAGTTCTTTGTAAACCAAATTTTTTAACCAATTGACTTCCAATGATTATCGCTATCAAAAATTATAATTTTGGCTTATTTTTAGAGTACAAAATACAATTATAAGGACTATCCAATTCAATTGATTTACTATAATAGTAGCCACAGTAATTAAGTAAATTATCCAAATCATCAAGATAAAACGATTTTCCATTTCCTGTCATTGAAAATTGAATATTATATATATGTTGCATGATATCCTCTGAGTTTTCATCAATTATGAATTCATTTATTAATAATCGTCCTCCACTATCAAGATACTTATCAACCATATTTAATAATTTAATAATTTGTTCTTTATTATAACCGTGTAATATATTACTTAGAACTACAATATCGAATTCTCCAATATCTTTGTTGTAAAAAAATATATCCTGAGGGAGCAACTGTAGTCTGCCATCTTCAATAAGTTTTATATTATTATTGGTTGCATTTGCTATTGGTGAAGGATTATCGATTCCAACTCCTACCCAGTTTGGATGATCTTCTAATAGTGTAGAAAGTAACTTGGCAGAGCCACATCCAATATCTAAAACCCTAATATTGTTGTTAGGAAAATAGTTAGAAATAGTTTCAGAAGTATTAGAAGCTAGTGAATTTAAATAAGGCAAAATGTTTTTCCAGTGATTATTATCTTCAAAAGCAAAAAGATTTTCCTTTGAAGATTCATCTTTAGCAAACAACTCTAGATTATTCCAAAGATTATTATTAAGATATTCATGAGTTTTCCAAATGTTACCAATATACTTACTTTCAGTTGAAACAATAAAATCAAAGTAGTCACTGTTTATATGATACCTATTGTTTTCAAATGTCAAAATATTTTTGTTTATTAGTACAAAGAACATAGACTTCATAATAGAAGGGTTATAGTTGTATGCATGTACTAATTTTTCTATGGTGTTGTTACCATCATTTATCTTATCAAATATTTTTAATTTAAAACATGTATTTAATATTCTTGCTTCCGCAAATCCCCATGAGTCGTTAATAATTTTATTCATGCTATCTTTTTTCATCTAGATAAAACTCCTTTGTTCAAATAATCATAAATCCTTAGATAATGAATCCATAAACCACTATAAGTGCTGTAAAAAGATATATATTTATCTATTTGCTCATTGTAGTACTGTTGGAAAACTTTTATATTTGCTCTTTCTGATAAGGGGGCTTTTTCAAAATTAGCAGCCCCACGTAAAATAATAAATTCACTTGACCAAGTGCCTATTCCTTTTATTGAAATTAAAAGATCAAACAATTTATCGTATGAATAAGTATATAAATCATCAATTTCTATATTGTTCAATGTTGAAATAAAGTTAGAAAGATATGTAACTTTTCTACAATCACCAACTATTTCAATACAGGTTTCCTTTGGTATTGAACCTAATTGCTTTATATTAGGAAATCCATGAAATTCTATTGATTTAACACTTTCTTTAAAGGAGCACAAGAGGGATATGTCTTTTTTTTGATTATAAGCTTGTTGAAATTTTGAATGTTGAGATAAAATTGCCCAAATACCCGCTTCCTCTATAGAACTAAATGAAACGGGATGATAGCCATAAAGCTTTTTAAATTTATATTTTAAAAAGTCAAAATTATATAACTTCTCATAGAAATCAGATAATGTAATTTTAAGAGAAAACTGCCTGATAATTTTATTTTTTATTTTTTTTATTTCCGAATCATATAATCCTTTATGAGATAATAATTTGACCTTTATTTTTGGCTCCTCTAGTGTCCCCAAACTTTTCAGAGCAACTATAACAAGTTGATTTGCTAGGTTATATGAAAAAACTATGTTGTCATTAATTATCCTATAATTCTCTTTGGTAGGGAAGAAATTTTTAACTATTCTTTTCGTTAAATCAAAATTAAATGGTTTGGTGGGATATATATATAAAATTTTTTCTTTCAAGATAGCCTCCTAAACTTGACAAATAAAAAAATTAAAGTTATCATCTAAATAATTAGCAATCTAATTATATCATTGCTGATTATAATAAGTCAAATCAAAAGGAGTTAAATAATGAAAACTAATTATGACGTTATTGTTATTGGAGGCGGACCTGGAGGTAGTTCAATTGCAACATTGTTACAGCGCAAAGGATGGGATGTAGTGTTATTTGAAAAAGCGAAATTCCCTAGATACCATATTGGGGAATCTGTGTTTCTGAGCTAAAAGAATGGAATAATATAACTTATTTTTCTTTAAAAGATCCTGATTCTAATTTATTAGAAATATGCAGTATTAAATAAAGTTGACTTTTCAGAGGAAGGTAGGAGATTAATATAG
>NZ_GL732439.1:1543937-1647912 GCF_000187465.1 Streptococcus infantis ATCC 700779 | reverse complement strand
CTGGAAAGGAATGAAACTTCCAACCGAAGAAGCCAAATAGATTTGGAAGTTGTTGAAGTGAACGTGAATGTTGTCGATATTAAAACGAAAGAACAACATGAAGTAGATTCAGTAAGCTTGCAAGATCGTGTAACTGGTGCAGTTGAATCAACAGGTGAATTTGCATCTGAACAGTTTGAAAATGTTAAAACAGGTTTGGGGAATGGATTCTCAGCAGTTAAAGAAAAGTTGACGAAGGCGTAGAAACTGTAACTGACTCTTCATCAAATGAAAAACCACGTGTTCATTGATTTGGATATTTAAAAACGTACAAATAAAAATATGGAGGTAAGACTATGCCTACAGAAGAAAAATTTAATCAAGCAAAAGGTGCGATCAAAGAAGGTGTCGGTAAATTGACTGGCGACAAGAAAACAGAAAAAGAAGGGGCTGCAGAAAAAGTAGTTTCTAAAGCTAAAGAAGTGGCAGAAGATACAAAAGAAGCCGTTGAAGGCGCAATCGAAGGTGTTAAAAATATGGTAAAAAAAGACGATAAATAGTTATAAAGTCAATTGATTTTTCATAGAAAATATATTAAGCTACTCTACTAAAAAGATAAGGTTGTCGTATTCTACTCCTAATTACTCACTTATAAGATTACTTTCAACATAACTACAACTCGATATTCTTATAATATTATTCAGTTGAAAAATCAACTTTCTTTAGATGAATTTAAATTCCTTTTTAATTCCATGTACATATTCTTTCTAATAGTAAAAGCACTCTAATTTCTACAGTTTTAGCTCAATCATAGAAGTTAGGGTGCTTTTTAATCAAATGTTTTAAGAAAGTGTTACTATTCTGGATGTTTTTATAATATACGCAATTGTTTACACAACTTATTTTACATTACCAGACCAACAATTAGTGGATATGGTTGCAAGGCAACTTGAGATAACATTTGGTAAAATAATATTTTCTATGATAGATGATCAATGCAACCTGGTGATAGTATCATAGGTAAAATGAAAGAGGGTCTAGAGCAATATACTACTTTTTTCTATTTTCTGCCTACAAATTCTCTTGGGAGTAATATGGTTGCTAGAGAATGGCAGAGTGCTCTGATGAGTAGTGTCAATAGTGGCTTGAAATTTGTTCCTATCCGTCTTGATGATTGCAATCCACCTGTTATCATGAAAGATTTATTATATATTGATTTATATGGTATTGGAATTGATGAAGCTATTTTCCAAATGAAGGCAGTTGTGAATCAAGAAAATAATTATAAACCCTTAGAAGATAAGGAAAATCTTGTTGCAATTCTACATAAAAATCAGATTTTGAAATCGAACTTGAAATTAGAGCAACAATATTTAGTGTACAAAGTGTTGATTTTGCTTTTGTATGTAATAACTCCTTTGATGACTTTGAGGTTATACCATATGATGAACTGATAATATATACTCGAAGTGGAGAAGTATTCAGAAATTATTCTAATGGAGAGCGTAAATACATAAATGCGATTATAAGAACTTTATATAGGAGTTGAAAAAATCCCCTCTAAATTTTGAAGGGATAATTCATGTCTTATCAGAAACCGATGTAAAAGAGTTAAAGATAATTTGGGAATGATATTTCCAGATGGTGTGAACTTTTTGTAAAATTCTAGCTCAATTAGTGTATTTTAGGGTTAAAATTCACACCATTCAGATGAAATTAGTTAAAATTGAATGAAATAACGCTTTCAGAAAAGTCTAAAAGTGCCTGATATTAAAGGCTTTTGAGATTTATTTAAACAAAAGTTGTTCAAACCAGGTCTCACAATTTGTAAGTAAAAGAACAAATAAAAAAGAGGAGCTTCATACTAAAGTTCCTCTTCTTTTATATATCCGAATCATTATTCTTATTTCAAAAAAGGTAGTGAAAAAGGTAGTGATTCGGTTGATTTATATTGCAATGTAGTGAAATTTAGAATTTCAAAAATCGCTTTAAATCAAGGTTTCTCACATCTATTGACGTGTAGTGAATCCCTATTTCACCTCTGTAAACACAACGTGTTTGCGAAGTTTTGGTGAGTATTTCTTCAATTGAAGACGGTCTGGAGTGTTACGTTTGTTTTTAGAAGTAAGGTACAAGCGTTCACCAGATTCTTTGTGTTCAAGTGTAATATTTACGCGCATGGTATCTCCCTTCTATTATTCAGCTGATGCAGCTTTAGCGATCTTACGTCCTTTGTAGTATCCTTTAAGTGATACACGGTGTGAACGTGAGTAATCTCCAGTTGCTTCGTCAAAGTTTACAGATGGAGCTGTTACTTTGTAGTGCGTACGACGTTTGTTTTTCTTCGCTTTTGATGTGCGACGTGCAGGTACTGCCATTTCGTTTTTCTCCTTTTAAGATATAAATTCAATTAGGTTTGATTTTCATCAACTGTAACAGTATAACAAAACTTTTTTGTAAAGTAAAGTTACTTGACAAAAAAAGTTGTATTTTTTTATCTTACACTACTGAATTGTCTGAAAATTTAAAAATTTTCTTCTGTTATTCATGTGAAAATTGTGCTATAATGGAACAAACTGAAATGGGAGGGAACAAATGACAGAATTAGATAAACGTCACCGCAGCAGCATCTATGACAGCATGGTAAAATCACCTAACCGTGCCATGCTTCGTGCGACTGGTATGACAGATAAGGACTTTGAAACACCGATTGTTGGGGTCATTTCGACTTGGGCAGAAAACACACCGTGTAATATTCACTTGCATGACTTTGGGAAATTGGCTAAAGAAGGTGTTAAATCTGCTGGTGCTTGGCCTGTGCAGTTTGGGACCATTACCGTAGCCGACGGTATTGCCATGGGAACGCCTGGGATGCGCTTCTCCCTAACGTCTCGTGATATCATCGCGGACTCAATCGAGGCTGCTATGGGTGGTCATAACGTCGATGCCTTTGTGGCTATCGGTGGTTGTGACAAGAACATGCCTGGTTCTATGATTGCCATTGCCAATATGGATATCCCAGCTATTTTCGCTTACGGTGGTACTATCGCCCCTGGAAAATTGGATGGCAAAGACATCGACTTGGTTTCTGTATTTGAAGGAATTGGTAAGTGGAATCACGGCGATATGACTGCTGAGGACGTGAAACGTCTGGAATGTAATGCCTGCCCTGGCCCTGGTGGTTGTGGTGGTATGTATACAGCTAATACCATGGCTACTGCTATCGAAGTTTTGGGGATGAGTTTGCCAGGTTCTTCTTCTCACCCAGCTGAATCTGCTGATAAGAAAGAAGACATCGAAGCAGCCGGTCGTGCAGTTGTCAAAATGCTTGAACTTGGGATCAAACCTTCAGACATCTTGACTCGCGAAGCCTTTGAAGATGCCATTACAGTGACTATGGCTCTAGGTGGCTCTACAAATGCCACTCTTCACTTGCTTGCTATTGCCCACGCAGCTAATGTTGACTTGTCACTTGAGGACTTTAATACTATCCAAGAACGTGTGCCTCACTTGGCTGACTTGAAACCTTCTGGTCAGTATGTCTTCCAAGACCTCTACGAAGTTGGTGGTGTGCCTGCAGTTATGAAGTACTTGTTGGCGAATGGATTCCTTCATGGAGACCGTATCACATGTACTGGTAAGACTGTCGCTGAAAACTTGGCTGACTTTGCAGATCTTACTCCAGGTCAAAAAGTCATCATGCCACTTGAAAATCCTAAACGTGCGGACGGCCCGCTTATCATCTTGAACGGTAATCTTGCTCCTGACGGTGCAGTTGCCAAGGTGTCAGGTGTTAAAGTGCGTCGTCACGTTGGTCCAGCTAAGGTCTTTGACTCAGAAGAAGATGCTATCCAAGCTGTCTTGTCAGATGAAATCGTTGATGGCGACGTTGTCGTTGTTCGTTTCGTTGGACCTAAGGGTGGTCCTGGTATGCCTGAAATGCTATCACTTTCATCAATGATCGTTGGTAAAGGTCAAGGAGACAAAGTCGCCCTCTTGACAGACGGACGCTTCTCTGGTGGTACTTATGGATTGGTTGTTGGACATATCGCTCCTGAAGCTCAGGATGGTGGACCAATTGCCTATCTCCGTACAGGGGATATCGTTACGGTTGACCAAGATACCAAAGAAATTTCCATGGCCGTTTCTGATGAAGAACTTGAAAAACGCAAGGCAGAAACAACCTTGCCACCACTCTATAGCCGTGGTGTCCTTGGTAAGTATGCCCATACCGTATCTTCTGCATCACGTGGTGCCGTTACAGATTTCTGGAATATGGAACAATCTGGTAAAAAATAAACACTATTACGGATTGATTTATTACCAACCATTCTAAAAAACATACAAAAAGGATGAAGTTCTTAGGAACTTCATCCTTTTCTAGTATCATAGCCGCAGAGTGTGTCAGCTATTCTATTTTTTGTTTTTTCCACAAGAAAACGAGCAGAATAAGAGAAGCTAGTGAAAGCATTACTCCGAAGTTTAACCCTGGAGGATTATATGTCCACACGATCTCATGTTCTCCTTCCGTTAGTGATACACCCATAAAGAAACCAAGCGATTTTTGAACTTCTTGAGCTTGACCATCTACTGTTACACTCCAACCTGAATGGTATGGAATAGTGAAAGTTGCAAAGGATTGTTCACTATTTGTAACATTAACGTGTGCTTTCACTGTTGAATTTGAATAGGAATCAATGGTGATGTCATTTGCTTTTTTAAACTGTTCCAAAGCTTTGGTTAGAGTTGGTATATCGATTGAATAGAATTTAAAATCACGAATATCCCATTCTTTGGCTTTTCCTTCATCAATTGTAAATGTGAGCGTTTTGTTTAAGTTTCCATTTCCAACCACCCATAATTGATTTTCTCGGAATCGATTTTCATAAGGATAACTTGATCCGTCTACCAACACTTTTGATTTAATGACTGAACCGGCTTGTCTTTCTGGAATTTCGACAAAGTACAACTTGTTTGGTTCAAGAGATAACTGCCATTCAATTTTTACCGGAGTACCTTCTTGAGTAATTGTATATTTGTCACCATTTTTCGTTAAATTTTCAACATGAGCTTCTGATACACTTACTTCTTTAAGACCTTCTTTCTCCGAAATTCCCACAACTTGTAACAATTGATTTAAATTATTAACTGGTTTGTGCTTTTCAAAGTTTACATTTGTTGCAAGATCCTTATTTGTTAAATATCCCAAGGAGAGGGCATATGGATTTTGATAAACAGCAAAGTTCTTTAAGGTTCCTTCTTTCTGATATAAACCACGAATATCCGCAAAGACTTTATTTTCATCGCCACCCATCATAAACCGCGAAAAACCAAACATAGAATCTAAAATAATATTTCGCCCTGTATAGTTTACAACTGATTGTGAGGCAGGAAGTCCTAAGTGACTAAATTCTTCAATTAATGTATGCTCTAAACTCGATGTAAAGTGAGAGGCTCCATTATAATTATAAGCAATCGGGAAATTGGCATGCGACAATCCCTTATTCATCTCCAGACGTGTAAATTGATTTAATTTACTATAACCTTCTTCATCAAAAGCAATCGCATACTCCATTTGAGTCTTCAAACTAGAATTACTAACGAAAAATGGTACTCTTTTCAGTCCAATAAACGCACCCAATATTAACTCTACAATAACAACTCCGGTAACTATTTGTAGTCTTCGAGATAAATCGACCTTTGTTAGAAAGAATGCACATAAAACGATACTATAAATAATAAATGCAAGTATTTTCTGTAATGTTTCTACATAAGAAAGTGTAGCAAGCATTGAGAACAATAAAATTGACCCAAAACCTATAAGAGCTACCAAAAATTCATTAAATCGGAATCTATTTTTCCACTTCATCAAACTTTCAGAAGCTAAGACCAACATAAAGGCATTTGCAATCCAAGAATTTCTAAAGTAGAAACCGACCGGACGTTGCCCCATATGCCAAATCTGATCAAAGCCTTGAATATTGAAGGAAAGTAATAAAATCAATAATACGAATGTTGCAGATAATTTGCTACGAAGGGAAATTTCTTTTTTTACATAGAAAACAAACAGTCCAAAAAGGCCTAAACTTCCAATGAAAAGGTGCGGTAAGGCTTTTGGGTTCCCCCACTCTTTTTCACTAAAAGAGCCTAAAATAAATTTTTGAGGAAAAGTTATAAGATCATTTACGATTTTAAAAGACCATTCAAATGTACTTCCTGCACTCGCCTTACTTTCTACCAAGGCACCAAAGACTGGTAGCAGCCAGAACATTGCAAGTCCTACTCCAATCATTGCAAACAATGCAACCCTACCAATTTTTAATAGGTAGTCTTTCAAGGAAGCTTTCTTTGAAAAAACAGCATAGAATGCATATAGAGCCACAAAAAGGCACATCATATACCCTGTATAGAAATTCGTAATCAAGCTGACTGCAAGGAAAATCGGTAATTTAAATGATCGTTTTCCTTCTACGACTTCTTCAATACCAAGAAGAATGACAGGAACATAAATTAGATTATCTAAAAAGTTGGGATTGAAATGCTGAGATACAATAAATCCACTAAGCGCATAAGATGTAGATAAACCTAATGACAGCCAGTAATTTTTGCTAATCCCTTGATATTTCTTTTCAAGAAAATATCCAAACGCCACTCCCATTACTCCAAAGCGAATGAGTGGAATCACATAACTCAAAATATGAAATGTCGAAATTGGAAAAATTACGTATAAAAACGTGAAAGGACTTAAACTATTAAAGCCCCATACACTTGGCATTGCTCCTCCCAGGGATTTAGAGAAGGACCAAAACAGACCGCTAAAATCGCCGCTCCAAAATAGTTTATGTAATCCGATATAAAGCGGAAAATATTGTGAAAGAAAATCTCCACTATGCACCGAATTTTGTGAAAAGGGAGTCAACCCTAAACAAAGGAAGACTCCTAACATACCCATAAATGGAACAAAGAATAGCGAACTAAATTTTAATTTCATTTTTGAAATTTTCATTATAGTCTACTCCTACTAAATTAAATCCATTTTTTATAAATTGCAAATCCATAAAGAGAGGTTGATAAGATTGAAATTAGAAAACCTGCAACAAATCCAGATGGCAAGTAGCTGATTTCAATTGTATGTTCACCTGGTGTAATCTTGTAGGCTAACAAACTATCCCAAACTTTAGCAGTTTCAACTACTTTTCCATCTACTTTAACAGTCCAACCTTTTTCATATGGGATACTGGTCATCATCCAAGTACTGTCATCAGTTATATTAACTGTTCCTTTAAAACTACGATTATCCCAATGAGTTAATTTTATTCCTTGCAGCTGACGTTCTTGAATGATACGATTTGCTAGAGCAGCATTAGAACGAGCCAAGCGCAGTCCAGATAAATTATATTCATTATCCGAATCAATTTCAATCGTTAAATCTGTAGGTTGACCAACTGAATTATGTGCAATTTGAATAAATTGCATTTGTTGGAATTTATCTTGGAATTCATAATTTTTGCCATTTAACATGACACGAATTTTATTTTTGTCTGTATGAGATAATATTTGCGGAATTGCTACCCAATAATCCTCAGCAGATTGAGGTACTAAATGATAGGTAATCGTTCCTGGTTTTGAAGAATCAATACGCTTATAGGTTTCCGGTTTAGACGGATCTACAACTTCCATATTGTCCAATTTCATCTCATTTGCTCCGAGTACAGCTAAATAATTTTCGCTCGTTGCCCCCATAGCTTGTACAATCTTATTTTGATTTTGAATTGGTTGATGGTTCTCTAATTTCACATTCACCGTTGCATCATTAACACCATAAGCAATTGGCAAAATCAAACCTGTCTCGAATGTCTTTGTTCTAGTAGCTTCATAAACAGGTGCTTTTGTCGTAATATCTTTACGCGTTACCATGTTTCCGAATACATACAGTTTGGATGTATCAGGATAGTCCTCTTTAAGCACTGGTTTTGGAGCAACTAGATATTTTACTGAGAAGAGCGCATCTTGGAACGGAGTTCCTTGATAGTAGGTTGTTGCATTAATTCCGTTGTTTCCTAAACGGTCAAATAAATCACGTGTACTATTTTCCAGGTTGGAACTGAAAACCGATAGTCCTGGATAATCCACCATAAATGGATCATTCTTACTTAAATTAAATGATTTGTTAATTCTGTAAAAATCACTGTGGTCAGGTCTAATTGGATTAATCGCTTCCTTTAATTGCAAAACTGCATCGTGATACTTATAAGCGTCTGTATACCCAACTCTTGATTGAACAAGCGCTGCATTAGCTGTTAACTCAACTACAGTCAAAGCAGCTATAATCATCCAAGAGTGTTTCACTTTAGGATAGAATAAAGCTGCAAGCAAAACCACAAAAATCAAAATCGTTGCAAGACGTTGCCAAACTGTTAAGAAAGAGTGTTGTTGTAACTGTACAATAGAAAAGATAACTGCACCGCTAATCAGTAGGAAGCTAGCTTCTCTTTTAGTAAATTTTTCTACTTCTCGTAGACTTAGATAAGCCAAATAAACTAAAAAGAAAGCAATAATCCATGAGAAGCGATAGAAAAATCCAGCAGGATTTTGTCCCATATGCCACAACTTACTTGTAAATTCATGGGCACAAGAAATCAAAAACACTACGAGAACAAAACTTGCTGCAATTTTACTCCACTTTGAAATCTTACTTGAAATAAAGTAATAAAGTGTTCCTAGTAAACCAAAGCTAGCTACATATATATTTGGCAAGTTAGGTCCAGCTGGCCAAGAAGTATTATCAAAAGCTCCTAAAAAGAGTTTTGCTAAAATCTCAAACGGATTGATTTGTAACTTCCAATCAAATCTCAGAGTGCTTTGTAAGCCCCCTTTTGTTGATACCAAACTAATCAGAATTGGGAGCAATACAGCTGATACTATTCCAACAGCTAGTATAGATGCGGCAGCTAATTTCCCCAATCTTGTTAGAATAACCTTTTTATTTCTTAAGTTCTCTGAACGAATAATGTAGAATAAAGCATAAATGACCACAAAAATGCAGGTCATATAACCCATGTAAAATTGTACAAAGAGAGATAAGGCAAGCATGCCAATATAGCCTCTTGGAGACTTATTATCTAGTACTTGTTCAACCCCAATTAAAACTAATGGAAGCATGATCATTCCATCATAGAAAATTGGGTTCATTTGATAACTAACATTAAACCCATTTAATGCGTAGATGGTAGCGACGATTGGAACCAAGTAGGCCTTATTCTTTAATCCATCATAACGTTTAACCAAGAAATGTGCCATGGTTAATCCCATCGCTCCATAACGTAAGGCAATAACAATTGGGACCACCCATTGGAAATTTTCTTCAGAGGTTAATAGAAAGAGTAAGTTAAATGGACTCAACAAGTTGAAGCCCCAAATCCCTAACATCCCACCTCCAATGGATTTAGAGAAAGAGTAGAAGAAACTACTCCAATCGCCATTTAAAAATAAATGTTTGAAATAAGCATATAAGCCAATATACTGTGCGTTAAAGTCAACCGCCATGAGTGACTTTGTCCCGAAAGGAAAGAAGCCATCAATAGCCCAAGCCACAAACATGATGGCTATAGGTGCAATAAAACTTGCTAGATAGACTTTTTTCTTAGTCGTCATTTTGCTCTCCTTTTACAGTAATGTTCGTTTGGTCAACAAGATAATGTGGACGTTTCTTCACTTCGTAATAAATCTTACCGATGTATTCTCCGAGTACCCCAATAGAAATCAATTGAATTCCACCAAAGAGAACGACTGAGAAGATTGTAGTAAAGTATCCACTCACGAGTGAATCCGGTACTACGAGATATTGGATAAAGGTCCAAAGAACATAAACCAATGAAATTAATAAGCAGAATAAACCAAAATTAATACACATACGTAGAGGTTTATCGTTGAATGATAAAATCCCTTGAATCGCATAGTTCAATGAGAACTTCAACGAGTATTTTGTTTCACCTACAGTACGAACTTGGTTTTCATATTCGATAACTTTTTCGTTAAAGCCGATCCAAGCAAAAATTCCTTTAGAAAAACGATTGTATTCTTGCATAGATATGATGGCGTTTACAACTTTACGGCTAAACAATCGGAATTCAGAGACTCCGTCCATTAGCTCGATATCCATCATTTTATTGGCAAGTTTATAAAAATGTTTAGCTAAAAAAGTACGGTGACGTTTTTCTCCTGTACGTGTACGACGAGCACTTACAACATCGTATCCTTGCTCATAAGCTTCAATCATTTTTGGAAGCATTGCTGGTGGATGCTGCAAATCTCCATCCATTAGAATAACTGCTTCTCCTGTTGCATATTCAAGTCCTGCAATAGTTCCAGCTTCTTTCCCGAAATTTCGACTGAAGCTGATGTATTTAACACGTGAATCGCCAGCTGCGATGGCTAACATACGTTCAAAAGTACGATCCTTACTACCGTCATTAATAAAAATAATTTCAAATTCGGCTTTTGTAATTTGATTGATTTCTTTAACCAATTCATCATACATCTTCTGAATCATATTCTCTTCGTTATAAAACGGAATTACTACAGATAATTTCATATCTATCCTACCTTATTCTTTTTATTATAATCACTTCTACTATAATAACATTTTTTTGAGTGAAGTGGTTACTCTTAACAAAAATTTTTGTTTATTGTATGAAATAAATAAACAAAAAAAGAAAAATATAAATCAGGTCTTTAATCCCGATTCATAATTCATCTTATCACTCTATTTTTTTATCGTGGAGGGAGTCCTAGAGCTATACGCCCATAACGACTAATGCGTGTAATCTTCCATGCTGGAGACCAGGTAACCTCAACCTTGACATCCTCAATCCCAGTAATTTGTTTTAAACCTGCCACAATTTCGATAGGCAGACTTTCTGCACAGTCACAGGCAGTATCGGTGAAGGTCATAACAACTGTACAAAGTCCAGCCTCATCTAAATGAATCTCATAAATCAATCCAAGATTGTATACATCTAACTCTACATCTGTATCATAAACTTTTTCGAGTACTTCAATGATTTGATCTTCCAATGCTAGAGCACGATCATTAATCTTGATGTCTTCTCTCATTGCATTCCCTCCATTTTTATACTGCACCTATTTTCTCATAATTCTGACAATTTGGCAAGTTTTTCCCAATTCTCGTTAAAGCAAAAAGTAGAGATACAATCTCTACTTTTTAGTGATTATTTTGATTTAACAGGTTTGTCTGTGAGAGCTTTAACGGCAGCATTAATGGTTTCTGCGTAAAGTTTTGCTCCTTCATCCTGCTTGGTCGTATCACTACCGAAGTGAACCTGGTCAGTTCCCTTCCAAATATCTGGATGATCTTTAGCGACTTGGTTCCAATCTGCTAGTGCTATATATGGATATTTTTGCGCCAGTTCACGCGCATAGCTTGCATACTGCTCAACATAAGGTTGCGTTTCCTGCGTTGTATCCCCCTCATATGGAGTTACTAAAACAAGTTGATGTCCTTTTGGAAGATTTGTTATCAGCAAATCCAAATCAGCTTTATAATTTTCAGGATTATTAACGCCAGTCGCAATGACTACAATTTTAGGCAAGGCTTTATTCTGACTGTAATTCAGCATCAATTCATTTGCCTGTTTGGTATTTCGACTGACCTGACCATCAATCTGCGCATCTGGCAAGACTTCTTTTAGTCCCTCTGAAGCACGCAAGGTTACCGAATCTCCAATGATGGATACACCGTCAGCTATATTATAGCGACTGGCTTCTGCTTGATCTGCCATGGTTTTTGTTCGGTTCATATTGGTTCGCGCCTGATTGAGACCATTAACCATCAAATCCGTTTCAAATGCACCTACTTGAGGAGCTATCAATATCACGACAACGGTAATCAGACCAAGTACTCCAGCACTGCCAGCAAAGACCGGTTTAATGTGCGGAATTTCTTTTGCCTTTTGCAAGAGATCAGTAGATTTTCCTGCTACTAAAGGTTCGATGACATAGAAAGAAAGGGTTGCGAAGATATATGAGAAGATGGTGGTTAAAATCACTGCCGGAATATTTCCCATTAACTGTGAGAAAATAATATAAAACGGCCAGTGGAAAAGATAGACAGCATAGCTGGTATCCGCTAAAAAGCTGATAATCTTTGGCTCTTTGATCGTCAGTGTTTTCTCATGCAAGACGCGTGCCGCAACAATCATCAGAAGCGCTGCTAAACTTGCAAACAAGAAGCCGAATAAATAAGCAAAGAGATATGTAAATTTCACAAAGAAGGTCAGTAATAGCAAGACTCCGAGCCCAGCTCCAAAGACTAGCAAAGTCTGCTTCAAATCCAAGCTTCTATTCAAACGTTTAAAAAGTGGCGTTGCATGACGAACCCCTATTACGGTAGCAAGCACACTACCTAAGAAGAAGGGATACACATGAGTCAAACTTGAAAAGTATACTGTTGAGTAAGAACTCACAATAAAACTACCGATAAACATCGAAAGGAAGCTAACCATAAAGGCAGCTGATGAAAGTAGAAAGATTGTTCCTCGTAGTTGTCCGCTTGATTTCGCTCGCTTAGATAGGAACCAGACTGCCAAGCCCCACAAGATATAATAATGAACTTCAACAGCTAAGCTCCAGTTGTGAACAAAGAGGTGAGGGATAAACTGAGATTCATAACTTCCTCCTGTCAGCATTTCATAGAAGTTAGTCATAAATCCTAGAACACCAGCAATCTGCCCACCAATCCCTGCCACATAATCTTGGCGAACCAAGAAGGTGAATGGCATGATGACAAGAATCATTAAAACAACTGGTGGAAAAATCCGATAGAAACGTCTTCTAAAAAATCCTAAGATATCAATCTTCCCTTTTTGTCCAAATTCTTCTAATAAAAGTGATGTGATCAGAAAACCTGAGAAGGTAAAGAAGACGTCAACCCCGAAGAAACCTCCTGGGAAAGTCGTTTGAAAGAAATGATACAAGAGTACCAAAAGCAAACCTGTAATCCTAATCAAGGAAAACCATTTAATACGCATACGAGTCTATTCTCCATTCATTAGATTGGCAAAAAAAGCCATCTAACTTTCATTCATAGTACCTTTATTTTATCAAAAAAAACAGAAAAATCCTAAGATAAAACTTAGGATTTTTAGTGGATTTCAAGCCAAATTTAGAAATTTCGCCCTGACTTGTTATAACCATATTTTTCAACAAAATGTTCACGAAATTCCAGGAGATTATCATCCATGATGGCCTGGCGAACCTGCTTCATGAGATTGAGCAAGAAGTAAAGGTTATGGTAACTCGTCAAGCGGATACCAAAGGTTTCATCAGCCTTAAGCAAGTGACGAAGGTAGGCACGGGTATAGTTCTTACATGTGTAGCAATCACACTCTGGATCAAGTGGTGTAAAGTCCTCCGCAAATTGAGCATTCTTGACAACCAAGCGACCTTGACTGGTCATACAAGTCCCGTTACGAGCGATACGAGTCGGTAAGACACAGTCAAACATATCAACCCCACGAATAACGCCATCAATCAAGCTATCTGGCGCTCCTACTCCCATCAAGTAACGAGGTTTGTTTTCAGGAAGCAGCTGAGTGGTGAAATCCAAAACAGCGTTCATCTCCTCATGAGTTTCTCCAACTGCTAAGCCCCCGATAGAGTAGCCTGGGAAGTCCATGCTGACAAGGTCTTGAGCTGACTGACGGCGAAGATCTTCAAATCCTGCCCCCTGTACAATCCCAAATAAACCTTGATCATGTGGACGACGGTGAGCTTTTAATCCACGCTCTGCCCAACGGCTGGTACGTTCGATTGATTTCTTCACATAATCATAAGGCTGATAAAATTGAGGACATTCGTCAAAGGACATCATAATGTCTGAGCCCAGATTGTTTTGAATAGAAATGGCCTTTTCAGGTGAAAGAAACATCTTAGAACCGTTGAGGTGGTTCTTGAAGGTTACCCCTTCTTCTGTAATATTACGGCTGTCTGCTAGGGAATACACTTGGAATCCACCGCTATCCGTTAAGATTGGTTGGTCCCAATTCATGAACTTGTGAAGACCTCCAGCACGGGCAATGAGTTCGTCCCCAGGGCGAAGCCACAAGTGATAGGTGTTGGATAAGATAATCCCTGAACCCATGTCTTTCAATTCTTCTGGCGACTGAGTCTTGACCGTTGCCTGAGTCCCTACTGGCATAAACATAGGCGTTGGGAAGGTACCATGGGGTGTGATAATCTCACCCAAACGAGCTCCTGTGTGTTTTTCTTTTTTAATCAATCGATATTTGATTGGCGAATCTGACATTTTTTACCTCCGAAGCTGGGAAAGACAGTCCCAGTTCTTACTTTGTGCCCAAGGGCATACTGTATGATTCTATCAAAAAAAACAGGAACTGTCACGAACTATGGTATAATGAAAGAATGAAGTACCCAAAAATTAATTTAAAAGAAGTTCGCGAGCAGGCTAGACAATTTCAAGCCGAGCACCCTCGCTTGCTGCTTGTCTTTTTATTACCAAGTATTCTCTTTATTCTATCGAGCTTTATCAGACCTTTATCCCTACTTGATGAAGGCATTCTTGAACAGTCCTTCTTGAGTTTTCTAGGGATCATAATCCAGTCTGCTCTCTTTCCGATAGCCGTTGGATTTACAAGTTCTATTATCCTTGCTGGCGCTCTCTTTACTACCATTAATCTTTACAGAATTTCTGAGATTGAGCTTTCCTTTAAGGATAGCTTGTCCTTATTTGACCATCGCTTCTTTACCCAGACATTTCTAACGCTCTTACTCAAGCGTTTCTACCTCTTTTTATGGAGCATCCCTAATCTTTTTGGAGTCTACTTGCTCTTTTATAGCAGTGCCATGGCTCGTAAATTTGTGGAACTTCATCCCGAATTTCCATCTGTCGACGTGACAAATCCAGATATCGAACACTTCCTACTTACTTTTGCTCTCTATTTCTTTGGTAGCGTCCTAGTAATGATTTTGGGAACCATTATCTATCTTCCACAATATTATGCCTATTCCCAAGTTGAACTACTTTTATGTGACACCCTTGCAATCGGAATTGCCAAACCGAGCCGCGTGCTGCATACCAGCCGCTTTCTCATGAAAGGCTATAAGTTCCAACGCTTTGTCCTTGATTTACAACTACTTCCTTGGTATATCCTTATCTGGATTAGCTTTGGAATCGCAAGTATCTCTATCTTCCCTTATATCTATAGTAGCCAAATCTTCTTCTATCAAAGACTGCTTGAAATCAAGCGGAGAAAAGTTTAACAGCAGTTATTAAAAACCAGCACCTTCATAGAAAGTGCTGGTTGTTTTTATTTTAACCAGAACTACTCTCCAAAAATATAAAACAGTCTCCTCGTCATGTTTCTATAAGGCTTTTTATCTATATTTATGCCTGAATTTTTTCACTACCTAAGAATTCGAAATAGAAAAAAGAAGTGGAAACTGAATCAGTTCCCAACTTCTCATTCATTATTAGTTCATTGATACGTGAACGTGGTCATAGTGGTTTTCTGTGACGCTACCACGATCTGGCATTGGATTCCAAGTGTAGGCTGGTCCGTATTTGCTATCGTATGGTGCGTAGAAACGTTGTTTCCAGATGATGTAGTTGATTCCACGGCTAGCCATATTTTGGATAGCATAATCTGCAATTTGATCACCGAGAGCTGAACTTACTGGAACCATGAAGTCAATAGCAAGACCTTTTCCGTGGTCACCTGGATCTCCTGGACGGTAACCACTAAATGATGTGATACCAAACAAGTTAGCTACTTCTTCTTTAAATGCAGCTGTTTGTGGTTGGAGACCTGCATTTTCAGATTTTGTTGCTGCAATAGTTGCATAATCAGGAGCCGCTGGCGCTGTATAAGTTGCTGATGCACCTTGACTTGGTTCAGCTTGGTAAGTTGCTGGAGCCGATTGAGCTTCTGTTACAGCCTCAGTTGTTGCTTCTGTAGTCGTTGTTTCTTCAACTGTTGTAGTTGTTTCAGCGGCCGTAGTTGTTTCCTCAACTGTTGTAGTTGGTTCAGCAGCCGTAGTTGTTTCCTCAACTGTTGTAGTTCGTTCAGCGACCGTAGTCGTTTCTTCAACGACAGGTGCCGCAGCTTCTGTTGTTGCTTCTGACGATACTGTAGTTTCTGCTACAGCTTCAGTTGTTGCTTCTGTTGTAGTTGTCTCCTCAACAGTAGTCGTTGTTTCTTCAACTGGTTGTGTCAAATCTTCGACTTGAACAGTTTGTTCATCTACTGTTACTTGATTCGTTGTTAAATCTGCTGTTGCACTTGCTACATCAGAACCAACTTCTTGAGGTGTATAAACCTCAACCTCTGTTACTTCTTCATTTTCGTTAACAGTTGTAGTCAGTACAGTTTCTGGGAAAATCAAGTCAATATTTGTGATTTTGTTCAAGTTTGCAAGGACATTTAAGTCTACTCCCAAAGCCTCTGCAATCGTGCTTAGGGTATCTCCGTACTTAATTGTATAACTTGTTTTATTTTCGCTTTTAGCAACATCGTTTTGAATTTGCTCAACTGAACGTGGTGACCATACAATTTCTTCTGCCTGAGTCGCCAAGGTAGGGGCAAGTGATAGAGCTACTGTTGATGCTAAAATAATTCGTTTCTTCATACTATTCAAACTCCTTTTCAAATGTAGTACCTTTCTATCATAACATAAAGAAAAAAGAAAAAAAGCCCTTTGGGGGCTATTTAATAAAACTGTCTAAGCTCTGTAACAAACCACATTAATTGAAATAGTTTGTATGAATTTTGTTACAAAGCTGACATATTCTCTTTCATAGAACTTTCATAAAGAGAGAGAAGGAATATCCGCTAAACAAGAAATCTGATGATTGCAATCCACCGGAGTTCCAAGGAAATTGATACTCTGGATGCCACTGTTTTGAGCAAAATCAATATCTAAGGTCCGGTCCCCTATATAAAAGGTGCGCTCTGGTTTTAAATGGTATTTGCTGATAAGATAGGTCGCTGCTTCTGGACTTGGTTTACGAGCAAAACCGCTCTGGCTTGTCAAAATTTCTGTGAAATAAACATCCAAGCCCAAATCTCGTAAAATAGTCAAGGCATTATCGCCTTTGTGGGTGTAGACAAATTGCTGAATTCCTTGCTGATTTGCCCAGGCTAAAACCTCGCGCGCCCCTGGCATCAAGATGACCTGGGCATTCTTTTCAGCCAAGCTCTGAGCACGGACTTGATTGAGCCTATCAACATCCAAGCCTCTTTCTTCTGCCACTTGCACTAGTAAATCCTGGACAGAGTATTTCAAGATAAAAGCTCGAACTTTTTCCTTGTCAAAAGGAATGGAAAACTGTGCATAGGTCTCCTCAATTCCTGACAAAATAGCTTCATAGGAGTCCAATAAGGTCCCGTCTAAATCCCAAATAAAAGCCGTTTCTTGCATTTCTTATCCTTTCAATGTCATATAAGATTTGTAACGATAGCGTAGGAAAATCCAACGGAAACCATTATCCAAAAGCGTTCCAGCCCAAATACCAGGCAAACCCCATCCAAGAACAATTCCCATCAGGTAACCAGTCCCAATACGGATGCACCACATTCCAATACTTGTCGCATAAAAGGGAAGTCGAGCATTTCCCAAACCTTGCCAGACAGCTGTATAAATGACCGTTCCCGTTGTCATAGGAGTCCCTAAAAGTGAAAAAAGAGTCACTAAAACACTGGCCTCAATAGCCGCAGGATCGCTGGTGTAGAGATAGCTTAGTGGTGTCCCGAGAGCATAGATACTAAGTGTTAAAGGCAACATGAGAAAGAAAGACAAGCAAAAAGTTTGCTTACTTAGTCTGTCCACCCTTACCCAATCATCTTCTCCAACTGCTCGAGCTACCTGCATGACTGTTGCTGTCGCAACACCGAAGGCAGGCATATAGTTGAACTGAGTCAAAACTTCACCGATAGCATTTCCCGCGACTGCCTCCGTCCCAAAGGAAACAACCAAGGCAATAATGACTACATCACCAGCCCTCATCATGAGACGTTCTCCCGCTGCAGGTAACGCCAAGGTCAGCAGGTCTTTATCCAGTCCAAACGTCGGTCTCATATATGGAAGTTTTAATTGTGACCACAAAATTACAACCCCGACCAAACGAGACAAAATAGTCCCCCAAGCTACACCAACTATCCCCATATTAAGGAAAAAAATGGCGACACTTGAAAAAACAATATTTAAAGCATTGGATAAAAAACTAACATAAAGCGGCAGTCGAGGATTGTGGGTAGCGCGAATCAAGGCTCCTAGACTAGTCATCAAGCCCAGGAGAACGATTGTCCCACCAACTAAAGATAGGTATAAGCCACCACTTTCAGCCACAGCCTGTTCAGTACCCAAAAGACCAATCATCTCTTGACCTGCAAAGATGGATAAGACACCTAAAACCAAACTCAGTAGCAGAGTAATCTTAAGTGCTTCTGTCACATGGTAGGCTAGTCTAGACTGATCTTTCTGTCCCAAACTTTTTGATATAACACTAGAAATTGCTGCTCCCAAGGCAATAAAAATAGCCTGATAAATGGTGATAATATTACCAGCTACTGACACACCGGAAATGGCGATCAACCCCAGATTAGCTACCAAGTAGCTATCTACCATCCCCATGAGCATCTGCAAGAAATTTTCACCCATGGCAGGTAAAGCTATAGAATATCCTTATTTTTCTTAAACAATCCTTCCTCCTGATGAAAAGAAACTCAGTTAGTTTCCCAACCGAGTTTACTTCCTCTCTTTTAAAGTCCTAAATAAGATTCTACTGCTGCCTGCATATCTGCCGCTGCAACAGTTGTCTTGTGACGAACTGGAGCTGTTTCGAGGCCATCAACTGCTGGTGGCACTGCCACTCCTGAAATTTCATACAACTGAGCCAAAGCTTCAAAGTCGGTCAAGCCTGATTTCCCTGTTACAGCTTCTACTGCAACTACTGGGAATTTATATGGACTAGCTGTTGAAGCAATCACGGTCTTAGACACATCGCCTGTAGTTGCTTGGTATTTTTTATATACGGCTGAGGCAACTGCTGTATGAGGGTCCTCAATATAAGCATCTGCCTCATAAACACGCTTGATTTCTGCTGCTGTTTCCGCTTCCGTCGCATACTCTGCTGCAAAAAGGTCAAGAATCTCTGCATCAAAATCAGTCAACTCATACTGACCTTGAGTATTCAAGGCGTTCATAAGTTCAGCTGTCTTAACCGCATCATTTCCCAAAAGATGGAAGATCAAGCGCTCCAAGTTTGAAGATACTAGGATATCCATCGATGGGCTAGTGGTTACTTTAAACTCACGCTTCTTGTCATAAACACGAGTTTTAAAGAAATCTGTCAAGACATTGTTGTCATTTGAAGCACAAATTAACTTGCCGACTGGTAGGCCAATTTGCTTAGCGTAAAAGGCAGCCAAGATATTTCCAAAGTTTCCTGTCGGTACGGTGAAGTTAACCTTGTCACCAGCCTTAATCTCGCCAGTTTTAACAAGCTGAGCGTAGGCATAAACATAATAAACAATCTGTGGGACCAAACGACCGATATTCATAGAGTTGGCTGATGAGAACTGGAGCTTGTTGGCTGCCAATTTCTCACGAAGAGCCACATCATTGAACATATGTTTCACATTAGTCTGAGCATCGTCAAAGTTTCCATCAATGGCGATAACATGGGTATTTTCGCCCGTTTGAGTGGTCATTTGCAACTCTTGTACCTTGCTGACACCGTCTTTTGGATAAAAAACGATAATTTCAGTACCTGGGACATCCGCGAATCCTGCCATAGCAGCTTTCCCAGTATCTCCAGATGTTGCTGTCAAGATGACAATCTTGTTTTCCAAACCGTGTTTCTTAGCTGCCGTTGTCATAAAGTATGGCAAGATGGACAATGCCATATCCTTGAAGGCAATGGTTGAACCATGGAAAAGTTCCAAGTTGTATTGGCCATCGAGTTTGACAAGAGGGGCAATAGCTGGTGTATCAAACTTGCTGTCATAGGCGTTGGTGATACAGTAGTCCAACTCTTCTGCTGTAAAGTCATCCAAGAAAGCTGATAAGACAAGCTTAGCTACCTCTTGGTAAGAAGCGTCCTTTAATGTTTCAAAATCCAAGTGCACCTTTGGATAGCTCACTGGGGTAAACAAGCCTCCATCTGTTGCCAAACCTTGCAAAATCGCTTGGCTGGCTGTTACTGTATTGTTCGCATCACGCGTTGATTGATAAACTAATGTCATAAATCTCTATCCTTTATCTATAGTCTCATTCATTATAACATGATTTTTCAGAAAATTCTTCCGTTATAAGAAAATTATACGTCCAATTCTTCTTTCAAAGGTTCTAAATAAGTCGTTTCACTCTGACCTCTCATCTCAAGTCCTTGCTCTGCTATCGCTAGCAAGTCTTTGGAGAACTGGACAATCCCAGCTGTTTCTTCATCTGTGAGGTGTTTCTTAGAAAATTGTCTTCTCAAAGACTTGTAGTCACGACCAAAACTTTCAAAGAAAGGAGCTGTTTCTAGGTAAGCTTCAAGCTTGTCAAGATTCACCAACAAACCTAGATGAAAGGCTGCTGAAGCAAAGGTGCGGTCTAGCGGCTGTGTACAAACACTCCGAAATTCAACTGTGCCTCTTGTTGTCAAGTCTTGAAACTGGTAGCTACGGTGCGTTTGGAAATCCTTTTCTAGAGGAACAAGAAGAGTTTCTTTCCCATTTAGAGTATAAGCAGGAATCTCATCAGTAGCTAGGTAATCTCTAGCTTGAATCGGAGAAAAATAATAGGTTTCTCCATCTCGTTCTGCTGTGAAAATCGCAGAATGGTCTAAATAATCAAAGAAATCATCCTCATTTTGAAATAGTTTTGAATTGACACCAACATTCTCTGGATAAATCCCATGCATAGAGTCTTCCCAAAAAATATCTCGTGAAATCTGGGTGTCCCAGTCCGCTCCAGAAAACTCAGAATTGGCAAACAGGTAAGCTTTGGCTGCCTCTATCTGTGTGAAAGCATTGATGACACGTAGGTAGTTATCGGTCGAAACATCCAACTGGACTTGACTCCCGCAGATGAAGGCTCCGTATTGTGGAAAGTCATGTAAATGCGCACTTTCTTGGTGACTCCCCATACTCAGATAATCCATCAGCATCTGATAGCGTGGATAAGCCACAGGTCGGTTGTCATTTTGATTCCAATTTGGGTGAATCCCCCAACCCTGGATAGCATGATTCTTTTCGCCTAGCTTTTCTTGGATTACCTTCATATAGGCCTGAAAACGTCCTTCAATCTCTTGGATATTCTGAGCCCTACCAAAGGCAAACTCCAAGGTTGTATAAGAAACTTCAAACAAAATCCGATCTTGACTCATCGGTTCTACAAGTTGAATCGGATTGCCCTCCTGGTCTACCTTTTCAACTTCCAAACTGAGAGCATCCACCAAAAAGCGCAGCAAGTCCTTGCTGACTTCAATATCTGTAGGTTGGCCTTTCGTATGAACAATAGGAAACTCCAACTCAATACCGATATAGAGATCTGGATTTTCTTTGATATTTTTTAAATAGCGGTCTTTTAATAACTGAATTGAAGGGGACATACATACCTCTCACTCTAACTTCTCATACTAGAAAATAAATTACTCTCTATTATACCAAAAATCAGAGATAATCTTGTCGAAAACAAACTTTTTTACAAAATAAGGGTAGATTTGGAATTTATATTAAATTTTACATGTTTGCTCTTAAAATCTGCTCAAGAAATATTGATATATCAATATTTTTAAAGATTGTTACTCCTATGATTTTTGTATAATTTAATTTAATTTGTTGATTTTTTTATGAAAACGGTTTATACTTAGTTAGTCTTAAAGTTTTCTTAAACTACAAGTCAAACATTTTATAAGGAGGAATGACAATAATGAGTATCGGAATCATTATTGCGAGTCACGGTGAATTTGCCGCGGGTATTCATCAGTCAGGATCTATGATCTTTGGTGAACAAGAAAAGGTTCAAGTTGTAACCTTTATGCCAAACGAAGGTCCAGATGATTTATACGCAAAATTCAACAATGCTGTGGCTGCATTTGACGCAGAAGATGAGGTTCTAGTTTTGGCTGACCTTTGGAGTGGTTCTCCATTTAACCAAGCTAGCCACGTAATGGGGGAAAATCCTGAGCGTAAATTTGCCATCATCACAGGACTTAACTTGCCGATGTTAATCCAAGCCTACACCGAACGCCTGATGGACGCTAATGCCGGAGTAGCTAAAGTTGCTGCAAACATCATTAAAGAAGCCAAAGATGGCATCAAGGCTCTTCCAGAAGAGCTCAATCCAGCTGAGGAAGTTGCAAGTGCTGCAGCTGCTCCAGTTGCCCAAGCTGCTATTCCAGAAGGAACTGTTATCGGTGATGGTAAATTGAAAATCAACCTTGCACGTCTTGACACACGTCTCCTTCACGGACAAGTCGCAACTGCTTGGACACCAGATTCAAAAGCGGATCGTATCATCGTTGCTTCAGATAACGTTGCTAAAGATGACCTTCGTAAAGAATTGATCAAACAAGCAGCTCCTAACGGAGTGAAGGCTAACGTTGTTCCAATCCAAAAATTGATTGAGGTTGCTAAAGATCCTCGCTTTGGTGAAACACATGCCCTTATCTTGTTTGAAACACCACAAGATGCCCTCCGTGCTATCGAAGGTGGTGTACCAATCAAGACTCTTAACGTAGGATCAATGGCTCACTCAACTGGTAAAACAATGGTCAACAACGTATTGTCAATGGACAAAGACGACGTTGCTACATTTGAAAAAATGCGTGACCTTGGTGTTGAATTTGACGTACGTAAAGTACCAAACGACACGAAAAAAGATTTGTTTGACTTGATTAGCAAAGCTAACGTTCAATAATTTACATTAAATAGAAAAGGAATAAAACCATGTCAGATATTTCAATCATTTCTGCTATCTTGGTTGTAGTTGTTGCCTTCTTCGCGGGTCTTGAAGGTATCCTCGACCAATTCCAATTCCATCAACCAATCGTTGCATGTACCCTTATCGGTCTTGTAACTGGTAACCTCGAAGCAGGGATTATGCTTGGTGGATCACTTCAAATGATTGCCCTTGGTTGGGCTAACATCGGAGCTGCCGTAGCTCCTGACGCTGCTCTTGCCTCTGTTGCTGCAGCAATCATCCTTATCAAAGGTGGTAACTTTACTACTGAAGGTATCGCAGTTGCAACTGCAAGTGCTATCCCTCTTGCCGTAGCTGGACTTTTCTTGACAATGATTGTTCGTACAATCTCAGTTGGTTTGGTTCACACTGCAGACGCTGCTGCTAAAGAAGGAAACATTGCAGCTGTTGAACGCGCTCACTACTTTGCCCTTGTTCTTCAAGGTCTACGTATTGCGATCCCTGCTGCCTTCCTTATCGCTATCCCTGCTTCTGCCGTTCAAGATGCTCTTAAATTGATGCCAGACTGGTTGAACGGTGGTATGGCTGTCGGTGGTGCCATGGTCGTTGCCGTTGGTTACGCTTTGGTTATCAACATGATGGCTACTCGTGAAGTATGGCCATTCTTCGCTATCGGTTTTGCTCTTGCAGCAATCTCTCAATTGACTTTGATTGCCCTTGGTGTCATCGGTGTTGCCCTTGCCTTCATCTACCTCAACCTTTCTAAACAAGGTGGAAACGGTGGCGGAGGAGCTGCAACTTCTAACGATCCAATCGGTGATATCCTAGAAGACTACTAGAAAGGGGAACAATCATGGCTGAAAAAATTCAATTATCAAAATCAGATCGCCAAAAAGTTTGGTGGCGTTCACAATTCCTTCAAGGTTCTTGGAACTACGAACGTATGCAAAACTTAGGTTGGGCTTACTCTTTGATCCCAGCTATCAAGAAACTTTACACTAAAAAAGAAGACCAAGCAGCTGCTCTTGAGCGTCACCTTGAATTCTTCAACACTCACCCATACGTAGCTGCTCCAATCATGGGGGTTACTCTTGCACTTGAAGAAGAACGCGCTAACGGTACTGAAATCGATGACGCTGCTATCCAAGGTGTTAAGATTGGTATGATGGGACCTCTTGCTGGTATCGGTGACCCAGTCTTCTGGTTTACAGTTCGTCCGATCCTTGGTGCCCTTGGTGCTTCACTTGCTGCAACTGGTAATATCGTTGGACCACTTCTCTTCTTCTTTGGATGGAATGCAATCCGTATGTCTTTCCTATGGTACACACAAGAGTTTGGTTACAAGGCTGGATCTGAAATCACTAAAGACATGTCAGGTGGTATCTTGAAAGACATCACTAAAGGAGCTTCTATCCTTGGTATGTTTATCCTTGCCGTTCTTGTACAACGTTGGGTATCCATCAACTTCACTATCAACCTTCCAGGTAAACAATTATCAGAAGGTGCCTACATCAACTTCCCAGAAGGTGCTGTTACAGGTGGAGAATTGAAGGGAATTCTTGGTCAAGCACTTAGTGGTATGAGCTTGGATAGCGTTCAACCACAAACGCTTCAAGGTCAGTTGAACTCATTGATCCCAGGATTGATGGGACTTCTCCTTACTTTCCTTTGCATGTGGTTGCTTAAGAAAAAAGTATCTCCAATCACAATCATTCTTGCCCTCTTTGCAGTTGGTATCGCAGCTCGTTTCTTCGGTATCATGTAATCTCGGTGAGAATGTACAAACAAAAAAAGAATCAGATTTATCATCTGATTCTTTTTTATTTTCAATTATTCTGCCAAGGCACCCATTGGATCCCATGGAGCGAGTACGATTGGTTCTGCTTCATAGGCAGCTTGTTCTTCTGCTGTTAGTAATTCCTTACGAACAACGATTTGGTAAGTGTATTCGTCCATCCAAGCATCTGAAGCAACAAAGTAACCATCTGCACCGACCTTGTCTCCCCATGAGTTTTCAACTTTCCACTTAGTTGATTTACCATTTTCATCCAAATCAACACCTGTCAAGACCATAGCGTGGGTCATCAAGCTTTCGCTGTAGTCCAAACGTCCTGCCTTGTCTTGAGTGAGTTGAATGTCCATACTTGATTCAAAGTCATAAACATCTGTCGCAAGGATTCCTGCTTTACGGTTGCTGAGCTGGCCGACATCTGAACCAAACCAGACAGTTTCTCCTGTTTGCATTTGGGCAATAGCCAATTCTTTCAAGCGTTCCATCGGTACGTTGATGTAGCGAACTGCACGGCTACCAACAACATTCCCCAGCATCTCAACTGTATATGATTTACCATATGGTTTATCAGCAGTTGGAGCATTGATCACAGAAACGTAGTCTTCTAGTGGAAGGTCAACGTATTTCTTGTAAAACTCTTGTGGTGTGATGCCTTTTTCGCTTTGGTAGTTGTTGTCCTTATCGCGATAAGCAAAGTCAAACTGACGTGGTGGAAGACCTAGTGACATGGCAAGAAAGTTAAAGATTTCTTGCAAGAGGTCTTCTTTCTTAGCTTGAACAGTCGCTTGGTCAGCGCCAGAAGCCAAGAGGTCACGCAAGATTTGAGCATCTTGACGAAGCAATTTGTTAAGGATTGCATTGAGCTCACGGCTACTGCTAGATGAAACAGACTCTGGATAAACAGACTTAGGAACGACACCGTATTTCTCAAAGAGAGAAACCACCATATCCCACTGACCACCATCTTGTTGTGGAGTTTGGAGCAGGAAACTAACCTTGCGGCTCGTCAATTCTTGGTCAGCTGTCGCAATCACTTGCTCCAAGAACCAGTTTGATTTTTCATACTTGTCCCAGAAGAAGGTGTGGGCTTGTGACAATTCAAAGTTTTCAAGTTTGTATTGAGAGATGAGTTTGTGGCGGAAAGTATTAAGTGCCGCAAACATCCAGCAACGACCAGATGCTTTCTGGTTAGTGACCTTGTCCTTAGTCAAGTCAAGTGAGAAAACAGGTGTGTTGTCTACATGGCTTTGACGACGCTCAAGGGCTGCAAAAATTCCATTGTGACTAGCTGCATTTTCGATAGCTTGGTATTTTACATTTGCTTCATAGTTGGCAAATAATTTATCTGTAAATGATTCTTGAATCGCGTTCATAAAATCCTCCTTTTTTCTTACTGTCTATTATAACGCTTTTCACAAAGGAAGCAACCAAAAACTGAAAAAGGCAGGGACATTTTCCCTACCTTTTCCGATTATCCACTTTACTGAACACTTTCAAGCAAGACTTCTAGTTCTTCCTTGCTTAAGCGACGCCATTCTCCACGTTTCAAATCCTCATCCAAGGTCAAAGTTCCCATGGTTAAACGTTGCAAGTCCACAACTTCCTTACCACAGTAGGCTACCATCCGTTTGACCTGGTGGAATTTCCCTTCTGCAATGGTCACTCGGACCAGGCTTTGATCCTTTTCCGTATCAATCGACACAAGCTCCAGCTTGGCAGGCTGACAGGTAAAGTCCTTGAGTGGAATTCCCTTGGCAAATGTCTCAACATCTGTATCTGTCATGATTCCCTTGACCTGCGCAAGATAGGTTTTATCCACATGGCGTTTAGGTGAAAGAAGGGCATGAGCCAGTTTGCCATCATTGGTCAAGAGCAAGAGTCCATGCGTATCGATATCCAAGCGCCCTACTGGGAAAACTTCCTTGGCACGTGCATAGTCATCCAACAAATCCAAAACTGTCTTGTGTTTAGGATCTTCAGTCGCTGAGATAACGCCCTGAGGCTTGTTCATCATATAGTAAACAAACTCCTCGTAGTCTAGCTTTTGCCCGTCAAAGCAAATCTCGTCTGTCTCTTCATCAATTTGTAGCTTGGCAGATTTTTCTTTCTTGCCATTGACCGTCACGCGCCCTGACTTGAGAAAGTTTTTAACCTCAGTCCGACTCCCAACAGCACAGGCTACTAAAAATTTATCTAATCTCATAGGGCTATTATATCATGAAAAAGCATAGACTTAGAACAAAAAAAGTCGCCTAATTGGGCGACTTAATTTTTTTATAGGGAGATTATTATGAAAAAGTTTTAGGAGTTTAAGTTAAGTTTCTCTTAACTTATGAACCTAGTATACCGCCCCTAACTTAAATTTTTCTTAAGTTTTTTGAGAAAGTGAGATTTTTCCATTTTTCTTGCCAATTTTTCTTGAGCAACCGCTCTTGATAGAGTTTCATTCGCTCCTCATTATCTAGGAAATGAGGAGTCGGGGAAACCTGAAACTTTAAAATATCCTCTAAACCATAGGGGGCAAAGAGCTCTAATGTGGAATCTTCATTCAAGCGAAGGCCTACCGCCGTGCAACGCTCGGGATACTTACTCATAGCATCACGAGAACTGGTATAGGGCGCAGTGTGAGGACTATGCTGATGCATATAGACTTGATTTTTCAACTCCCACTGATACTGGGGGAAGTCCTCTCTCAACTTGTTTTCTATTGCCAGCGTTTCTTCATAACTCACATCTGGGTCAAAGAAAATCACATCCACGTCCGTTTCATGATCAAAAGGCGATTTGTCTGACAAGAGATTCCAAATGAAATTCCTGACAGAACCTGCCGCCAACCACGAATCTTTCAGACCAAGGTCACGAATGATGGTCAGAATGGTCATCATATCTGGATTTTCTCTGAAAGCATCTAGAATTTCTTGCTCATTTTTCACTGTATTCATAACCTAAATGCTCATATGCCTTAGCAGTTGCCACCCGTCCAGAACGAGTCCGCATGATAAAGCCTTTCTGGATCAGGTAAGGTTCATACATATCCTCCACTGTCTCACGCTCTTCGGCGATATTCACAGAAAGAGTCCCGAGACCGACAGGACCACCACCGTACATCTCAATCATGGTGCGAAGGATTTTTTGGTCCACATAGTCCAAACCTTCATGGTCTACATCCAGCATAGTAAGAGCCTTATCCGTAATGACATCATCAATCAAGCCATCGCCCATAATCTGCGCAAAGTCACGCACGCGCTTGAGGAGACGATTGGCAATACGAGGAGTGCCACGACTGCGTAAAGCTAACTCGGAAGCAGCCTCGTGGGTAATTTCCATCTCAAAGATATCTGCCGTTCGCTCAACAATCTCCGTCAAGTCAGCATGGGTATAATATTCCATGTGGCCTGTAATCCCAAAACGGGCACGAAGAGGATTCGAAAGCATCCCAGCACGAGTCGTCGCCCCAATCAAGGTAAAAGGTGGCAAATCTAGATGGACACTACGGCTAGCTTCTCCTGCACCAATCATGATGTCAATGTAGAAGTCTTCCATGGCACTGTAAAGTACCTCTTCTACCGACATGGGTAAGCGATGAATCTCGTCAATAAAAAGAACATCTCCTGGCTCCAAGTCATTCAAAATTGCTACCAAATCACCGGCTTTTTCGATAACGGGACCAGACGTCTGCTTGAGATTAACTCCCAATTCATTGGCAATGACAAAAGCCATGGTTGTTTTCCCGAGACCTGGAGGGCCAAATAAAAGAACATGATCCAGCGCCTCATCACGCATTTTTGCTGCCTCGATAAAGATTTGAAGCTGATCCTTGACCTTGTCTTGTCCGATATATTCACGTAAATATTGGGGACGGAGGGTACGTTCTACCAACTCCTCATCACCCATGATTTCATTATCTAAAATTCTACTCATGTTCCTATTATAGCAAAAATCCAGCCTACAAACAAAAAAGCCACCTGATTTGGTGGCTTCTTTAGGGAGATTATTATGAAAAAGAAAAGTTTAGGATTTCTATTAAATAAAGTTAGGAGGCCTTTACTTAATAATTATATGATACAAGAGAAGACTTAAAGTTAACTTAACCTATAATTTTTATTTTTTTGCTAGAGATTTTAACTACTACCAGCCAAAGCAGAAAAGTTAGGAGGCAGATACTCACCACTATTAAGTATGTTTCTTCCTTTGTTAAAAGGTTCTGCCAATTAAGCCGGATTCCTAATTTTTCTTGGAACTCTTCTAATAAGCTACTATTCCCCATAAATGTAGTTTCTAATTGCTCCTTCATTAAGACCTGTCTATAGAGAGAAGCAAGATAGGTAGCTGGTGTGCATTTCATGAGAACTTGAGCGAAGTTAGGAAGAATTCCCATTGGTACATAAGTTCCTACTAAAAATCCTGAAGCTGTACCTACAATGGTAGCCAATTTACCCAGACTATCTACTGACTGGAAATGGTAAATCAAGAGTGCATTTACCAATGTTGAAAGGAGACTACTTAGCAGCATGATTAAACTTATTTCAAATAGCTTACTCATAGCTGGAATTTCTTGAAAATAAAGGCTCATAACAATAAGCATAAAGGCTTGCATAACAAAGGAAATGATAAGGCTACTAATAAGATAAGACAGTTGCAAGCCCCAGCTCCCTAAGTCTGTCAAAAAGAGATCCTGATCCACTTGATTTTCACGGTCTTGTACCATCTGGGACAAAGCTGTAAAACTGGTTGTAATCCCAGTCACAGCCAAGGTTCCACCCATCAGCCAGTTATTTAAAAGGCTCTTATTATCAGGAAGTTGGGACCAGGCATCCATCAAATTTTTCTGCAAAAAAATGATATAGAGTAGAAAGGAAATCAAAGCTCCCAGTAATGAGAAAAAGACTCCTGAACGATTACGAAAATACAATAAAAAATCACGTTTTAATAAGGCTAACATTAGCGCACCTCTCTTCCTGTAAGGGCTATGAAGGCATCATCCATAGTTCCTGGACGAAATTCAAAGCTAGCAATCTTCTCACGAACTTGGGTCAAATAATCAATAGCTTCCAATTGGCTCTTAGGATAAAGACTATACTCAAACTCATTTTCCTTTTCCACAGGCATATTTTTAGGTAAGAATTTCTCCACCTGCTTGTCTTTAAAACAAATTTTTAAAAGATTGGAAGCGTACTCACTTTTAATTTCAGCAGCAGAACCTTGGGCAATAACCTTTCCATGATCTATAATATAAAGTTGATCTGCCTCATCTGCTTCATCCAGATAATGAGTCGTTAAGATAATAGTCATCCCTTCATCTCTTTGTAGACGATACAATAAATCCCAAATGGATTTGCGAGTCTGAATATCTAGTCCAGTCGTAGGCTCATCTAGAAATAAAATATCGGGATTGGATAGGAGAGCCCGAGCAATGTCAACTCGACGTTTCTGTCCTCCTGATAAAGTTCCATAAAGTTGTTTCTGAAAAGCAGTCAACCCTAGTTGATTGATTAAATCTTCCACACGACCACCTTTAATCTCCTTATACTGCTGGGCACGAATGGCTAGGTTTTCTTTGACCGTCAACTTTTCATCCAATACACTTGCTTGAAAAACAACTCCAATCCGAGTATTGGGCGCATAGATGATTTGACCATTAGTTGCTCGTTTAAGTCCGATTAACATTGAAATCGTAGTCGATTTGCCAGCCCCATTAGGTCCTAAGATTGCGTTAAAACTTCCTTTTTTAAACTCTAAATTTATATCTTTTACTGCTGTATGGTCTCCATAGTTCTTAGTGAGGCCTTTTGCTTGTAAAATCATATTTCCTTCCCCCTTTTTTACACCTTCAGTCTAACAAAAAGGAAAAAGAAAAAATATAGTTTGGTGCTATGTGGTCGAAATGGATGATTATGTGGTCAATTCTACCTTAAAACTTCTGCATTTGAACATAAAAAAAGCCACCTGATTTGGTGGCTTCTTTAGGGAGATTATTATGAAAAAGAAAAGTTTAGGATTTCTATTAAATAAAGTTAGGAGGTCTTTACTTAATGATTACATGATACATGAGTAAACTTAAAGTTAACTTAAGATAAAAGAATTATTTAAATTTTTTTCGATCTACCCAAATCATTCCTGTACAATCATAAGTAGATAAGGTTTCAAACCCCAGAGAACGGTAAAAACCCAAGTTTTTTTCTGTCTGTTCAGTCGCTAGTTGTATTTGGTAGGCATCCTTATAGTCAGCTAAGGCTTCTTTCATCAAGTTGCTGCCAATTCCTTGGCGCTGATAGCTAGGCAAAACAATCAAATCCTGGACAAAAACCGATGAAAAACCGTCTCCAACCAGACGCATTAAACCAACGATTTCCTCACCATCACGCGCAAGATAAGTCGTTAGCGAATGAGACAAGGCCTGCTCCATCATCTGTGGCTGATTGGTATAGTTTGTCCAACCAACTGCCTGATAGAGATGTAAAACGTCATCAATTGAAACAGAGGATTCTTTTGTAAATTTTATCATAGTAGAACCTTTCTAATATTGCCTAAGCGATTTTATCTGCTGCCCATTTTTATCAAAGTTTTTAGGAGCCAACCATGTTTCCAAACGAGCTTTGACTTGTGGCCAGTCCTTATCGATCATGGACAACCAATCCGTATCTCTGGTGCGACCTTTATAGATAACAGCTTGGCGGAAGGTGCCTTCATAGACAAAGCCCAAACGTTCTGCTGCTTTTCTAGATGGAAGATTGAGGGCGTCGCACTTCCACTCATAGCGTCGATAGTTGAGTTCTTCAAAGACATAACGGGCTAGCAAATAGTGAGCTTCTGTTCCCATCCTGGTATGTTTGAGAGCCGGAGAAAAAGTCACCGCGCCAACTTCAATGGTGCGATTGGCTTGGTCAATACGCATGAGAGAAAAAGTCCCCAACGCCTTTCCAGTCACTTTATCGATAATCGTATAATAGAAGCGATCCTTGCGCTCAATCATCTGCTTCAAAGCTACGATTAATTCTTCGAGATTCTCTACTGGTGGTTGAAAGAGATAGGTCCACATGTCACGAGGGCTATCTGGGCCATAGACAGCCAGCAAATCCTTCGCGTGCTTTTCTACTGACAGAGCCTCAATAATCGTATACTGCCCTTCTATCCGTACAAGTGAAGGCAAAACTCCAGGTGTATCATCTACAGGTTCACCAATCATCTGACCGTATTCATTTACTGGCATTGTTTTCTCCTTGTCTCATACTTATAAGTTTAAAGATGTGAATAGTATATCACATCTCACAGGTAATCTACAAAAAATCCTCCAGAACTTAGCTCTGAAGGACTTTTAAATTTATTTCGTTACGATATTTACAAGCTTGTTAGGTACACTAATCACTTTCACGATGTCTTTGCCATCAATTTCTGCTTTGACTTTTTCGTCAGAGAGAGCAATTTCTTGCAATTCTTCGCGTGAAAGGTCTTTTGCGACCATGAGTTTAGCACGGACTTTTCCTTTGATTTGAACGACGATTTCAATTTCGTCTTCAACCAATTTACTTTCGTCCCATGTTGGCCAAGCTACATAAGATATAGACTCGCCTGTTGCTGCCACTGTTTGCCAGAGTTCTTCAGCCAAGTGAGGAGCAAATGGAGCAATCAATTGGATAAAGCCTTTAGCGTAATCCACATAGAGTTTGTCTTCCTTGTTGGCAGCATTGACAAAGACCATGAGTTGGGCAATGGCTGTGTTGAATTTCATGGACTCGATTTGCTCAGTGACAGCTTTAACGGTTTCGTTATAAACCTTGTCTAGAGCACCATTGTTTTCCGCAACGATTTCTTTGGTTGTAATCAAACGATACACACGGTCAAGGAATTTACGGCTTCCTTCTAGACCTTCTTCTGACCAAGCGATGGAAGCGTCAAGTGGTCCCATGAACATTTCATAGACACGAAGGGTATCAGCACCATATTGTTCCACCACATCGTCTGGATTGACCACGTTCTTGAGGGATTTAGACATCTTAGCTGGTGCTTGCTCCAATTCTTCCCCTGTTTCCACATGGAAGAAGGAACCGTCACGTTTTTCAACCTTGTCAGTTGCTACAAGAGCACCGCGATGGTCACGGTAGCTTGTTCCCAAAATCATTCCTTGGTTAAAGAGTTTTTGGAATGGTTCTTTAGTTGGAACAACACCGATATCATAGAGGAATTTATGCCAGAAACGAGCGTAAAGCAAGTGTAGCACGGCGTGCTCTGCACCACCCACGTAGATATCGACTGGCAACCATTGTTTGAGGAGGTCCTCATCAGCCAATTTTTCTGTGTTGTGTGGGTCGATATAGCGGAGGTAGTACCAACTTGAACCTGCCCATTGTGGCATCGTATTGGTCTCACGACGACCTTTGACGCCATCTTCACGAGTCACTTCCAGCCAGTCTGTCAAGTTAGCTAGTGGGCTTTCACCAGTACCTGAAGGGCGGATGTCCTTGGTGACTGGCAAGACAAGTGGCAATTCACTTTCTGGAACGGCTGTCGAAGTTCCATCTTCCCAATGAATGATTGGGATTGGTTCGCCCCAGTAACGTTGACGGCTAAAGAGCCAGTCACGGAGACGGTAGGTCACTTTTTCTTGACCACAGCCTTTTTCTTCCAACCAAGCGACAATCTTGGCAATCGCTTCTTCTTTGTTGAGTCCATCTAGGAATTCTGAATTAACGTGAAGGCCATCTTCAGTATAAGCAGCTTCTGCTACGTTTCCACCTTCAAGTACTTCTACGATTGGTAGGTCAAATTGTTTAGCAAATTCCCAGTCACGTTGGTCGTGGGCTGGCACAGCCATGACAGCACCTGTTCCATAGCTAGCAAGAACATAGTCCGCAATCCAGATTGGAATTTCTTTGCCATTGACAGGGTTGATGGCATAAGCACCCGTCCAAACACCAGTTTTTTCCTTGGCAAGGTCGGTACGAGCCAAGTCTGACTTGAGGCTGGCTTGGTGTTTGTAGTCTGCTACGGCTTCAGCTTGTTCCGCACTTACGATGGCATCTACTAGTTCATGCTCAGGCGCCAAAACAGTGAAGGTTGCCCCGAAAAGGGTATCTGGACGTGTCGTAAAGACGGTGAATTCCTTGTCAGTCCCTTTGACTTTGAAAGTGACATTGGCACCAGTTGATTTCCCAATCCAGTTGCGTTGCATGTCCTTGATAGACTCTGGCCAATCAAGGTCATCCAAGTCATTGAGCAAGCGTTCTGCATAAGCTGTGATTTTAAGCATCCATTGGCGCATTGGTTTGCGGACAACTGGATAGCCTCCACGTTCAGAAGTTCCGTCAGGAAGCACTTCTTCGTTGGCAATGGCTGTTCCCAATTCCTCAACCCAGTTTACTGGTACCTCTGCTTCATAGGCTAAGCCTTTTTCGTAAAGCTTAGTGAAGATCCATTGCGTCCACTTGTAGTAGTTTGGATCTGTAGTATTGACTTCGCGGTCCCAGTCGTAAGAGAAACCAAGGGCGTTGATTTGGCGTTTGAAGTTGGCGATATTTTCCGCTGTAAAGTCAGCCGGATCATTCCCTGTATCCATAGCATATTGCTCTGCAGGCAAACCAAAAGCATCCCACCCCATTGGGTGAAGGACGTTGTAGCCTTGGGCACGTTTGAAACGACTGAGAATATCTGTCGCTGTATAGCCTTCTGGGTGTCCTACGTGCAGACCTGCTCCAGATGGATAAGGGAACATGTCCAATGCATAAAACTTAGGTTTTGAGGCATCTGTTCCTGTCTTAAAAGTGTGATTGTCAGCCCAGTGTTTCTGCCACTTAGGCTCGATTTCTTTATGATTGTAAAAACTCATGGTCTCTCTCCAATTTTGTGATGTTACTATTATACCATTTTTAGGGGAAATATTGTTCCTCTTTTCGTGTTTTTTATCGTTTCGCCCTTTGAATACTAAACTATTTTACAAATAAATTCTAAAAATTCTCAATATATATAATTTACCATTCAATTAACTCTTCATAAATAATATAGATGCAAGATAAGGCTTTTTATGGTAGAATATAGGAAAGTGCTTTCTCAGAAGGAGGGAAAAATGAACAAACAAACCATCGCTGTTTTAGGGCCTGGTTCTTGGGGTACTGCTCTGTCACAAGTTTTAAATGACAATGGACATGAAGTACGTATCTGGGGAAATATTCCTGACCAAATTGACGAAATCAATACACAACATACCAACAAACGCTATTTTAAGGATACTGTATTAGACGAAAAGATTGTTGCCTACCATGATTTAGCAGAAGTCTTGAAGGGCGTTGACGCTGTCTTGTTCGTAGTTCCAACTAAGGTGACAAGATTGGTAGCTCAACAGGTAGCTGCTGTTCTTGATCATAAAGTGGTTATTATGCATGCTTCAAAAGGTCTCGAGCCAAATAGTCACAAACGTCTTTCAACCATTCTTGAAGAAGAAATCCCTGAAGAGTTCCGCAGTGAAATTGTGGTTGTATCTGGTCCTAGTCACGCAGAAGAAACAATCGTCCGTGATATCACCTTGATTACTGCTGCTTCTAAAGATTTAGAGACAGCTCAGTATGTTCAGACACTCTTTAGTAACCACTACTTCCGTCTTTATACCAATACAGATGTGATTGGAGTGGAAACAGCTGGTGCTCTTAAAAATATCATTGCTGTTGGTGCAGGGGCCCTCCATGGACTTGGCTTTGGTGATAACGCTAAGGCGGCGATTATCACGCGCGGGCTTGCGGAAATCACTCGTCTAGGGGTCAAGCTTGGAGCAAATCCACTGACTTATAGCGGACTTTCAGGTGTTGGGGATCTAATCGTCACCGGAACTTCTGTCCACTCACGTAACTGGCGAGCAGGTGATGCTCTTGGACGTGGTGAAGCCTTGTCAGATATCGAAGCCAACATGGGAATGGTCATCGAAGGAATTTCAACAACCAAAGCTGCTTACGAATTGGCGCAAGAGCTTGGAGTCTATATGCCTATTACCCAGGCTATTTACCAAGTTATTTATGAAAATGTTAATATTAAGGATGCTGTTTCTGAACTCATGAGTAACGAGTTCAAGGCAGAAAACGAGTGGTCATAATCACCGTTAGAAAGGAAGCTCATGAAGCAAAAAGTTAGAAAAGCTGTTATCCCTGCCGCGGGGCTTGGAACTCGTTTCCTCCCGGCAACCAAAGCCTTGGCCAAAGAAATGTTGCCAATCGTGGATAAGCCAACCATTCAATTCATCGTAGAAGAAGCTCTCAAGTCTGGAATTGAGGACATTCTTGTTGTAACAGGGAAGTCAAAACGTTCTATCGAAGACCACTTTGACTCAAACTTTGAACTAGAATATAACCTTAAGGAAAAAGGAAAAACAGATCTTTTGAAACTAGTTGATGAAACGACTGGCATGCGCCTTCACTTCATCCGTCAAACACACCCACGTGGACTCGGAGATGCCGTTTTACAAGCCAAAGCATTCGTTGGGAATGAACCTTTTGTGGTGATGCTCGGAGATGACCTCATGGATATCACTGATGACAAGGCTGTCCCATTGACTAAGCAACTTATGAATGATTACGAAGAGACTCACGCTTCTACTATCGCCGTAATGCCTGTACCACACGAAGAAGTCTCTGCTTATGGCGTTATCGCACCTCAAGGTGAAGGAAAAGATGGACTTTATAGCGTTGAAACCTTCGTTGAAAAACCAGCACCTGAGGACGCACCAAGTGATTTAGCCATCATCGGTCGTTACCTCCTCACACCAGAGATTTTTGGTATTCTTGAAAATCAAACGCCTGGTGCCGGAAATGAAATCCAGCTAACAGACGCTATTGATACCCTCAACAAAACCCAACGTGTATTTGCTCGTGAATTCAAGGGGGCTCGTTATGATGTTGGAGACAAGTTTGGCTTTATGAAAACTTCAATCGACTACGCACTTAGACATCCTCAAGTCAAAGATGACTTGAAAACTTATTTGATTAACCTTGGGAAAGAACTCTCAGGAGAAAAATAAGCCCTTAAACCAGGTTGAAAATACCTGGTTTTTTTGTTGCCTAAACACCTCCAAAGCTAGTCCAAGCCTAATTTCTTGCAATCATTGCTTTTATGGTATAATAATAAGGAGTGAGGAAAGAAATGAAGAATAAATTATTATCTATGAAAGAAAAAGGACTAGCCTTACTGGAGTCCCTTAAAACAAAACTAAAAAATATACATCTAGGAAAAAAAGGTCCTAAAAATTCTAAAAAGAAAAAGCAAACTAAAACGAATATTTGGACTATCTTTGCTAATATCTTACTGGGAATCAAGGCAACCTTTAATACCCTATTCATCATCGCCTTTCTTGGTGGACTTTTAGGTACTGGGGTTGTTTTTGGTTATGCTGTATCTCTATTTGACAACGTGACCGTCCCTCAAACAGAAGATTTAGTCAAACAAGTGAACGATATTTCATCCATCTCTGAAATTCGCTATGCCGACGGTTCCATGATTGGCGCTATTGAAAGCGACCTCCTTCGGACTTATGTCGCATCAGATGCTATTTCAGACAATCTCAAACAAGCTATCGTTGCGACTGAGGATGAACATTTCGCAGAACACAATGGAGTCGTTCCTAAAGCGGTTATTCGTGCTAGTCTAGGAAACTTTATCGGACTTGGTTCTTCTAGTGGAGGTTCTACACTAACACAACAGCTCATCAAGCAACAAGTGGTTGGTGATGCTCCTACACTAGCTCGTAAAGCTACTGAAATCGTGGATGCCTTGGCCTTAGAGAGAGCAATGAGTAAGGACGAAATCTTAACAACCTATCTCAACGTTGCTCCATTTGGTCGTAACAATAAAGGGCAAAATATCGCAGGAGCTCAACAAGCTGCCAAGGGTATTTTCGGTGTTGACGCCAATCAGCTAACGATACCTCAAGCAGCCTTCATAGCAGGCTTGCCACAAAGTCCCATCTCTTACTCACCTTATGAATCTACTGGAGAAATGAAGAGTGAAGAAGATATAGCACTTGGTATAAAACGTTCCAAAGATGTTCTTTACAATATGTACAGAACAGGGGTCCTCAGTCAGGAAGATTACGAAACCTATAAAGCATACGACATCAAACAAGATTTCTTACCAGCTGAAAGTGTAGACGTAACTTCTAGGGGCTATCTCTACTTTACTGCTCTCGATGAAGCAACTAATCTCATGTATGACTACTTGGTACAAAAAGACAACGTCTCTGCCCAAGAACTCAAGAACGAATCTATCCAAAAATCCTATCGTGAATTAGCTGAAAAAGAAATTCAAAATGGTGGTTATCGTATCACAACTACAATCGACAAAGCTATCCATACTGCCATGCAAGATGCAGTCGCAAACTATGGCTATCTAGTTGATGATAATACCGGTCAACCTGAAGTAGGAAATGTTTTGATGGATAATCAAACGGGAGCTATCTTAGGTTTTGTTGGTGGCCGCGATTACCAAAGTAACCAAAACAACCACGCTTTTAATACTAAACGTTCTCCTGCTTCAACTACTAAACCAATCCTAGCCTACAGTATTGCCATTGACCAAGGTTTGATGGGAAGTGCAAGTGTCCTATCTAACTATCCAACTAACTTCTCAAACGGAAACCCAATCATGTATGTCAATAGTCCTGGTACAGGCATGATGAGCTTGAAAGAAGCCCTCAATTATTCATGGAACATCCCAGCCTACTGGACTTACCGCACACTCCGTGAAAAAGGAGTCGATGTTCGCTCTTACATGGAAAAAATGGGCTATGAAATCCCGGAATACGACATTGAAAGTTTGCCTATGGGTGGAGGAATCGATGTTACTGTAGCTCAACATACAAACGGATACCAAACCTTAGCCAATAACGGTGTTTATCATAAAAAATTCATGATTTCGAAAATCGAAAAAACTAGTGGTGAGGTTATCTATGAGCACAAAGACGAACCTGTTCAGGTATACTCTAAAGCGACTGCAACCATTATGCAGAGCTTGTTGAGAGATGTTATTTCGTCACGAATCACTTCAAGCTTCCAGAGCGATCTTGCTGCGATCAATCCAAGTTTAGCGGGTGCTGACTGGATTGGTAAAACTGGTACAACCAATGAAGATGGTGACATGTGGCTCATGCTTTCAACTCCAAGATTGACACTTGGGGGCTGGCTCGGTCACGATGACAACCGACCTCTTGGAAAGGGAGCTGGTCACTACCGCAATGCTAAATATATGGCTTATCTAGTCAATGCTATTCAGCAAGCTTCTCCTTCTGTTTGGGGTTCTGAACGCTTTAGCCTGGACTCCAGCGTCACTTCTTCTCAAGTTCTTAGATCGACTGGTCAGAAACCAGGTAAGGTTACTATTAACGGTAGAGAAATTGAAATAACTGGAGAAATGGTAACAAGTTACTGGGCTAACCAAACTGGCGCTCCAACTACTACTTATAAATTTGCTATTGGTGGAAGTGACTCTGATTACCAAAATGCTTGGAATACTATTTTGGGAAGTCTACCAAAATCATCTAATTCCAACAATAATAACTCAAACAACAATAGCAATAATAACAATAACCGAAATAATAATAGCAATAATAATAGCAATAATAATAATAACAACAATAATAATGGTAATAATAACAATAATATTACCAACGGAAGTAACGACTCTTCGTCAAATAGACTACAACGCTAACCTTTCTATATGAATCAGTATCAAAAGAATATTTTTAAGGGAACCATTTACTCCCTCCTATCTGGATTAATATGGGGTATTTGTGGCATTTTAGGAGAATTCTTCTTTACGCATTATCAAGTATCATCCGGCTGGATTACTTCCATGCGACTAAGCCTTGCAGGTGGTTTCGTGCTCATCTTGTCTAGCTTTAAGTTTCGCTCACAGCTATTCGATATCTGGAGAAAGCGCAAAAACTACCTGCCTTTTCTGGCTTATGCCATCTTAGGTATCTTCTCCGTTCAGTATTCCTTTTATCTCTGTGTAGAATACTCTAATGCGACAACTGCAACCATCCTACAATTTATCAGTCCTGTCTTCATTCTCATATACAACCGTATCATCTACAAGAAAAAAGCTTCTAAAAAAGCAATCTTCTATGTTTTAACTGCTATGCTTGGGGTCTTTTTGATGGCTACCAAAGGCGATCTTTCTAAGTTATCCATCACTCCTATCGCTTTATTAACTGGACTGCTCAGTGCCCTAGGAGTTATGTTTAATGTCATCTTACCCCAGCCATTTGCTCGAAAATATGGTTTTGTTCCCACTGTTGGTTGGGGAATGATGCTGGCTGGACTCTTTAGTAATTTTCTCTATCCTGTTTATAGAATTAGTTTTCAGCTGGATTTGGTGAGCATCTTGATTTGTTTGACCATTGCCTTTCTGGGAACAGCTTTTGCCTTTTTCCTATCTATGAAGGCTGTCTCGCTCGTATCCCCATTGGTGGTGTCAGTGGTTAGTGCAAGTGAACCGCTATCCTCTGCTATTCTAAGCGTTCTATTTCTAGGTCTGGTCTTGGATGGCTACCTGCTATTAGCTATGATTTTGATTATTATTCCCATGATCTTCTTATCCATCGAAGAATCAAAGGACAAACTGAAAGAATCTTCTTTTAACACTTAAGGCTTCAATTTTGAAGCCTTTTTTGGTAGAATAGTAAGCATTACAAAGAGTGAGGAGACATCTATGACTGCTACAAAAATGAATGCACAAGAAATTATCCAATTTATCGCCAATGCTGAGAAAAAAACAAGTGTAAAAGTGACCTTTGAGGGGCAACTTGCTGGAGCTATCCCTGCCTCTGTTATCAAGCTTGGGAATGTTCTCTTTGGAGACTGGAAAGATATCGCACCTCTTCTTGAAGGACTAACAGAAAATAAAGATTATGTTGTTGAGCAAGACGCTCGCAACTCAGCTGTACCTCTCCTTGACAAGCGTGACATCAATGCCCGTATCGAGCCAGGCGCTATCATCCGTGACCAGGTTGAGATTGGCAACAACGCTGTTATCATGATGGGGGCTGTTATCAATATCGGTGCTGAAATCGGTGCTGGTACTATGATTGATATGGGAGCCATTCTGGGTGGACGTGCTATTGTCGGTAAAAATAGTCACGTAGGTGCCGGCGCTGTTCTTGCAGGTGTTATCGAACCAGCTAGTGCGGAGCCTGTCCGTGTCGGTGACAATGTTCTCATCGGTGCTAACGCTGTGGTTATCGAAGGTGTTCAAATCGGTAGCGGTTCTGTTGTTGCAGCAGGTGCCATCGTCACTCAAGATGTCCCAGAAAATGTTGTGGTTGCTGGTGTCCCAGCTCGTGTTATCAAAGAAATCGATAGCCAAACCCAACAAAAAACAGCGCTAGAGGATGCGCTTCGTACCTTGTAATTAGTAACAGAGGCGGAAAACTTTTCTAGCCTCTTTATCGTATCAATAGAAGGAAATCAGATATGTTAGATTTGATTCAAACTCGACGCGATCTTCACCAAATTCCTGAGATCGGTTTAGAAGAAGTCAAGACTCAAGCTTATTTGCTCAATGTCATTGAGAAATTAACAGCTGGTAAGGATTTTGTTCAGATTCGTACTTGGCAAACAGGTATTCTAGTGTATTTACAGGGAAGTCAGCCAGAACGTACCATCGGTTGGCGGACAGATATCGACGGACTCCCAATCGTTGAACAAACAGGTCTTGCCTTTGCCTCTCAGCACCCAGACCGTATGCATGCTTGCGGACATGATTTTCACATGACCATTGCCCTAGGAAGTCTCGAACGTGCTCTAGAAAACCAACCTAAAAACAATCTCCTCTTTCTCTTCCAACCTGCCGAGGAAAATGAAGCAGGTGGCATGCTCATGTATGAAGACGGAGCCTTTGGCGACTGGTTGCCTGACCAATTCTATGGGCTTCATGTTCGTCCAGACCTAAAAGTTGGACAGATTGCAACCAATACCCATACACTCTTTGCAGGAACTTGCGAAGTCAAGATTCGCTTCAAGGGTAAAGGTGGTCACGCTGCCTTTCCACATCAAGCAAACGACGCTCTGGTTGCAGCTAGCTATTTTGTCACTCAAGTCCAGTCAGTCGTTAGCCGTAATGTCGATCCTATCGAGGGAGCTGTCGTCACTTTCGGTGTCTTTCAAGCTGGAACAACCAATAATGTTATCGCTGATGCAGCTTTCTTGCATGGAACCATTCGAGCTCTCACACATAGCATGAGCCTCTTAGTTCAAAAACGTGTCAAAGCCATCGCTGAAGGTGTCGCAGCTGCTTTTGATATGGATGTGGAAGTTGAACTCAAGCAGGGAGGTTACCTACCTGTCGAAAACAACCCTGAATTAGCCCAGGAATTGATGACCTTCTTTGATGAAAAAGAGGGAATTGAACTCATCGACATCGAACCTGCCATGACAGGAGAAGACTTTGGTTATCTTCTCTCCAAGGTTCCCGGTGTCATGTTCTGGCTTGGAATTGATAGTCCCTATGCTCTTCACCATCCAAAGATGAGTCCTAAGGAAGAAGCTCTGGCTGTCGGTGTCGAGGCTGTATCAAGCTTTTTAGCAAAGAAAACTGCGGAGTAAACAATGAAAAAAGCCCTACGCAAGCAGGTCTTGCAAGAACTCAAATCTCTATCAGCCGAAGAAAAGGAAGTCATGGACGCTTGGTTGACTGAGCAGCTACTCCTGCATCCCTTCTACAAGGAAGCAAAAGCCATCGCCACTTATCTGTCTTTTCCTCATGAATTTCAGACAGCTAGACTCATTGAACAAGCTCAAAAAGATGAGAAGACACTCCTCATTCCCAAAACCTATCCACATGGGAAAATGGACTTTGTTCTATATGAACCAGAGAAACTCGAAAGAATTTCTTTTGGACTTCTTGAACCTCAAGGAGACTTCACAATCCTTGAACCCTCTCAGATTGACCTGATTCATGTTCCTGGTTTGGCTTTCAACACTTCTGGCTATCGGGTTGGCTATGGAGGTGGCTATTACGACCGCTACTTAGAGCATTTCCCAGGTCATACAATTAGTACGATTTATCCATGTCAGATTCAGAATTTTCAACCTGAGCACTACGATATTCCTGTTGAGGAGGTACTCATCTATGGAAGAAATTTTTGATCGTCGGTATCCTGTCACGAGCTTCTTTCTACTCGTGACAACCCTGGTTTTTGTACTCATGTTTCTAACCAGTGGTTTCAACTATACCAGCGCAGCCACCTTGTATAAATTTGGAGCTGTGTATCCCCCTGCTATCAAGGCCATGCCTGAACAAATCTGGCGCTTATTCTCCGCAACCTTTGTCCACATTGGCTTGCAGCACTTTTTAGTCAATATGCTATCCCTCTACTTTTTGGGACGTCAGATGGAGCAAATCTTTGGCTCCAAACAGTTTTTCTTTATCTACCTTCTATCAGGTATGATGGGAAATCTCTTTGTCCTAGTTTTTAGTCCCAATGCTATTACTGCAGGTGCTTCAACTGCCCTCTACGGTATGTTTGCCTCTATTGTTGTTCTCCGATATGCTTCACGCAATCCCTATCTCCAACAACTTGGTCAATCCTACCTCTCCCTCTTAGTGATTAACCTAGTGGGTAGTATTTTAATGCCTGGTATCAGCCTTGCTGGGCATGTCGGGGGTGCTGTCGGGGGTGCATTACTGGCTATCGTCTTCCCAGTTCGAGGAGAACGAAAGATTTACAGCCCAGGCCAACGTGGTCTAGCAACCCTAGCCTTTATTGCTTTATCAGCTCTACTACTTTTTATCGGACTATTCTAAGAACAAGAAAAACCATTGGAAGTTCTCAAATTGAGAAGTTTCAATGGTTTTTTGAATCTATTTGAAAAGTAGTTTAAAATCCATTATTGTCACTGAGTTCTTTGAACCAGTGGCCTGATTTCTTCAGGCGACGTTCTTGTGTTTCTAAGTCTAGCTCGACTAAACCATAGCGATTTTTGTAGCTGTTGAGCCATGACCAGCAATCGATAAAGGTCCAGATCAAGTATCCTTTACAGTTAGCACCGTCTTCAATAGCGCGATGGAGTTCACGAAGGTGACCTTTGACAAAGTCGATACGGTAGTCGTCCCGAATCATTCCATTTTCGCGGAATTTATCCTCACCTTCAACACCCATCCCATTCTCAGTCAACATCCACTCGATATTGCCGTAGTTTTCCTTGATGTTTTGAGCGATATGGTAAATCCCTTGCTCGTAGATTTCCCAGCCACGGTGCGGATTGATCTTACGACCAGGCATGACGTAAGGTTCATAGAAATGCTCTGGTAAAAGCGGGCTGTCAGGATGCTTAGCAAAACGTGGCGCCATGACACGCAAAGGTTGATAATAGTTGACTCCTAGGAAGTCAACGGTGTTCTCACGAATGAGTTCCAACTCTTCGGCTGTGTATTCTGGTAACAAGTCATGCTCAGACAAAATTTCCACTAACTCTTCTGGATAAGTTCCCAAGACAGATGGATCTAGGAAAGATTGAGCTTGGAAGAGATCAGCAATGCGTGCAGCTTTGACATCCGCAGGATGCTGGCTACGTGGATAAGCTGGTGTCAAGTTGAGGACAATTCCAATCTTAGAATCAGGCAAAACCTCATGGCAGGCCTTCACCGCAAGAGTGCTGGCTAGCTGGGTATGGTAGGCAACCTTAACTGCTGCTTTGGCATCTACCTTATGAGGATAATGGGCATCATAGAAATAGCCAAACTCTACAGGAACGATAGGCTCATTGAAGGTAATCCACTGGTCAACCAAGTCACCATAATTCTCAAAACAGAAACGCGCATAGTCTTCATAAGCCTTGATGGTCGCCTTATTTTCCCAGCCATCGCCATCCTCTTGAAGGGCAAAAGGCAGATCAAAATGATAGAGATTGACTAAGAGACGGATTCCCTTGGCCTTAATAGCTTCAAAGACCTGACGGTAGAAAGCTACACCTTGAGGATTGACTTCTCCACGACCCTGTGGGAAAATACGAGACCATTGGATAGAGGTCCGAAAGGCCGTATGCCCTGTTTCTAACAATAATTCGATATCTTTTTCCCAATTTTCATAAAAGGTCGATGTTTTGTCTGGTCCAATCCCATTGTAGTAGCGATTTGGTTCCACTTGGTACCAATAATCCCAGAGATTATCTCCCTTTCCGTCACCAGGCACTCGCCCTTCTGTCTGTGGTCCAGAAGTTGAGGAACCCCAGACAAAATCCTTTGGAAATATTAGCATAGCTCTACCTCTTTATTTACTCTTTTTATCTTTATTTTATCTCATTATAGAGAAAAAACAAGGCAAAAACTAGTTACATTTTTGTCTTGTTTTTCTTCTGATTATAGATTTTATTTATTTGTTAGGATTTCAAGGGTTTCAAGCAAGCTATCTGCGTGAACTTCGATTGTATCTCCTGTCGCCTTAATCTTCACTTCTACAATCCCGTCAGCTGCTTTCTTACCAACAGTAATACGGATTGGAAGACCAATCAAGTCGCTATCGCTGAATTTAACACCGACACGTTCGTTACGGTCATCTGTCAAAACTTCGTAACCTTTGTTGACCAAGGCTTCTTCGATACGATCTGTCAATGCAAGGCTTGCTTCATCCTTGACGTTAACTGGAATCAAATGTACATCAAATGGCGCCAATTCTTTAGGGAAGTTGATTCCCCAAGCGTAACGATATTCACCTTTTGGTGTCTTATTTACAAAGAGGCGTGCGTGTTGTTCCATGACTGCTGAAAGGAGACGGCTGACACCGATACCGTAGCAGCCCATGATGATTGGCACAGCACGACCATTTTCATCTAGAACATCAGCTCCCATGCTTGCTGAGTAGCGAGTCCCAAGTTTGAAGATGTGACCAATCTCGATACCACGTGCAAAGTTGAGCACACCTTGTCCATCTGGAGAGATTTCACCCTCACGAACTTCACGGATATCGACATACTCAGCAGTGAAATCACGACCTGGGTTGACACCAGTCAAGTGGTAACCATCTTCGTTGGCACCAGCAACAGCATTGCGACTATCTTGCACCTTGCGGTCTGCGATAATCTTGACATTTTCTGGAAGATTGACTGGCCCAAGTGAACCAAAGTCCGCTCCCAATAATTCTTTCACTTCCGCTTCGGTTGCAGGTTCTAAGAAGTCTGCACCAAGGTAGTTTTTCAATTTGACTTCATTGAGTTGGTCATTGCCAACGAGTAGGGCAACAACTGGCTCCTCGTCTGCGATATAAACCAAGGTCTTGATTGTTTGCTCTTCAGAGACATTCAAGAAAGCAGCAACTTCATCAATCGATTTGACACCTGGTGTTCCCACGCGAGTCACTTCATCTTCAGTCACAACACGGTTGCTTGGTTTGTAGGCGTTAGTTGCCATTTCCAAGTTAGCTGCATAGCTTGACTCACTTGAGTAGGCAATGGTATCTTCACCAGAAACCATCCATTTGAGCAATTCTGCCTTGATTTCTTTCTGTACATCTACAGGAATCTCATCAAATGATGCGACAGACTTGTCTAAAACAACCCAACGGTCAAGGTCTGTACGAGCAGGTGTGATGGCCATAAATTCTTGGCTATCCTTACCACCCATAGCTCCACCGTCACCGATGATGGCTTTGAAGTCCAAGCCACTACGAGTAAAGATACGCTCGTAAGCTGCCTTATACTCATCATAGGTTACATCCAAGCTATCGTAGTTAGCGTGGAAGCTATAGCCGTCTTTCATGATGAACTCACGGGTCCGAAGAAGTCCATTACGTGGACGTTTTTCATCACGATACTTAGGCTGAATTTGGTACAAGTTCAAAGGCAATTGCTTGTAAGACTTGACAGAATCACGGACAATCGCTGTGAACGTTTCTTCGTGAGTTGGACCCAAGATAAAGTCTGACTTCTCACGATTTTTCAATTTGTACAAGTCTTCACCGTAGGTCTCATAACGTCCTGATTCACGCCAAAGGTCAGCACTGAGAAGGGCTGGAGCCAACATTTCAACAGCACCCATCTTGTCAAACTCTTGACGCATGATGTTCTTGGCTTTTTCGATTACACGGTTGGCAAGTGGCAGATATGAATAAACACCTGCTGATACTTGGCGAACATAACCAGCACGCAACATAAGGGCGTGGCTAATAACTTGAGCATCGCTTGGCATTTCGCGAAGCGTTGGAATAAGCATTTTACTTTGTTTCATATTTTTCCTCTAATTCTTAAAAGAAGGTACGCATGATGTCGTTCCAAGTCACGGCGATCATCAAGACAACCATAATCACAACTCCAACTAGAGTAACATAGGTTTCAATTTCTTGTTTCAGCGGTTTACGGCGAATAGCTTCGATGATGTTGAGCACGATTTTACCACCGTCTAGCGCCGGGATAGGAATCAAGTTGAAAATACCGATATTGATGGAAATCATAGCCAAGAAGAACAAGACATTCTCAAGACCATTTTTAGCAGCATCACTACTTGCCTTAAAGATAGCAACAGGTCCACCCAATTTATTCAAGTCAGGCTGGAAAATCAAGCTCTTCAAGGCGTTGAGAATTCGTAAAGCCGAGTCAGCTGCAGAGGTGAATCCACCTACAAACATAGACCAGATATCTGATTTGAGTCTCGGTTGAACACCTAGAATATAGCGACCTTGGTTTTCCTCAGGGGTCACACTGACTTGCTTCTCAGTTCCATTTTCAGAGACTGTTACATCCAATACAGGTGCTGTTTTATCTTTGGTCTCTGCTTCAACTGCCTGAATCAAATCTTGCCAGTTACTAATTTCGTGTGAACCGACTTTAGTGATTTGTGCTGTATTTTCAACACCGACCTTAGAAATCGCGCTATCAGGGATGATACTAAAGTTATTGCTTTGCGTATCTCGAACGCCACCCTGCATGAAAATCAAAATCCAAAAAACGATAACTCCTAGAATAAAGTTATTCATAGGACCTGCAAAGTTGGTAATCAACTTGCCCCAGACAGTCGCATTCTGATATTGAACATCTAGCGGAGCGATACGAACTTCCGTTCCGTCAGCTTCCACGATAGTTGCATCATGGTCTACAGAGAAGGTCTTCTCCTCTTCCAAAACCAGACCTGTGATAAAGAGTTTGTCCTCAAAGTCAAACTGAGTGACTTGCATCGGAAGAGCCGTTTGGTCGACCTTCTTACCAGAAAGATTGATGCGCTTAACCTTACCATCTTCGGCTAAGGTCAAACTAACAGGAGTTCCTGTCTTAATCTCTGTGGTATCCTCACCCCAACCTGCCATACGGACATAACCACCAAGCGGTAGGAGACGAATCGTGTAAGCAGTCCCATCTTTCCCGATATGGGCAAAGATTTTCGGACCCATACCAATGGCAAATTCACGAACCAGAATTCCAGACTTCTTAGCAAAGTAGAAATGGCCGAATTCGTGGACCACCACGATAATCCCAAAAACAAGGATAAAGGTTAATAATCCTAACATTTAATATTTGTTCACCTTTCCTTAAAATAAGCCAAAGAGGTGCATAATAGGGAAAACAGCCAACATAGAGTCAAAGCGATCCAGTACTCCACCATGTCCTGGGATAAAGAAGCCTGAATCCTTGACTCCAAAATGGCGTTTCATGGCACTCTCAATCAAGTCACCCAATTGCCCTGCAATACTAAAGAAAATAGCAAAGAGCATCATTTTGTAAATGCCATAAGGAAGAGCAACCGTACTGTCCACTAACATAAAGATAAGAGTGACAAGCATGGCAGCTAAAATTCCACCAAAGGCTCCCTCGATTGATTTGTTCGGAGAGACTCTCGGAGCCAATCTTCTCTTACCAAAATTCATTCCGACCAAGTAAGCACCACTATCAGTCGCCCATACGATACAGAGGGCCAAGAGTGCTTTATCCAAACCTGCGATTCGAGCATCCACTAAAGCATTGAATCCAAAACCAACATAGAAACTCATGGCAATCGGGTATACAGCATCTTCAATGGTGTAATTCTTGCTAAAAACAGTGCAACCTAACATGATAAAAATCACAACACCATATGCGACAACATTCCCATCTACAGGCAAAAATGTCAAGTAGTTTTCTAGGGGGATTGTCAGTGCGAAAGTCGCTAATAAGGTCAGCACCCCCTCAGGGGTCATGGTGTTTAACCCTTTCATCTGAAGCAACTCATGAACCCCTAGCATGGCTAGAAGTCCCATAGCAATCTGTAACCAAAGCCCACCAATCACCAAGAGCGGAATAAAGATTGCTAAGGCAAGAGCGGCAAATATGGTTCTCTTTAATAAATCCTTTTTCATAATGTTCCTATACTCCTCCAAATCGACGATTGCGGCGGTTAAACTCTGCAATAGCTTCCTTCAAGGCTTCCTCATCAAAGTCAGGCCACAAGACATCTGTGAAATAAAGTTCACTATAAGCTGCTTGCCAAGGCAAGAAATTACTCAAACGAAGCTCGCCACTCGTTCGGATGATTAAGTCTGGGTCACGCAAGGTTTTCGGCAAATGTCCTGTAAAGAGGTATTCCCCAATCAACTCTTCCGTAATATCACCTGGATTCACCTTGGCATCCAAAACATCCTGCGCAATCAACTTGACTGCTTGTGTAATTTCAGCTCTTCCACCGTAATTAAGGGCAAAATTGAGAATCAAACCTGTGTTCAACTTGGTCAACTTTTCTGCCTTTTTCAAAGCTTCAAAAGTCTGATTCGGTAAACGATCCGTTTCCCCAATCATTTGAATCTTCATGTTCTTTTGGTGCAACTCAGGAACATACTTATCATAAAATTCAACCGGCAAGTTCATGATAAACTTGACCTCCTGGTCTGGACGAGTCCAGTTTTCAGTCGAGAAGGCATAAACAGTCAAGGCCTTGACACCCATATCACTAGCAGCAATGGCTACCGTTCTCAGAGCATCCATCCCAGCCTTATGCCCAAAGACACGTGGCTGCATGCGTTTTTTAGCCCAACGACCATTCCCATCCATGATAACTCCGATGTGAGCTGGCACTACCGCTGGTGATTCTGTAACTTTATCTTTTTTTAAAAATCCAAACATGATTGTATTCCTATTCAAAAATCTATCGTTTCATTATACCATATTTTTCGCTTTTCTTCTATCATATTCTCTTATTCTAAGTCGGAATTCCCTATAGAACTCCTATCTTTCTAAACTAACAAGCCTTGCATTTCACAGAGAAAGTTGGTACAATAAAACATAAAGATTTATCCTTGTTCAGTCACAGGGGTTTTTTATTGAAAGGATCTTATCATGTCAAAAAAACTACAACGTAAAAAACAATTAAGAAACAGTCTTCGTCGCTCAGGCGCACTTTCAAACGCAGTAAACAAGGTTGTCGAAGAAACAAAAAAAGTTGTGAAACATGCTGAAAAAGCTGCAAGCGAGGCTGGAAAAGCTGTCTCTAAGCAAGTAGAAAAAGCTGTAGAAGCAACTAAAGAGCAAGCCCAAAAGGTTACAACTTCTGTTGAAGATTTCGCAGCTAACTTAGGCGGACTTCCACTTGACCGTGCTAAAACTTTCTACGATGAAGGAATCAAGTCTGCTGCTGACTTCAAAAACTGGACAGAAAAAGAACTCCTTGCTTTGAAAGGAATCGGTCCAGCTACAATCAAGAAATTAAAAGAAAACGGCATCAAGTTCAAGTAATCTTTCTTGTCCCTTGCATTTCCGTGAAAAACTTGTTAAAATAAAGCCATTAGAGGTGTTTTGAATCCCACATTTTACAGAAAGTGGCGGTGCTGAGAAGTCCACAAATGTGTCAAAACTAGTTGCTAATGGATAAAATTAAAAAATGAAATATAAATGTCTTTTTGTTTAAAAGACGAGAGATGCGGGCTCTGCCCGAAATTGGGTGGTACCGCGGATAAAAAAATATTCGTCCCTGTCAGATTAATGACAGGGGCGATTTTTCTTTTACACCCCTAGCCAAAGGAGGTTGTCATGAAACAATCTTTCAAAACAAGTAAACTCTACTATGGTTTTCCTATCTTCATCTTAGGGTATCAGGACCAGAACTTTGGGTACAATATCACAACCTGCAGTTCCTCTTATAGTCTGGGCGATTGGCTGGTCATCGGTGTTGGTGCTGAGGAAAATACAGCCGACCAGATTAAGCATTATCAACAGTTTACCGTAAACATCCCTGATGAAAACCTCATGCTTGAGATGGAGCAGGCTGGCTTTATCAGTCATCGGGAAAAGTTAAAACACCTAGGGCTTGACTACGAGATTTCTGTACGGACTCAGGCCCCGATTTTAGAGGCATGTCCAGTCGTATTGGACTGTCAGGTAGATCGGATTATCGAGGAAGATGGCATCTGCCATATCTTTGCCAAGATTATCGACCGTCTGGCTGATCCAAAGCTCTTAGATGATAAGGGCCATTTTAAAAATGACTGCTTTGCGCCAACTTACTTTATGGGGGATGGTCATCAGCGTGTTTACCGTTATCTGGATGACCGAGTCGATCCCATGGGAAGCTTTATCAAGAATGCGAGGAAAAAGAATGACAAGAGCAACATTACCTGAACGAATCGAAACGGAGCGTCTAGTCTTACGAGTCCGTACAGTGGCGGATGCTGAGGATATTTATGCCTACGCTAGTCTCCCAGAAGTTTCTTACCCAGCAGGTTTTCCACCTGTCAAGACCTTGGAAGATGAGATTTATTATCTGAAGCATATACTTCCTGAGCGCAATCAAAAGGACAATCTCCCAGCTGGTTACGGCATTGTGGTCAAAGGGACTGATAAAATCATAGGCTCTGTTGATTTCAACCATCGCCACGAAGACGATGTACTGGAGATTGGCTATACCTTGCACCCCGACTATTGGGGCCGAGGCTATGTGCCCGAAGCGACACGTGCCTTGATTGACCTGGCTTTTAAAGAATTGGGGCTTCACAAGGTAGAATTGTCTTGCTTTGGCTACAATGTCCAAAGTCAACGAGTCGCTGAGAAACTTGGCTTTACTCTTGAATCTCGCATAAGGGATCGCAAAGATGCCCAAGGCAACCGCTGTGATGATTTGAGATACGGCTTGCTGAAGAGTGAGTGGGAAGTTTTTTAAATGAGTAAGATATATCTTGTTTCTATAAGTCTTAAGAGGAGAAATGATGAGAAGTAGTCAGATTCAAATATTAGACGCTTGGATTACAGTGGAACAATTGTCAGAAGGGGATATTGAAAAAAGTGATTCTAAGTATAAGATTTTTCAAGGGAATGACTATCAATCGATATTAAAAGAGTTTTTAAATCGTCAAAAATTAAAATCTAATTCTGGGGTTGTTGTTTATTGTGGAATTTTCCCTTTTCAAAAAATAATTAAATTGTTAAGAGGAAAATACAATTTAAAGGCGACTGAGGAAGAATTGGGAAGATCTTCTTATAAATTTACTTTTGCTCTTTATTTTGATAATGATTTGAATTTCTTACCAGATAAATTGTTTTTAACCATGGGTGGCCAAATTTGTAAAGATGAAGGGTTACCGAATGATTTCTGGAAGACAGAAAATGAACTTCGAGAACAGTTGGGGCAGGCATTTCTTGATGGAGAGTTCAACGCAGTTTTAAATGAACTTCTGAATAAGTATAAAATTTCACCAAGTGATTGTAGATATCTTTTTGTTAAAAATTTTGATGACGAAATAAACTTACATTCATTCTTTCTAAAGGATTTGAAATTAGCAAAATTAATTAATAATGAAAATCTTAATCGGTACTTATCAGGATCTGCCTCTGAAAGGATCAATTTGGATAGTAATAAAGAATCTTCCAATTTTAATCCAAATGATTTAGAAACTATTCTTGAGCCGAAAAATTATCCATTAGGAAGATTTCCTAGTAACCCTAAATTTGCTCTTTCCATGATGCAACAAGTAGCTGTAAATCTAGCTTCAAATGCAGGCGAGGATATGAGAAGTGTCAATGGTCCTCCAGGGACTGGTAAAACGACACTTTTAAAAGATATTTTTGCAGACTTGGTAACGGAACAGGCGAGAATTATTAGTGAACTACCGACTCCTAAACTAAAAGGGAATCTAGTTTATCATGACAATCCTTATCTTATTGCGAAATTGCCAAAGGAGATTGCAGATAAAGGAATTGTTGTTGCGAGTTCTAATAATGGTGCTGTTAAAAATATTGTTAATGAATTACCCCAAAGAAAAGAAATCTATCAGAATTCAAATTGGTTAGATGAGTTGGAGAAAATTAATTATTTTGCTGAAATCAGTAATGATTTACTACTAGCAGATGAGGATGTTTCTAACAATACAAAATATTGGGGATTATTTTCGATAGAAGGTGGAAAAAAACAGAATAGAGACCGCCTACAAAAAGTTGTAGAAGCAATAGAACAAGAGTTGAATTCAGATAAATTTCAATCGAATCCCTCATTATATGAAGAGTTCAAAATTCAATATCAGAAGTTAAATGATAAAAGAAAAAAGATGCAAGAAATAGCGGATAAGATTCGATTGCATGGTGAACTGAAAAATGTGTACCAGCAACTTGAATTTGAATTTCAGCAGGATAATGCTAAGAGATGTATAGAACTATCTAAAATACGGGATAAACAGACTCAATTAGAAAATAGTAAAAAGGAAAAAGAGACGGAGTTGTCTGAACATGAGCATATTATTTCTATATTAAATGTTAACAAACAGATAGCAGCGCAAGATGTTGAGTTGATAAAATTACAAACTCCACGCTTTCTATGGTTAAAGAGACTTTTTACACCATCGAAATTAGATACTTATTTTATGAGCTTGAATCAAGCGAATGAAAATCTAAAAGCGGAAATGAAGAAGGTACATGATGAAAGTCGATATTGCCACGTTTTGCAAAAAGAGATTAAAAAGTATGAAAATGAATTAGCTCAACTGAGTCATAGACAACAGTTGTATAATGAATGGAAATCTAAACAAGAAGATAAATTAGTTCGTCATCAGGAAATAATTTTAATATTACAATCTGAACTTGCTGCCTCTCCTGTAAAAAAATTGGATTTTTCTGCCCCGTATGAAGATCTCCAAGTATCAAATTTTTGGTTTGATGATGACTATCGAGAAGAGCAAAGTCGTTTGTTTATAAAAGCACTGGCTGTTAGGAAGCAATTTCTATATGACAATAAAAAGCATTTTGAAAAAGCATTATGGATTTGGAATAACCCCCAACGCTATTCAATGAGAGACAATGCTAGTGATTTATATAAAGCTGCGTGGGATTGGGTTAATTTCACTATTCCAGTTATTAGTACAACTTTTGCAAGTTTCAATTCCATGTTCTGGTGTTTACCTGAAAATAGTATCGGTAATGTATTTATTGATGAAGCAGGTCAGGCATTGCCTCAAGCTAGTGTGGGAGCGATTTTTAGAAGTAAACGTGTTTTGGCTGTGGGAGACCCTGCTCAAATACAACCAGTACAGACTATAGATAAAAATATTTTAGGATTCTTAGCACAGCACCATAAGATAGTATCTAAATATCTTCTATCATCAACGCAGGAATTGATAGATTCTGCTAGTAGATATGGCTTTAAAAAACAAGATGGAACATGGATAGGACTTCCTCTTTGGGTTCATCGACGTTCTAGTGATCCTATGTTCAGTATTTCTAATAAAATTTCTTACGACAACTTAATGGTTCAAGGAAAGAAAGAAGCTCGAGGCGTAGGCGCATGGTTTGATGTTATCGGGGTTGCTAAGGATAAATTTGTTTCTGAGCAAGCTGATTATTTGAAGGAAGAATTGAAGAAACGACATGAGGAATTTAATGATATTTATGTAATAACCCCTTTTAAAAATGTATCAAATCAACTAGCAAAAGAACTGGATGAAATTGGTTTTACAAAGAGAGAAAATGGAAAACCTGTAAATGTAGGGACTGTACACACTTTCCAAGGAAAAGAAAATAAGATTGTGTATTTTGTTCTTGGAGCAGATAATATGAGTGAGGGAGCTGCTCGCTGGGCGGTCTCTGAACCAAATATCTTAAACGTTGCAGTGACTAGAGCTAAGGAAGAGTTTTATATTATTGGGAATAAGTCCCTCTACAAAGCTATACATAGTCCTATTATAAGAGATACTATTAATATTTTAGATGCTTATCAAAGTAGCTTAGAAAATAACTAGAAAGGACACACACATGTCTAAAGAACTTTCACCTAAATACAATCCAGCCGAGGTTGAAGCTGGTCGTTACCAAAAATGGCTTGACGAAGATGTTTTCAAGCCTTCAGGCGATAAAAAGGCTAAGCCTTATTCAATCGTGATTCCACCACCAAACGTAACTGGTAAACTTCACCTTGGTCACGCTTGGGATACAACTTTGCAAGATATCATCATCCGTCAAAAACGGATGCAAGGTTTTGATACCCTTTGGCTTCCAGGGATGGACCACGCTGGGATTGCGACTCAGGCTAAGGTTGAGGAGCGCTTGCGTGGTGAGGGCATCAGCCGTTATGACCTCGGTCGTGAAAAATTCCTTGAGAAAGTCTGGGAATGGAAAGACGAATATGCCACTACTATCAAAGAACAATGGGGCAAGATGGGGCTCTCTGTAGACTACTCTCGCGAGCGTTTCACGCTTGATGAAGGTTTGTCAAAAGCCGTTCGCAAGGTCTTTGTGGACCTTTACAAGAAAGGCTGGATTTACCGTGGTGAATTTATCATCAACTGGGACCCAGCAGCTCGTACAGCCCTTTCTGATATCGAGGTGATTCACAAGGACGTGGAAGGTGCCTTCTACCACATGAACTACATGTTGGAAGACGGCTCACGCGCCCTTGAAGTTGCGACAACTCGTCCAGAGACTATGTTTGGGGACGTTGCCGTTGCGGTCAACCCAGAAGACCCACGCTACAAGGATTTGATTGGTAAAAACGTCATCCTTCCAATCGCTAATAAACTCATCCCAATCGTTGGAGATGAGCACGCAGATCCAGAGTTTGGTACTGGTGTCGTGAAAATCACTCCTGCCCATGATCCAAATGACTTCTTGGTTGGTCAACGCCATAACTTGCCACAAGTCAATGTCATGAACGATGACGGAACTATGAACGACTTGGCCTTCGAATTTGCAGGCATGGACCGCTTTGAAGCTCGTAAGGCAGTTGTGGCTAAGTTGGAAGAAATCGGTGCCCTCGTTAAAATCGAAAAACGTGTCCACAGTGTTGGTCACTCAGAGCGTACAGGTGTAGTGGTTGAACCACGCTTGTCAACGCAATGGTTCGTCAAGATGGACCAATTGGCTAAGAATGCCATTGCCAACCAAGACACAGATGATAAGGTAGAATTCTACCCACCTCGTTTCAACGATACCTTCCTCCAATGGATGGAAAATGTCCACGACTGGGTCATCTCTCGTCAGCTCTGGTGGGGACACCAAATCCCTGCTTGGTACAATGCTGAGGGTGAAATGTACGTCGGAGAAGAAGCTCCAGAAGGTGACGGATGGACTCAGGACGAAGACGTCTTGGATACTTGGTTCAGTTCTGCCCTTTGGCCATTCTCAACTATGGGCTGGCCTGATGTCGACTCAGAAGACTTCAAACGTTACTTCCCAACTTCAACCTTGGTAACAGGGTACGACATCATCTTCTTCTGGGTGTCTCGTATGATCTTCCAATCCTTGGAATTCACTGGTCGTCAACCATTCCAAAACGTTCTGATCCACGGTCTCATTCGTGACGAGCAAGGACGCAAGATGTCTAAATCACTCGGTAACGGGATTGACCCAATGGATGTTATTGAGAAATACGGTGCTGATGCCCTTCGTTGGTTCCTTTCAAACGGTTCTGCACCAGGTCAAGACGTGCGCTTCTCTTACGAGAAAATGGATGCTTCTTGGAACTTCATTAACAAGATTTGGAACATCTCTCGCTACATCCTCATGAACAATGAAGGCTTGACCCTTGAGCAAGCAACTGCTAATGTGGAAAAAGTTGTTAACAAGGAAGCTGGAAATGTCACTGACCGCTGGATTCTCCACAACCTCAATGAAACTATCGGAAAAGTCACTGAAAACTTTGATAAGTTTGAGTTTGGTGTGGCTGGACACATCCTCTACAACTTCATCTGGGACGAGTTTGCGGACTGGTACGTTGAGTTGACCAAGGAAGTCCTTTATAGCGATAACGAAGAAGAGAAAGTCATCACACGTTCTGTTCTCCTTTATACTTTGGATAAGATCCTTCGTCTCCTTCACCCAATCATGCCATTTGTGACAGAGGAAATCTTTGGACAAATCTCAGAAGGCTCTATCGTTACAGCGGAATACCCAAGTGTTAACCCAGCCTTTGAAGACCTTGCTGCCCACACTGGTGTGGAAAGCCTCAAAGACTTGATCCGTGCTGTTCGTAATGCGCGTGCAGAAGTAAACGTAGCACCAAGCAAGCCAATCACCATTCTTGTTAAGACAAGCGATAGCGACTTGGAAGCCTTCTTTAACAGCAATGTCAACTACATCAAACGCTTCACAAATCCAGAACACTTGGAAATCGCTTCAACCATCCCTGCACCTGAACTCGCTATGTCAAGCGTTATCACAGGGGCAGAAATCTACCTGCCACTCGCTGACCTCCTCAATGTCGAAGAAGAATTGGCTCGTCTCGACAAGGAACTGGCTAAATGGCAAAAAGAACTGGATATGGTCGGTAAGAAGCTCTCTAACGAACGCTTCGTAGCCAATGCCAAACCAGAAGTCGTCCAAAAAGAACGCGACAAACAAGCCGACTACCAAGCCAAGTACGATGCGACCGTAGCACGTATCGATGAGATGAAGAAGTTGGTTAAATAAACATAGAAACACGGCATTCTGCCGTGTTTTTTTGGTATAATGAATGTGTTAAAAAGAATAGAAAAGAGAAGCTCTATGCCAGAAGGCGTTACATTATTTCAAGATACCTTGATCAAATCTTTAAAGTTTGGTTTTATTGATAATGTTAAATTTCAAGAAGGAGGATACTCTCCTCAAATATTAATCAATGACCCAGAGTCTAAGCGTTATGTATTGAAGGATATTCAAGAAGAATTATCAAAATGCCAAGCCTTTTATATTTCTGTAGCATTTATTACCCAATCAGGGATTTCTCTGATTAAATCCCAATTATCCGATTTAATGGATAAAGGAATAAAAGGTAAAATTCTTATATCTCCTTATCTTGATTTTAGTGATCCAGTTGCTATGCAAGAATTACTAAAGTTGAGAAATGTTGAAGTTCGACTCACTCCTGAGAGTCTTCAAATGCATGCTAAGTTTTATCTTTTTGAGCATGATGGGAAACAAGTTCTTATTTCAGGAAGCTCAAATTTAACTCATAATGCACTAAAGATCAATTACGAGTGGAATATAAAATTGACTTCAACTCACAATGGGGAGTTAATTCAAGCTACTAAAAAAGAATTCGAAAAAATTTGGAAAAAATCCGATATATTAACGGTAGAGAAGATTGATTCTTATGCTAGAAAGCGTAAGAAAACAATTCTAGTGGAGCAGATTCGAGAAGAGGAGATAGCAGAATACCAGGTATCAAGCATTGAACCTAACAAGATGCAAAAAGAAGCATTGAAAGGTCTACAGGCTATTCGCGATTCAGGGAAAAAGAAAGCTTTAGTTATCAGTGCTACAGGGACAGGGAAAACATATTTATCAGCTTTTGATGTTCAACAATTTGAACCGAAAAGAATGCTCTTTATTGTTCATAGGGAACAAATTCTCCAAAAATCTTTAAAGGATTTTCAAAAAGTTTTACAGTTCCCGGAATCAGAAGGTTTGATTTATCATTCTGGAGCAGATTTGACAAATAAGAAGTATATTTTTGCGACGATTCAAACATTATCCCGTGATTCACATTTGAATTTATTTACAGAAAATTATTTTGACTATATTTTAATCGATGAGGTTCATAAAGCTGGAGCTGATTCATACAAAAAAGTGATGGCGCATTTCAATCCAGAATTCTTTTTAGGAATGACTGCAACACCTGAGAGAACAGACGGGCAAAATATTTATGAACTATTTGATTATAATATCGCCTATGAAATTCGTCTACAGGATGCTCTTGATAATGACATGCTTTGCCCATTTATTTATTTTGGGGTAAAGGATATTGAGATAAATGGACATCTAATCGATGAAAAGACAAATATATCAAACTTAACATCTAACGAACGTGTTAAACATATTCTTCAAAAAATTGATTTTTATGGCGTAAGCGGAGAAAAAGTAAAAGGGTTGATATTCTGTTCCTCTAAACAGGAAGCACATGAGCTATCTTTAAAATTGAATCAACATGGAAAAACTTGTAGAGCTTTGACAGGCGATGACAATATTGAAACACGAAATGAGGTCGTTTCTCAACTTGAAAAAGGAGAACTAGACTACATTTTAACAGTGGATATTTTTAATGAAGGGATTGATATTCCTTCTGTCAACCAAGTAGTCATGTTAAGAAATACTCAATCTAGTATTGTTTTTGTTCAACAACTAGGGCGTGGCCTTCGAAAACATGACAGTAAAGAATACGTCACGATCATTGATTTTATTGGCAATTATAAAAATAACTATCTGATTCCAATCGCATTATTTGGTGATAAATCAATGAACAAAGATAATTACCGAAGAGAGCTAAGAGAGCCTAATATCTTAAATGGTCTAACAACTATTAATTTTGAAGAGGTTGCTAAAGAACAAATCTTTAAGTCTATTACTAATACAAATCTTTCCAATCGAGCTATCCTAAAAGAGGCCTATATGGAAACGAAGAATCGCTTGGGACGTACTCCAAATCTCAGTGATTTTTGGAAACTAGATAGTCTAGATCCCTATGTTTTCTTTGATACTTTTAATCATTATGGAGAGGTTATTGCTTCCTTTGAAAAAGATGATCAGTTCATTAAAATTCCTGAATTAAATGGTTTTCTGACTTTCCTCTGCAAAGAACTATCCAATGGTAAACGAAAAGAAGAGCTCTATCTTTTAAAAATATTACTAGAAAATGGAAAGATTTCCCGATCTGAATTTAAACAAATCCTAACAATGAAGCAATTAGGATCCTCCGAACAGTTATTTAAATCTATCGAAAACTGTTTAGACTATAACTTTTTCGTTAAAAGAGATCAAGAAAAGTATGGTTTGTCAGCCTTAAGCATTGAAGATGACACTTATCAACTAGCAACAGATTTCACTCAATTTCTTACAGAGGAATACAAAAAATTTATCTTAGACATCATTCAAACTGGTCTAGAGCGCTCTCAAAAATATCCACAGGAACCATTGACCATAGGTGAAAAATACTCTCGGAAAGATGCTGTGAGACTTCTCAACTGGGACAAGGATGAGAGTTCTACTGTATATGGATACAAGGTCAAACATGGAACGTGTCCTATCTTTGTAACTTATCATAAAGATGACGATATTACAGAAACAACCCAGTATCAAGATGGATTCTTATCCAACAAAGTCTTTCATTGGTATTCTCGGAGCAATCGAAGCTTTAAGTCTAAAGAAGTTTCTGATATTATGCAATCTAATCAAACGGGTTTGGCTCTTCATCTCTTCGTAAAAAAAGAAGACGGTGAGGGAAGTGATTTCTATTATTTAGGGCCAGTTAGTTATTTGGAATATAGTGCTACTGAAACTCGAATGCAGGATGGAAAAACTCCTGTAGTTACAATGAATTTTGAATTAGCCAATGAGGTTTCTTCCACACTTTATGATTATTTAACAAAAAAATAAGAGAATAATCTCTTATTTTTTTGTTAATAATTCTACAGCTGGACGGTCAACTGGAGCCCAGTTGAGAGTATCTAGTTCATCGGGAGCTAACCAAGTTGAATTTTGGTGTTCAAGCAACTCTAGATTCCCTGATATCAGCTTTGCATGATAGGTCTTCATGACAACTGTCCCAAAATCATAATCATATGAAGCATCATTGATATAAGAAATAATTTCAATTTCAGAATTTAGTTCTTCTTTAATTTCACGGACTAAAGCTTGTTCAGGAGATTCTCCTATTTCTAATTTCCCACCCGGAAATTCCCAAAAACCTCCCAAACTTTTACCTTCAGGTCTTTGTGCACAAAATATTTTACCATCTCGTTCTATGGCTGCTGCAACAACATTTATTATTTTTTTTGACATAAGTTATCTCCGATAATTTTTTCTTTCTCCCCTCACAACCAGCCTTCTTCTTCGGCGGTTTTGGCCGCTTCGGTTCGGTTGCTGGCGCCTAGTTTGGAGAGGATATTGGTCATGTAATTACGGACGGTGCCGTTTGAGAGGTAGAGCTTATCCGCAATTTCTTGGTTGGACAGGCCTTGGGCTACTCCATGCAAAACAGCAACTTCTTGCTCGGTCAAGGGATTGGGATGGGTCATCATGACTTCCATCAGCTCCGGAGAATATTCCTTGCGCCCCTCTAACACCGTATGTAGAGTTTGCATGAGTTCGGCGATGCTTCGCTCTTTCAAGACATAGGCGTCGACTCCTGCTTTGACAGCTCGTTCAAAATAACCTGGGCGTTTAAAGGTCGTAACGATAACCACTTTGGTTTCAGGCACTTCTTCTTTGATCCACTCAAGTGCTTCTAGTCCCGTCTTGACTGGCATTTCGACGTCAAGGATGGCAATATCTACTGCTTCTTTCTCCAAAACCTCAATAGCTACAGCTCCATTTTTTGCCTGCAAGACAGTCTCCACATCTGGTTGAAAGCTTAAGAGCTGGCACATGGCATCTCTAAGCATACTTTGATCTTCTGCGACTAATACTTTCATCTACTTTCTCTCCTTATAAGGCAGATGCACGCGCACCTCTGTGGGATCTTTCAAACTGACCAGCTCTACTTGACCTAAGAAGGTTGCTGCACGGTCACGGACTGTATGGAGTTCATTTCCTTTTACAGTTGCAAAACCTTTCCCATCATCTCTGACTGTCAGGACCAATTCCTGATCTGTACGTTCCAGTTTTAGATAGGCTTTTTCAGCCCTGGCATGTTTGATGATATTGGTCGCCAGTTCTAACAAAATCATGGCAGTCGTCGACTCTACATCCTGGGTCAGGCTAGCCTTGTCCAATTGATTGTCAACCTCAACCTCAATTCCAGCAATTTCTAACATCTTTTGGACAGTTTCAAGCTCTGAAGCTAGGGTCCTTGATTTCAGATTTTCCACGATGGTACGCACCTCATTCATGGAATCTTTGCTGATCTGGTGAATTTCTTTTAATTCCTTCTCCACCTGTGGATAGGCCTGCATCTGAAATAACTGCAAGGCTAAATCTGTCTTGACACTCAGCATAGCAAAGGTATGTCCCAGACTATCATGCAAATCCTGACCGATACGACTACGTTCATTTTCAGCAAGCAATAGATTTATCTGGGCATTTTGCTTAGCCTGAGCTTCTTTCAAATCCTCCACAATACGAATCCGAACCAAGCCAAAAGTCATTAAATCGACAAAAGCAAGAATTCCAAGTAGATAGACTAGAAACTCAACTTCAACTTCCTGAAAAATCAAAAGTTGCCCCACAACAAGGACTTGAGCAAGGAGAAAAGTTCGGACATGTAAAGAATTAAAACTACGTACGCCGAAATGATAAATTAAGAGATTGGCAAGGAAAAAGAAGAACCAGATATAATTTACACCAACAAAGGCAGTATAGCCAGCTACATAGGCTAGCATGATAACCCAACAGAGCCAGGATAAACGCTGACTCTTGGTGGTTAAAACACCTAAGTAAGCCAAGACAAATAGAATATCAATCAACAAATGCCAGCTAGGAAGCTCCCCAGTCACTACAGGAACGATGGGAAAAACCATAAAAATCAAACTGGCCCAATACATATAATCTATGCTTTTCAGTCTTACAAGCATTAAGCATTCTCCTTATGACCTTGAAGGTAAATGGTCAAACCAAACAAAACTGTTGAAAAAACAAGTAGATAAACTGTGGCTGATAAATTGATGCCACCCTCGTTTAAGAAGGTCTTGAGCAACTCCATCAACTGATAAGTTGGTAGGCACTTTCCGATTGCTTGCATCCAGTCTGGAAATAAAGAGATGGGCATCCAGAGTCCGCCTAAAACAGCCAAGCCTAGATAGAGAAGATTGCCCACGACAGACATCAGCTGACTAGAAGGCAAGAGTGTCAAGGTCAAGCCAAGCGCTACAAAGGCAATACTTCCCGCAATCAGTAAGAACGCAGCCCCAATCCAGTTTCCTAGAGGCATATCTACACCTCTGACCAAGTGCCCAACTGAGAAAACAACCAGGATTGAGACCAAATAATCAACCATCATACTTGTTATCTTTGATAGATAATATTCTACCATATTTACTGGAGTATGGCGTAATGTTTTCTGCCAGTTGTTGATTTTATCGGTATGTAAGACAGCTGGTAATGAAAACATAGCTGTCGACATCATAGAAAAAGCTGTCATAGAGATGAGGTAGTCGCGCATAAAATTTGCTGGCCCATCTGGTGTGTCCTGGTACATGCCTGAAAAGAATAAATAGAAGGCCGTCGGCATCCCTACGGATAATAGATAATAGACTAATTGTCGTTTAGTCAATAGAAATTCTATCTTGTTTAGTGCAATCCATCGTTTCATCTTAGTCATCTCCCTTTTGTGTTTCTTCAAAGATTGTATCCAGCAAGCTACGGTTATTGACTTCAATTTCTTGTATCCTACAGCCTGCTTGGACTAACAGTTCCCAGAAAGCATCTGCTTCGCGTGTAACTACTTGCAGGGCATCTTGTTTTTGTGACCAGTTTTCAACCAAGTTAGACTGTTCGACGACTTCCTTGTAAGCTAGAGGTAGGATGAAGTGCTTTTCAATCTCCTCACTGCGCATGGCTAGAGGTGTTGTATCGCGAATCAACTCTCCCTTATTTAAGACCAAAATCCGGTCCGCTGTATGCTCTACTTCCTCAATATAATGAGACGAATAGAGAATGGTGACTCCCTGCGCTTTTAAGTCTTGGACAATTTCCCAAAAACGTTGGCGGGTAGAGGTATCCATGGCCGCAGTTGGCTCATCTAAAAAGACTAGCTTTGGTCTGCCAATCAATGTCAAGACAAATGAAAAGAGACGCTTTTGCCCACCTGACAATTTTTCTGCCAATTGTTCTTTTTGCTGCTTGTCAAACTGCAATAGTTGATCGATCTCCTGGTTGTTCAAGGGATTTGGGTAAATGCTTTGAAAGAAAGCAATCAACTCTTTAACCTTTAATTTCTGAACGATGACATTTTCTTGAGGGAGGTAGCCTCTAATATAGTCTAACTGAGAACTCGTCACTGGCAAGCCTTGGATGGATACTTGACCGCTGGTGACCAGTTTATCTCCAAGCAAACAGTCCAAGAGTGTGGTCTTCCCAGCACCATTGGGACCAATCAAGGCGACGCATTCACCTTCAGCTACCTCAAAGGATATATCCTTCAAAATAGCCTTGCCCTTGATGTTTTTATTTAGGCTTTCTACCTTAATCATGTCCATGATATTCTCCTTTCAGCCACTCCTTTCCCATCGGAAAGGCGATAAAAATCATAAATCCTAATCCCCAGGCACCACGGATGAATTGATGAAGGAAGGCTTGATCAAACCAACCTGTAAACATTTCGACCAACCATACCACTAGTGATAGTCCAATAAAAAGATAGAGAATCGCTTTTTTCATTTTTCAAACTCCTTTTTCACATCTGAGACTAATTTCAAACCTTCTCGGATCAACCAAGACATGATTCCAAAACTTGCAAACAACTCCCAAGGAAAATGATAGAAACCCTCATCCAATCCTGAGAACATGAGATAAGTCATGACTCCTGCTGCTACTAAACTCATTGCGATAATTACTTTATGTTTCATTTTTCAAACTCCTTTTTCACATCTGAGACCAATTTCAAACCTTCTCGGATCAACCAAGACATCATGCCAAATCCTGCAAATAGCTCCCAAGGAAAATGGTAGAAGCCTTCATCCAATCCTGAAAACATGAGATAAGTCATGACTCCTGCTGCTACTAAACTCATTGCGACAATTACTTTATGTTTCATTTTTTCTTCCTCCATTTGATACATCTATTATAATTCTTTGAAGGTTGTGTCACTAGAAGCTTCTGTCATGAGGAAATATGACAAATGTCACAAAAAAAGAAAGTTGATTTCTCAACTTTCTTTTTTCTATTATTTAATCTTTATTCCACACTGAAAAGATATGGGTAAACCGGTTGTTGACCTTGGTGGATTTCTACTTCGACATCTTCGAATTCTTCTGCGATTTCTTGAGCAATTTGGTTAGCCAATTCTTCACTTCCGTCTTCTCCGACATAGAAAGTTACGATTTCACTGTCTTCGTCCAACATATGTTTCAATGTTTCAGTCAATGTTTGGTGCATATCAGGGTTTGATACGAGGATTTTACCATCAACCATACCAAGATTGTCATTTCCATGGATTTCCAAACCATCGATAGTTGTATCACGAACGGCTGTTGTTACACTACCACTGATGACATCGCCAAGGGCTGCAGTCATGCGTTCTTTGTTTTCTTCGATTGATTTGCTTGGGTCAAAGGCAAGAAGACTAGTCAATCCTTGAGGAATTGTACGAGCTTCTACCACAACAGCTGGTTGTTCCAATACTTCAGCTGCAGATTGAGCTGCCATGAAGATATTTTTGTTGTTTGGCAAGAAGATGATGTTACGGGCATTAACTTTCTCAACAGCCTTGACAAAGTCTTCTGTCGAAGGGTTCATGGTTTGTCCGCCCTCGATGACATAGTCCACACCTTGAGCACGGAAGATGTCTGCCAATCCTTGTCCAGCTACTACCGCGATAAGAGCATATTCTTTTTCTTCAGCTGGCTTGCTGACTTGAGCTTCTTTTTCTACTTGCGCTTCGTGTTGGTTACGCATGTTATCAACTTTAACCTTGACCAAGCTACCATACTTGAGACCTTCTTGCATAACAAGTCCTGGATCTTCTGTATGGACGTGAACTTTAACGATTTCGTCATCATTGACAACAAGTAGAGAATCCCCAAGTTCGTTCAAGTAGTTACGGAATTCTTCGTAGTCAAACTCTTTAGCATAAGTTGGACCTTGCTTGAGGGCAACCATGATTTCAGTACAGTAACCAAAGGTAATGTCTTCAGTTGCTACATGTCCGGCTACAGATTTGTGGTGTTCTGCATTGATCATCTCACCCATATTGGCTGGAGTAGCAACAAAGTCTTCAGATGCACTGTATTCACCAGTAAGAGCTGAAAGGAATCCTTCATAGATGAAGACCAAACCTTGACCACCTGAGTCCACAACTCCAACTTCCTTCAATACTGGAAGCATTTCTGGAGTTTTAGCAAGGGCTGCTTTAGCTCCTTCCAAGGCTGCACGCATCACTTCAACTGCGTCATCTGTCTGTTCTGCTTTTTTCTTAGCACCGATAGCAGCTCCACGTGATACAGTCAAGATTGTTCCTTCAACAGGCTTCATAACAGCCTTGTAGGCAACCTCAACACCTGATTGAAAAGCAAGAGCTAGGTCTTTTCCTGTTAGCTCTTCTTTTGTCTTGATGGCTTGTGAAAATCCGCGGAAAAGCTGAGAAGTGATAACTCCTGAGTTCCCACGCGCACCCATCAAAAGACCTTTAGCCAAGATACTTGCAGCCTCACCAACAGTTGAAGCTGGTTTGTCTGCTACTTCTTTAGCACCATTTTCGATTGTCATTCCCATGTTTGTTCCTGTATCTCCGTCTGGAACTGGGAAGACGTTCAATGAATTGACATATTCGGCTTGCTTGTTCAAACGAGTTGAAGCAGCCTGTACCATTTCTTGAAATAAGCTTGTAGTAATATTTGACACGATTATTCTCCTACAACTTTGATATTTTGAATGTAGACATTCACAGTTTGAGCAGTGATTCCAAGTTGGTTCTCTAGGCTAAAGCGAACACGTTCTTGGATGTTTTTTGAAACTTCACTGATTTTTGTACCGTAGCTCAATACAGTATATACATCAACTGCAATACTACCGTCTTCAGCTGCTTTAACGACTACACCTTTTGAATAATTTTCCTTACCAAGAAGGGCTTGGAAATTATCTTTGAGGGCATTTTTACTAGCCATACCGACTACACCAAAAATTTCAGTTGCTGCACCACCTACGACAGTAGCGATCACATCATCTGTCAGTTCGACTTGACCATCTTTTGTATTAATTTTTACAGTCATTTTTTTTACCTCAAATAGTTGATACTCTATTTTATCATATTTCAGCCCAACTGTAAAAGCAGAATGATGTATCATCGGATATTTGCTTGATTTTTCAAATGATTTCAGCTGTCGAGCAAAAGAAAAAGACCCTGTAGGTCTTTTCATGTTTATTAAACGCGTTCTACTTTTCCTGATTTCAAAGCACGAGCTGAAGCCCAAACTTTTTTAGGTTTACCATCGATAAGAACAGTAACTTTTTGAAGGTTTGGTTTTACGGAACGTTTAGTTTGGTTCATCGCGTGTGAACGGTTGTTTCCTGATACAGTCTTACGACCTGTAAAGTAACATACTTTAGCCATTGTGTTTTCCTCCTATTAGATCTAATATAGCGGATGTGCTAGCACCACATACCGTACTATGTTATCACACTTTCTTATTTTTGGCAAGGGAATTGGAAGACTTTTTTTATTTGACGTAGACGACACCAAGTTTCCCGAAAGCTACGTCTCCACGGATAATCAAGGTTTTGCTGGTTGGGGCTACAGGAGCATCTGCCTTGGCCGCACCACAAAAAGTTTCCACCTTCAGATCCACTCTCCAGTGTTGGGGCACATAGATAACTGCATTCCCAAATCCGACTTCTATCTTCAAGGTTGCGCTATCTCCTAACATCTCTGCATTGTCATAATAGATTTTGGCATTCCCAAATCCGACTTCAAACTCGTCTTCTACCAATTCTTGGTCTTGCTTGTAAAATGTACCCGCCCCAAAAGCGACTTCCTTGTCTGTCAGAATGGTCTTTTCACCGTCATACCACCATTTTTTTCCATTCCAAGTTCTGTTAGTATGAGTCAGCATACTTACTCCAAGCACGATGAGAACACTCGCCCAGAACAATGATTGATTGGGAATCGGTAAAATGTCATAAAAATGATTAGCAATCATGAGGGCCACTAGGGCTGTAACGGAGGCTGAAGTGAAATGACGACGAAGGATTGCCTCAACTGATTGATAGGCAAAAAATCCAATACCGATCAAGGGCCAAATTTCCCCTTCAAGTGAAGGGATTCCAAAATTCCCCTGTAACAATACTAAAGCTGCCAATACTAGCAACACAATACCAAATGCTTTCTTTTTCATGTTCTTACCTCATGTTTCTTAGATTTTCTTTTAGGAGGGATTGATAGTGCCGTGACACGTGTACCTCCTTGTGGGTCTGATAAAAGGAAATAGTTCCTGTCCCTGAGAAGGACTTGTCCACCGAGTAGACCTGCCGAAGATTGGCTATAGTCGATTTGGATACCCGACTGAAATAGCGGGGCAGGATGGACTCTAACTCATAAAGCTTGAGTCTCACCTCGTAGGCTTCTTTCTGGGTGTGGGCGTAAATCTTGCTACCTTCTGTCTCAAAGAAGAGGATTTCTGCCAAGTCTAAGTAGTACTCACCCGTCCCCTTATAAAAAATCAACCTAGGAGCCTTGGTTTCTTGCAAGAGTCGTTGCAAGTCAGCTATTTCATCTGTCAGGGCTGCAGCCTTGATGACAATCTCTGTCTCAGTTAATTCACTATCAATCTCGATTCGTAACTTCATCCTATCTCCTTTCTGCATCTACTATACCAAAGGCCAGAAGACTTTACAAGGGCAAAAAAGCAAGTGGTCACTTTTGACCCGTAAGTGGTTACGAGGCCAAGCCCACTTGCTTTGCTTCTTACAAAATAAAGAAGAGAATTCCCAAGAGGAGACCACAGGCGTAGCCAACTAAAACATCCTTGGGATAATGTACTCCCCCCAAGACCCGTACAAGACCTAAAAGAGCTGATAAGACCAACAAAACCAACCCCACAGGAAGATTTGCATGCATGCAAGCCATGGAAATGATGGTTGCTGAAAAAACATGACGGCTGGGCATTGAGTTCCCAGAGCTGTCCTTGTCTAGTAGCGGGACAATTTCCCAAGTTTCATAAGGACGTGGTTGATTGATCCACTTACGAACTAGCGTCAATAAGACAAAGCCAAAAGCTGGCACTAAGATATAAGCAGCAAGGTCTTGCCCCAAGCCCTTGCTTATAAAGTTTGTTCCCAACAGTGTCAAGTAAGCCAAGGGCATCAGAACTGTCATCATGCGATTAAAGACTCGCATCAATTGCAATAATTGTGGGTGTCGAAGAAGACTTGATTTCCTCTTCTCGTACCACTCTTGATAGTTTTTCATCTGTTTTCTCATTGTTTCTAGATTTTACACAAGAAGCCTGACAGAGCGAGTCCGCTAGCATCTCCTACTCTAGTATAGTGCAGAAAAAGAAGGCCGTCAAGCCTTCTGAGATTTATTCTTCTGATTGGTCTTCTGTAAATTGACTATTGTAGAGGTCTGCATAGAAACCACCCTGAGCCATTAGCTCATCATGATTGCCTTGCTCGATGATATTTCCTTCTTTCATAACCAGAATCAAGTCAGCATTGCGGATCATTGACAATGACTGCCACCACTACTGCCCAAATCCAGTATTCTAACTTGCCAAGGATTTTCCCAATGGCCCAAATAGCCATGATAGGACCACGAGTGACCACTTGGAGTCCCATGGTAAAGAGCATCTGAACCTGCGTGATATCATTAGTCGTCCGAGTCAATAGACTGGGGATTGAAAAACGTTTAAAGACCAACATCGGTTTATCCATTCTTTCTCCCTTCTAAGTAAAAATAGTTCTCATAAGAACATTTAAGTTTCAATGAGAACTATCTAAGTAGAAATTGACATCAGCTCTTATTTTATCTATAATAAACACTATCTCACACCTATAAGAACACTTCCTGATTAGAAATGAGAAACTCACAAATGAAACATAAAGAAGAGAAAATTTTAGGAATCTTTGCCATCATCTTTGGAACCCTGGCCCTTCTTGGTTCCTGGCTACCAATCATTAGCATTTTAGCCTTTTTCTTTGCCATTATTGCTATCGCCCTAGGAGTTTTTGGTATCGGCCTTAATCTCAAAAATCGTAAAATATTGGCTATTATCGGAACAAGCCTAGGTATTCTATCCATTTTTCTTGTCTTAATGACGCAAGTATTACCTTCTGGTGTCTTTACTGACTTGGCTAAAAACTTTCGACACCCCTACAGAAGTCTGACCTCTTTAACAGAAGATGAGGAATTTGGAAACTTACCAGATTATAGACCAGACGAAGATCATGATGAAGAGGATATCGAAGATACTGATACCTTCTCTTGGACCCAGGAACAGTTTGATGCTTTGATAGAGGGAGACACTGCAAACAGAGGAAAAGGCGGCTCCAACTACAAAGATATCATCAGCAAGCATGGACTACCAGATTCTGAAATTGAGTCAACCTCAGGTGACTACGACATTAAGAAAATCACCTATCTATCCCTCGGTTCAAACACCAAGACAGTCGTACTCACTTTCGCAAAGCAGGAAAACGGCCAGTTTCTTCTTATCCGTAAATTTGCCCTAGGCTTGGATAGAAAAGAGCAAACTGATGATGGAGTGAAAGTTTAACATAACAAAAAAGCGAACAGCTATTAAACCTGTTCGCTTTTCTATTAGAATCCATCAACGTTTGTGTAGATCTTTTGGACATCTTCGTCGTCTTCAAGTACGCTGTATAGTTTTTCGAATGTTTCTAAATCTTCACCTGACAACTCAACTTCTGATTGAGGAATCATCTCAAGTTCTGTTACTTGGAATTCTTCGATACCAGATTCACGCAAAGCTACAATAGCTTTGTGAAGGTCAGTTGGAGCTGTGTAAACAGTGATTGTTCCTTCTTCTGCTTCTACATCGTCTACATCGACATCTGCTTCAAGCAAGAGTTCAAAGATAGCATCAGCGTCGTCACCAGAAAATACGATGACACCTTTGTTGTCAAAGAGGTAAGATACTGAACCTGAAGCTCCCATGTTTCCACCATTTTTACCAAAGGCAGCACGGACATTGGCAGCTGTACGGTTAACGTTTGAAGTCAAGGTATCCACGATGAGCATTGAACCATTTGGCCCAAAGCCTTCGTAACGTCCTTCTGTAAAGGTTTCGTCTGTATTTCCTTTAGCCTTATCCAAAGCCTTATCAATAACGTGTTTTGGCACTTGCGCTTGTTTAGCACGGTCGATAACGAATTTCAAAGCTGAGTTTGATTCTGGATCTGGATCACCTTTTTTAGCTGCTACATAGATTTCTACACCAAATTTTGCATATACTTTAGAGTTAGCTCCATCTTTAGCCGTTTTCTTGGCTACGATATTGGCCCATTTACGTCCCATTAGGAATCTCCTTTTTTCACATTTTAATCTTTCTTATTATAACACAAGTCTAGTCGATTTTCACTAGAGGAAATGGATTTTTCTTTTATAAATGAAGCTAGGATCGTCCGCCGACAGCCAAGATTTTCTTGCCTTCTTTTATCCAAGGGTGTTGAGAGAGTGAGATATAAAGCTGTGCAGTCATAACAAGCCAAAGTAGCGGTTCACATAGAATCACACCTGTATAACCTGCCCAAGGAATAATCCAAGCGACGAAAACAATTTTCCCGATAAACTCGATAAAACTAGATATGAGAGGTAAGAGTTTTTGACCGAGCCCCTGCAAACTATTTCTATAAATCAATAAAAGACTCAAAAATGGATAGAAAACAGAACTGATACGTAGGTACAAGGTTCCATTTTCAATCAAGTAACCATCTGTTGAACTCGCTAAGAAAGAAACTAGGCTAGGACTTGCAAAAAATAGGAACACACAAGCAAAGGTTGCCCAAGCCATACTCAAATAGCTCCCTAAACGAAGACCTTGGACGATACGATCTGGTCGTTTTGCCCCAAAGTTTTGAGAGATAAAAGTCGTCATAGAAGCCGAAATTGCCGTCATTGGCAATAGGGCAAAGGCCATGATTCTACGTGCTGCCGTTTGGGCACTGATAATAACTGCTCCAAAGCCATTAACAGAGGATTGTAAGATGACACTTCCGACAGAGACGATTGAACCCATCAGCCCCATGGCTAGCCCCTGCTCCAAGAGATCGACATAGAGAGCCTTGTTCCATCTGAAATGTTTAAGCTCTGGAAGAAGCTCTGGAACACTCTTGCGGATATAGAAATAACAGAGAATAGCGGACAAACCTTGCGAGATGATAGTTGCAAGACCTGCAGACTGAACCCCCAATTGCAGTTGTGTAATAAAATACAAATCTAAAATGACGTTAACAATGGCTGAAAAGATAAGAAAGGCAAGCGCCGCAAGGCTATCACCAATCGAGCGTAGTAATCCTGCAAAGAGATTATAGGCAAGGCTAACTCCCACGCAGCTAACAATCATTGAGATGTATTCATAGGATTGGGGGAGGATTTCTGCAGGTGTCTCGAGATATTGTAAGAGCGGATAAAGGCCGAAGAAACCCAACAGCATCACAAGACCACTCAGGATTGCACCTAAAATCCAAGTCGCTGCAACAGCCTCTTTAATCTTTGTAAAATTACGAGCACCATAAAGACGGGCAATAACAACTCCCATCCCATTTCCGACTCCGAGGGCAAATCCAATAATCAAATCAAAAATAGCTGTCGTAGCTCCGACTGCCGCCAAGGAATTTTGTCCTAAAAAACGCCCAACAATCAAAATATCAGCCGTATTGTAAAGTTGCTGAAAGATATTAGATAAAAGAATCGGAAAAGCAAAATTAATAAGAGCAGGAAGGATGGGACCATTTATCAGATCAACAGTTGATTTTTTCTTCATAGGGGTATTATATCAGCTTTCAAGTTGAGGAACAAGGGAGTTTCCTTAAGAAAGCGTTGCCTATATGTAAACAATCTGGTATAATCGTGACAGAAAAGGAGGGTATGTATGAGCTTAACAAGTCAGTTAATTACAGATGTATTCCCAGACCTTGAGAAAGTGGAACAATTAAACAAGGAGGCCTTCCCTGAAGAAGAACGTGTCTCTTTGGAGGAATTTTTAAGTTACCAGGATAGAGATGACGCCCACTTTTTCGCCTTTTATAACGAAGAAGAATTTGTCGGCTTCGCTTTTGCCATTTCTAATCAAAAAGCTTTCTACATTAGCTTCTTTGCCATTATGCCCCATCTCCGCAGTCATGGGTACGGGAGAGAAATCATTGAAAAACTCATTGATTTTTACCAGCGTACGATGATTCTTGAAGTGGAGCGATTAGACGAAGACTGTGACAATCTCGAACAAAGAAAATCCCGCATGGACTTTTACTTACAAAATGGCTTTAAAACTGCCAACGCCTTCTTGGAATACGAGGGAATGAGTTTCGAAATTCTCTATCGTGGCGACCACTTTGATGAAGAGGCCTATCGGAACATCTTTCAAAAATTGCAAGAAGAGAACTACTTCGACTTTCGTATCGAATACCGACGCTTTAGTGACCACTAGTCATCATGAAACAAAAAGTAGCAGTTTTACTGCTACTTTTCTTTTTATTCTTCAATTTCGATTTCAAGAGCGTCGCCCAAATCAAGTGTTACTTCTTGGTTAGAATCTGCATCAGCTGCTGCACTTGCTTTAGAGCCTTCTTCCTCTTCAATTAAACCATATTGAACACGAACTTGGTGGTCGATTTCATCAAAGATTTCTGGGTGATCTGCCAAGTATTTCTTCGCATTTTCAGAACCTTGTCCGATTTTTTCACCCTTGTATGAGTACCAAGCACCTGCTTTTTGGATAATATCCAAATCACTAGCAATCTTCAAGAGTTCACCAGTTCTAGAAATCCCTTCACCATACATGATTTCAACAAGAGCTTCTTTGAACGGTGGAGCAACCTTGTTTTTCACAACTTTAATCTTAGTTTCTTTACCGACGTTAGTATCTTTTTGATCACCAGTTCCCTTGATTTGTGTACTTCCACGCACATCCAAACGGACTGAAGCATAGAATTTAAGGGCGCGTCCACCAGGAGTTGTTTCTGGATTTCCAAACATAACCCCTACTTTTTCACGCAACTGGTTGATGAAGATAGCAATTGTCTTTGTCTTGTTGATAGAAGCACCGAGTTTACGCATAGCTTGGCTCATCATACGAGCTTGAAGACCAACGTGGCTATCTCCGATATCTCCATCGATTTCCGCACGAGGTACAAGAGCTGCAACTGAGTCAATAACCACAAGGTCAACCGCACCTGAGTCGATCAATTTCCCTGCAATTTCAAGACCTTGCTCACCTGAGTCTGGTTGTGACAAGAGCAATTCGTCAATGTTAACCCCAAGAGCTGCTGCATAGGCTGGATCAAGGGCGTGCTCTGCATCGATAAAGGCAGCGATCCCACCTTCTTTTTGTGCTTGCGCTACAGCGTGAAGGGCAACTGTTGTCTTACCTGACGACTCTGGACCGTAGATTTCGATGATACGCCCCTTTGGATAACCACCTGAACCGAGTGCAATATCAAGTGCCAAAGAGCCTGAACTCATCACTTGCACTTTTTGCTCTGCACGCTCACCCAAGCGCATGATTGAGCCCTTACCGAAGTCTTTTTCAATCAATTTAAGGGCATCATTCAAAGCTTTTTCACGATCAGCTCCAAATTTTTTCCCAATTTCATCTAATTTTTTTGTTGGTTTTTTCGCCATTTTGTTCTCCTATATTTTAATGATTCTAAGAACCTTCTTCTATTATATCAAAAGTCAGTCACTTAATAAAGCTTTGCGAACTAAGTTAAAAGCATGCATGACTGCAATTTTACGAACGTCTGCTCGACTTCTTCCAGCTATATTGACCTGAACAACTTCTGTGCCGGATACTTGAGACAAACCGATAAAAACTGTACCAGCAGGATGCCCTTCTAGACTATCCGGACCAGCCACTCCTGTCAAGCTAACTCCAAAGTCTGATTGAGTTTTAAGCCGTGCCTGATCTGCCATTTTTTCCGCCGTAAAGGCTGAAACAACTCCATGTTTTTCCAACTCTACTTGTGGAATATCTAACATCTTAGCCTTTTCTTCTAGACTATAAGTGACAAAACCACCTTTAAAGATAGCTGACACTCCCGAAAAGTCTGCCAAAGTTGCTTGAAAAAGCCCTGCTGTCAAACTTTCCGCAGCCGTTATGGTTTTATGCTGCTTTTTCAACTCCTCAACAACTACACTAGCTAGACTCACTTCCTCACCATAACCATAGCAAATATCCTTTAAAGCAACACCTTCAAAAGTCTGGCGGGCAAGAATTTGAACCTCAAGACGATCCAAAGATTTTCTTGCTTCTTCTTGACTAGTAGCCTTTGTAGACAAGCGCAGAGTCACTTCTCCTATTTTTGCATAGGGTGCTAAGGTTGGATCTGTCTGCTCTTCAATCAAATCCGACAGAATCGTTACTAGCTGGCTCTCACCAATGCCAAAGAAACGTAGCACACGTGAGTACAACTTAGCTCCAGTTGTCAATCTCGGAAGCAATTCATTTAAAACCATAGGTTTCAGTTCACTTGGTGGCCCTGGTAGGACAACATAGACCACGCCAGCCACCTCAATCATGCCTCCGACTGCTAGTCCTGTTTCATTAGGTAGCGGGATTGAACCCTCAACGATTTGAGCTTGGCGTTCATTATTTGGAGTTCGGGCATAGTCCGGTCGATGAGCAAAAAAGTCATCTAGTTTAGCCTGCGCTTGAGCATCAAAAGTTAAATCACGCCCTAGAAAATGGGCCAAGGTTTGTTTGGTCAAATCATCCTCTGTCGGTCCCAATCCTCCTGTTAGGATAAGCAGATTGCTACGATTCTTAGCAATCTCCAACAAAGATAACAGACGAGCCTCATTATCTCCTACAGCCGTTTGGAAGTAGACATCAACACCGATTTCAGCCAACTTTTCAGATAAAAACTGAGCATTGGTATTGACAATTTGACCTGTTAGAATCTCTGTTCCAACAGCTATGATTTCCGCTTTCATTTTTTCCTCCTACCTATCTATTCGGATTTCTTTGAAAAAATCGCAGGAAAATTCCTACGATTTTAGTTTTCATTTCTTATTGTTCTTGTTGGCCTTGTTGTTCTTGATCTGCGACAGAACCAGTTGTTTGTGGTAAACGCCCATAAATATTTTCATACAAGACTACATTTGTCTCCAATTCGGTAACTTCTGGCTTATCCAATGAACGGCGTAAGAGATTTTGCATCTCTAACATATGCTCAGATGTCACGATTTGGTAAGATGTCCCATCAATCATTGCATCCTCTCCACGCAATTGCTGAGACTCAATATTCTTAAAGGAATCTTGGTAGCCCATCAACTGAGGAATAGTTGTTGTCGTAATCTCGATATTTGTCTGCATGTTATCGCTAAGAGCCTTCAAAATTTCTTGATAGTGGCTGACACTATTCAAACTAAGAATTTTTTCAACAATCTTTTGGATGACTTCGCGCTGACGTTTCTGACGACCGTAGTCTCCCTCTGGATCCTGATAGCGCATGCGTGAATATACTAGCGCCTCGTCACCATTTAGGGTTTGTTCTCCAACACCGATAGAAATCGTGTTAAATGGTTCCTGGTCTTGGATAGAGATTGGGAAACCTAGAGTGTTGTTTACTGTGATACCTCCGACAGCATCAACCATTCTTTGAAGACCGTGCATATTGACCATCACATAGCGGTCGATATGGATATTCATCATTTTTTGAATGGTCGAAATGGCAAGCTCTGCTCCACCATCAGCATAGGCAGCGTTGAGTTTAGCTTCTCTAACACTACCATCTGGTTGTTGGATTTGTGTCAGAATATCACGTTCCAAACTCATCATAACGACTTTCTTGGTTTTCGGATTCACTGTTACCAAGATCATTGAATCACTATTTCCTGCCCATGGGTCTGTACGTTCAACATTCCCCGTATCTACCCCCATAAGAAGGATTGTCAATGGTTCAGTTGCCTCGATAACCTTGGTTTCTTCTCCGATTTGTTTATAAGTTTTGGCTAAAGTTTGTGTACTTTGTTGGTAGATAGTATAGGCATAAGCTCCCACACCAAGCACTGTCACAAGAACAAAGCCTAAAAACATTCCGATTATTTTTTTTGCCATACATTTATTTGTCTATCAGTCGACCCATCAGGTAAACATCAAGAAACTCTCCTCCTTCTATACAAGCGCCGCGTTCCTGCTGGCCTTCAATGATGAAGCCCAGCTTTTTATATAGATGAACAGCTGCCAGATTTCGTTTTTGAACTGTCAATTGTAAGCGTCGAATACTTCCGCTCGATTGGGCCCACTCAATAGCTTCTTCCATCAAGATACTACCGAGACCATTTCCCCAATAGGCTTTTTTGATACCCAAAAAGATATCCCCAATATGCCGAACTCGCGGACGTTGATCAGCCGTTATATTGATCACTCCTGCCAATTCTTCATTCAAATAAGCTAGTAAAGTAATCTGATTATCCGACTGTGCCTGCTTGTTAATAAAACGCTGCATCTCAGATTCACTCATTGCAATTCCATTTTCATCCAGACTGGTAAAATCAGATTCATGACCAATCTGATCCAAAAGTGCAATAAGTTCTATAGCATCCTCAACTTCTGCTTCACGAATTAATAAATCATACTCCATTCGTCAGCCTCTTCAAAAGTTCTGTCGCTCGTTGACCATGAGCATGAAAAACAACCTCGCGCCCCTCACCATCTTTAAGAATTTCTAATTCCAGATAGTCTGATGGGAGAGCCTCGCCTAATAGGTGTCCCCACTCAATAACCGTCACACCTGAACCAAAAAGAAATTCATCAAGGTCGATTGAATCTGCATCCCCTTCGATGCGGTAAACATCCAAGTGATATAAGGGTAGGCGTCCTTCATATTCTCGAACAATGGTATAAGTAGGACTTTTGATCATTTGATGAATCCCTAGTCCTTTAGCTAGACCTTTTGTTAATGTGGTTTTTCCAGCACCTAATTCACCAGTTAAAATCAATACATCATTTTTTTCAAGTAGACTACCCAACTCTTGTCCAAGAGCGATTAGTTCATCTTCATTTTTTGTGTGCATGTTATTATTATACCAAAAAGTTTTCTTTTGCGACATTTCTAGTAATAAAAAAAGAGGAGTTTCCTCCTTCTTTTTTAAAGTTTTTGTCTTTAGTTTAGAGCCATGCTAATGTAGTTCAAGATGAACAGAGCGTCTAAAATCCAAATCATGACATGCACTTCCTTAACTTGACCTTTAACAATCTTCGCTAAAGTGTAAGTTAGGAAACCAACGGCAATCCCTTGTGTAATGGAGTAACTGAATCCCATAAAGATAGATGTGAAGAAGGCTGGAATAGCTTCTGACATATCATCCCAAGGAATGTTTTTCAAGTTAGAGAGCATCATAATTCCGACGATAATCAAAATTGGTGCTGTCGCAGCTGAAGGTACAATAGCTAGAAGTGGGCTAAAGAAGCTTGATAGAGCAAAACAGATAGCAACAACTAAGGCTGTCAATCCAGTACGTCCACCAGCACCGATCCCTGCTGCTGACTCAATATAAGTTGTAACGTTTGAAGTACCTGCAATGGCACCAACTGATGTCGCCACCAAGTCAGAATATAGAGCCTTATCCAATTTAGCTGACTCATTGTTTTCACCGCTTGATGCGATGATCCCAACTTTTTCACCTGTACCGATAAGAGTACCAATTGTATCAAAAATATCAGTCAATGAGAAGGCAAGAATGGCCATCAAGGTTTCAGGTAAACGTGAAGTATTTGAAATCAGAGAACCCAAACCTTCTGAACCAAGGGCTGCACCAAATAAAGTTCCTAGGTCGTTAACTGCTGCTGAAAGATTGTTGCTAGCAAAATCGATTCCTGACAAATTAACAAGACCAACCGCAATCGCAAGGACTGTAGTTGTCAAAATAGAAAGAATGATCCCACCTTTAATACCTTTGACAACAAAGAAGATTGTAATGGCAAGACCTGCAATAGCTACCAATACTGCTGGAGTATTGAAATCTACCAATCCTGGAACAGCTGCTGCATTTGCAGTAATCGCTGCTTGAGCCTTATCCGCTCCTTCACCTGCTACAGTATAAGTCCCTGGGTCAATTGAGAATTTCAGGAGACCAGCATTCTTAATACCAACATAGGCAAGGAAAACACCAATACCAGCTGAAATTGCTGAACGAAGAGTTGTAGGAATAGACTCAATGATCATTTTACGAACATTGGTTAATGTGATAATCAGAGAAATGATCCCACAGATGAAGACCATCCCAAGAGCTTCTTTCCAAGTATAGCCCATTCCGAATACAACCGTAAATGTAAAGAAAGCATTAAGTCCCATACCTGGAGCTTGTGCGTATGGCAAGTTAGCATAGAAAGCCATCATCAAAGTTCCTACTACAGAACCGATGATTGTTGCCAAGAATACACCCTGAACAGGCATTCCTGTTTGCGAAAGCATTTGAGGGTTTACAAAGAGAATATAACTCATTGCAAAGAAAGTTGTTAAACCAGCAAGCACCTCTGTACGGACATCTGTCCCGTGCTCTTTTAGTTTAAATAATTTGTCCATTTTTAATCTCCTTTGTCATTTTACGAACAATATGACTATTATATCATCAATCATTCACATTTTCAAGCTGTTTTTCCTATTTTTAAAAATTCTTAGAGGATATAATTCTTCTCATTTTTGCTTATAGTCAGCTTTTCTTTCAGCTTTTTGATATAATAGGAAACATCTTATCTGAAACTAAATTCGGGAGGATTTTATGACTAAAAAAATGATTGCCGTGGACTTAGACGGTACCTTACTTAATGGAGAAAGCAAACTCTCTGACTTTACAAAAGAAACCATTAAAAAAATTTCTAAGAAAGGCCACCATGTGGTTATCGCAACCGGTCGCCCATATCGTATGGCCAAAGATTTTTATGACCAACTTGAACTTGAGACTCCTATGATTAATTTCAACGGTTCGCTCACTCACCTACCTGGTAGGACTTGGAAACATGAAAAATGCCTTACTGTGGACAAAAAATATCTCTTGGATATCGTAAAACGAAAAGAGGATATCGAAGCAGACTTTATCGCAGGTGAATACCGTAAAAAGTTTTACATTACAGCCCCGGACAAGGAAATTGCAGATCCTAAATTGTTTGGTGTTGAAAACTTTCGCCCTGAAAATCAATTCAAGCCTGACTTAGTGACTAAGGGGCCTAACTGTATTTTATTACAAACTAGGGCAGACGATAAATATGCACTAGCAGAAGAGATGACTAGCTTTTACAAGCATCAGCTTAATATCAATACTTGGGGCGGTCCCTTGAACATTCTCGAATGTACTCCAAAAGGTGTTCACAAGGCCTTTGCCCTTGAATACCTTCTAAATGTCATGAATATAGACAGACAGAACCTGATTGCCTTTGGTGACGAACACAATGACCAAGAAATGCTCTCCTTTGCAGGTAGAGGATATGCCATGAAAAATGCTAATCCCGCTCTACTTTCTTTCGCAGACGAGCAATTACCACTAACCAACGAAGAAGACGGAGTCGCTCACTTTTTACAAGAGCAGTTCCTTTAATAAAAACTATCCCTCCATACTTTTTTGGTAGAAAATAGCTACCTTAATCGTATGGATTTTTTTTTTGCCAAAAATCGATTAAAGAAAAAAGGACCCGAATCCGTGTTAACGAGATTCAAATCCTTACAAAAGATATCTATTTTTTTAGAATGATACGATCAGAAATTTCGCGACCCATATCATCAATAATAACTTGATTGCCATCAGCTACATAAACCTTGATATCATCTCCAATAAAGACTCTCTGACTTTCTGGTTCGAAGGTGACCTTTTTAATCTCCTGATCGCCATCAGGTTCTACTTCTGTCCATGTTCCAGTATTACCAGTAACTACGAGAGTAATGCTATCTCCCTCATCTTGCCCTTTATAGGTCCCATCAATGTTCGTTACTGAGCTAGCCGTAGAACTAGAAACAGTCGTTTCCACTTGCTGAGCAGTCGTTACTTCCGTACTAGTACTTGCTTGAGTTGAAGGAGTTGCTTGCTCTTTTGGCGAACATGCAACTAAGAGACTAAGACTTGCCAAAGAAGCAAGAGAAAGTGTGAATTTTTTTAGTGACATGATGGCTCCTTTCTTTTAGTGGCTTAAAATCAGAATAACCCTGCTGAGCCACCACACCTTTACTATAACAAATAAAGATAGGAGGGTCAATCAAATGAATCTAGGGCCATGAGACAAGCTCGAACCTCAGATATAAAATAGAGAGAGCCTGTCACAAATAGCAAGTCTTTCTCTTGTGCAGAAGCTTCAAAATTATCTATAAAATCTCGATAGGAAGCAATGCTTGTATAATCTCCAAAGTCTTGTTCTTCCATGGAACCCTGATAGTCAAAACTCGTAACATAGAGAGCTACATCAGGTAAATGCTCTGTTAAATAAGTAAGCATTCCACTATAATCTTTTCGCTTTAGGGCACCAAATAGGATGTGAGGCTGATACCCTTGCTGGATTTTTTCTTGGATAAACTCAACTAAACGCTCTAGAGCTGGTAAATTGTGAGCCCCATCCAAATAGATGTGCTCAGTGACAGCTTCTAGCCTTCCAGCCCATTTAGTAGCTTGCAAGGCAGCACATACTGCTTCTTGATCTACTTTCTCGTTTCTTTGTACCATAAATAGTAGAAAAGCCTGCAAGGCAAGAGCTGCATTTTCCTCCTGATATGCTCCCTCCAGTCCCAATATTAGGTGGTTAAAGTCAGCTAGAGAAGAAGAAAAATGTCCATTTTTGAAAGAAAAATCTTTATTAGCTTGGTAGAGACTTACACCCAAATTAGTAGCAGTTTTTTGACAAACGAGTTGGGCTTCCGGTGCTAAATTTGCAATCACAGCTGATTTTCCGGGCTTAAAAATTCCTGCTTTCTGCTCTGCAATTGATACCAGACTATCGCCCAAGGTCTCCTGGTGATCGAGGCCGATTGATGTGATGATTGCAATTTCTCCTGTCACGACATTGGTAGTATCAAGGAGTCCACCTATCCCAACTTCCAGTAGGACCAAATCTACTTTTTGCTCTTTAAAATAAAGCAAAGCAATCAAGGTCAGCAACTCAAAAAAAGATAGCTGATCGTGGGTTTCTAAAAGTCTTTGCTCCATTGCTTTGACTTGATCTGCTAAACGAATGAAATCTGTGTCCGATATAGGCTCACCATTAATACAGATACGGTCATGGATGCTGACAATGTGGGGCGAAGTAAAGGTTCCAACCTTCTTGCCATGGGAAATAAAAAGTTCCCTCATAAAGGCAATCGTTGATCCTTTTCCATTAGTTCCCGTCACATGGATGATTGGATAGATTTGCTCAGGATTCCCCAGCAAATCTACCGCTCTTTGCATCCGTCCTAAACCTGATCTGAAATTCAAGCCAATTCGAGTATGAAGCCATTTTTCTACTTTAATCATGCTTATCTCCTTAACAAAAAAGCGAAGATTCTCTTCGCTTTTTACTCATTTTGCTAGATACTAGCTAAATTTTATTTTTAGCGTCAGGCTAAAAACGTCCACTGGACGTTCCAACTCTTTCTAGTTTCTAGGAGTTGGGCTAAAAACATCCCCCGAACTTACCAGTTCTCTCTTATTTCGAGGAACTGGGCTGATACAGTCTCCCAGACTGTATCACTCCTCCATAAAGCTGTTGAAGACTTCTTCAATCATGTTCCATTCATCTTCTGAATCTTCAGGGATTGGTTGCAATTCACCTTCAGTTCCATCTTCATTTTCGATGAATGAGTATGCTTGGATTTCAACTTCACCGTTTTCATCTTCTTCTGCGTTAACTGGTACAAGAAGAACATAGTTTTTACCAAATTCTTCTTTTCCGTCAATAGTCAAAAGGATTTCAAATAAAGTTTCGTTTCCTTGCTCATCTACAAGTGTAATAAGTTCACGTTCTTCGTGATCGTGGTTGTGATCGTGTGACATAGTTTCTCCTCTGTCTTAAAATTTTCTATCTAAATAATTTTGCAAAATCAACTGAGCTGCCAATTTATCAATAACTTTTTTACGCTTATTGCGACTAATATCTGCTTGCTCAATCAACATGCGCTCAGCAGCAACCGTGGTTAGGCGCTCATCCTGGTACTCTACTGGCAAACCAAAGAGTTCTTCCAGTTTTGCTCCATAGGCTTGACTCGCTTCCACCCGAGGTCCACTGGTATTGTTCATATTTTTAGGTAAACCAACAACAAAGCGCTCTACCTTATAGGTGTCAACCAATTCCTTGAGTCGTTCAAAGCCGAACTCTCCTTGATCTTCATTGATTTGGATGATTTCGAGCCCTTGTGCTGTAAACCCTAACGGATCGCTAATCGCTACTCCTACTGTTTTGGAACCAACGTCCAACCCCATAATTCTCATTAGTTATAGATCGACTCCTTGTCCCTTAAGGTAGTAGCGGACCAATTCTTCAACAATCTCGTCGCGTTCGTATTTACGGATTTGATTTCTTGCGTTATTGTAACGAGGAACGTAAGCTGGGTCTCCACTGAGAACATAGCCCACAATTTGGTTAATAGGGTTATACCCCTTCTCATTCAATGAAGCATAGACTTCTGTCAATGTTTCACTAATTTCTTTTTTATTGGAATCATCCAATTTAAAACGTACGGTTTCTTCAGTAAATCCCATTCTAACACCCTCTTTCCTTAGAATAGTACTATTATAGCACATTCACAGCCATTCTACAAATGACACAGCCTGATTTTGCTGATTTTCTGTGACTTCCTTACTGGACAGTCGCGCCACTTGCAACTCGATTTTCAATATATTCTTCTGGTTCGTTTTTTAGTAGATTTTCTAATCCCACATTTTTTAAATATTCGCTTTCGCTTGCCTTTTTAACGTCTAGAACTTGAAAATCATAACTTGTTTTTGTTTCAATCTCGGTTTCACTTAAAAGATTGGTTTCAATGTTAAATCCAGGAATTTTCCGTGCTTCTTGGACCGATTCATCCTTGTCTTCTCCTTCTTTCAAGGCCTTTTTTGCTTCCTCTAATCCATGCTCTGCAATAAAGTTCTTGAGGTCTTCTGAAACTTGTCGTTTTTGCTGAATCGTTAAGGTCAAGAACTGTTTGCCCTTATAGGTAATGGTCTGGGTTTGTTGAACCCCATTTTCGTCAGCAGGTAGAACAAGCGTCTTTGTTACAACTGTATTGTTATTGGCATTTTCTAGAACAGGCAAAGTTGATTGAAGAGCTTCTGTCGTTGTATCTTTAGAAGGTTCCGCAGACTCTTTTTTCTGTCCACAGCCAGCTAGCAAAAATAGGAGCGCAACTGTACCGATAACTATCTTCTTCATATTTATTTTTCCTTATTGATCTATCAAATAAGGCTAGGAGTCACTCCCAGCCTTTATGTTTTATAGTGCTGCACGTAAACGTGCTTCTGCATTTTCTACATTGCGGACAGAGCGTGGCAAGAAGGCACGAATGTCATCTTCTTTATAGCCAACTTGTAAACGTTTCTCGTCAACAAGAATTGGACTTTTTAGGATGCGTGGTGTTTCCATGATTAAATTAAGCACTTCATTGACACTCAAATCTTCGATATCAACTCCGAGAGCTTTAGCGTAGCGATTCTTTGATGATACAATGCTCGCAATTCCATTGTCTGTTTTTGTTAGAATATCTAATAATTCTTCTCTAGAAATCCCCTCTTTACCGAGGTTTTGTTCTTTATAACTTAACTGGTGGGCATTGAGCCAGGTCTTAGCTTTTTTACAGCTAGTACAACTTGAGACTGTATAAATTTTGATCATGTACCTACCCCTTTCGCTACATGTTACTATCAGTTTATTCTATTATACCATAAAAAACATCCGACTTGCGACCTATTTTTAAAAAAATTTAACTTTTTCCCCAGTTTTCTATCTTTTTTCTTGACAAAAACCGAACTATAACCATTCTTTATACTTCTTAATGTAAAATTTCTTAATAACTGTAACGCTAAACATATACAAGAAAATAATACAGATTAAGAACAAGAAGTAAGGAAGCCCTAAGGGTGCTAGACGAAGGATATTTACTAGCGGTCCATAAGGTAGACTTGTTACGAAAAAGGCTGCAACCAAGGTTGTCAAAATCACAAGCCAAGCTGGTCTGCTTTGTACAAAAGGAACTTTTGCCGTACGAAGCATATGGATAACCATTGTTTGAGACCACATAGATTCAATGAACCATCCTGTTTGGAACAAGATAATAAACTGAAGGGCAGATTCTGACCCATGAACATAATGATAGCCTGTCACCAAAGGAACAATAATAAAGTAGAGGAAAATAAAGGTCAAAATGTCAAAGACAGATGAGATTGGACCCATCCAAACCATAAATCTAGTAATAGATTTTGCTTCCCATGTATGGGGTTGTTTTAGGAAGTCTTGATCCACATTATCAAACGGCAATGCCACACAAGATAAATCGTAGACTAGGTTTAGGACAATGAGATGAACAGGAGCCATTGGTAAAAATGGCAAGAAGATACTTGCAACCAATAGTGAGAAGATATTCCCAAAGTTTGAACTAACTGTCATCTTAATATATTTGGTCATGTTGGCGTAGACCTTCCGGCCTTCAACGATACCTGTTTCAAGAACCATGAGATCCTTGTCCAGCAAAATAACATCAGCTGTTTCCTTGGCGATATCTACTGCTGTATCAACGGAAATCCCAACATCTGCCACCTTCATAGATGGGGCATCATTAATACCGTCACCCATATAACCAACGACATGACCATTTTTCTTCAATTGTAGAATAATTCGAGCTTTTTGGTCAGGTGACAATTTAGCAAAGACTGTTACTTTTTCAACCACTTCTGCCAATTCTTGGTCTGTCATTTGATCAATGTCAGCACCTAAGAGCATATGCTCAACGTCCAATCCAACCTTTTCACAGATGGCTTGGGTTACTTTCTCGTTATCTCCAGTTAAAATTTTTGTTTTGACACCATGCTCAAGTAGAGCTTGAATAGCGGGTGCTGCAGATGGTTTTGGTGGATCCAAAAAGGCAAGGTAACCTGTAAGGATCATGTCACTTTCATCAGTCACAGCATAGGCATAATCTTCACGTAGACCTGACTTGTAACCAACACCTAATACACGTAAACCTTGACGGTTTAATTGACCAACTTCTGCCAGTACTTCTTGGCGAATACCTTCCGTAATAGGGATTATTTCTCCACGATATTCCACATGTGTCGAAATGGTCAACATTTCTTCCAAGGCGCCTTTGGTCACCATACTAACAACATTGCTATCATCTTTGACGATAACACTCATGCGTCTACGTTCAAAATCAAATGGAAGCTCGTCGATTTTTTGGAAACTGGTATCGAGATTTTGTAGGATAGCGTGTTCCTTGGCTTCTTTTTCAGTTCTACTGATGATGGCACGGTCCATCAAGTTTTTCAAACCTGTTTGAAAATGTGAATTTAGATAAGCTCTTCTTAAGACTGCCATATCCAAATCACCATGGATATCCAAAGGGTATTCTAAGACAATCTCATCTTGCGTAAGAGTTCCAGTTTTATCTGTACATAGGATATCGATGGCTCCTAAGTCTTGGATAGCATTGAGTTTTTTGATGACTACCTTTTCCTTGGCCATGATAATGGAACCTTTTGCTAAGCTAGCTGTGATAATCATCGGAAGCATTTCTGGTGTAAGGCCGACACCGACGCTCAAGGCAAAAACTCCCGCTTCTAGCCAATCTCCATCGGTTAAACCATTTGCAAAAAACACAATCGGGACCATGACAAGCATCAAGCGGATCAAGAGCCAGGAAATGCTGTTCATTTCACGTTCAAAAGAAGTTGGCTCATCATAAGTATTAAGAGTTTGCTCAATAGCTCCCATCATGGTGTCATCCCCAACTGCTAGGACCATAGCTGTAGCACTTCCTGAGATAACGTTTGTCCCCATGAATGCCAAAGATTCTGCTTCTAAGAGGCTATCTACATTTTGACCAGTGGCTTTATTTAAAGCTAGCTTTTCAACTGCATCACTTTCTCCAGTCAAACCTGACTGTTGAACAAAAAAGTCGCGGGATTCAAATAAGATAACATCTGCTGGAATCATGTCTCCCGCACTCAATTTCACGAGGTCTCCCACAACCAACTCATCGATTGGCAACTCTTGTTCAAGACCATCGCGAATAACAGTTGCAGTGTTGACAATCATTTTTGAAAGGTTGGTTGTTGCCTTATCGCTCCTCAACTCTTGGACAAAACGGATGCCTCCTGAAATCAAAACCAAGACAACGATGATAATAGAGGTCGTAGGGTCCTCTTGGCCAGGTTTGGCAAGCCAAACGTTTGTAACGAGGGAAATAAAGGCAATCACAAGCAAAATGATTGTGAAAGGATTGATAATGGACTCATAAATCTTTTTAAAGATGGAATCCTCTTGACCCTTGGTAATGGTGTTTTCACCATATAGGTCACGGTTTTCTTCAACTTGTTCTTGGTCTAAGCCTTTTAGACTTGTATGGTAAAAAGCTAGACTATCTTTTAATGGAGTTTGAATAGCTACTGCTAGTCTTTCTTTTGTAGTTTTCATTGGTTTCTCCTATCTGTATGAATGGTGATTTCATACTCAATGAAAATCAAAGAGCAAACTAGGAAACTAGCCACAGGCTGTACTTGAGTACGGCAAGGCGACGTTGACGTGGTTTGAATTTGATTTTCGAAGAGTATCATACACAGAGACCAATCACTTTATAGGGACAGAACGACACAAATCAGCGATTGGCTGTGTATGTGCGGTTCTGGATGATCGTCAATTTGCATCGTTTGTCTCCTTTCTTTGTTTTAAAACAGCAGAAAATCCTGCCATAAAATGGCAGGACTAAAAAACTTATGATCTGTTTTCGTTCAAGCTTTAACTCCATAGGGCAATGTAATGAGCTTAGTCTTGACCTTCGCGACCAGGACTGTTGACCAACGAGTAGTGTCTCCACTGCTTTGCGGTAGTCATCCGTATCCCTATGGTAGCCTCACCTACCGTTTTCGCCTTTCAGTATAAACCTTTAACTAATAAAAGTCAACGATTTATCTCATTTTCTTAGATCACAATCAATTCTTTTGGAGCAAGGGTTAATAATTCGCAACCTGTCTCTGTGATTAAGATATCATCTTCAATACGAACCCCGTATTTACCTTCGATATAAATGCCTGGTTCATCAGTCAAGACCATACCAGTTTTGATAACTTCTTTGGAAGTTTGGCTAAAGTATGGTTCTTCGTGGATATCAAGTCCGATACCGTGTCCGATACCGTGTGTAAAGTATTCTCCATAGCCTGCTTCCACAATGATATCACGAGGGATTTTGTCAAAGTCACGGAAACCTAAGCCAGCCTTAGCTTGGTCAATCAATGCTTGGTTAGCCTTCAAAACAGTGTTGTAGATTTCTGCTTGTTCGTCGCTAACATGGCCTAGGTAGATGGTACGAGTCATATCACTCACATAGTGATCATAAAGGCACCCAAAGTCCATAGTGATAGCTTCGCCTAGCTCTACTGGCTTGTGCATTGGGTGAGCATGGGGTTTAGAAGAGTTGATACCGCTCGCTAAGATTGTGTCAAAAGACAAACCTGCCGCTCCCAGCTCACGCATACGGAAATCAAGGAAGTTGGCAATTTCAATTTCAGTCTTCCCTGGCTTAATAAAGTCAAGGGCATCGTGGAAAGCTTGGTCAGAAATGGAACAAGCCTTACGAATAGTCGCAATCTCTGTTTCATCCTTAATCATGCGAAGCGCTTCAACAAACTGTGTCTGAGGAATTAATTCCAAACCTTCAAAAGCGGCTTGCATGCGGTGGTAATAAGAAACCGAGATTTCATCTTCAAACCCGATACGAGAAAGACCCGTATCTTTTGTAATTTTTGCAATAGTAGCCAACTCGTCACGTTCTGCAAAAATCTCAAAACCAGTTACTTCTTGCTTAGCAGCGATAATATAGCGGGCATCTGTCACCAAGACCTGACGGTCACGACTGATAAAGACCGTACCATTTGAACCCCAAAATCCTGTCAAATAGTAGACATTTTTAAGGTTATTGATAATGATTCCATCTAGTTCTTTTTCTTGCATTTTATCGAGAAATGCTTGCACACGTTTATTCATGATGTAACTTTCCTTTCAAATACTGTCCTGTATAGCTAGCTTCATTAGCAGCTACTTCTTCTGGAGTTCCTGTTGCAATGATGGTACCACCACCAACACCGCCTTCTGGACCTAAATCGATGATATGGTCCGCTGTTTTGATGACATCTAGATTGTGCTCAATCACGAGAACTGTATTACCATCATCTACAAAGCGAGACAAGACCTTCAGTAGACGCGCGATATCCTCGGTATGAAGACCAGTTGTCGGTTCATCTAGAATGTAGAAGGATTTACCGGTCGAGCGTTTATGGAGCTCACTAGCCAGCTTCATACGTTGAGCCTCTCCGCCAGAAAGTGTCGTAGCTGGTTGTCCCAAGGTCACATAGCCTAGACCAACATCTTTGATAGTCTGGAGTTTGCGTTGAATTTTTGGAATGTGTTTGAAAAATTCCACCGCATCGTTGACGGTCATATCCAAGACTTGCGAGATATTCTTTTCCTTATAATGAACTTCTAGGGTCTCACTGTTGTAGCGGGTTCCGTGGCAGACTTCACAAGCTACGTATACGTCTGGCAAGAAGTGCATCTCAATCTTGATAATCCCGTCACCTGAGCAGGCCTCACAGCGACCACCCTTGACATTGAAACTGAAGCGACCCTTTTTGTAGCCTCGAATCTTGGCTTCATTTGTCTGAGCAAAGAGGTCTCGAATGTCATCAAAGACACCTGTATAGGTTGCAGGATTGGACCTTGGTGTTCTTCCAATAGGACTCTGATCAATATCAATCAGACGATCGATATGCTCAATCCCTGAGATAGCCTTAAACTTTCCAGGTTTGTCTGAATTGCGATTGAGTTTTTGAGCAATGGCTTTTTTGAGAATGCTGTTAATAAGTGTCGACTTCCCTGAGCCAGAGACCCCTGTGACCGCGATAAATTTTCCTAGTGGGAAACGAGCAGTGATATTTTGTAGGTTGTTTTCACGCGCTCCAGTCACCTCAATAAAGCGACCGTTTCCAACGCGGCGTTCTGACGGCACTGGAATGGCACGTTTTCCTGATAGATACTGTCCTGTGATGGATTTACTGTTGCGAGCCACCTGCTTAGGCGTTCCTGCTGCTACAATCTCTCCACCAAAGACCCCTGCACCAGAGCCAACGTCAATCAAATAATCAGCCTCTCGCATGGTGTCTTCATCGTGTTCTACCACGATTAAGGTGTTCCCCAAGTCACGCATCTTTTTGAGACTGGCAATCAGGCGGTCATTGTCCCTCTGGTGAAGACCGATAGACGGCTCATCTAAGATATAGAGGACTCCTGAGAGATTGGAACCAATCTGGGTTGCCAAGCGAATACGTTGGCTCTCCCCACCTGATAAAGTCCCCGCTGAACGAGAAAGGGTCAGATAGTTGAGTCCGACATTATTGAGGAAGGTCAAGCGGTCCTTTATTTCCTTAAGAATCGGACGAGCGATGATAGCTTCATTTTCAGATAGGCTTAGTTGATCAATAACCTCCAAATGGTCTGCGATAGAGAGGTCTGAAACTTCTCCGATATGGAGTCCTTTTTCTCCTCCTACTCGAACAGATAAGGCCTGGTCATTGAGACGATATCCGTGACAAGTACCACAGGTTAGCTCATTCATATAAAGACGCATTTGTGTGCGAGTATAGTCGCTATTGGTTTCATGATAGCGTCGCTTGATATTCCCTATAACACCTTCAAAAGGAATGTCGATGTCGCGAACTCCACCGAATTCATTTTCATAGTGGAAATGGAATTCCTTACCATCTGAACCATAGAAAATGAGATGTTTCTCCTCCTCAGACAAGTCCTCAAAAGGAGTATCCATATCCACTCCAAAGGCTGTCATAGCTTGTTCCAGCATATTTGGATAATAGTTAGAAGAGATAGGATTCCAAGGTGCTAAGGCTCCCTCACGAAGGGTCTTGCTAGCATCTGGTACGACTAAGTCCGTATCAACCTCTAGCTTGATCCCCAAACCATCACACTCACTACAAGAACCAAACGGAGCATTGAAGGAGAAAAGACGAGGTTCTAGTTCTGGAACTGTAAAACCACAGACTGGGCAGGCATAGTGTTCTGAAAAGAGCATCTCCGAATCATCCATGGTATCGATAACTACATAACCTTCAGCAATACGAAGGGCTGCTTCGATGGAATCAAAGAGACGACTACGGATACCTTCCTTGATGATAATACGATCTACCACCACATCGATGGTGTGTTGTTTATTCTTTTCAAGTTCAGGAACTTCGGTCACATCGTAGACAACTCCATCGACACGGACACGGACGTAACCATCCTTTTGAATCTTTTCAATCAGCGTCTTATGTTGCCCTTTTTTCTTACGAATAACAGGAGCCAAAATCTGCAGACGCTGGCGCTCTGGCAACTCCAAAACCTTGTCGACAATCTGCTCTACAGACGAAGCCTTGATAGCCCCATGCCCATTGATACAATAGGGTGTTCCTACACGAGCATAGAGGAGACGTAGATAATCGTTGATTTCCGTCGTTGTCCCAACCGTTGAGCGAGGGTTTTTACTAGTCGTTTTCTGGTCAATAGAAATGGCAGGGCTGAGACCATCAATAGAGTCTACATCTGGTTTCTCCATATTCCCTAAGAACTGACGAGCGTAGGCTGATAGACTCTCTACGTAGCGGCGTTGCCCCTCTGCATAAAGGGTATCAAAGGCAAGACTGGACTTGCCCGAACCTGACAGCCCCGTCACCACAACTAGCTTGTCACGTGGAATTTCCACGTCAATATTTTTTAAATTATGGGCGCGTGCCCCATGGATGACAATCTTATCTTGCATGTTACTTCTTTCTAGTCCATTGTTGCTTTCCATTATACCAAAAAAAGTGAAATTCTATTACCAAAAAAGCCGATTTTGTAGTATAATAGTACGGTGCTAAAAATCACTTAAACACAGAATAGATTAGGAAAGGATAGGGGATATGAAACAAGTCTTTCTCTCAACAACAACAGAATTTAAAGAGATCGATACGCTCCAGCCGGGCACTTGGATCAATCTCGTCAATCCTACCCAAAGCGAATCGATGGAAATTGCTTCTGCCTTTGATATTGATATCGCGGACCTCCGTGCACCACTCGATGCGGAAGAAATGTCTCGTATCACGATTGAAGATGAATACACTCTGATCATCGTGGACGTTCCCATTACTGAAGAGAGAAATAATCGCACCTACTATGTGACCATCCCCTTAGGGATTATCATCACAGAAGAGGCCATTATTACCACTTGTTTGGAACCTCTACCGCTTCTAGATATCTTCATCAACCGTAGACTTCGGAATTTCTACACCTTTATGCGTTCTCGCTTTATCTTCCAAATCCTCTACCGCAACGCCGAAATATACCTAACAGCCCTTCGTTCGATTGAACGTAAGAGTGACCAAATTGAAAGCCAACTTCACAAATCTACTCGAAACGAAGAATTGATTGAACTCATGGAGTTGGAAAAGACTATCGTCTACTTTAAAGCCTCTCTTAAGACAAATGAGCGCGTGATTAAAAAGCTGACTAGCGCTACTAGTAATATTAAGAAATACCTTGAGGACGAAGACCTGCTAGAAGATACCTTGATTGAAACCCAACAGGCCATCGAGATGGCAGATATTTATGGAAATATCTTGCACTCAATGACAGATACCTTTGCATCAATCATTTCAAACAACCAGAATAATATCATGAAAACCTTGGCCCTTGTGACCATCGTTATGTCTATCCCAACCATGATCTTCTCGGCTTACGGTATGAACTTTAAAGACAATGAAATCCCTCTAAACGGGGAACCAAACGCTTTCTGGCTCATCGTCTTCATCGCCTTCGCTCTGAGTGTTTCTCTCACTCTCTATCTCATCCATAAAAAATGGTTCTAACAGGAGTTATTATGTCACAGATTGATTTAAAAGAATTAACAAAGAAAAACCAGGAATTTATCCATATTGCTACCCAGCAATTTCTAAAGGATGGAAAAACAGATGCTGAAATCAAGGCTATCCTTGAAGAAGTCATTCCCCACATCCTTGAGGAACAGCCAAAGGGAGTAACTGCTCGTTCAATCTATGGAGCGCCAACTCACTGGGCTCACAGCTTTACTAAACAAGAAGAGTATGAGAAAGAGCATCCTAAGGAAAATGAAGATCCAAAACTCATGATCATGGATTCAGCCCTTTTCATCACAGGTTTATTTGGTATCGTAAGTGGTCTGATGAGTCTTTTCACTAACCAACCTGTAGCCTACGGTGTAGTGACCCTCATCAGTGTTGGAGCCTTTGGTGGAGTTGCTTTTTACCTTCTCTACCACTTCATCTACCGCTACTATAGTCCAGATGTTGACCGTAGCCAACGCCCTCCATTCTGGAAATCACTCTTGGTCATGCTAGCAACCATGTTTGCTTGGGTCATCATCCTATTCTTCAGTAACTTCATTCCAGCCTCTATCAACGTCAGTCTACCTCCTCTTGTTTTGATGGTTATCGGAGGAGTTCTCCTTGCCCTACGTTTCTACCTCAAAAAACGTTTCAACATCAAGAGCGCAAGTGCTGGACCTGCTAGATATTAAGATAAACAATAAAAGTAGTGTGTTTTACAGACAGACTACTTTTATTATGGCTCCAAAGCTTTTTTTTATTCTCCAAAGAAAAGTAGCTACATTTTCTAAAAACGTTCTAATGTAAAGTCTTTCCTTAGAATCCCGAGGTTTTGTCCTTGAATCCAAGTTGTTTTTCTGTTATACTAATAAAGTAATAAGGAGAAATATATATGACTAAACAGAGAATTAATCAAGTTGTTGGTTCAATTGGTGCCTTTATCGGGATTATTGTATTTATAGCCTACATCCCTCAAATTTTTGCCAATTTACAAGGAAACAAAGCTCAACCATTCCAACCTTTATCAGCAGCAGTCTCTTGCTTAATCTGGGTCATTTATGGATGGACAAAAGAGCCTAAGAAAGACTGGATTCTAATCATTCCAAACTCAGCCGGGGTTGTCCTTGGAGGACTAACCTTCCTTACTGCTCTATAAGAATACAACTAATATAAAAAGAAAAAGCAACCACATCGAGCGGTTGCTTTTTTATGTATAAAATTAAGACAAGGCTAAAATGATGAAGGAGAGGCTATTCCCTAACATGTGAACAAATAGGGGATAGTAAATATTCTCCTTTTCTTTCACATAAATAATAGAAAAGGCAAGGCCACCACCTAGGTATCCGACTGCACCAATCCACTCTGATAAACTTACATTATGCATATGAGTCAGAGCAAAGACAAGTCCTACCAGAAAAATGCTTAGCCAAGTTGACAGTTTTTTCTGCAGGTGATGCAATAAGAGTTGACGGAAAAAGAGTTCTTCTACTATAGGTCCTATGATGCAGGCGAAAACGGCTATCAGTAGTGGTTGCTCTTGAAAGGTACTTTGAATATTCGACTGATTTAGACCTTGTCCGTCTAGCGCCAAAAACTGCCTCAACATTCCTGATATAAAGTCAAAGGCAACCGTCATCAGAATGATAAAGAGCCAGCCTGTTAAGACGCCAAAGAAGAATTTTCTTTTAGTCTTTCTAATCTCATTCCATTGTTGAATCAATCTATCCTTGAACAAGAAAGAGCCATATAGAGCTAATACTACATAGAGTAGATATTGTAGATAATTCTCAATGGCAGATGGCGTCACAGAAGCCAGCAATTTATCACCATCAAACACAAAGAGAACTGTATAGAGAATTACAAAAATCAGAATTCCCTTATTTTTGTTAGACATCATTTAAGACCTTTCCATTCACAATCATTCTCGTGGTCATCAACCAAACCTGCAGCTTGTAGAAATGACAAAACTGCAACAGGACCCGTAAACTTAAAGCCTCGTTTGTTGAGATCCTTAGACAATGTCTCAGACAAGGTTGTTCTGGCTGGTGCTTGAGCATAGTCAGGTACATCATTCACAATCGTCTTCCCACCGACAAAAGACCAAAGATAGGCATCAAAAGAACCATATTCATTCTGAACTTGTAGAAAGGCCTGAGCGTTGGCCCGCGTCGCAAATATCTTGGCACGATTGCGGATGATGGCTGGATTATCCATTAAAGCTTCCAATTCGGTGTCAGTCATCTCTGCGACTGCTTGAATTTGATAGCCATAAAAGGCTTCTCGGAAAGCTTGTCGTTTGTTGAGCACCGTTTCCCAGGATAGGCCCGCCTGATAAATCTCCATGCAGAGCAACTCAAAAAGGGCTTGGTCGTCATGGAGAGGTTGACCCCATTCCTCATCGTGGTAGGCTACATATAGAGGGTTGTTCATTTTAACCCAGCCACAGCGTTTTGGCATAGAGTTCTCCTATTTCACCAACATCTTAAGGGCAGATTTGATGTAGTTTTCAGCAGTATCTGAAGTTCCTTCAAAGAATTTCTTGATTTTCTTAAGCTCAGTTGCCTTGTAGCCCAGTGCCAACATGGCTTCCATAGCTTCTTCCAGTTCTTGGTTGTCACTGCTAGATGGAGCTGCAGTCTTAGCAGGGAGGTCATCGCCTGCCACAACCACCTTACCTTCTAGATCCAACACCATCTGTTGGGCTGTTTTCTTCCCGATTTTAGGGAATTTAGTCAAGTAGGTGATGTTCTTGGTCTCAATAGCTTGAACGAGGCCAGCATTGTCATCAGCTGCGATGATGGCAAGAGCGGAAACAGGACCAATACCTGACACAGAGATCAAGCTGAGAAAGAGCTTTTTCTCGTCTTCTGAACGAAAACCGTAAAGCAAATGAGCATCTTCACGAACGACTTGATGCACATAGATTTGCGCTTCTTGGTTGACTTGCCCTGAGTAGGCATAAGGGTTAGCTACATGCAGAATGTAGCCGATACCGTTAGCTTCTAGGACGATGTATTTAGCAGTAATTTTGGTAATAATACCCTTTAGATATTCGTACATAGTATTCCCTTCAATTTATACTCAATGAAAATCAAAGAATAAACTAGGAAGCTAACCGTAGGCATAACTTAAGTTAGACAAGGTAAGGCTGACGCAGTTTGAATTTGATTTTCGAAAAGTATTAGTATTTTCCTAGCTCTCGTAGGCTTGTGTGATTTTCCTGAATGCGACGGAACATCTTTTCCATGTCCGACTTGGTAAAGTGAACCAAAACAGGACGTCCGTGTGGACAGTTATAGGGGTTGTCACATTGAGAGAGTTGGTATAGAAGTTGTCTAGCCGAGTGGTCATCAATACGATGGTTAGCCTTGATGGACCGCTTGCAGGACATCATAATGGCTAGCTCTGCTCGGTATTTCTTGATCGAAACTTCCTTGGTCAAGAGGAGCATATCGCACATCTCATAGATTCCAGACTCGATTTCCTCCTCTGCCATCCAAATGGGATGTTCGCGCAAGATAAATTGATTCTCCCCGTACTCTGCTAGAAAGACGCCTACTTCCTCTAAGAGAGGCATTCTTTCCTTGAGACGAAGGGCATCATCCGCAGGAAATTCAAAGATATAGGGCACTAGGAGTTGCTGCTGGCTCTGGTCAACATTGCCAATGCTCTCACGGTACTCCTCATACTTAACCCGTTCCTGAGCCGCGTGCTGATCTATGATGTAGAGCCCATCTCGACCTTGTGCAAAGAGATAAGTCCCGTGCATCTGACCAAAAAATTCCAACTCTGGGAAGCTTGAAGATTCTTCCCGCTCCAACTTGTCATAAGCCTTATCCAGACTAGCCAGGTCTAACTCTGGATGGTCTAGTTGGTCATAGTTAGCAGTCTTTCTCTCTGCAAAATGGAGTTTGGCTGGTTTGGTCATCTGGTCCAAGGTTTCCTTGGCAAACAGATTCAAATCCTGTCTTTCTTCCGTCAGATTCACCTGATGGTCTGCCACCTCAGCTTGTGTCGGTCTGTTCGGTTCATTTTTTTCATAATAGAGCGTATTTTCTCTCAGTGGCAAAGTCGTTTGCTCTACTTTTTCACGATTGCGAACCGTAGATTTGGCCAGATTTTCCAAGGCATCTGGAATCAAGGTCTGTTCCTTGAGACTCTTTGCGATAGCTTCTGAAACCAGCGCCATCAGTTCTCTTTCCTTGGAAATTCGCACCTCTTGCTTGGTCGGGTGCACATTGACATCTGCTAAGTAAGGGTCAATCTGGATATGAATCACAGCCAGTGGAAAACGCCCCACCATAAGCTTGCTACCGTATCCATCTAAAATGGCACGATTGAGCAGGAAGTTTTTGATATAACGGCCATTGATGAAGAGACTGATATAGTTACGATTAGCCCGTGTCAATTCCGGCAAGGAGACAAAACCAGAAATTTCAAAATCTAGGTCAGCATTCTCAATTTCAACCATCTTTTTGGCACTGGCTAAACCATAAATTCCAGCAATGGCTTGACGCAGTTGACCCGTACCAGCTGTTCGTGTCATTTCCTTGCCATCGCTAATCAGGCTAAAAGAAATCTCCGGATGGGCTAGTCCCAGACGATTGACAATGTCAATGATATGAGACAACTCTGCCTGCTGGCTCTTCATATACTTGAGACGAGCCGGTGTATTGAAAAAGAGGTCTTCCACACAAACCTTAGTCCCCACAGGACTGGTCGCTGGAATGATTTCCTCAACTTGACCCCCACGAGCCACTAACTTTGTCCCGTGACTTGCACCATCCACCGCTGTCAAAAGAGTCAAAACACTGACAGAAGCAATAGAAGGCAGAGCTTCACCACGAAAACCGAGGGTCCGAATCCGAAAAAGATCCGCTTGACTCTTAATCTTACTGGTCGCATGACGACGGAGGGCTAACTTGACTTCATCGTGGGCAATCCCGTGACCATTATCTGTTATTTGGATTTTCTTTAGACCAGCTTCTTCAATCTCAACGATAATCTGGCTTGAGCCTGCATCAATGGCATTTTCAACCAACTCTTTCACAACACTAGCAGGACGCTCGATAACTTCTCCTGCTGCAATCTGGTTGGCCAATACTTCTGGCAATTCAATAATATGAGACATTTTTCAGCCCCTTTCTTAACTGTTTTTATCTATTTCTCTGAAAATAATACTCTTCAAAAATCAAATTCAAACCACGTCAGTCTCGCCTTGCCGTACTCGAGTACAGCCTTCGGCTAGCTTCCTAGTTTGCTCTTTGATTTTCATTGAGTATAAGCTAGTGCTATTATACCATATTTCACTCGTTTCCAAAAAAGTCCAAGCAGCAACTTTCTTCCCGATTTTACTAGGTTATTTGCCAAGTTTGTGGTAAAATAGGTAGAAACAATATTTTAAAAAGGAGAAAAGACACATGCACATTTTTGATGAGCTAAAAGAGCGTGGTTTGATTTTTCAAACGACTGATGAAGAAGCTTTGCGTAAAGCCCTAGAAGAAGGTCAAGTTTCTTATTATACTGGCTACGATCCAACTGCTGACAGCCTTCACCTAGGTCACCTTGTCGCAATCTTGACAAGTCGTCGCTTGCAGTTAGCAGGTCACAAACCATATGCGCTCGTTGGCGGTGCTACAGGTCTCATCGGAGATCCGTCCTTCAAAGATGCTGAACGTAGTCTCCAAACAAAAGACACAGTGGATGGCTGGGTCAAGTCTATCCAAGGACAACTTTCTCGCTTTCTTGATTTTGAAAATGGTGAAAATAAAGCTGTCATGGTCAACAACTACGACTGGTTTGGCAGCATCAGCTTCATTGACTTCCTCCGTGATATCGGAAAATACTTCACTGTCAACTACATGATGAGCAAGGAGTCTGTGAAGAAACGTATTGAAACAGGGATTTCTTACACTGAGTTTGCCTACCAAATCATGCAAGGTTACGACTTCTTTGTCCTTAACCAAGATCACAATGTTACCCTGCAAATCGGTGGATCTGACCAATGGGGAAACATGACAGCTGGTACTGAGTTGATGCGCCGTAAGGCAGACAAAACTGGTCATGTAATTACTGTTCCACTGATTACAGACGCAACCGGTAAGAAATTTGGTAAATCAGAAGGAAACGCAGTTTGGCTCAACCCTGAAAAGACTTCTCCATACGAAATGTACCAATTCTGGATGAACGTTATGGACGCTGACGCTGTTCGTTTCTTGAAAATCTTTACTTTCTTGTCATTAGACGAGATTGAAGACATCCGTAAACAATTCGAAGCAGCACCACACGAACGCTTGGCTCAAAAAGTCCTCGCTCGTGAAGTTGTGACTCTTGTCCACGGAGAAGAAGCCTACAAAGAAGCCCTTAACATCACTGAACAACTCTTTGCAGGAAATATCAAAAACCTTTCTGTCAAAGAACTCAAACAAGGACTTCGTGGCGTACCAAACTATCAAGTACAAGCAGACGAAAATCACAACATCGTTGAACTTCTTGTATCTTCTGGCGTGGTTAACTCAAAACGCCAAGCCCGTGAAGATGTCCAAAATGGAGCTATCTACGTCAACGGCGACCGTATCCAAGACCTTGACTATGTCTTGAGTGACACAGATAAGTTAGAGAACGAACTAACTGTTATCCGACGTGGTAAGAAAAAATACTTCGTCCTTACATATTAAAAAACAGACTGGAGGCATTTGCTATCCAGTCCTTTTTTTGCTAGACTAAAACTATGAATACAAACCTCAAACCCAAACTCCAGCGCTTTGCTACCGCTAGTGCCTTTTCCTGCCCCATCTGCCAAGAAAATCTGACCTTGATAGAGTCTAGTCTCAAGTGTGATCATCGCCATTCTTTTGACCTAGCAAAATTCGGCTATGTCAATCTAGCTCCGCAAATCAAACAATCGGCCAACTACGATAAAGAAAACTTTCAAAATCGCCAGCAAATCCTAGAAGCTGGCTTTTATCAGGCTATCTTAGAAGGCATCTCGGACCTACTAGCGACTAAATCATCTGCAAAAACTGTCTTGGACATCGGTTGTGGCGAAGGCTTCTACTCTCGCAAACTCCAAGAAAGTCACTCTGATAAGACCTTCTATGCCTTTGACATTTCAAAAGACTCGGTCCAAATCGCTGCTAAAAGTGAACCTAACTGGGCGGTCAATTGGTTCGTTGGCGACCTGGCTCGTCTTCCTATAAATGATACCAGCATGGATATCCTGCTTGATATCTTTTCGCCTGCCAACTACGGTGAATTTCGCCGCGTTTTATCTCAAAACGGTATCTTAATTAAGGTCGTTCCTACCAAAAATCACCTTAAAGAAATCCGCAAAACCGTACAGGAGCAGCTGACAAAGAAGGACTATTCCAACCAAGATATCAAGGAACATTTCCAGGAACATTTCAGCATCCAATCTAGTCAGATAGCTTCCCTGACCAAGCCTATCACCGCAGAGCAAAGACAGGCCTTACTCAGCATGACACCCCTCCTCTTTCATGTCGACCAAAGTAAGATTGACTGGACTCAGTTGACTGAGATTACTATCGAAGCAGAGATTCTTGTTGGGAAAGCACTGTAAATAAATTTTTGAGATACTACAAAGCCCGCACCTCTTCTTGAGATGCGGGTTTCATTGTTTAAAAAGGCAACTGAAAATGAGTTCCAAAAAAGCGAGCCAGCCTTTGCTACCTCACTTTAAACCAATTTTTCCCACTTGAGATTTTCTTTACTAACGGTATCTTGAATAGCGTTTGAAAACTCTCCTTTTATCTCTGCATCAATTTGATTATTAACAAAATTAATCTCTTTCTTTGTCTTTGTACCTATTTCCTTCACTTCTTTATCAAAGCTTTCAATGATTCGATCTCTAGCTCGGGTTTTAGCTGGCACATACAAGGTTCTTATGATGTTTTTTTCTAATTCCTTCTCAATTTTACTATAAGCTTCAAAAGAGCGTAACTGATCTATTCCCCAGTCGTAAGCCCCGTGCATTACATCTTCTACTAGTCTCACACTTGGAATATGCTCCCTAGCAAAATTATTGATACCAGAAGATACAGTCCCGACATCTTCAAATAATCCCATTTTTTTCTCCTACTTTTCATCTACCTGACATGCTTTTAGTTCACTAGAAAGTTGCTCAATGACTTCCTCTTGTTTTCGATACTTTCTCTTATAGCTATCTTCTAAATCGGCATATTTTCTTTCCAGCTCACGTCGCCGAGTTCTATACTCCCCTTCACTCACCATCCTGTACCGATTTATGGTTTCCACCGTAGCCTTAAGCATGTCCTCAGTGGCATCCGGCATTTTTGCATAAGCTGCCAACACAAGGGAATGTTTTTCATCAAATTTTTGATTTAATCCCTTATGAAAATCATGCAAAAAGCTCCACTTGGTATCCAAATCATCCTTTGACTGTCGGTATTGATCGCCAATCTGATAGAGTTCTTCTTGGGCATCCACTAACTTAGCCCTAATCTCACTCCACTTATCCATGAGCAATTAATCCTTGTAATTCTTTATCTTTCTGAACAGTTTGTTCAATTCCTGCTTTTATTTTTGTCTCCAAATTTGTAAATGAAGTTGCTACTGTCTTCGCGGTCTTTTTAACAGTTCGACAATGACTATCTACCGCTTCAACAATAGTTCCATAGTTGATATTACATTCATTGTAAGTCTCTCTGACTTCATCTGAGGATAGGAGAAAACCGAATGGTACATCTCCGAGGCTATTATACACGGTCAGAGCCTTATCGACTGCACTCGTCCCTTTGGCATCAATCAAATCAACCGCCGCACTGGAAGTGGTTGACAATCCGCTAGCAACAACCAGCGCCTGCTCTGAGTCTAGTGCGATGAGTTCAGCTTTGGACAAGCCATTTGGAGAAGCCGTTCCGATATCATTGACCTTAAAGCGATCTTTCTTGCTCTGCACACGTTTTAGGCCTTGATCCGTATTTCTTTTCATGTTGTCCATCGCAATCGAATACTTGATATCATCAGCAACTGCCCGCAAATCATACATCATGTGACCACCTGAACGGGGGATAACATACTCTTTACCGACATATACTCCACCAACCCGATCAGAGATATTATTCAGTGGATCTTGCTGTGTCGTAATTCGTGTGATGTTTCCTGTAAAACTAGCCTTGTCTCTATCTATCGCTGCTATATTTTTTGCAGAAAAAATGCTCAGGCCAGCAGGGATATAGAGAGGCGCCGCATTGTAGACAATGGTTTCCGGAGCATTGTATTTGAGAGCGACTCGCTGAGCGACATTCCCTCCCAAGGAGTGACCGGTCAGGATAACATCTTCTGGATTTAAACCGTTCTCTTTAAGAACATTTTCGTAAAACTGATAAGCTGAATCATAATGATGGCCCATCCCAAAGGCAATACTAACACCATCGGTCTTGATCACGTCATTGTAAAAGTCACTATTAGGGTTGGTTCCTGTATAGGCAATGATCGTTTTTCCACTTGTCTTATCTCTAAAGGCAACCCCACTCGTCCCTGTATCAGGATCACGAAAGCTGGATAAATACTGGAAATTATCGGGTTTGATCTTATTTTCAGTTTTATCATACTCTTTAATTACATCATCATCAGTTGCTCCCTTAATTCTTGCTTTTTCAAACTCATAAGATAAATCTGAAGCGTCAAGTGTTGGATTCGTCCCATCTAGTACTGTCGGATCATCGTACGCCATTTGTTTTACCTCCACTGATAATCTCCGCATGAGAGTTATGTCCATCTTTAATCTCAAAAGTATAACTGTATGCCTTATTTTCAACAGTTCCAGACATGATATAAAAAATCATTTTTAATTCTTTATCCTGCTCCACTCTCATATAGTTATTTACTATTGGTTCTGTGATTGTGTAGTCAATATCTGCGCTCCCTGTTTCAACACTATAACCTTTTCCTCCCATTTTTAATCTTGATAAGATGTCTTTATTAATCGTGAATTCTTGGAGTAATAGTTTAGGATTCCTTATCATTACATTTGCCTGAGAATCCATCAATTGAATCATTCCATCTTTATAAACTACTCCACCTTCATATACTTTTTCTACAGTCGGAGCCTTTGTTCCATTCGATGTTATCTTCTCACTAACAATAGTTCCTATTATCTTTTTAGTTTCCCCATCTCCTCTCAATTTCACAGATTGGAACAGATAGCCCTCTCCTTCTTTATAATCATAAAGATCATCACTTTGAATCCGAAATCCATCCGGAAACTTTTCAAACAAGTCTTCCAGATTCTCCGTTGGGTAGACCTTGCTTAATTCCGCAGCCTTCCCCTCGATAAATCTTCGGCTACTTTTTAGACTACATCCAGCTAACACCATTATTCCTACTCCTCCTACTAACATCAGCATTGCAATTTTTTTAAACATGAACTGCTCCTCTCTCAGGACTTAAAATCATTACTCTATTATATCAGTTTTTGAACGCGGTTTCAATCTAGGCAACTATCCCAAAACATCTCCATCGGATTCGTTCACGACTAATCTCCCTCTAATTTTCCAACAATACCTTCTGAATGATAGAGCCTATCTTTTCTAAAAACGATGGAGTAACCGTAATTCTTTCCTGAGACCGTTGGTTCAAAAATATTGATGTCCATATTAAGTTGGGCATCATTTTCTAAACCTAAATAATCATTTACTTGTTCATTTTTGAGCTTATAGGTGATACTGGCAGAACCGGTCTCAAAGCTATATCCTTTAAGAGCTACTTCTAGTCTTTTTAAACTAGACCTTGAAATAGAAAATTCCTGCATTAAAAGTCGTGAGTGTTTTAAATCACCCTTTTCTTTATTTTTAGAAGAATTTCCTTCCGATAAATGAAGACTGCCATCTTTGTAGTAGACATTTCCTTTATATAATGTTTCTTCTTCAATTTTCCCATCTGAATTCTCGAATGAGCTTTCTTTGATAATTTCTCCTTTTATTTCTTTGGTCTCAGAAATGCCATTTAAAACTAGTT
>NZ_GL732439.1:1522663-1541582 GCF_000187465.1 Streptococcus infantis ATCC 700779 | reverse complement strand
TCTGAGGCTTTCCCTTCGATAAATCTTCGGCTACTTTTCATAAAACAACCTGTCAATGTCAACAGTGCGACTCCCAAAAGTACTGCTGTTAGCGCTAATTTTTTTGTCATAATTTTCCCTATCCTTAATATGATTCATTTTAATTAACAATAGTATACCTGTTTTTCCTATATTGTGCTAGCTTTTTAACAGGATGGGCAAATTTCTATAAAAGTCCCTACTCTTTTATAGCTAAAATCAAAAAACGCATCTATTTAAGATGCGTTTTATTTTATAATCTGATGCAAAGATTCTTAGTTCAAGTGCCAGATATCTTCGTTGTACTGAGCGATTGTACGGTCAGATGAGAAGAAGCCTGCTTTAGCAATGTTGACGATCACTTTATCCAACCATGCATCACGGTTTTCGTAATCAGCAAGCATTTGCTCTTTCACTTTGATGTAGTCTTCCAAGTCAAGAAGAGTCATGAACCAGTCTTTGTTGATTAATTCATTGTAAAGACGTTCCAAGCGTTCTTTCTTACCAACTGCAAGAACAGCGTCGCTCACGATAAAGTCAACCAATGGTTTGATCGCTTTACGAGCGTAGAATTCGCTTGATTTGTAAGCTGATTTTGCGTAAAGATCGATAACAGTTTCTGAATCTTCACCAAAGATGTAGATGTTTTCGTCTCCAACCAACTCAGCGATTTCCACGTTAGCCCCGTCCATAGTACCAAGAGTCAAAGCTCCGTTCAACATGAATTTCATGTTACCAGTACCTGAAGCTTCTTTAGAAGCAAGTGAGATTTGTTCTGAAATGTCACATGCTGGGATAAGGAAGCTTGCTGCAGTAACGTTGTAGTTTTCAACCATTACCACTTGCAAGTGTGGAGCTACTGCTGGGTCGTTTGCAATCACTTCTGACAAGCAAAGAATCAAGTGGATGATGTCTTGGGCGATTGTGTAGGCAGGGGCTGCTTTACCTCCAAAGAATACTGTGATTGGACGAGCAGGGATGTTACCAGCCTTGATGTCAAGATATTTGTGGATAACATACAAAGCGTTCATTTGTTGACGTTTGTACTCGTGAAGACGTTTGATTTGGATATCAAAGATAGAGTTAGTATTGATTTCCACACCTTGGTGTTCTTTCAAGTGACGAGCCAATTTACGTTTGTTGTGAGCTTTGATGCTTTCCAATTTTTCTTTGACAGCAGCCTTGTCTTCGTATGAAAGAAGGTCTTCCAATTTAGAAGCTTCATGGTGCCATTCGCGTCCAAGGATCTCATCCAAGTAGTGAGACAAGCTTGGGTTAGCATGCATGAGCCAACGACGGAAAGTGATACCGTTTGTTTTGTTGTTGAATTTTTCTGGGTAAAGATCGTAGAAAGCTTTCAACTCAGAGTTCTTCAAAATTTCTGTGTGAAGAGCGGCAACCCCGTTTACACTGTATCCATAGTGGATATCCATGTGAGCCATGTGTACACGATCGTGTTCATCAATGATTTGAACAGCTGGATCTTTGTATTCAGCACGAACACGACGGTCCAATTCTTTGATGATTGGTACCAAGTGAGGAACCACTTCTTCCAAGAATTCAAGAGGCCATTTTTCAAGGGCTTCAGCAAGGATTGTGTGGTTTGTGTAAGCAGTCATGCTACGAACGATAGAGATTGCTTCATCAAGTTCGATCCCACGTTCAGTCAAAAGACGGATCAACTCAGGAATCACCATTGATGGGTGAGTATCGTTGATTTGTACAACTGCGTAGTCAGCAAGGTCATGCAAGTTGCTTCCTTTTTCGATTGCTTCATCGATGATCAATTGAGCACCGTTTGAAACCATGAAGTATTGTTGGAAGATACGGAGCAATTCACCTTGTTTGTCGCTATCGTCTGGGTAAAGGAAAAGAGTCAAGTTGCGAGCGATGTCTGTCTTATCAAAGTTAATGCCATCTTCAATGATAGATGAATCAACTGAATCCAAGTCAAACAAACGCAAGCGGTTTTTAGTAGCTGTTTTGTAACCAGGTACATCGATATCGTAAAGAGTAGATGTCAATGTAAAGTGTGCAAATGGTACTTGGTAGCTACGGCTTGAACGAATCAACCAGTTTTGGTCAGTCAACCAAGCGTTAGGAATTGTTTCTTGTTGGTTGTTTTTAAGCACTTGTTGGAAAAGACCAAAGTGGTAGTTCAAACCAACACCGTCACCGTTCAAACCAAGTGTAGCGATTGAGTCGATAAAGCAGGCTGCCAAACGTCCCAAACCACCATTACCAAGTGATGGTTCCAATTCTACTTCTTCGATTTCGATCAACTCTTTACCTGCGTCAGCAAGTTCTTTTTTAACTTCGTCATAAAGACCAAGGTTAATCAAGTTGTTTGACAAAAGTTTACCGATCAAGAACTCAGCTGAGATATAGTAAACTTTTTTCTTACCAGTGTTGACTGGTTTTTGGCTACTTGCAAGTTTGCTGTAGTTAAGAAGAGCAAGGTAAAGCTCTTCGTTGCTACATTCTGCGATAGATTTATTGTAACGATTTTGTACAAATTCTTTTAATGGTAACATTTTTTGTGTCTCCTGATAATGTCTTATTTCTTTAATTCTACCAAATTTTCATTGATTCGGCGATAAATTGTAGTCAAGTCAAGCAAAGTTTCTTCGACAGCAGGAGTCAATTGATCCTCTGTCATACGCCATGACCAGTTTCCACCAAGAGTAGATGGGAAGTTCATACGAGCTGAACCATCCAACTCTAGCAAATCTTGCATAGTAGCGATAGTCATAAAGCTTACTGATGAGAAGGCTGTACGAAGCATAGCATGTACTACTGTTTCATATTCCTTGCGGTTTGTATAACGTGCCATGTACTCACGAGTTGGATCGTCGATTTCATTGCGATACCAACCAAGAACAGTGTTGTTATCGTGTGTTCCTGTGTACATAACTGAGTTGGCCGGTGCCAAGTGTGGGCTGTCGATACTTTCGTGTTCTGGGTTGAAGGCAAATTGAAGGACTTTCATTCCTGGGAATCCAGTGCGTTCACGTAGTTCGATAACTTCGTCAGTCATGAATCCAAGGTCTTCTGCGATGATGTTCAAGTCACCAAGTTCCTCTTTAACCGCTGCAAAGAGTTTGTAGTCAGGTCCTTTCACCCATTTACCAGGTGCTGCTGTTTCAGAACCAGCAGGGATTTCCCAGTAAGATTCAAATCCACGGAAGTGGTCGATACGAACGATATCGTAGATTTTGAAGCTTTCACGCAAGCGTTCAATCCACCATTTGTAGCCATCTTTGTCCATAGCTTCCCAGTCATAGATTGGGTTACCCCAGAGCTGACCAGTAGCAGAGAATTCATCTGGTGGGCAACCTGCGATGCAAGTCGCTTTTCCGTTTTCATCTGTTTTAAAGAGATGTGGATTAGCCCACATATCGCTTGAATCTTCCGCTACATAGATAGGCATATCTCCGACAATCTCGATGTGGTTTTCGTTAGCGTATGCTTTCAATTTCAACCATTGTTGGAAGAAAAGGTATTGGGTTACGCGGTGGTAAACAAGCTTGTCAGCTAATTTCTCACGGTATCTTTCAAGAGTTGAAGCTTTACGAGCACGAGCATCTGCATCTGGCCATTCTGTCCAAGCAAGATTATCAAAATGCTCCTTGATAGCCATATACTCTGCAAATAGTTCAAGCCATGATTGATTTTCTTGAGCAAATTTTTCGAAGTCTTTGACAGCTCCGACTTCAAGGAAACGTTTGACAGCTTTCTCTAGAAGTGGACGACGTGCATAGTAGATTTTAGCGTAGTCAACTTCAATTGGGTTGCTACCAAAGTCCACACCTTCAAGATCACTTGCTTCCAACAAACCTTGCTCCACCAAAATATCAAGGTCGATAAAATGAGTGTTTCCAGCAAAGGCTGAGAATGATTGGTATGGAGAATCTCCATAGCTAGTTGTTCCCAAAGGAAGGATTTGCCAGTAACGTTGCTTTGTACGAACCAAGAAGTCAACGAAATCATAGGCGCTTTGACCAAATGATCCGATTCCGTATGCTCCTGGAAGTGATGAGATGTGCATCAACACACCGCTTTGACGTTTTTTCATATTAGCACCTCAAGTGTTTATATTGTTAATTATTTCAATTTTTGCGCAAACGTTTGCGCTAAGTCAAGTATACCCCATTTCTAAAATAAATGCAAGCGTTTGTAAAAAAAACTTTTTCACTACTTTTTATTTCCGAAATCGGAAATTCCCTATATTTTCATTTTCCCCCTCCCTTTGTTTCGTCTTCTATTTATGCAATCGTTTCCCTTAAATTATTTTTGAATTGAAATTTACACGATTTCCTATTTCTCTTCTATTATACAAACAATTTTAGGAATTAGCCAGTCACAAGCTTTTTAAAATTTTTTCAAAAAAATGCTTGCAACCGTTTTCTGTTTGTGCTATACTATGGTCATAAGGGAAAACGTTTGCGTTTCCTCGAAATTAAAATTTGTTATTCTTTAGGAGGAATACACTATGTCAACTAAATTCATGAAGAGCGCTGCTGTACTTGGTACTGCTACTCTTGCTAGCTTGCTTTTGGTAGCTTGCGGAAGCAAAACTGCTGATAAAGCAGCTGATTCTTCTGCATCAGGAAGCCAAGAAATCACTTTCTACGTTGAAGACCAATATAAAGCTTACGCTGAGAAAGTTGCTGCTGCTTATGAAAAAGAATCAGGAACAAAAGTTAACATCAAATCTGGTGACCAACTTGGTGGACTTGATAAACTTTCACTTGACAACCAATCAGGTCAAGCCGCTGACGTTATGATGGCTCCATACGACCGTGTAGGTAGCCTTGGTACTGACGGACAACTTTCAGAAGTAACTTTGAGCGACGGTGCTAAAACTGATGACACTACTAAATCTCTTGTAACTGTTGGTGGTAAAGTTTACGGTGCTCCAGCTGTTATCGAGTCACTTGTTCTATACTACAACAAAGACTTGATTAAAGAAGCTCCAAAAACATTTGCTGACTTAGAAAACCTTGCTAAAGATAGCAAATACGCTTTCGCTGGTGAAGAAGGTAAAACTACTGCTTTCCTAGCTGACTGGACTAACTTCTACTACGCATACGGACTTCTTGCTGGTAACGGAGCTTACGTATTTGGTGACAATGGTAAAAATCCTAAAGATATCGGTCTTGCTAACGATGGTGCTATCGCAGGTATCGAATACGCTAAAACTTGGTACGAAAAATGGCCTAAAGGTATGCAAGATACTGAAGGTGCTGGAAACTTGATCCAAACTCAATTCCAAGAAGGTAAAACAGCTGCTATCATCGATGGTCCTTGGAAAGCTCAAGCATTCAAAGATGCTAAAGTAAACTACGGTGTTGCAACTATCCCAACTCTTCCAAACGGTAAAAACTACGCAGCCTTTGGTGGTGGTAAAGCTTGGATCATCCCATCAAGCACTAAGAACCTTGAAGGCGCTCAAAAATTTGTAGACTTCCTTGTTTCAACTGAACAACAAAAAGCATTCTACGATGCTACTAACGAAATCCCAGCTAACACTGAAGCTCGTGCTTACGCTGAAGGTAAAAAAGATGAGTTGACTACAGCTGTTATCGAGCAGTTCAAGAACGCTCAACCAATGCCAAACATCTCTCAAATGTCAACAGTTTGGGACCCAGCTAAAACAATGCTCTTTGACGCTGTAAGCGGTAAGAAAGATGCTAAAACTGCTGCTAATGATGCTGTAACATTGATCAAAGAAACAATCCAACAAAAATTTGGTAACTAATTGATTGATTCAAGGGAGATAGTTTAAACATCTCCCTTGATTTTTAGATATATTGACAATGTTTTCAGCAATTTTGCTGATTAGCATCGAGCTCAATGCTCGTATCTTATGAAAGGAGCACTCATGGAACAACAACCAAAAAAAGCAGCCTTGCTTTCATTGATTCCTGGGTTGGGACAAATCTACAACAAACAAAAAGCTAAAGGTTTTATCTTCCTTGCTGTAACAGTGGCTTTTGTCCTCTATTTTATAGTACTTGCAGCACCTGAATTGAGCAACTTAATCACGCTTGGTGAAAAACCTGGCCGTGACAACTCTCTCTTCATGTTGATTCGTGGTGCATTCCACTCTATTTTTGTAATTGTTTATCTAGCCTTTTATATTCTCAATATTAAAGACGCTCACACTATTGCAAAACGTATCAATAATGGCATCCCTGTCCCATTGACACTTAAGGATATGATTAAAGGTATCTATGAAAATGGATTCCCTTACTTGCTTATCATTCCATCTTACGTTGCCATGACATTTGCCATCATCTTCCCGGTTATTGTAACCTTGATGATTGCCTTTACTAACTACGATTTCCAACACTTACCACCAAATAAATTATTGGATTGGGTTGGATTGACTAACTTCACAAATATCTGGAGCTTGAGTACCTTCCGTTCAGCCTTCGGTTCTGTTCTTTCTTGGACTATTATCTGGGCTTTATCTGCATCTACTTTGCAAATCGTACTCGGTATCTTTACAGCTATTATTGCTAACCAACCATTCATCAAGGGTAAACGTATCTTTGGTGTTATCTTCCTTCTACCTTGGGCGGTTCCAGCCTTCATCACTATCTTGACATTCTCAAACATGTTCAACGATAGTGTTGGTGCTATCAATACCCAAGTTATCCCTCTCTTTGCTAAGGTTCTTCCTTTCTTAGATGGCGTTCTTATCCCTTGGAAGACAAATCCAACTTGGACTAAAATTGCCTTGATTATGATGCAAGGATGGCTTGGTTTCCCTTATATCTACGTCTTGACTCTCGGTATCCTACAGTCTATTCCAAATGACTTGTATGAAGCAGCTTATATCGACGGTGCTAATGCTTGGCAAAAATTCCGTAACATCACTTTCCCAATGATTTTGGCTGTTGCGGCGCCTACATTGATCAGTCAATACACCTTCAACTTCAACAACTTCTCTATCATGTACCTCTTCAATGGTGGTGGTCCTGGTAGTGTCGGTGGTGGAGCTGGTTCAACCGATATCTTGATCTCATGGATCTACCGTTTGACAACTGGTACAGCTCCTCAATACTCTATGGCAGCTGCCGTTACCTTGATTATTTCAATCATCGTCATCTCTATTTCTATGATTGCATTCAAGAAACTACACGCATTTGATATGGAGGACGTCTAAGATGAATAACTCAATCAGAATCAAACGTAGACTGACTCAAACCCTTACTTATCTTTACTTAATTGGACTTTCAATCGTTATTATCTATCCTCTTTTAATCACGATTATGTCAGCCTTTAAGGCCGGTAACGTTGTGGCCTTCAAGCTCGACAGCAATGTCAATTTCAGTCTTGATAACTTCAAAGGGCTCTTTACTGAAACCTTGTACGGCACATGGTACCTCAACACTTTGATCATCGCTTTGATCACTATGGTTGTTCAGACAAGTATTATCGTACTTGCTGGTTATGCCTATAGCCGTTACAACTTCTTGGCTCGTAAACAAAGTTTGGTCTTCTTCTTGATTATCCAAATGGTGCCAACAATGGCCGCTTTGACTGCCTTCTTCGTTATGGCCCTCATGTTGAACGCCCTTAACCAAAGCTGGTTCCTCATCTTCCTCTACGTTGGTGGAGGTATCCCGATGAACGCTTGGCTCATGAAAGGTTACTTTGACACCGTGCCAATGTCTCTTGATGAGTCTGCAAAACTTGATGGTGCAGGACATTTCCGCCGCTTCTGGCAAATCGTTCTCCCTCTTGTTCGCCCAATGGTTGCTGTACAAGCACTCTGGGCCTTCATGGGACCTTTTGGAGACTATATCCTCTCTAGTTTCTTGCTTCGTGAAAAAGAATACTATACAGTTGCCGTTGGTCTACAAACCTTCGTCAGCAATGCGAAGAACTTGAAGATCGCCTACTTCTCAGCAGGTGCTATCCTCATCGCTCTTCCAATCTGTACACTTTTCTTCTTCTTGCAAAAGAACTTCGTTTCAGGACTTACAAGCGGTGGCGACAAGGGGTAATATACCCCCGCCACCCTTTTTCATTTTTGGTCTTGTACATCGATTGTCTGGTGAGAAACAAGAGCTTGCTGAGATTACCTTGTTAGTTAGTGGACGAATCATAACAAACATTCACTTTTACCAAGTATTCTACTATCCCCGCTTGAAATAAAAAACATTTCTCTATATAATACTCGTATAGAAAAATGCCTATAGAAAGAGATTTATGTTACCATATCCATTTTCTTATTTTAATAGTATTTGGGGATTTCGTAAGCCCCTCTCTCAACGTTTTGGTCTAAACTGGTTTCAACTGATTTTTACCAGTATTTTCTTGATTAGCTTATCCATGGTGCCTATTGCTATCCAGAACAGTTCTCAGGAAACCTATCCTTTAGAGACGTTCATCGATGATGTCTATGCTCCATTGACGGACGAAGTCGTTCAGGATCTAGCTACCAATGCTCAGATTGTAGATGGAAAACTAAGCTATACCGGTTCGACTCCTCATCAAACTTCTGTACAAATCGGGGCTACTGCTAGTTCAAGTTTCCCTGAGGAATTACTTCTTAGCTTTGAACCTGAGCAACTCGTCATCAGTAAGCAAGGAAAAGAGTTAACCAGCATTCGCTATCATGCTATCACAACTGATAGTTTCCAAAGCAAGGAAAGCTTGACTCAGGCTATTTCTAAAGACTGGTATCAACAGAATCGCGTCTATATCAGCCTCTTTTTGGTCTTAGGTGCTAGTTTCCTCTTTGGACTCAATTTTTTCATTGTAGCTTTAGGTGCTAGCCTTCTGCTCTACTTCACGAAAAAATCTCGTCTCTTCTCATTTAAGACCTATAAAGAGTGCTATCATTTTATTTTGAACTGTTTAGGATTACCAACTTTACTGACCATGATTCTAGGTCTTTTGGGGCAGAATATGGCAACTTTGATCACTGTTCAAAACATTTTATTTGTTCTATACCTGGTCACTATCTTTTATAAGACTCATTATCGTGATCCAGACTACAAAAAGTAGGAGATTATTATGCCTGTTACGATAAAAGACGTGGCCAAAGCTGCAGGAGTTTCTCCTTCAACCGTAACCCGTGTTATTCAAAACAAATCAACCATTAGCGACGAAACCAAAAAACGAGTTCGAAAAGCAATGAAAGAACTCAATTATCATCCTAATCTAAATGCTCGAAGTCTTGTTAGCAGTTATACACAAGTTATTGGCTTAGTCCTTCCGGATGATTCAGACGTTTTCTATCAAAATCCTTTCTTCCCTTCTGTTCTTAGAGGGATTGCACAGGTTGCCTCGGAAAATCACTATGCCATTCAGATTGCGACTGGTAAGGATGAAAAAGAGCGTTTAAACGCCATTTCACAAATGGTCTACGGAAAACGTGTGGATGGGCTTATCTTCTTGTATGCTCAAGAAAATGATCCCTTGGTACAACTGGTTGTCGAGGAGCAATTTCCCTTCCTCATTCTTGGAAAATCACTTTCTCCTTTCATTCCGCTTGTTGATAATGATAACATCCAAGCCGGATTTGATGCGACAGAATATTTCATTAAAAAAGGGTGTTCACGAATTGCCTTTATCGGCGGTACCAAGAAGCTCTTCGTTACCCAGGACCGTCTGACAGGTTACGAGCAAGCCCTCCAAGAACACAAACTATCTCTTGATAGTCATCGTACCTTTTTCGCTGATGAATTTCTTGAAGAAAAGGGATATAAATTTAGCAAACAACTTTTTGAATACGATCCAAAAACCGATGCTGTTATCACAACAGATAGCCTCTTAGCTGAAGGTGTTTGTAACTACCTCAACGAACATCAGCTGAATGTCCCTATTCTCAGCTTTGACTCTGTAAATCCAAAATTAAACCTAGCAGCCTATGTCAATATTAATAGTCTAGCTCTCGGCCGCACTTCGTTTGAGACTATTCTTCAAATCATCAATGATGTCAAAGAAAATCGTCAAATCTGCTATCGTCAAGTCATTGCACATGAAATCATTGAAAAATAAGAAAAACCAGCTCTAACATTTTTTGCTTAGAGCTGGTTTTTTGTAATCTATTTTTATAATTGATTAGTTTTCGACTTCGACAAATCGGCCTAGGATATGAACATTTTCTGAAACAGAAACAAAGGCTGTTGGATCAACTTGCTTCATGATCAGTTTAAAATCATTGAACTCTGCACGAGTGATAACCGTAATCAAAACAGCCTTACGTTCGTGGTTATAAGTTCCTTCAGCATCATGGATCATAGTCGCTCCACGGTGCAATTTATTATGGATTTTCTCAATGACTGCATCTGGATTGCTAGTAACAATCATGGCTTGCATGCGTTTTTGTTTGGTGAAAACTGCATCTGTCACACGACTTGAGACAAAGATAGTAATCATGGAATAAAGGGCATATTTCCAACCAAAGGTCACCCCTGCAATCAGCATGATTGTCCCGTTCACTAGGAAGGAGATACTTCCGACATTACGACCTGTTTTCTTACGAATAGTCAGACTGACAATATCTGTTCCACCACTGGAAATGTTATGGCGTAAAGCAAAGCCGATTCCCAGTCCCATGACGACCCCACCAAAGAGAGCATTGATGATTGGATCCTCTGTCAAGACCACCACTGGCACAAACTGGATAAAGAGCGAGCTCATAGATACCGTGATAAAGGTGAAAATCGTGAACTTATGTCCAATTTGGTACCAGGCTAAAATCATCAGCGGGATATTGATAGCGTAAAATGCTACTGAAATTGGGAAATAAAAGCCAAACAAGTGATTACTAAGCGCAGAAATAATCTGAGCCAAACCTGTTGCTCCACTTGAATAAACATGTCCTGGTTGGAAGAAAAAATTGACAGCTACTGCTGATAGAAAACCATATACTAGAGAAGCTGAAATTTTTTCATCGTATTTTTCTCGGGAGATACTTTGCAAAACACGTAAAAGCTTCACCCGATAAGCAAAGCGGCGCAGATAATGGTACCACTTTTTAGTTAGTTTCGTTTGTTTCATCTTGTTCTACTTGTAGATTAAGTTCCTCTAATTGTTTAAGAGCTACTGTTGATGGTGCCTGCGTCATAGGGTCAGTTGCTTTGTTGTTCTTAGGGAAGGCAATGACTTCGCGGATATTTTCTTCTCCAGCGAGCAACATTACAAAACGATCAAGTCCGATAGCCAAGCCACCGTGTGGTGGGAATCCATAGTCCATGGCTTCCAAAAGGAATCCAAATTGGTCATTTGCTTCTTCTGTTGAGAATCCAAGGGCCTTGAACATGCGTTCTTGGAGTTCTTTTTGGTTGATACGAAGGCTACCGCCACCAAGTTCATAACCGTTCAAGACGATGTCGTAGGCAATAGCACGAACCTTAGCCAAATCACCTTCAAGCTCATGTGCAGTATCTGCTTGAGGAAGAGTAAATGGATGGTGGGCGCTCATATAACGACCTTCTTCTTCAGACCATTCAAACATTGGCCAGTCAACTACCCAGAGGAAGTTAAATTTGTCGTTATCAATCAAGCCAAGCTCTTTGGCAATACGTCCACGAAGGGCACCAAGTGTTGCATTGGCTACTTCAAGCGTGTCAGCCACAAAGAGAACCAAGTCTTTATCTTCAAGACCAAGCGCACTTGTTAAATCACCTTGAATGCTAGTCAAGAATTTAGCGACTGGTCCGTTTAATTCACCGTCAACAACCTTAACCCAAGCAAGGCCTTTAGCACCATACTGCTTGGCTACTTCTGTCATCTTGTCGATGTCTTTACGAGAGTAGTTGTCTGCTGCACCTTTGACCACAATGGCTTTAACGGCAGGAGCTTCTGAGAAGACTTTGAAATCAACACCTTTGACAAGATCTGTCAAGTCCTGAAGCAACATCTCAAAACGAGTATCAGGTTTGTCAGATCCATAAAGAGCCATAGCATCATCGTACTTCATACGAGGGAATGGCAGCGTTACTTCAATCCCTTTTGTTTCCTTCATCACGCGCGCAATCAAGCCTTCTGTGATATCTTGGATTTCTTGCTCAGTAAGGAATGAAGTTTCCAAGTCGACCTGGGTAAATTCAGGCTGACGGTCTCCACGCAAGTCTTCATCACGGAAACATTTAACAATTTGGTAGTAACGGTCAAATCCAGCATTCATCAACAACTGTTTTGTAATCTGCGGACTTTGAGGAAGTGCGTAAAAATGCCCTTTATTGACACGAGATGGCACCAAATAGTCACGCGCCCCTTCTGGTGTTGACTTAGAAAGGAATGGCGTTTCCACATCGATAAATTCCAACTCATCCAAGTAGTTGCGGATAGAATGTGTTACTTTGGCACGAAGTTTAAGGTTTTCCAACATCTCTGGACGACGAAGGTCAAGGTAACGGTAACGTAGACGCGTATCGTCGTTTGCTTCAATGCCATCCTTGATTTCAAATGGTGTTGTTTTGGCTGTATTAAGCACAGTAAGAGCCGTTACATTCAGTTCTACCGCTCCAGTCGCCAATTTATCATTGGCCTGCTCACGTGCTTCAACTTGTCCAGTCACCTCGATGACAAATTCACTACGAAGGCTTTCAGCTGTTGCCATCACTCCCGCAGAAACTTTTTCAGGGTTGATAACTAACTGCATGATCCCTTCACGGTCACGAAGGTCGATAAAAATCAATCCACCCAAGTCACGACGACGGGCAACCCATCCTTTCAAGGTAATTTCTTGTCCGATGTGCTCCTCACGAACACGACCAGCATACATACTACGTTTCATGTTTTCTCTCCTCTTGTATTCTGTTACTATTTTACCATAAAAGCGCAGGCTCTTCATGAAAATCATCAGAAAAGTTGAGAGTTTCCTCTTATAAATGAAAAAATCCAGCAAAGTCATTCGCTGGATTTAGGCTTTCTTTATTTTTTACGCTTTTCAGCAATCTCTTCTGTCTTCTTTGGAAGGACAATTTCTGTCACATAAGCCGTCGCAAATCGTATCACTCCTGCGATAGGAGCAAAGATAACCGCTAGATTGTTATAAAAGAAATCCCCCTTAATGAAATAGACAAGTAGGCCGATGACAAAGAAGAGAAAGATAGCCTGAATGACTGCTAATATTAGTACTCGTTTCATGATTTCCTCCTGAGTCTATTATAGCATCATTATCATCACAAATGAAATTAAATTATTTAAGGCATGCAATCCCATACTATAAGCCAGACCACCCTTGCTGATATAAGCCAATCCCATGCTTAAACCAAGGGCACTATAGACTAGGAATTGTTGAGGACTAGTAGGGAAATGGACAAGTGCAAAAAGTACAGTGCTTACAAGAAGAAAGAGAGCTGTTTGCTTGACATTATCTTGTTGAGGGAATACATAGCGAGCTAACATACCTCTAAAGGTTAACTCTTCTGTAAGTGGTGCAAAGACGACTGCCATGAAGAAAGTGAAGAGAGGTTGATCTTGAGCCAATTTATTTATAGCCTGTTGATTAAATGACGGATCATTTGGTAAAAAATTTTCTACAACAATGACAAGGACCCATACCAAGGCAGGCAGCCAGATGTATTTGTTAAGGGCCGTTTTTTCAATTGTAACGGTTCCTGTCTTATACCACTTGTAGGTAACGAAGGTGAAGATTCCTGCCAATAAGACATAAACAGGGACAGCAATGTAGTTAGGTGCTCCCATTATCAAGGCGGCTAAACCTACGCCCTGAATAAAACTATAGACCACAAGAAATGATAAGAAGGCAAGGCTATACCAACCAATATTTTTAAGTGTTTTCATAAGATTCTCCTATTTGAAATAACGTTTTGTTTTACGCAACTGTGCAACATTCGTATACATATGGATGACAACTGCTACGAGTAGAGCAACCAACTGTACTTGACCTAATACTACAGATAGAACTACTAAGACAACGTATATACCAGGAATGAGAAGCTGATTGACCTTGAACAAGATCAAGTAAGCTTCTTCCATCTCAGCCTGTTTTTCTCCCTCATCATAAGTATCGAGGTATTCCAAAACTTCCTTTGGAGTCGCCATAATAGAAAGTTTGTAGTTACGAATCTTGCTAGTGATTTTGAGACAGTAAGCACCCGACCAGATACCTACAACCATCAAAAGTAAGGATGCTGCTGATAGGCCTAAACCTCCCAAATCTAAAAGTAGGCAGGCTAGCATACTAATTTGGGAAACATTCCAAGCTACCGTACCATAATCCAAGAAACGATACATAGCAAGATAGTCTTGTTCATTTTCTTCGTCCTCTTCTTCTCGTTGATAGCTCTGATAAGCCTGGTGGCTTTTTCTAATGAAATAAAAGGTTAGAGTTACCGTAATCAGCCCTAGACCAAGAAAGATTGAGTACAAGGCAACGATTACTTGAGCTTGACTGATACCTAAAGGATTAACACCAAGGAAACCAGCAAATATTCCTAATAAAACTCCTGCAATAAAAAGCTTCAGTGCAAAAATGATATCTTTCTTTTCCATCTTTAAACCTCTTTCTAAAACAAGCCAGACAACCACTGACCAAAGGCTTTACCTGATTCAAAAATAGCTGTCAAACCTTCTGCTCCAAGCGACACCAAAAGCAAACAAACAACAAGTAAGAGAACAGCTTGGTTTCTAGCTTTTTTTGCTCCATCCCCCAGGGGCTCATTCCCAAGCCAACCTGCTAGATAAGCATAGGCTGTAACTGTTATAATCCCAATCTCCGTCGAAGAGAGAAACAAGAAGACTGTCACCAAACGAACGATATTGGCTTGAATGTTAAAATAATTTCCTAAACCTGCACAAACACCTGCAAGTTCTTTGTGTTCAGTATCTACTTGAAAACCTGCTAAAAACTCTTTCATAATTTTTCTCCTTTTATGAGCTCTTTAAACTTTATTTTTTTCTCTACCCATCTAAAGACTAATAGTAAAACTATGTTAATCCAGAAGAGGTATTTACTTTCAACAATTGTAAACCAACCAAATAGGCTTCCAATCATAGCCAAAAGATTTACGATAAACACAACTATAGATAGATAATAAATCACTTTATACTTGTTCATCACTCATCCTCCTCTAAGCGAAAGACTGACTCGACTGGCTCATGGAATATCTGAGCAATCTTCAGGGCAATGATGATGGATGGCGTGTACTCATCTCGTTCTAGCAAACTGATGGTTTGCCTGGACACGCCAGCTAGTTTGGCCAGCTCAGTTTGATTCAGACCATCGCGAGCCCGAAGCTCTTTTAGACGATTTTTTAGCATGTCTTTTTTCTCCTTTGTTCTTTATCTTGATTTCATTGTAACACATCTTTTTATTTTTGACAAGCATATTTGTCAAAAAGTTTAAGATTTTTGTCATTTTGCAAAAGAAAAAGGTCAGGAATGGTATCCTGACCGTATTTTTTTATAGTTGATAAAAGATTGCTTAGTCAGCTGATGGAGCGTCTTGACTTTCTTTCAGCTGGTTTTTATCATCCTTCTTGTAATCTCTTCTGACGATATAAAGCGTTGTTAGACTGATGAGAGTCAATACAGCACCTGTAACCCTTCCTTTTTGGGAGAAGACAAATTCTACTTTGTGTTGTCCAGAAGTAATCGGGAAGGAAATAAAGCTGTTCCATGCTTTTGTCACAGGGACATCCTTGCCATCCACTTTCACCTTCCAACCCTCACTATAAGGAATAGAAGTCATCATATATTTACTGCCGTCAGTAATATTTACTGAACCGACGATATAAGTATTCGAGAATTTCTCAACTTGTAAACCTTGTTCCTTCCGCTTTTCTAAAGCACTTTGAATTTGACTGATTTCTGCGCGGTAAACCCCTGCGTTTGAAAGGTCAACCTTGTCTGTTTTAAAGCGGAATTCCAGTACAGACTCTTGATTCTCCGCATTGTCAGCGATTTGCCATAGTTGACGTTGCGTATTTCTCTTAGAATGAGTGAACCACTTGCCATTCAGAAGGACAGAGTAATCTTTCTCTGAATTTAGACTTGCTGGTACGAAGAAGTAATAGGTCAAGTTTGTTCGAGGAGTAATTCGGTAGCGAACGACTGCATCCTTAGAAGAGTCCACCCGCTTGTAGACAGCCGTTCCTTTTTCTTTGTCGACATTTTCCTCAGTAAGATTTTCTGTTTCAACATCTCCGTAGGCTAGGGGTTTGAAGTAGTCGAGATAATTCTCTTCGCCTTTTTTCACACCTTCCATAGAGTTAAGAATGATATTTTGATTTTGGATAGCGTTGTTTCTACCAAAATTGATGTTTCTTACTAAATCATTTGTTCCATAGGCTAATGGGAAAGAATTTGGATTTTCGTACACGGTATAACGTTCATCTTCGTAGACCTTCTGCGTGAAATAACGGTTCATATCAAAACGACTGGCAAAACGTGTGAAATACATTCTCTCAGGATGAGCTTCTTTCTCAGTAGGATCCAGGTCTTTGACATCCATATAGTAGCGAACACCGTATAAGGCATCTGTTAGAGGAGTTCCATTTTCATATTCTATTGCTTCATCGCCCGCTTGATCACCCATATAGGCAAAGTGATTCATAGTGGACCTCTCCAAATTTGAACTAAAAGTACTCAAACCTGGATAACCTATCAGAGATGGAGTTGTTCGAGAATAGGCAAAGGTTGTAGCAATTCGGTAGAATGGTTGATCTGCGTTTTCTTGGATTTTATCCGTCACACGTTTAACCGAGAGCGTCCCGTCCACAAATTTATCAACATTTGCATAACTAAAGGTCACTTGTGATAGATAGGCATTGTATCCTAGCTCAAATACTGTCAGAGTTGATAACAAGACAACAGCTAAGCGAATCATTCGTGGACGTAGCAAGGCCAGTACAGCTAAGTAAATGAGTAGAGTTAAGACTACACGAGAAAAGAGATAACCTGTTTGTAATAATAACAGCAATACCACCACAGAACCAGCCGCAATCACCAATACCCTTTCCTTTTCATTCTGGGACTTGGCAGAGCGTTTCCAGTATAGATAAAATCCTATAGCTGTAGCTGATACAACCAGTATCACAATAGCAATAAAATGGCTATTGATAAACAGAGTTAGAGCCTCAGGTTGTTTCTTTGGTAGATAGGTAAAGTCTTTAGTATAGAAGTAGATTGCCGATAAGACTAGGGCTACAACTGATAGCAATTTCCCTCGGCGAGAGATTTTAAATTTCTCTTTTAATGCTTGATAGGCTAGAAGCAGCATGAAGAAAGAGAATAACCATGAGAAGCGGAAGAAGAATCCGGCAGGGTTCTGTCCCATATGCCAAATCTTACTCACAAATTCATTTACAAAGGAAGTAAAGAAGATGAGAGTAACCACTCCCGCAGCCCATCTTCTTTCTTTGATTATCTTTCTTGATACAAAGTACAAGATAAAGCCGATAAACCCGAGAGCTCCAATATAGATATTTGGCAGGTTTGGTCCAGCTGCCCAACCTGATTGCGCATCAAAGCCCCCGATAGTTAGTTTGGATAAAATGTCTAAGGGATTAATCTGAAAGGCCATGGAAAATGTCATGGCTCCTCCTGCTTGTCCCTTACTTTCAATCAAGTTGAAAAATACTGGAACTAATAATATTGAAGCAGCCGCAACCCCTAGGATAGAGTAGAGAAATACATCCCATAAGGGTTGGACGTAATGTTTGAGTTTTACTTTCCATGTCCCCTCAATAGAAAAACGAGGCGAAAGATAATAGCAGGCATACAAAACGACAAATAGCGATATCATATAGCCCATGTAGAATTGAAGGAATACCGTTAAGCCTAGTACAAAGGCATATGGATAAGCCGCTTTGCCATCTAACAACTGCTCTAGATATAGGATGACAAGAGGAAGCATGAACATGGCATCATAAAAGATAACATTCATCTGGTAGGATACCAACATACCAGACAGGGCATAAGCTGTCGCAAACAAGGGAACCATCCATCGTTTTGACTCTGCACCCTTATAACGTTTAATTAAGAGATGAGCAAAGGAAAGTCCAAAGGCACCATATCTGAGCCAGATCGTTAGAAAAACAGATAATCCTATATATTTTAAAGGCAGAAGAACATAAATAAAATTGAAAGGGCTCATCAAATAATAGCCCAACTCACCAATCATATCTCCACCTATAGATTTAGTAAAGGAATATGTCAGACTACTTAAATCACCAGATAGAATAGCATTCTTTAGCAATCCATAAAAACTAATGTACTGCTGATCAAAGACAATGGTCATTAAACTTTTATTTCCAAAAGGATAGCTCCCCATGAAAAACCATACCACCAGCATGATGGTCATCGGTAGCAAGGCACTACTGACATAAAGGACACCCTTCGGATTTTTTTCCTTTAATTTCTGCCAATGTGTCAACCAATTTTCCATTATTGATTTCTCCTCTATGTTTTTAACCAACTTCTGTTTGCTACCGGCTACGTTAGCTAGTATTATAATATTGGCTTTGTGACTTCGTGATAAGTGGGGTTCCCCCTTGAAAAGGGAAGGATAGGTTTCTCCTACTCCATCATTTTAACATTTAAAAAAGGAGAGAGCAATGCTCTCTCCTCTCTAAAGAAACTTATCTAATATTATTTAGTAAATTTACGTTTCATAACAACTGTTCCTGACATGATTACCACACCTGCCAATACAAGTACTAGGCTTGTAGCCTCACCAGTATTTGGAAGTCCTGGTTTGTTTTCTGTTGTTGTAGTAGCTTCTGTTTTTGGAGCCTCAGTTGTTGTTGTAACTTCTGAAGGGGCTTCAGTTGTTGTTGGAGCCTCAGTTGTTGTTGTAACTTCTGAAGGAGCTTCAGTTGTTGTTGGAGCCTCAATTGTTGTTGTAACTTCTGAAGGAGCTTCAGTTGTTGTTGGAGCCTCAGTTGTTGTTGTAACTTCTGAA
>NZ_GL732439.1:1453110-1522517 GCF_000187465.1 Streptococcus infantis ATCC 700779 | reverse complement strand
AGTTGTTGTAGTTGTTGTAGTTGTTGTAGTTTCACCTTCACCTTCACCAGACGCAGTGTAGATTAGGGTTTTAGCTGGATAGCTACGTTCATTAGGGAAGTTTTCAGCTTTCCACTTGATGACGTTGTTAACTACATCACCTTTTTTCTTAGCTTCAGTCAACTCAGTTTCGTACTCAATATACATTGGCCAGTTCCAGTTGTCACCAAAGTTGATAGTGAAACCAGTGATTTGACCTGCAGCGTTCGTAGTATACTCAGCTTTCTTAGTGAAGTTGTCAGTTGGGTCAAGTTTTGTAAGTTGTTCTTCGCTTTCGATAGCTTTAGGTTGTCGTGCGTAACGTACAGCACGAAGGCTTCCTTTTACCAATACTTGTCCATCTGCAAGCTCATCTGTGATAACCATCTTGTTCAATTTATCTTGAGCAGCGTTCAAGATAACTTTCCACTTGATACGTTTAGGATTTTGTGGATTTTGGTAGCCATACTTATACTCGTATTGGCCAATCGCAGTAGAATCTGGATCATATGTCAAATTATAAGTTTGCTCACCATACTTGAATGTCTTTTTACCAGACTCAGTAACATTACCAGCATTTACAACGATGTCGTATTTCAATGACATTCTCTTGTTTTGTGGGTTTTTAGAGAAATAGTCAGTGAATGTTACTGTTGTTTTACCAGTAGCTGGGTCAGCAACTGCATTACCAACGATTTCAGATCCGTTTTTGATTGGGAATTCAGACTTAACAGGCCAGCTCAATTCTTTTGGCAAGTCAAGAACAAGTGTATCACCTGCATTGATTGCTTGAGAATCTGGGAAAGTAATGCTGTTTGTAGCTTCCATGGCTTGACCTCTGCCTACTTTTGTATCAGCAGTAATGTCTTTACCATCGAGGGTAATTTTAGTGTTGTTAGTATAGTTTGTTACTTCAGCACCAAAGACTGTCGTCAATGTTGTCAATGAAAGAACAAAGATACTTACAAACGCCAAGATGCGTGTTACGCTCTTTTGTGAAATCTTCATCACATAAACTCCTTTTATTTAATCTGATATATCATAGCATTTTTTAGTTCCTTTTACAAGTCTTTTAAAGGGGTTTTTAAAAGATTTTTGTTTTTTTTGCTAGAAATATTCTGATTTTTGTTTTATATTGTCTCTTTTCGACAAATTTCATCTTCTATGGTCATCTTTTTTCTCGCGAATGCCGACCAAAGTTAAGAACATCATCAACATTCCAAGTAGGCTGATCCACCAGTTTGATTGCTCTCCAGTCTCTGGTAAGAGCTGGTCTTGGACAACTGGTGCTTCAACTGTTTGAGGTTCTTGAGCTGAAACTGCCAATGGCTTCGTCTCCTCCGGTTTAGGAGATGGAACTGTCGGAATGATTTCAGCTGGTGTTGATGGTTCTTGTTTTGATTGTTCAACCAGTGTCCCTATTTCAATAATCTCTGCTTGTGGTTCTTCTAGGATTTCTGAGCGAATCAATTCTTTCTTAATCACAACTCCATTCTGCAAAGTCAAACGATACATATATTGACGTTTTCCTGGTTTACCTTTTTGTAGAAGAATTTGTGTACCTTTAGCAAACTTAGGATTTTCAACTATTTGTTTTTCAAAGTCAATCTCTTCTACTTGGATGTTTTCTTCTATAATTATAGAAGAAACTTGCTTGGTTCCGATCTCAGTGATCTCTGCTTGTGGTTCTTCTAGGATTTCTGAGCGAATCAATTCTTTCTTGATCACAACTCCGTCCTCAAGAGTCAAGCGATACACATCTTGTCGTCTACCTGCCTTGCCTTCTTGTAAAATATTCACAGTTCCTTTTGCTAGCTCTGCATTTTCAACTGTTTGTTTTTCAAAGGCTACTTCTTCTACTTGGATGAGTTCCTCTGTTGTAATAGTAGGAATTCGTTTTGTTCCAACTAAGATTACACGAGCCACTGCTTTTCTGATAACCGTGGTATCTACCAATGTAGAAGAACGCTCTTCGTCATTGAAGTAGTATTTCTCAAACGTTCTGTGAATTAGTCCATCTTGACCTTCTTGTAAGACTCTAGTTTCACCTTCTGGCAAGCTATCATCATTGCGATATTCTGTTTGATGACTAATGACTTCATCCTCAGTCACCAAGACTGTACGCTCAACTCCAGCACCTACCACAAGAACTTGGTTGACAGGTTGAGTCGTGATAACAGTTCTTAGATACTCACGTTGAGTTTCTTTACCATTGACATAGGTTGCTTTATAGTAGTCTGTTTGAGTTCCTTCTTGGCCTTCTACTTCGACCAGACGGTAGCTGACAGGCTTAGTCTTGTCCTCACGAACGATGGTGTTGTAAGGAATCGCACTGGTTAAGCTGATCTCTTTGGTTTCAGTAACTTGAGAACCGATATGGATAATCTGCTCAAGGGCTGGACGCAACTCTTTGACGCTAATCAAGTCCGTCTTGACTAAGATGCCATCTTTATAAGTAAGCTGATAAATTTTTTCTACTAAACCAGCACGACCTTCTTGAACAAGTTTACGTTCACCCTTTGGCATGTTTTCATCAATAACGGTAACTGTTCTAAAGTTAGTCTCTTCAGTTCGCGTTTCCTGCTTCACTTTAACATTTGGAACATGTTTTGTCCCAACTAAAATGATGGTCGGAATTGCTTCTCTGACAACTTTACTTTCGATTAGTTTTGAAGAACGTTCTTCATCATTGAAGTACTGTTTCTCGATTGTCTTATGGATGAGTCCATCTTGACCTTCTTGAATAACCTTTGTTTCACCTTCTGGAAGAGTATCGTCGTTACGATATTCAGTTGAACTTGTGATTCTTTCTTCTTGAATTTCGAAGATTGTACGCTCAATTCCAGAACCTTCGACTAGGACTTTATTGACAGGTTGAGTTGTAATGACAGTTCTGAGGTGCTCACGCTTGGCTTCCTTACCATTGACGTAAGTTACTTGATAGTAGTCTGTTTGAGTTCCCTCTTGGCCCTCTACTTCAACAAAGCTGTATCCAACTGGCTTAGTCTTATCCTTACGAATAATAACATTGTACGGAATTGGACTTGTTGTGTTGATTTCCTTGATCTCAGTGACTTGCGTACCGATATGGATAATCTCATCTTGGACTTTTTGAACTTCCTTGCTACTAATCAAGTCTGTCTTAATCAAGACTCCGTCTTTGTAGGTTAGTTGGTAGACTTTCTCAATGAGACCAATTCTTCCTACTTGAACGACCTTAGTTTCACCTTTTGGTAGGTTTGGATCTTCGATTTTTTGAGTCTTATAGGCAATCTTCTCAGTCTGAGTGTCTTGTTCTACCTTGATGGTTGGTACATGTTTTGTACCTACCAAGATGATCGTTGGAGTTGCTTCTTTGATTAGTTTGCTGTCTACTAATTTCGTAGAACGCAATTCATCATTGAAGTATCGTTTTTCAATCGTCTTACGAAGGAGGCCTTCTTCGCCAACCTGTTCAACTTTTGTTTCACCTTCTGGAAGAGTATCATCATTTCGATACTCAGTTGAGCTTGTAATCTTATCTTCTTGAATTTCAAAGAGAGCACGTTCTACTCCAGCACCTTCGACAATCACCTTGTTAATAGCTTCTCTAACGACTGTTGTCTTCAAATGTTCCCGTTTGGTTTCGGTACCACTGATGTAGGTTACTTTATAGAGGTCTGACTTTTCACCGTCTTGACCTTCTACCTCAGTCACTCGGTAGCCGATTGGCTTCGTGGTGTCTTTACGAACCTTAATAGTAAATGGAATTGGACTTGTCTCGGTTGCTTCTCTAATTTCTTTGATACGAGTTCCAACTTGGATGATCTCATCTACTGGCTCTGTAGTGATGTTAGATTCTACAAATGTACGAGATGTCTCTTCTCCATTCACTTTCGTTACAGAGTAACGATTTGTTTTCTGGCCTTTCTTACCTGCCTGGATAACCTTAGTTGTCCCTGCAGGAAGCTGATCTGAAAATTCTTTGAGAGTATTGTAATCGATTGACTCTGTCTCATCTACAAGCTCAGTTGTTTCCACGATAGGTGTCGCATTTCCGACACGAACGACACGGTTGACTGCATCTGTAATCTTATGTTCAGAAACGATGGTACGACCGATTTCTTTACCATTTCGATAGCTTACCAAGAAAGTACGGATAATTTGTCCTGGAGTTCCTTCTTCATCGACAACACTTTCTCCTGCTGGAAGTGTATTGTCTGAGACATAAATCGTCTTGAATGGAACGTCAACTTGTTCATCCAATGTACGTTCTGTCATCTTAGAAGTACCGATTACCGTGATTTCGTCTACAGCTTTTGGATCCTCAACTTTTGAGATTTCTTTACGAGCAACTTCTACATCGCCCTCATAGGTAACCTCATAGGTTGTTGTAATGGTACCTGGTGAGCCGACCTGAGTAATCTTGCTGTAGCCTTCTGGTTGGGTTTCATCTTTTTCGATAACCTTGTTGAAGTCTTTTTCTTCGACAACAACTACGGATCTGATTGATACAACCACACCTAGACCTTTAACAACAATCTTGTTCTTCTTCTCTTTTAGGGTGTTTTCATTGACCAAGGTACGGTCAACGAGTTCATCATTGAGGTAGGTAAGTTTATATTGACTTTCAATGCGACCTTTTTCACCTTCTTGACGGACTTCTTCGTAGCCTTTTGGTTTCGTGTAGTCGTATTCAACTACAGTTTCAAAGTCAACATCCTTAACCTCAGTAGTGTATTCAACCTTTTCTACTGCACTACCAACTGTGATAATGCGTTTGACTGGTTGGTCAATCACTGTTTCAGACGTCAAAGTCTTACCGGCTTCCTTACCATTCAGTTTTCTGATTTGATAAGTCTTTTCAACAGAACCATTCTTACCAGCTTGATTTTCAAATTGATAAGTTTTTGGTTTTGTTGGGTCAGTTCTGATTTCTGTTTCGTATGCAACCGTTTCTTTCTCAGTAACAGTTTCAAATGTTTCTGTCGCTGTACCAATCAAGACGATTTCTCTCGTAGGCTCTTGAATTACTTCCTCAGATTCAATCTGACGACCTACAATTGTATCACCAACTTTGGTAATCTTATAAACATTAACTTTCTTACCAGGTACACCTTTTTGTACAGTTTCCTTAAATCCGATAGGAAGTTCATCTGTCTCACGAGTTTCGATGATGTACTCTGTTGTTGTTGTTGTACGAAGTGTTTCAACCGTTTTATCACCAACGATATCTACTGGAGCTAGCGGCTTACCATCTAGAGTGTTACGCCCAAGGAAGACATTATTACTCTTGGCATTTAAGTTCACCCAGTCACCATTGTATAGTCTAAAGAAACCATTCTTGTTTGGTGTGTCGGCGATGAATTTATTGTCTGTAGCTGTTACTTTAACAGTGTCGTTTAGACGGTTGATACCAAAGAAAGCTTGCATTATGTCTTTGATAACTCTACCGTCCGTTTTACGGGTAACATCATAACGTTGCCACGGCTCATTGTCTTTATACTTAAAGGTATTGCTATTGACAGCAATAGAAGCTGCGTTTGTGCTTTCAATAGCGACCGCATTCTTCCATCTTGATTTAATTTTCGATACAGTCAACTCATTGTTGTCAATATTGATACTTCCTCTAGTCTTGGTAAATGGTACTTTTGTAACCTTGTTGACACGTTTTCCAGTAGTACGGTCAATAACACTTGCTACATAAGTTGTATCATCATTGATGTAAATCGGTAGCTGCTTGATGTCATCTACTTCAATCTTGTTTCTTGAAATAGTGATGTCACCTGAACCGCCACCTTCAACACCTCTAGATGCTTGAGCAGTATTGTTATTGACAGAGATGATATAGTCTGTCGAATCACCAGTGATGGTGTTTCCTTCAATGTTTAGACTATAATCATTTGAACTTTCGTTGTTTCTAAAGAGAATACCAAATGTTCCTAGTTGTCCATTTTCAAATGATTTTGTTAAACCTTCAATGGTGTTATTTGAAATGACGTAACGACCTTTATCAAGAGGTTTGGTCCATTTATGGTTTTTCTCATTTGTCAGGATAGAGATGGCTGTGTAACCACGGTAACGAGCTGGATCATCATCATCGTTTTCCAACTTAGAGTTTGGATCTTGTGTTACCTTGTTGTTACGAATAATGACATCTGTCATCGGATTGGCACGGTTATAAACCTCAATACCATTCAAACGATCCCCGAGTGAGACGTTATTTTCGATGAGAATCTTATTCCCGTCGTGAATATCCAAGCCTTTACGGTAGTTGTAGTTTGTATAGTTTCCAGTATAGGTAATGCCATCGTTATAAGACCCTGCCATTGAGGCAGCACCATATCCAGTACCACCGTCCAACACATGACCGTTGTATGACAAGATATTATTGTCTACCACGAAATTACGTTGGTAACCGAACATAACACCAGCAACACGGTTGTTATGAAGGAAAGAGTTGGTCACCTTGTTACCGTCCATGATAGGAACATCTGGATCTCCAATAGACTTGACTTCATTTGAAACCTTCTCAGAGATACTGCTGTAACGGATTGGTCTACCGCTAGCATCATACTCTTGAGCCGTTGCCTTACTTGAACTAAAGAAGACACCGGCTCTGTTGAATTTCATAGCACGAACGTCATTGATCGTAACATTTGAAGAATCGTTTACGTAAATACCGTTTGAACGTCCAAAGTAAGATTTTCCTTTACGGTAAAACTCATTATCCTTAGTGTAGTCTGATGAATCATAGGCGTGCTCAACAGTTAAGCGGCCTACAGTAAAGTTATTCTGATTTTGAATGAGGACCGCAGACTCGTAACGGTTATCTGTCAAGTTTGTTTCAGGATCGTGCTCTCCATCTTGCTTTTTGTTAAACACGATTTTTGTATTGTTACGACTTGGACCACTACCAATCAAACCTTTTACATTGGCATAGTTCTCATCGATAACCAAGGTTTTCTTCAAGAGGACATTCCCTGAAACCATTACGGCAGCTCCACCCTCAACCTCATTGGCTGCTTTCAGAGCTTTTTGAAGAGCATCACTTGCTTCAACCTTACCAGTTGTATCTAGTCCGAAGTCCGTAGCTTTTACATACTTACCGTATGTTGCATCTTCATATACGTTTGTATTACTAGCTGCTGCTCTTCTACGACGAGCTCTAGGAGCTGCTGATTCATCTTTAGGAGCTTTCGGTTCCTCTTTAGGAGTCGTTACCCCCTCTTGAGGTGTCTCTGACAACTTTTTCAGTTCTTCTTCAGGTGTTGTTTCAGCTACTGGTTTTTCTACCTTAGGCTGTTCTGCTTTTGGCTGTTCAGTTGTTGGTTGCTCTTGGACAGGTTGTTCCGCTTTTGGTTGTTCTGCTACTGGTTTTTCTTCAGTAACTTCCTTCTCAGCAGGAGACTTGTCTGCTTCCTTTTCTGGCACTTCCGTTGTAGAAGTAGAGTTTTCCGGAGTTAAAGCTGCAGGGTTTCCCTCATTAGCAACCGGCTCTTTCTTATCATTAGCAGTAGCTTCACTCTTTTGATTTGTGTTCTTATTTAATGAAGTTGCTTTTCCATCCTGATTTTGAACAACTGTGTTATTTGAGAAATCAGTTGTATCAGCTTTAACATGCACTTGACCTAATTGGAAAGTGGTTAAAATCCCAATTGTCAATAGTGAATATTTTGTTGATTTTCTAATATTCATTTTCTTTTTCTCCAAACTCTCATTTAGCCATCATCTCTTTATAAGATTTGAATTCTGCATAAATATCCTTAGACTCCCTGTTTTAGGGCGCAAAATATTTATTCTATACTATTCAATAATACAGTGATATAGGGCGAAAGTCAATAAATTTTAACCGAAATTTTTATTTATCCAACTAATACTTTTCGTTTATGATTTTTTTCTAAAATTTGTGTCTTTTTAGTACTTTTTATTCAAAAAAGCTAGGAGTTTTTTCCTAGCTTTTTTGGGTTCTTTTATACCAATTTTTCAAATACTTCTGAGAAATTTTTGCTAATAGTTTCAAGCGGAACTTCTACTTCCTCTCGCGTTTGGTTGTTCTTAACCTTGACTTGTCCACTTTCGACTTCACTCTCTCCTAGGGTAATGAGGGTCTTAGCAGCAAAGACATCAGCTGACTTAAACTGAGCTTTGAGTTTACGGTTGAGGTAATCACGCTCTGCTTTGAAGCCTTGTTGGCGCAATGCTTGTACTAACTCCAAGGCTTTCAGATTAACCTCTTCACCAAGGACAGCAATATAAACATCTAGGGCGTTTTCGATAGGAAGTACCACGCCTTGTTTTTCAAGGACTAGAAGAAGACGCTCTACACCAAGTCCAAAACCAAATCCAGCAGTTTCAGGACCACCGAAGTAAGCAACCAAGCCATCGTAGCGACCACCTGCACAGACTGTCAAGTCATTGCCCTCAATCTCTGTGATGAACTCGAAAATGGTGTGGTTGTAGTAGTCCAGACCACGCACCATATTAGTATCGATGATATAGTCTACTCCGAGATTCTCCAACATCTGGCGAACAGCATCAAAGTGAGCTTGGCTTTCTGCATCCAGGTAATCCAAGATAGATGGTGCATTCTCCACTGCCACCTTGTCTTCTTTTTCTTTCGAGTCCAAGACACGAAGAGGGTTTTCCTCCAAACGACGTTGGCTATCTTTAGACAAACTATCTTTGAGCGGTGTTAAGTAGTCAATCAAGGCTTGACGGTAGGCTGCACGGCTCTCAGGATTGCCAAGAGTGTTGAGGTGTAGTTTGACGCCTTGAATACCGATTGCTTTCAAGAAGTGGGCTGCCATAGCGATCGTTTCTACATCGGTAGCTGGATTGCTAGAGCCAAAGCACTCCACACCAATCTGGTGGAATTGGCGCAAACGGCCTGCTTGTGGACGCTCATAGCGGAACATTGGGCCCATGTAGTAGAACTTACTTGGCTTTTGCACTTCTGGTGCGAAGAGTTTGTTTTCCACATAAGAACGGACGACTGGAGCAGTTCCTTCTGGCCGGAGGGTAATATGGCGGTCACCCTTGTCGTAAAAATCATACATTTCCTTGGTTACGATATCAGTTGTATCTCCAACAGAACGACTGATGACTTCGTAGTGCTCGAAAATAGGGGTACGCACTTCTGCGTAGTTGTAGCGTTTGAAGATTTCACGCGCAAAGCCTTCAACGTACTGCCATTTGGCAGACTCAGCAGGTAAAATATCCTGCGTTCCTTTTGGTTTTTGTAATTTCATAGAGGATCCTCTTTCTAACTTAATAGTCCTATTTTACCATAAATAAAGGGATTGGAACAGTCGGAGGAGTAAAGAAATAGCTTTAGTCTATTCCTCTTTCATCTAGTTTCCGGATAAATAGCAAATGTCGGCCAGCATTTACAATCTGAGCCAGGCATGATACAATGAAAACCATCAGATATACGAAGGAGAACTTATGAAAAAGAATATCTTGACAACCCTTGTTGCTGCCCTTGTCTACTTTCTCTGTATCGGAGTGGGGGTTCTACTAGGGAACCTTGTCGACCACACTGGAAATATGTTTTACGCCCCTGCCTTTTCTGCTCTTGTGGGTGGTAGCGTCTATATGATCCTTTTAGCAAAGGTTCCTCGTTTTGGAGCGATTACTACGATTGGACTTGTGATTTCTCTCTTTTTCCTCGGGAGTAAGCATGGAGCTGGTGCCTTTCTGCCAGGTATTATCTGCGGTCTTGCAGCAGATGGCATCGCTCACCTAGGACATTACAAGGATAAGGTTAAAAACCTTCTTTCCTTCCTAGTTTTTGCCTTTAGCACTACTGGTCCCATCCTACTCATGTGGTTGACCCCTCAAGCCTATATCGCAACTCTAATCGCTCGTGGAAAATCTCAGGACTATATCGATCGCATTATGGTTGCACCGAATCCTGCTAATATCCTCCTCTTTATCACAAGTATTCTCATCGGCGCTCTACTTGGTGCCCTGATTGGACAAACACTTAGTAAAAAATTAGCACATAAAACATCATAAAAAAAGAGCCAGCTGGCTCTTTTTTATTTATGACTTAATTTCTTGGTCAAGAAATCTCCCAAAAATTGGATAGAAAAGATAATCAAAATAATGATGAGGGTCGCAAGAATAGTCACATCGTGATTGTAACGGTTAAAACCATAAGCGATCGCTACGTTACCGATACCTCCAGCCCCAACTGCTCCAGCCATAGCTGTTTCACCGACTAGTGAAATCAAGGTTACAGTCGTCACGCGGATCAAATCTGGAAGTCCTTCTGATAGGTAAACTCCTACGATATCCCAGAATGTCGCTCCGCTGGCTTGCGCTGCCTCAATGACACCACCATCTAGCTCAGCCAAGACAACCTGCACCTGACGAGCAAAGAAGGCAAAGACTGCAAAAGATAGCGGTACGATAGCCGCATTTGGACCAATGCTTGTTCCTACGATTAGATGAGAGAAGGGTGACAAGACTGCCAAGAGGATGATAAAGGGAACCGCACGGAAGATTGACGTGATCTTGTCTAAAATCCAGAAAACAACTTTATTTTCCAAGACACCACCTGGAGCTGTCAAGACAAGGAAAAGCCCTGCAACCAGTCCTAAGAAACCTCCAATGATAAAGGAAAAAACCGTCATATAAAGGGTCAAGTAGATAGCTGTCCCCCAGCCAGCTTGACCAGACCAACCCATCTTATAGACGTTTGGTAAGTATGCTTTAATCAATTCTGCCATCTTACTGTCCCCCCTTCAATACTTTTAGTTGCACACCAGCCTGACGGATAGCCTCTTGAGCTTTTGCCAGTGCTTCTTTTTCTCCAGACAAAACAACCACAAGCTCACCTACAGGAGTGCCATCCAAAATTTCAATGTTTCCATAGAGAATATTGGCTGTTACTTGGTAGTGTTTGTATAATTCATTCAAAAGTGGCTCATCTGTAGAAGCTCCTGCATACTTGAGTTGTACCAAAATGCTATTTTCAGATAAGTGCTCCACGATTTCTTGCTTTTCAATCTTGACCATAGCTTCATCAATACCAGTAGCCGTTGAGATAAAGTCCTGGGTCAATGGTTGCTTAGGATCTGAGAAGATTTCAAGAACGCTACCTTCTTCAATCAAGCGGCCATCCTGCATGACTGCTACACGATTAGCAATGTCTTTGACAATTTGCATCTCATGTGTAATTAAGACAATGGTCAAACCTAGTTTACGGTTCAATTCTTGCAAGAGTGACAAGATTTGTTTAGTCGTCTTAGGGTCAAGAGCTGAAGTCGACTCATCCGAAATCAAGATTTTTGGATCATTGGCCAAGGCACGCGCAATAGCCACACGCTGTTTTTGTCCTCCAGATAGTTGTGAAGGGTAGTTTTCAGCACGATCTGCCAAGCCAACCAAGTCCAACAACTTAGCTACTTTAGCCTTCTTATCTTTCTCACTAAGTCCAGAGTGTTTGAGGGCAAAGGCTACATTTTCCTCTGCTGTCTTTTGACTCATAAGGTTAAAGTGTTGGAAAATCATCCCAATATCTTGACGCTTACGACGTAATTGCCCGGCAGTTAAGGTTTCTTTCCCATCAAAAATCACATCATCATCTACAGTAATTCGACCTGCAGATGGTTTTTGTAAAAGGTTAATAACACGAACAAGGGTTGATTTCCCTGCTCCAGAATATCCTACAATCCCGTAAATATCCCCTTCTTGAATGTGAATGGTCACATCCTTGACCGCTGTGATGGTTCTTTTCTTTTGATGAAAAATCACATCAATCTGGTCTAATTTGATAATGTCTCTACTCATAACTTCTAATCAGCTCCTCTACTAATTCAATATGGGTGTAATAATCGGCGATTCGCACATTTTCATCTCCACCGTGGTCTCGGCTATTGGCATTTCCTAGACCAAAGGCAACCATAGGTACTTCTAAGGCATCAAATACCGTATGCATAGGACCTGTACCAGCTGTTGTTGGCAAGACAGATACGCCCTGTGGATAGAATTTCTTGGCCAGCTCAATGACATTGAGAATGGCCGGCGCACTCATGTCACTTCGATAGCTCATCTCACCCAAAGTATAGTACAATTCTACCTTATCAAAGCCATTTTTGTCTAGTTGTTTCCGAATTTTCTCTAAAACATCATGTGGTTCTAAGCCAGGAACCAAGCGGACTTCTAGCTTAGCGCTAGCTTCTGCTGGTAGAATCGTTTTAACTCCTTGACCTTGATAGCCTGACTGAATTCCTTCAATATTGAGCGCTGGCTCAAAAAAGAAACGTTTTAGAAAGGCTGTACGTTCCTCTTGTAAAAGTGGCAATTCCAAGCCATAAATCTGGCTGATTTCCTCTGGATTGCGTTGGGCATAAGTTTCAACCAAGGCCAACTCTCGTTCGTTTGGTTCCTGCACATCATCGTACAAACCTTCTACCAAGATACGGCCGTCGGCAGCGCGAAGACTAGTCAAAGCTTGAATGAGATACCATGGAGCTGATTCGATGACTCCACCATAGCTAGAATGGATATCGACGTCTGCACTCTTGACCTTGGCATCAAAGGTCACAATTCCCTTGTTTCCACCAGAGATTTCTAACTGTTCTAAGGCATTCTTTGTTCCTTGTTCCCAGACTAATAAATCTGCACCTCGGAGCTTGTCCGCATGTTTTTCTAGATATTTGTCCAAGTCCATAGAGGCAGACTCTTCAGCTCCTTCCATGATGAAGCTGATATTGACCGGAAGATCATCGTGATGTTGCATGTATTTTCTCAGAGCACTCAAGCGAGCAGTGATATGCCCCTTGTCATCATCAACCCCGCGTCCATACATAATGCCATCACGCACAGAGAGTGTAAAAGGATCCTCGGTCCAAACTTGATCACCATCTGCTGGTACTGTGTCATAGTGGTTGTAGAAAATGATAGTCTTGGCATTTGGTCGTGAACTTTTGAAATGTGCCATGACAAAAGGCGCCGTATAGCTCTCGTCAATCTCAACTTCTGCACCAACACGTTTAAAAATCTCACCTAGATAACGAGCCACCTCTTTCAGGCCGACTTGTTGGGCAAAGACTGATTTTTTAGAAATCAAGGTACGCAAAACTTCAAAATAATGTTGCGCTACATGATCCTTTTCAAACTTTTCAATTTGTTCTTCTTGGCTAGGGAAAACCATTTTCTCTCTACCTTTCTACTAGGACTTGTACCTTTAGAATCAATACAAGTGGATTTCATTTGTTTTAGGCTCTATATAAAAGCAAGAGGTGGAAAAAATCTCTCCCACCTCCCTGTGTTTATTACCAAACTGGTTGATCCAAGCCGTCTGAAGTTTCTTCGATGACTTTTTTCACTTCGTCAGTGTGGTAAGCTGCGATAATTTTCTTGATTGCATCAGCTTTAGGTGATGATTCCCAATCTTTTTTCGCAACGATGATGTTATACCATTGTTTTGAGTTTTCGTCAGCTTGCTCTTTAAAGAGTGCTTTCTTGTAGTCCAATTTTGCTTCTGTAACAAAAGTGTTGTTTACAACAGCTGCATCAACTGATGACAATGAACGAGCTGTTTGGCTAGCGTCCAATTCAGTGATTTTCAAGTTCTTTGGATTTTCTGTGATGTTTGCGATTGTCGCAAGTGCAGTTCCTGAAACATCCAACTTAATCAAACCAGCTGATTGAAGAAGGTAAAGGGCACGGCTTTCGTTTGTAGCATCGTTAGGTACTGCGATTTCACCCTTATCTGGGATTTCTTCCACTTTAGTATACTTGTTTTCACTTCCGTTTAAACCTGAGTAAAGACGGATTGGTGAGATGTAAGTATCTGCAATCGCTACAAGATCTTTACCGTTTTCTTTGTTCCAGTTGTTCAAGAAGTTGTAGTGTTGGAAAGCGTTCAAGTCTACTTCACCATCAGCAGTTGCTTTGTTTGGTTGTGAGTAGTCTGTAAACTCTGTAAATTCCAGTTTAATTCCGTCTTTTTCAACTAGTTCTTGGATTTTATCCCAACGTGCTTCTTCTGAACCGCTACGGTTTACAGTTGCGATTTTAACTGTAGTTGTATTGTCCGCTTTCTTGTTTGAATTTCCGCAAGCTGCAAGTGTAAGGCCTGCTACTGTAGCAATCGCTGCTACACCTAACCATTTTTTGATTTTCATGATTCTTTCTCCTTTAAAAATAATACCGTAATAGTATCTCATACTTTATTTGATTTCGCAAATTGTTATTAGATAGGCAGGCATATAGTTTGAAACTATACATATTAAGCTGATATTAGACCTATCTTCGGATCTATCATTCTACAAAAAAGCCATCTAGCTGATTGCTAGATAGCTTTTAAGATTTATTCACCTTGTCTTCTGCGTCGTGTTACGATGCCTGCTAAGCCGATACTCGCAAGTAAACCGTAAACTCCGAACAGAGTCGTTTGTCCATCTACACCTGAGTTTGTTCCTGTATTTGGCAATGCTTTAGTAGAAGCTTTTTCTCCAGGTTTATTAGCTTCTGCACCTTGAGGTTTATCAGCAAGTTTACGAAGATCAAATTCTGGAAGTGGGTCTTGAATTGGTGCATTTTTTGGTAGCCCAATAATCATTCCGTCTTTTTCTGCCACTTTCAGCATATTTTCTGCTTCAAGTACATCTAATAAAGCTTGTAGCTTTGCTTTAGCTTCTGCAAGAGCTGTTTGAGCCAATTTCAATTCAGCTTCTGCTTGATCACTAACTTTCTGTGCATTTGCTTTATCAGTTTCTGCTTGCTTCAAGGTTGTTTCCAAGTTTGATGCTTGACCTTTCAAGGCTTTTGCTTTATCGCGTTTTTCTTCTGCATTTTTAATAGCTGTAGCCAATTCTGCTACCTTGACTTGCAAGGCTTTTAGATTTTGACTTGCTTTAGTTGCTTCTTGTGATTTTGTAGCAACTAAGTCAGCTTTTGCTTTCGCATCTGCAGTCAAGGTTGCCAAATCAGATTTCGCTTGTTCCAGGTCCTTTTTAACTTGTTCACGAGAACTTACTAAATTATTGGCTTGTTTATTTAATTTATCCAAAGATGCCAACAAATCAGCTTTTTTATTTTCAGCAGCTACTTTTTTAGCATCTTTATCAGCTTTTTCTTTTTTCAATGACGCAAGTTCAGCCTTAATGTCAGCAGATTTATCAATAACTGTTTTTTCAACGTATACAAAGTGATGCTCAGGCAAGAACTTCATACGTTTGCCATAGAAGGTTGGATGCAAAGGATCATCTTCTTTAAAGGCATGGAAATTAGATCTGTATTCCTCCACTGTTTCAGGTGAATAGGCATTACTTGTATATGTATAATAAATGTTATTAGGGTTTTTTCCTTCAATCGTTCCTTGGGCAACTCCTACTTTCCCTCCAACCGGTGTAAGAAGGGCTCTGCGGTGTCCATAGTCGATTCCTTTTATATTATTAAAGTCTGCATACCAAGCTAAAAGGGATTCATAAGCAAACTGTTTATAACTCATAATCTTATCGTAATTATAAATCGTTTGACCATTTTTAACTTCCACAAAGTTTGGTCCACCATCGGATCCAGGAATTAGATCTTTCATTCCAATATTTTCTACACGAACACCTTCTCCATCTGGGTGTGAGAACTTGGTATCATGGCTTAAAACTCCAGTGGTAGCCATTTCATTTGAACGTTCTTCTGCATGTTTGATGTAGGCTTCATCTAGAGCTAAATCTTGTGTAACACCATTAGCGCGACGGAGTTCATTTGCTACCTCAATGAAAGCTTCTGTCAATTTGCGATTATCCACAACAAACTTAAAGACTGGTCTTGTTTTATATTTGGATGGATTTGCATTATAATCAGCTAAAGCCTTAGTGAAGCGCTTCATTTCTTCAGTTGCTTCTACCTCAACTTCACGAACACCTTGGAAGGCAACATTCTCCATCAAAGGATTACCTGAGGCGTCTTTAGGACGATATTGCTTGTTATAGTCATAACCATCCTCAGATGCTGGAGCTTTACGACCTTGTTCTTCTGGATTCAAGACTTTTTTCAAAACTGTTGGCTTGTAATTGTCAAGTTCCTTTTGTTTATCTGCTATCTTATTCGCTACTTCACTTGCTGCTTTAGTCTGTTCTTGAAGAGACTGATCGGCTTTTTTAACCTCGTTTTCTGCATTAGAGATTTGATTTTTAAGACTTTCATCAGTCATACCATCTAGTTCAGCTTGTTTAGCTTTTACCTCTGCCGCTTTAGCATCACGCTTTTCATTGGCAGATTGGCTAGCTTCTTTAGCTGCAGTTTCTGAAGATTTAGCTGCTGTTGCTGTAGATTCTGCATTTGCCAAAGCTTTGTCAGCTTCTGTTTTTTCAGCGCTCTTCTCAGATGCTACTTTTGATTCTTCTTCGATGATAGCATCAGCATTTTTAGCGATATTGATAGCTTCTTTTGTCTCAGCAACTTTTTTATCAGCCTTGGCTAAGTCCTTTTTAGCCTCCGCTTCTTTTGAAGCTTTTTCATCTACAGAGGCTTGGTCTTTCTTAACTTCCTTTTGCGCATCTGTAATCTGTTTTTCAGATGATGACTGTGCAACAGCTTTTTCCTTACCATCTACAGGCTTTTCATTAGCTTGAACTTCCTGATTTATCGCACTTGCTGCTAACAAAGCAGTCGCTAATGTAAATGAGGATAGAAACTTTTTGTATTTCATGACAATCTCCTTTAAAGGTATTATATACTATTATAATCTATGTAAACGCCTTCTGTCAAAGAATATGAGGTAATCCAGTCGCTTTTTTGAATGTGCTTACATAAAAAATACCCCTGTCACTAACAGAGGTAATTTTTAACTATTTAATATCAGCTTCTGCTGGCAGGTAAGAGCCACCAAAGAACTGTTGAGATAGTTTTTCAAGCGTTCCATCTTTATAGAGTTCTTGGATTCGTTTGTCCACAAAAGCCTTCAACTCATCTTGACCTTTGGCAAGAAGTGGGTAAACATAAGGTTGTTGGTCACTTGGGAGTTCGATGACTTTCAAATTATCCAAACCTTGGTTTTTGATAACTGTCTCTACACCGATCTTGTCAAAAATCTTATAGTCAAATTGTCCATCGCTCAAACGAGACATGATTTGTTGGAAATCTGCCTTAGTATAATTAAGGATAGTTGGATTGTCCGCATGTTCTGTGTTGTATGCTTCCAATTGTTTAGCTGAGGTTGTTCCTTGAACGACTTCAGTAGATTTTCCACCGATATCATCAAGAGACTTGATGCTAGTGTCGTCCTTCTTCACAACAAGAACGTTAGGGTTTTTAGCAGTTGGCGCTGCGTAGAGGTATTTCTCTGCACGTTCTTTGGTATAACTAAGGTTATTAACGGCCATTTGGTAACGATCGCTATCAAGTCCTGGGAAAATCCCTGACCACTCTGTCTTTTCAAACTTGACAGTATACTTGTCTGAGTCTTTAAAGATAGCACGAACAAGTTCAATCTCGTAACCTGTCAATTCACCATTTTCTTCATAGATAAATGGTTTTGGTGATCCATTAGTTGCTACAACGATTTCTTTCTTACCAGATGTTGCTTCACCAGATGCAGCATCTTTCTTCTCACCACCTGAGCAAGCTGCTAATACACCTGCGGCAACAAGCCCTAGGGCAGCAAGTGATGAATATTTAACGATTTTTTTCATGATATTTCCTCCAAAATAAGATACAGTCTTATCTTAACAGAAAAAAAGTAATTGCGCCATTATATGATTTCTATATTTGCCATAGGTTTTCTTTATGGCTGATTAAAAAACCAAGCGTAGGACTGCTATCAAGACCACTCCAAAGATAACCGTCCCCACCAGATTGCGGTAGCGAAAGGCGACAAAGGCTGTTGGAAAGACTGCTAAAAAGTCTAACCATTTTATCTGTGGGAAGCTTCCGATTTTTCCTGTCACCACACTTGAAAGAATCAAGGAAAAGATAATAGAGACTGGTAGGAATTTCAAAAAACGCTCTACGATTGCTGGCAATCCTTTGTACTTAGCAAGGATGAAAGGAATCATTCTCGGAATCCAAGTTACCAAGCCAGAGAAGATAATTGCTATTAAAATATACTTACTGGCCATCCAAAATCACTCCCATCGTACAACCTAGCAAGGTTGCAAACAGAACAGCTAGTGACTGGGACACCACTGTCAAAAGTATAAAGAAGGAAAGGGCAACAACTCCTAAAATGATGAAGAGGTTGCGCAAGGGAATCCGTTTTTGCATAATTTGAAACTGGGAAGCAAAAATCCCGATAAACATCCCCACTAAGGCAAAATCTAGACCAATAACTTCCGGATTTGGCAAAAGTCCACCTAGAGCAGTCCCGAAAACAGTCCCGACAAACCAAACTAGATAGCTGTTAAGGTTGTTCCCGTGCATCCACATTGGATTGACCTTGTCCCTATGAACCAGCTCGCCCATCAAGACCCCGTATGTCTCATCCGTCAAGAGGCTAGACATTCCGATATTATGCCAGAGACTAGTATGACGGAAATAGGTCGATGCATGTAAACTCAATAAAAAGAGCCGTAGATTGATCAAAAAGACCGTCATGGCAATAGCAGCCACAGGCGCTTGGACTGCAATTAAGGCCAGCATGGCAAACTGGGCACTTCCAGCATAAACAAAGAGACTCATCAAGCCCATCTCTACAGGGGTTACATATGGAGCCCCAATAATCCCACAAGCAAGTCCGATGCTGACATAGCCTAAAGCGGTCGGCACTGCAGCCTGTGCCCCCTCCCAAAATCCTTTTTCTTTCATAAACCTCCTCATTCTTACAAATACATCATTCTATTGTCATAAAGCGTTCAAAACAAGAACCCTAGGGCGACTACCACTGAGATTGATCGATGCGAATATTATATTGGTTAATCTCAGGTCTGTCATCATCCTCATATTTTGTAGGATAAACATCGATCCAGGGTTCTCTCAGTTGCCCTTTCAGTTTAACCTTAAACCGATAACCACCATCATCCCCGACCAAGGCATCAACTTTCAAAGACTGAAAGTTAGGTAAAGCTTCGATTTCTGCTTTCATGTCTTGGGTCATCTGATAAAAGATTTCTTTCTGTTGAGCTTTAGAAGCTACAGGGAAATAAACCGACGCCTCTTGTAAACGATGTGATTTTGAAAAAGTAAAGGTCACGCGACCACTATAACCTTTCCATTTAAAATTTTCATAGTCGTAGAAAAGGCGCCCAGTTTTAAAGAGATAAGGATCTTTTGCACGCCAAGGATTGTGATAGCCTGTTTCTGTCTCTTCTACTATCTCATTAGGTTTTCCAAACACTTTTTCAACAGATTCGATGGGCATGTTAAGTGAAATAGAGTCAAACATGACCAATTGCATCTTTTGAAACATCTGAAAAGCCAGCAGAGACAGCAACAATACCCCTATAGCAAGTGCTATACTCATTATTTTTTTAAATCTCATATTTCTACTATACTAAAAAACTCGCGCATTTGTCCAAACAAAAAAGCCAGCCTCAAGCTGACTCTTTATTCTATGGTATCAAAAGCGAGGCTGGGTTTGGCATTTAGCTCCAAGCCTGCAAAGTTCTCTTTGTTCCACTCGCTGACGCTAGCATAGGCAATCATTCCTGCATTGTCTCCGCAAAGACGTAGAGGTGGAATAATAACCTTGACATCGGTGATTTCAGCTGCTAAGCGTTCTCTGAGACCTTTATTGGCAGCCACACCACCAGCCACGACTAGGGTTTTAACAGGATATTTCTCCAAGGCTTTCTTGGTTTTTGCCATGAGAATATCCATAACTGCTGCTTGGAAGGAAGCAGATAGGTCTTCCTTGGACAAGCTTTCTCCCTTTTGCTCGGCATTGTGGTGAAGATTGATAAAGGCAGACTTCAAACCTGAGAATGAAAACTCAAGATTATCTTCCTTAATCATAGCACGAGGGAAATCATACACATCCTGACCTTGATGGGCCAACTCGTCAATCTCCCGACCTGCTGGATAGGTCAAGCCCATAACGCGACCGACCTTATCATAGGCTTCACCAACCGCATCATCACGTGTTTCACCAACAATCTTATAATCACCGGCCTCAGAAACATAGACCAACTCTGTGTGCCCACCACTGACTAAAAGGGCTAACAAGGGGAATTCCAAAGGCTCCACACTTTGAGCTGCCATGAGGTGACCAGCCATGTGGTTCACAGGGATAAGCGGAAGGTCATGTGCCCAGGCAAATGCCTTGGCGGCTGACAAACCAACAAGCAAAGCGCCGACCAAGCCTGGTCCGTAAGTAACGGCAACAGCTGTCACGTCCTCTTCGGCAATCCCTGCCTCTGCTAGAGCTTCCTCAATGCAAGCTGTGATAACTTCAACATGGTGACGGCTAGCCACTTCTGGCACTACGCCCCCAAAACGTTTATGACTCTCAATTTGACTAGCAATGACATTGGACAAGAGCTCGTCGTCGTTTTTCAGGACGGCGACACTGGTCTCATCACAGGATGTCTCAAATGCTAAAATATATCTATCCTTCATTTATTTCTCTCTTCATGATAATGGCATCCTCAACTGGATCATGGTAGTAGGACTTTCTCTCAGCGATGACCGCCATTTTTTCTTTCTTGTAAAATGCTTGCGCTCGGTGGTTGGACTTTCTAACTTCGAGGAAAATCTCCCTGTCTGTCGGCAATGTTGCAAACAAGGCTGAGGCTATCTCCTGACCTTGATAAGCTTTCTTGACAGCGATTTGCAAGACTTCTGCTTCAAAAAGATTCTCCTGAATTGCTAGAAAACCTATCACTTCTTCCCCATCATAAGCTAGAGCATACCAAGTCTGGTCTTGAGACAGGTCTGCTTGGATTTGTTCCAACGTCCAAGGACTGACGGGATAAACATCCGTCATCACTTCGTAGATAGCTTGTGCCACATCAGGCTGCTGTTGGATTCGTTTGATTTCTATCATAGGCGTTTAATGTAAGACTCGCCAGACTCGGCGTGGTTCTTGAGCCAATTTTCCTCAGCTTCGACACGCTTGAGGTAATTCGGCACAAAATCGTGTAAGGAGTCTGCTTCCTTATCCCAGGCCCAAAGAGCAAGATTCGCTGCGTTTGGTAAGGTTTCTTGATAGTTAGCCTGTGGTAATTGCTCTTGAATCTGCTCGACAAAGGCACCCACTTCACCAACAAAGGTCACCTGGTCGGCATCCTTGACTTGCTCTAGGACCTCCTCGAAAGACAGATGCGCTTCTGGAAAGACAGGTTGAGCATGTTCATAAAATCCTGCGTATACATTGTTGCGACGCGCATCCATCAAAGGAACAACCAGACCTTCCTGTTGATTCGGTACCAGAGCTAAAAGGCTAGACATCCCTACTAACTCAATGTTTAGGGTATGAGCCAAGGTCTTGGCAGTGGCTGCTGCGATTCGCAAACCTGTATAGCTACCAGGCCCCTCTGCCACGACGATTCGATCCAAATCCTTTGGTGTCAAATCTAGACTACCCATCAAAAAATCAATGGCAGGCATCAGAGTGATACTGTGATTTTTCTTGATATTAATAGTCGTCTCGGCAAGAAGCTGCTTGTCCTCTAAAATGGCTAAAGACAGTGCCTTGCTGGACGTATCAAAAGCTAATACTTTCATAACACATTCCTATCTTTTTGTCTGTTTACTATTATACTACAAAAGCTGACACATGGGAATTTTCTTTGTTTCCAAACAAGAATGTCCTGCCAAACAGACAGGACAAGCACTCAAGAATTCAAACCAAAGTAAAATACGAACCAGACCACATAGGTCACTAGGAGAAGGAAAAACGAATACAGAGTCACAAAGCAAATCTTCCAAAGGAGTTTGGCTTTCCGATACTCCAGCCGAGTATACAAAACATTTCCTCCGTAAACACAGGCAACAAATCCCGCAAAGGCCAGAAGACGAATGATAATAGCTAGTTGAAACATATCCTGCCCTCCTTCATAAGGAAAAACCTCTTTTCTAACTTTATTATAGCACGTGATTTCAAAGTCTTCAAATACTTGTATCGGGCAAAATGAAACATATTTCAAGCTCCTTACTTTCATGTTTCCTGCTTTTACTAATTCCCCTTTTTATGTTATAATTGAGATAATTGTAACGAATCAAGGTCAATACAGGCAGAAAATGAAATAGAAACAAACAGCTTCAAGCTGGTAATTTTTTGAATACAGCTGACCTGAAAACAGAAAGGAAACACATGATTTACAAAGTTTTTTATCAAGAAACAAAAGACCGTAGTCCACGTCGTGAAACAACACGCTCACTTTACTTAGACATTGATGCCAGCTCAGAACTTGAGGGACGTATCATAGCCCGTGAACTTGTTGAAAAAAACCGTCCAGAATTCAACGTTGAATATATCGAGCTCTTGTCAGACAAATTGCTAGACTACGAAAAAGAAACTGGCGCATTCGAAATTACGGAGTTCTAATATGGCCTATACTCTTAAACCAGAAGAAGTGGGTGTTTTTGCCATTGGTGGTCTAGGAGAAATCGGTAAAAATACATACGGAATCGAATACCAAGACGAAATCATCATTGTTGATGCAGGGATTAAATTCCCCGAGGATGACTTGCTTGGTATCGACTACGTTATCCCTGATTACTCTTATATTGTCGAAAACATCGACCGCGTCAAGGCTCTCTTGATCACACACGGACACGAGGACCATATTGGTGGGATTCCTTTCTTGCTCAAGCAAGCAAATATCCCTATCTATGCAGGTCCACTAGCTCTAGCTTTGATCCGTGGAAAACTCGAAGAGCATGGCCTTTTGCGCAATGCTACACTTCACGAAATCAACCACAACACTGAGTTGACCTTTAAAAATCTTAAAGCAACTTTCTTTAGAACAACTCACTCGATCCCAGAACCTTTGGGAATTGTTATCCACACACCTCAAGGAAAAATCGTCTGTACCGGTGACTTCAAGTTTGACTTTACACCAGTTGGTGAACCTGCAGACTTGCACCGTATGGCAGCCCTAGGTGAAGACGGAGTGCTTTGCTTACTCTCAGACTCAACAAATGCTGAAGTGCCAACCTTTACAAACTCTGAAAAGGTCGTTGGTCAGTCTATTATGAAGATTATACAAGGTATCGAGGGACGTATCATCTTTGCATCCTTTGCCTCAAATATCTTCCGTCTCCAACAAGCAACAGATGCTGCTGTTAAGACTGGACGCAAGATTGCTGTCTTTGGACGCTCTATGGAAAAGGCTATTGTTAACGGAATCGAACTTGGCTACATCAAAGCGCCAAAGGGAACCTTCATCGAGCCAAATGAAATCAAAGATTACCCTGCAGGTGAAATTCTTATTCTTTGTACAGGTAGCCAGGGTGAACCTATGGCGGCTCTCTCTCGTATCGCTAACGGAACTCACCGTCAAGTACAACTCCAACCTGGCGATACGGTTATCTTCTCATCTAGTCCAATCCCTGGAAACACCACTAGCGTTAACAAGCTGATTAACATCATTTCTGAAGCTGGTGTTGAAGTCATCCATGGTAAGATTAACAACATCCATACATCTGGACACGGTGGTCAGCAAGAGCAAAAACTTATGCTCCGCTTGATTAAGCCAAAATACTTCATGCCTGTTCACGGTGAATATCGCATGCAAAAAGTCCACGCTGGACTTGCTGTAGATACTGGAGTTGAAAAAGACAATATCTTTATCATGAGCAATGGTGATGTCCTTGCCCTTACTGCAAACTCTGCTCGTATCGCAGGTCACTTCAATGCTCAGGATATCTACGTCGATGGAAATCGTATCGGTGAAATCGGTGCAGCTGTGCTTAAAGACCGCCGAGACCTATCCGAAGATGGTGTCGTACTTGCCGTCGCAACGGTAGACTTTGAGTCTCAGATGATTATTTCTGGACCAGATATCCTTAGTCGTGGTTTCGTCTACATGCGCGAATCTGGCGACTTGATCCGTCAAAGTCAGCGCATCCTTTTCAATGCTATTCGTATCGCTTTGAAAAACAAGGATGCCAGCGTCCAATCTGTCAATGGTGCTATCGTAAACGCCATTCGACCATTCCTCTACGAAAACACTGAACGTGAACCAATCATCATTCCGATGATTCTCACACCAGATGAAGAATAATAAAAAATTCTCTGAAATCCTATGACTTCAGAGAATTTTTTATTATTTAACGACAATTTCGTAACGAGTTTTGCTAGTGAAAGTCTCACCTGCTTTTAGAATGACTTGATCTTTCAGGTCACTGTGAATAGCATCTGGTAAAGCCTGTGCTTCAAGAGCAATCCCATTGTGCTGCATCATTGGTTGACCAGCGATGATGACACTCTCATCCACAAAGTTTGCTGTATAAACTACAAAACAAGGAGCTTCTGTCTTAAAGAGTAAGAAGCGACCTGAACCCTGGTCATAGAGGAAACCAGCATTGTCATGTCCTGTAGGCAGAGCAAATGGATGGTCTAAACCAGATACGAGTTTGATTTGTTCATCTTCTTCTGCAAAGATATCCTTCAACAAGGCGCCATTGTAGATATGTTTGACCACATCACGATTAGCATCTGGAGCTTTAGCTGGGACACCGTCAGGAGCGATTGGATAAATACCTTCTGTATTCAGTTGGAAAACATGGCGATCAACCGTCTGAGTGAAATCGCCTGACAAGTTAAAGTAGCTATGGTTGGTCGGATTGACCAAAGTATCTTTGTCTGTCGTTACCTTGTAGCTAACTTCGTAGGCACCAGTTTCTTCCAAGTGGTAGCTAATCCAGATTTTAAGATTCCCAGGGAAACCTCCTGTACCGTCTGTTCTTTCTGTGTAAAGAGTCAAACCATGGTCGCTCACTTCGACTAGCTCAAACAGACTAGAATCCCAACCTGTTGAGCCGCTGTGATTACAGTTGCTTGCGTTATTGACTTCGAGTTCATAGGTTTCCCCATTCAATTCGAATGTCGCACCTGCGATACGACCTGCAACTGGACCTACACTCGCTCCATGTTTAGGACTGTTACCTACATAGCTGTCAAAATCATCAAAGCCTAGGATAACATTGGCAAAATTACCAGCCTTATCAGGAGTTACATAGCGTAGAATCGTTGCACCATAGGTCATGATTTCTAGTTGATAGCCTGCTTCCGTTTCAAAGCGATAAGCGACAACATCCTTGCCATCAACTTTCCCAAATACACGTTCTGTGTATGTTTTCATCCTTTTCTCCTTATTATTTGAATTCGTGAATAATAACACCCTGAACGACGCGGTTTACTGTACCAGTAGGTGATGGTGTATCTGGTCTATTTCCAACCTTAAGCGAAGTCAAGAGAGCAAATAATTGACCATAAACAATATAAGGGAATACACGGTAAACGTCATTCAAGACACCGCCACAGCCAAGTGCTACTTCCTTAACGTTTTCAAGACCAAAGGCTTGATCACTCAAGAGAACAACGCGACGAGCGATTCGATCCCCTGCAACTTCACGAACCAAGTCTAAGTCGTACTTACGAGTATAGTCTGTTGTAGTACCAAAGACTAAAACTACAGTATCTTCATTAATCAATGATTTTGGACCGTGACGGAAGCCAACTGGACTTTCATACATAGTCGCAACTTGACCAGCAGTCAATTCCAAAATTTTCAGTTGTGCTTCATGAGCAAGACCGAAGAATGGACCTGCACCTAGGTAAATGACACGGTTAAATTCTAGGTCAACCAACTCTTTCACATCTGCCACATTGTCAAGAACTTTACGAGCAAGACTAGAAAGCACTTCAAAACGTTCAGCTTTAACAGCAAATTCAGTTGGATCGAAGACCAAAAGTGCTGTCAACATCATTGAAGTAAAGCTTGATGTCATAGCAAAGCCAGCATCGTTAGAAGCTGCCGGTTGCAAGAGCAAGAGGTTGCGATCGTCACCGTGGGCTTGAAGTGCTAATTTCCCCTCAGCCGCACAAGTGATTGTTACTTGATAAAGCTCGTCAACTAAAGCCTTAGCCAAGTCAACGGTTGCTACACTCTCAGGTGAGTTTCCACTACGTGCGAATGATACCAAAACAGTTGCCACATCTTTTTTCAAATACGTTTGTGGGTTGGCAACGATATCTGTTGTCGCAATAGCATTGAAATTCCATTTACGTTCGTCATAGACTTCCTTGAAGTATGGAACTAAGGTGTCGCCTACATAAGCTGAAGTCCCAGCACCAGTCAGGATAACCTTAATGTAGTCATGTTTATCTGCAATTCCTTGCAAAAAGGCTACAATTTCATCACGGCGTGCTTGGTAAGATTCAAAAGCTTCCTTCCAAACATCTGGTTGTTGGTAAATTTCGCGTGTGGTGATCTCTGCTCCCAACTCAAGCAAATCTTCTTTTGTATAATCTAGCATTGAAAACCTCTAATCTAATATTGTTTCATGATTGAAAACATGGGAATGGGAGTCGCTCCCATTCCCATTTATATTCTATGAAATGTGTTCTAACAGTATTTCAGTTATTACACCTTATTCATCTTCATCGTCGTCGAAGCTTGCCAATAAATCATTAACTTTCACAATGCTTTCTGAAGCACGACTCTTATAGTCCGCATCCATTCCAGTTAGACTCGCATTGATAAATTCAATCACCATTGGAAGATTCATTCCTGCATAAAGTTCGATGTCACGACCTTCCATAATCAAACGGCTCACCACGTTACATGGTGTTCCACCAAGTAGGTCAGCAAAGACTAGGAAATCATCCAAACCTTCGACAGCAGCTTCAAATTTTGCAGTAAATTCTTCTGGTCCATCTTCTGGAAGAAGAGCTACTGCATGAATGTTGTCTTGTGGTCCCATAATCATCTCTGTGCTACCTTTAAGTTCTTCACAGAAACGACCGTGGCTCACTAAAATTAATGATTTAGTCATAAATTATGCGCCCATTCCAAGCAAGAATTTACCGATGAATGAAAGACCTACTGCAAGAACGATAATGATACCGATTGCTTTAGTAGAGTTCATACCTTTCTTACCAAGCAACCAGAAGATAAAGGCAGTGAAGATTGCTGGAAGCAAACGTGGGAAGATTGAGTTCAAGATATCTTGGAAGTCAATCATCTTTTCACCGATTGGCAATTTGTAAGAAATTTCAAAGTTGATCATTGTTGCTACAAGAGCACCCATCATGAATACACCAAGTACAGATGCAGCTTCAATCAAAGCTGTCAAAGTACTTTGCATGTTGTTGATAAGGTTAACCCCTTCTTTGTATGCAAATTCCAACTGTTTCCAACGGAAGATGTCATACGCTACTGCAACTGCGATCCAAAGGAAGATACCGTAAGGTTGGCCAGCGATAGCCATTGTTGCAGCGATAGATCCCATGATAGCAGGTACAAGTGAACCAAAGATTGTATCTCCAAGAGGAGCGAATGGTCCCATCAAACCTGTCTTGATACCGTTAACCGCATCTTTTGAACCTACACCATCTTTTTCTTCCATGGCAAGGTCAAAACCAGCGATGATTGTGTGGAAGAATGGTGAAGTGTTGAAGAATTGAGTATGAACTTTCATCATTTCTTTCAACTCAGGAGTTCCATCTCCATACATTTTACGCAATTGTGGCAAGATCATGTAAAGGTAACCTGATGCTTGCATACGTTCGTAGTTCCATCCCAATTGGAAAGTGAACAAGCTACGTTTGTTAATTTGATTAAAATCTTCTTTTGTTAATTTGTAATTAGAATTCGTCATCTTCAATTTCCCCACTTTCTGATGGTGTAGAAGGTGCTGCTACAGCAACTTTTTGGCTGTTCTTGAAGTGAACAACCGCAAGGAAGATACCCACGATAGAGATACCGATCATAGACAATCCTTTGAAGTTGTTAGCAAAGCCAATTTTTTCAGCAACGTCAGCAGGAAGAGTGCCAATGAGACCAGCAACTGCTCCACCAAGACCTGTTACGTATGAGTAAAGTACAGTCAACATAGCTGTCAAACCAAATCCCATAGCAAGGTAGTGAAGGTTACGTTTAACTGGAAGGTAACGAAGCAAGATAGCGAATCCAAGACCTGGAAGCATACGACCTGCAAGAGTCAAACCGTCTGCAACCCATTGGTATTCTTTAACAAGGTTTACAACACCTTGTACGAATTCTCCACCGAAAGCAAGGGCGAAGAAGACTGGAAGGGCACGAGAAAGAGCCCAAGGAACTGCACCAAGAAGATAGTTACGTTCGATTCCTTTGTAGTCAAAGCGTTCGATCGCAGCATCAATACGGTGTGCGAAGAATGTAGTAGTCATACGACCAAGTACGTCGAAGTAAGTCAAAAGTGCCGCTACTGGTACAGCGATTGTAGTGATCGCAAGATCTGTTTCGATACCTTGTGAAACTGAGAAAGCTGTCGCAAGAACCGCACCAGAAGTTGCGTCGATACGAGAAGCACCACCGAAGGTACCTACCCCAAGTACGAATAACTGCAAGCTACCACCGATAAACAAACCAGTTGTCAAATCTCCCATGACTAAACCAGTAATGAAACCAGCGAACACAGGAGAACCTGCAGAAGAAACGATCGTCAACTCATCACAGATTTGATAAGCTGAGTACAAAGTGAGAAGTAAAATTTGCCACCATTGTATCATAACAATGACCTCCTAAAAATTTTTTCCTATTTTAATAAGCTCAAAAAGTCTGAAACTGGATCATTTGGAACCATTTGAGCAGTAAGTTTAACACCTTTTTCCGCCAATTTGTGGAAATCTTCTACGTCTTTATCTACAACGTTGATTGAACGTGTGATCGCACGTGTTTCTGGTGTTTGAGACATGTTGCCGACATTGACAGTTTCAAGTGGCACACCTGCTTCTACCAAACCGAGGAAACGGTCAGGTTTGCGTGCTACAATCAAAAGACGTTGGCTATCGTATTTACCAGCAAGGATATTCGCTGCTGCTTTATCAACTGGCAAAATACTAAGTTTTACACCTGGTGGTGTTGCAAGTTTCAAGCCGCTTTTTTCAACGTCGTTGTTCACAACATCATTGTCAACGACCATGATACGTGAAACATTCAGTTTAGCAGACCAAAGGTTTGCTACTTGTCCGTGAATTAAGCGCCCATCGATACGGCATCCTACAATTGTCATAAGTTTTCCCCCTTTATAAGTTTTAGTGTAGGTTTACAAGTTAAATGTATTTTTTCCTTATATTCCCCTTCTGTTTCAAAGATAATGATGCGGTTGGCACCTTCTTTGAGATAGCTATGCGGAATATAAAGAGATAAGGTTGGACCGACATTCCAGAAACGACCTAGGTGATGTCCGTTGATATAAGCAATCCCTTTACCAAACTCAGATAAGTCTAAGTAGGTATCTTTTGGCGCCTCAACTTCAAAGTCATAAGCGTAAAAGGCAGGTTGCCCTTCTGTCCATCCCTTAGAGAAATCAATATTCTCTGGGTTATCAAGAGGAAGTAGATATTGCTTCCAGTTGAGCAAGAAATGCAAATCTTTACAAACACCTGTGCGAATTCCTTTTCGCTGTGTATCTGCTAAGAATTTGTGTCCATAGTTGACACGCCCCATATTTTCAATAAGGATATCAAATCTAGAGAGCGCTTTCTTTTTGCCTTGATATAAAATATCTTCACCGATTTCTGTTTGGTACTGTGTTGCCACTCGTTTGCCATCGATAAAGAGTTGAGCTCTATCACGTCCGTCAATGATTCGAATGCGTTCTTCATCCGCATCCCAACTTGCTTCCGTACGATAGAGTAGGTAGCCGTAACCTTGTCCTAGCTCTTCCATTTTCTTAGGGTAGAGACTTTCAATCGGACTGGATAGGCTATCCAAGGTTTCGAAAAGAGAAACTTTCTCGACCAGTGGAATGTTTTCAACTTCCATACTCTCTTTGTAAAGCGGTTCAGATTGCGGATACTCAGGATAGTAAGTCGCCATCATTTCTTTCACTGCGAAATATTTAGCAGTTGGATTGCCAGCTTCATCAAGAAGAGCGTCATAATCATAAGATGTTACTTGTGGTAAATCAATGGTTCCTCGAGCTGAACAACCATTCATAAAACCAAAGTTGGTTCCGCCGTGGAACATGTAAAGGTTAATAGAGCCTTGCTCTAAAACCTCGTGGACAGCTTCTGCTAATTCCTCAGGTTCACGCTTGATGATTGGTTCTTTCCATCGATTAAACCAGCCATCCCAGAATTCCATACACATGAGTGGCCATTTCTTGCCGTGCTCATCAAAGAATTCTTGCATTTGTGAGAAATTATAAGCAGCCTTGGAACCAAAGTTCCCTGTCACAAAGAGATCATCCTCGATTAAGGTTCCAGCCTTAAGAGTTGCTCTCCATGGTCCATCTGATGTGAAAAGCGGACAAGTAACTGCTCGTTCTTCCATCAAACGTCGAATTTCCCTCAAGTATGTCTTGTCCTCACCATAAGATCCGTACTCATTTTCGACTTGCATCATGAGAATGTTCCCACCGTTTTCCAATAATCTCGGAACTAGACGTGGAAGCAACTGATCATAGTAGCGACCAACCATGTCAATGAAAGCTGGGTCAGATGACCGAATTCTCATATCCTTGGTCAAGAGCCATGCTGGTAAACCACCGAATTCCCATTCTGCACAGATAAATGGAGAAGGACGTACAATTGCATATAAGCCCAAATCTTGTGCAGTTTGAAGAAATCTCTCTAAATCAAGATTGCCTTCAAAGTTAAAGTTACCTTCAGCAGGTTCATGCATGTTCCAAGCAACATAAGTCTCAACCGTATTGAAACCTAGTGCCTTGAGGTTATACAATGAATGATGCCAATCTTCCGCAGGAACTCTAAAATAGTGAATGGCGCCAGACAAAATCTTGAATGGTTTCCCATCCAGATAGAAATCATCTTTAATTTCAAATCTTGCCATTCTTCCTCCCCTAAAAGCGAAAAGTTTGCGCTTTCATGTATTGTTATATCAACTATAAACTAATCGGGGATTAATGTCAATACTTTTTGAAATTTTCTTTAAAATTTTTCTATTTTTTTACTGAATCTTTTCTAAAACTCTTCTCAAATCCCATAAAATCAACATTCTGAAAAACTAATGAAATTAAGGAGGAAAACACGAATTATTTATATCTATCCTAAATTCTTATTCCGATATTTTAATTTTTTTAAGTGCTTTTCAGCTATTTTTAAGAATTTATGTTAAAATGATAAGTGGAGAAGAAAAAAAATGAGGTGAAAATATGGCAATTCCAAAGTATCAATACATTAAAGATGAATTGAAAAATAAGATCATTTCTGGTCAATTTGCTAGTGGAGATAAGTTCTACACTGAAGCAGAATTGATTTCCATGTATGATGTTAGTTCAATCACAGTCGTTCGTGCCTTGAACGACCTTGCCAAAGATGGATATATTGTCCGCCAACAAGGGAAGGGAACTTTCGTGGCTCGTGCACGTAAACATAAACTCGTTGAATTTTCTGATGTGGAAATCTTCGAAACAAAAGATGATAAAGTAACTGTTCTTTCTATCGAACGTGGGAACGATCTTAAATATTTAGAAAAACTTGGCCTACGCGGCGATCAATTCTATTATAAGATTGAACGTGTTCGTGAAACAAATGGCGTTATCTATATCTATCACAATTCATACATTCCTGAACAATACATCAATGCCAACTATCCAAATCTTGAATACTATAGTTCTATCTATACTCGTTTCAAATTGGACTACCACATTCACATGAATGACGAGCATTTTGAAGAAATTAACGAAATTGTATTTCCGACTCCAAAACATGCCGCTTCTATCCTAGGAATCGACACTAAATTCCCAACTGTCTTCCAAACTAAGACAACTCAGCTTGAAGCAACTGGCCAAGTTTTGGAATACATCGAAACTTATAAACGTTCTGATTTCTACAAAATTAAATTCATTTCTTGTGACCGTGGTCACTAATTTATAAAAATCCTGAGGCAACTGTCTCAGGGTTTTTATATACCCATTATAGCATCAGCTCCCTTCCCTGGAAATAGCATTTCAAGCAATTCTATAATTAGTAACCTTTTTACTAAAAAATAGTCAAAATTAGAAAAATACATCTTAATTTATAAATTATTCTATTTTTTATAGTAATTTCCTCAAAAACTTGACTTTATTTTAGTTAGAACATACAATAGAGTTAGTATGTGAAAACGCTATCAAAAATATAAAAGGGGAGGTTTTTTAATGAAACCAGAAAATAAACAGCGCTTCTCTATTCGTAAATATGCAATCGGAGCAGCTTCTGTATTGATCGGCTTTGCCTTTCATGCTCAAGCCGTTGCTGCTGACGGAGTCGTACCTGCTCCAACAGAAAATCAGCCTGCTGTCCAAACTACTGGAGAAGTCACTCCACCAACTAGTGAAGAAAAACTCGAGACTGCTCCAACAACAGAAAATGCTTCTCCAGCTACTCCAGTAGCAACTACTGAAGCTCCAAAAGTTGAAGTTGCTCCTGCACCTGTCTTAGAAAAAACTGTTGCAACCGAAGAAGCTCCAACAAAACCAGAAGTAACTGAAGAAGCTAAGCAGCCAGAACCAGAAAAGGTAGAAAACAAAGAAGTTGCTAAGGTCCAAGCACCCGCAGTCGCTACAGAACGAGCAGCTCAAGTGAATGAAAAACTGGCTAAAAAGAAAATTGTTTCTATCGATGCTGGACGCAAATACTTCTCTCCTGACCAACTAAAAGAAATCATCGATAAAGCCAAACACTATGGCTATACTGACCTTCACCTTTTGGTTGGAAATGATGGCTTGCGCTTTATGCTTGATGACATGTCTCTAACTGTTGGTGACAAGACTTATGCAAGTGACGATGTCAAACGTGCTGTTGAAAACGGAACGAATGCCTACTACAACGATCCAAATGGTAATCACCTAACTGAAAGCCAAATGACCGACTTGATTGGTTATGCTAAGAATAAAGGTATTGGACTTATCCCAACAGTCAATAGCCCAGGTCATATGGATGCTATCCTCAATGCCATGAAAGAACTTGGTATTGAAAAGCCTAACTTCAACTACTTTGGTAAAGAATCAGAACGTACAGTAGACCTTGACAACGAAAAGGCTGTTGCCTTCACAAAAGCTTTGATTGATAAATATGCTGCTTACTTTGCTGGCAAGTCTGAAATCTTTAACATCGGTTTGGATGAGTATGCTAATGATGCTACTAATGCCAAGGGATGGAGTGTACTTCAAGCCTATAAATGGTATCCAGAAGATGGTTTCCCAGACAAGGGTTATGATAAATTCATCGCCTATGCTAATGACCTAGCTCGTATCGTCAAATCTCACGGTCTTAAACCAATGGCCTTCAACGACGGTATCTACTATAATAGTGACACTACTTTTGGTACCTTTGATAAAGACATCATCGTGTCCATGTGGACTGGTGGCTGGGGCGGTTACGATGTTGCTTCTTCTAAATTACTAGTTGAAAAAGGGCATGAAATCCTTAACACTAACGATGCATGGTACTACGTTCTCGGCCGTAATGCTGATGGACAAGGTTGGTACAACTTGGACCAAGGTTTGAATGGTATTAAGAGTACACCGATTACTTCAGTTCCAAAAACTGAAGGTGCCGATATCCCTATCATCGGTGGCATGGTAGCTGCTTGGGCTGATACTCCATCTGCTCGCTACTCTCCATCTCGTCTCTTTAAGCTCATGCGTCAATTCGCAAATTCAAATGCTGAATACTTCGCTGCTGACTACGAGTCTGCTGAACAAGCTCTTAAAGAGGTGCCAACCGACCTTAGTCGCTATACAGCAGAAAGTGTTGCTACCGTTAAAGAAGCTGAAAAAGCCATTCGCTCTCTTGATAGCAACCTTAGCCGCGCTGAACAAGATAGCATTGACCAAGCCATCGCAAAACTCCAAGAAGCCGTTAGCAACTTAACCTTCACGCCAGAAGCACAAAAAGAGGAAGACGCTAAACGTGAAGTTGAAAAACTTGAGAAAAATAAAGTTATCTCAATCGATGCTGGACGTAAATACTTCACTCTAGACCAACTCAAACGTATCGTAGATAAAGCCAGCGAACTTGGTTACTCTGACCTTCATCTCCTCCTTGGAAATGACGGACTTCGCTTCCTCTTAGATGACATGACAATCACTGCAAACGGTAAGACCTATGCAAGTGACGATGTTAAAAATGCCATCATTGAAGGAACAAAATCTTACTACGATGATCCAAACGGAACAACCTTGAACCAGACTGAAATCACTGAGCTTATCCAATACGCTAAGGATAGAGGCATTGGAATTATCCCTGCTATCAACAGTCCTGGCCACATGGATGCTATGCTTGTCGCTATGGAAAAATTGGGCATTGCAAACCCTCAAGCTAACTTTGACAAGGTTTCAAAAACAACAATGGACCTTGAAAACGAAGAAGCAATGAACTTTACAAAAGCCCTTATCGGCAAATACATGGACTTCTTTGCAGGCAAGACTAAGATCTTTAACTATGGTACAGACGAGTATGCCAACGACGCTACTAACGCTCAAGGTTGGTACTACCTCAAGTGGTATGGACTCTATGGTAAGTTTGCAGATTATGCTAATGGTCTAGCTGCCATGGCTAAAGAAAAAGGTCTTCAACCAATGGCCTTTAACGATGGTTTCTACTATGAAGATAAGGACGATGTTGAGTTTGATAAAGATGTTATCATCTCTTACTGGTCTAAAGGTTGGTGGGGTTATAACCTTGCATCTCCTCAATATCTAGCAAGCAAGGGGTATAAGTTCCTTAACACTAACGGAGACTGGTACTATATCCTCGGTCAAAAACCTGAAGATGGTGGTGGTTTCCTCAAGAAAGCTATCGAAAACACTGAAAAAACTCCATTCAACCAGCTAGCTTCAACTAAATATCCTGAGGTTGATCTACCTACTGTTGGTAGTATGGTAGCTATCTGGGCAGATAGACCAAGCGCTGAGTACAAAGAAGAAGAAATCTTTGAGCTCATGACTGCATTTGCAGACCACAACAAAGAATACTTCCGTGCCGATTATAAGGCTCTACGCGATGAACTTGCTCAAATCCCTGAAAACTTAGAAGGATATAGCACAGAAAGTCTCGACGCTCTCAAGGCTGCTAAAGAAGCACTAAACTACAATCTCAACCGTAATAAACAAGCTGAGTTGGATACACTTGTAGCTAACCTTAAAGCAGCAAGACTTGGTCTCAAACCAGCTGCAACTCACTCAGGAAGCCTTGATGAAAATGAAGTTGCTGCCAACGTTGAAAACCGACCAGAGCTTATCACAAGAACGGAAGAAATCCCATTTGAGACTGTCAAGAAGGAAAATCCTAACCTTCCAGCAGGACAAGAAAAAGTTGTCACTGAAGGTGCCAAAGGTGAACGTACAATCTATATCTCAGTTACTACTGAAAATGGTAAGGAAACCGAAACAGTTCTTGAAGAAAAAGTCACAAAAGAAGCTGTCAACCAAGTGGTTGAAGTTGGAACTCCTGTCACTCATGTCGGCGACGAAGAAGGAGTTGCTCCTGTTGCAGATGCCAAACCACGTGTTGTGATAGAGAACGAAGAAATTCCGTTTACAACTATCACTCGTGAAACTGATGCCTTACCTAAGGGAGAAACTCGTGTCGTAACTGAAGGTGTTAAGGGACGTCGTAGTCATTTCTATTCTGTGTCTACTGCTGCTGACGGAAGCGAAGTGAAAACATTGGTTACTAGTGTTGTCGCTCAAGAACCAGTTACTCAAATCATCGAAGTTGGAACTCCTGTAACACATGTGGGAGATGAAAAAGGTCTAGCTCCTGTTGCGGAAGAAAAACCACGTGTTGTCATCGAGGACGAAGAAATTCCGTTTACAACTATCACTCGTGAAACTGATGCCTTACCTAAGGGAGAAACTCGTGTCGTAACTGAAGGTGTTAAGGGACGTCGTAGTCATTTCTATTCTGTGTCTACTGCTGCTGACGGAAGCGAAGTGAAAACATTGGTTACTAGTGTTGTCGCTCAAGAACCAGTTACTCAAATCATCGAAATTGGTACTCCTGTAACACATGTGGGAGATGAAAAAGGTCTAGCTCCTGTTGCGGAAGAAAAACCAGCACTAGAGATTCCAAATATACCGGCTCCTATTGCAGAAGAAAAACCAAAATTAGAGATCCCAAGTAAACCAGCTCCAGCAACTGTTCCTGCCGAGGAAAACAAAGCTCTTCCTCAAGCCCCAGCTCCTGTGGCAAAAGAAAATAAACTTCCTGAGACAGGAAGCCAAGGTTCAGAATGGTTGATTGCTACAGGTTTGATGGCTGCACTCACAGCATATGGACTTAGCAAGAAAAAAGATTAATACTCTTCGAAAATCGAATTCAAACCACGTCAGCTTCACCTTGCTGTACTCAAGTACAGCCTGCGGCTAGCTTCCTAGTTTGCTCTTTGATTTTCATTGAGTATAAGCACAAATAAAAAGCGAGATTCAATCTCGCTTTTTTTATTTTATGATTAGTCACCCAAACCAATACGTTCGAAAATTTCATCCACTCGTTTGGTGTAGTATGCAGGGTTGAAGATTTCATCGATTTCTTCTTGAGTGAGGCGTGAAGTCACTTCTGGATCGGCTTCCAAAAGTGGTTTAAAGTCTACTTGGTTGTCCCAAGAGTAGGCTGTTTTTGGTTGAACAAGGTCGTAAGCTTGCTCACGGGTCATGCCTTTTTCAATCAAGGTAAGCATAGCACGTTGACTGAAGATAAGACCGAAGGTAGAGTTCATGTTGCGGGTCATATTTTCTGGGAAGACGGTCAAGTTCTTAACGATATTTCCAAAACGGTTGAGCATGTAGTCAATCAAGATAGTCGTATCTGGTGTGATGATGCGCTCAGCTGATGAGTGAGAGATATCACGTTCGTGCCAGAGGGCTACGTTTTCATAAGCTGTTACCATGTGACCACGGATGACACGTGCAAGACCTGTCATGTTTTCAGAACCGATAGGGTTGCGTTTGTGAGGCATTGCTGAAGACCCTTTTTGACCTTTAGCAAAGAACTCTTCCACTTCACGTTGTTCAGATTTTTGCAGACCACGGATTTCAGTAGCCATACGCTCGATAGATGTTGCGATGCTGGCAAGAACTGCAAAGTACTCAGCGTGAAGGTCACGAGGAAGGACCTGTGTAGAGATTTCTTGAGCACGGATACCCAGCTTATCGCAGACGTATTTTTCAACGAATGGTGGGATGTTGGCAAAGTTACCAACCGCACCAGAAATCTTACCAGCTTCCACACCAGCAGCCGCATGCTCGAAACGCTCGATGTTCCGTTTCATTTCGCTGTACCAAGTAGCCAATTTAAGACCAAAAGTTGTAGGCTCAGCGTGCACACCGTGGGTACGTCCCATCATGATAGTGAACTTGTGTTCTTTCGCTTTGTCAGCGATGATGTTGGTGAAGTTTTCAAGGTCACGACGGATGATGTCGTTGGCCTGCTTGTAGAGGTAACCATAGGCAGTGTCCACCACGTCGGTAGAAGTCAAACCATAGTGGACCCACTTACGCTCTTCACCAAGCGTCTCAGAAACCGCACGCGTAAAAGCCACTACGTCATGGCGAGTCTCCTGCTCAATCTCCAAAATACGGTCGATATCAAAGTCCGCTTTTTCGCGAATCAAAGCCACATCTTCCTTAGGGATTTCTCCCAACTCAGCCCAGGCCTCGTCAGCCAAGATTTCCACCTCAAGCCAAGCACGGTATTTATTTTCTTCACTCCAAATATTCGCCATCTCAGGGCGAGAGTAACGGTTGATCATGTTGTTTCCTCCTTTAAAGCATTTCTTTCATCTTGAACAGGTTAGAATGAAAATTTTCAATTCTTTTTTCAAGTGCTTCAACAGTTTTTTCTTTACTATCGTTATAATAAATAGATAGTAATTGACTATCTTCCTTACTGATATCTTTCCGATTCTCATCAGGTAGACTATTTAATTTTTCTGATGCCATCGCAATCATGTCTACAATTCTAATTGAAGCATTAAAACCAATAGCAAAAATATTTTTCTTTTCTAAATCTTTCTCTTGAGATACCAAAAAATTATATGAAATAAATAGTAATTTTGAATAATCTTCAAAAAAGTATCTTGTGTTTCCAAACTCTCTTCTAATTTTTAGCGGAACTTCCTCAAGCTCTATTTCCCTCCACTTTTCTAGCAATTCTCCCATAGCATAATGTCTAGCAACGACATTCATTGTGTTTTGAACCCTTGAGTCACTCTGAATATATTCCTCAATACGATCAATATTTTCATATAAAAATTCTAATCCCTTCGGTAATCTTATTCGTCTTAACTCAAGCGCTGTTTTTTCTAGAGATTCCCCCATCTTTTCTTGTTTTGTATTCTGTGCATCTAAAATGTTTGTAATTTCTACAAAAGTTTCTTGCATTTGTTTCTGATTTTCTTCTTGTTTATCTAAACGTTGCTCTTGTAAAATCAGATCGTCTTTCCTTTCCAAACTCTCGACATGAAAAAGAAATAATGATATTAATACAGGAATCAACATACACAGTAATTGGATAAGGTAATCACCTAGTTTAGTTTCAAAGTTATTAACAATGCTATTCCAATAAGAACAGCTCAATATTATTAATAAAAGTGTAATTACGGCTGTAATTAAGTAAATTACTTTTTTCAAACTTCCTCCTCAACTCTTACCCTCTGGTTTTGTAACTTTCTTCTTCCCACTAGCCCTATATCTCTTCCTGATGGTGTTGAGTTGGGCTTTGAGATTTTGGTAGTCTTAGTGTTCGGGTTGGCCGTGGGATAGGACGGCGACTAGGTCAATGATGTAGTCGTAAGCGGCTTGCAGGGTTTGTTTTTGTTGCTTGCTTTGGCCAATCTTGTATTGGCTTGCTCGCTGAGGCGGGCTTTATAAACCGCAACGAATTTGCTTTGCGCAGCTTGGTGTAGGCTGCCTCCACCGCCTGTCCGTCAACATGAGCGTAGGCTTTTACAAAATTGACCAGCGTTTGGTAGGCATTGTCACGCTTTTGGTCGACCTCGTCCAAGTCCTTGACCACAGCCGATGCTGCTTTGCCCTTTGGCGCGCTCTGATAATTAGCCTAAGCCGTTTCCAGACGGCTAGCGTGAGTCGTGAGCAAGTGCTCCTGCTTGTGCTCCTTGGCAAAAGTTATCAAAGCTGAAACCGTGTCAGCTGTCAACTGCGAAAACTCAGCGGTTTTCAACTTCTCTGTCGACAGAGACTCAATCCCATAAGTTTTCAAATTCATCTATCGTCTCCTTTTTTTAAAAATATTATTTTCATAAATGATATGGGAGAAAATCCCAAAGGTTTCCCGCAAACAGAAACACATAGTCGGGAAGTTTCAGCGGTCTGATTCTGACGGGGAGGGATTGGGGAGGAGGAAGCAATTGATCACCTTTCATATCGTCTACTTATCAAAATCCCGAAATAAAATGATCTAAACTGTACGCAAGCTTCTTCCAAAATCCACCTATGATTATGTCATCTTCATCAATGTAAAGGCTGCTTTTTAAAATAGTATTTACAAATCGCATATCGTAAGTAAAGGCTTGAACAGCAAGATAATAACCTAGTAATCCTAAAATTATCAGAAACATCAACAATGCTAAAAAAACAACCAAATCATTTTGCAAACCAGCATTTTCATCAATTAACAGTTTTGAAAGTTCTTCTTTAGGAATAGAATCTTTAAAAAAATTAAGATAGGTTGTAGTCACAAATATTGAAATAGTTGCTAAAATACCACAACTCCAATTTGCAAAACTATTTATTTTTTTCAACGATAATTCTATATCAGAAATTAACATTTCCGTATGTTCTTCATTTAAAAAATATCCTTTTCTAAAAGCTATCGTTAAATTTTTAATATTAATTTTCTCAAAAAGAAAATTAAATCTATAAAGCACTCCCATAATTAATAATAAAGCAACAAGTCCCCCTGAGGAATCTGGATCTTGAACTCTACCAATTAGAAAAAGCGCATATAAAATCCCATACAATAATACATACTTCATAACTTTTCCCGTAAGGGAGTCAACTAAACCTATCTGGCTTCTTAATAATTTTTTGATCTCAAAATACTTTAATGACATACCTCTCCTCTAAAAATCCATCCCTTCCCCAAACTCCTCAACCTTATCCGGCACATCACTAAACAAAGTCACATGTCCCATTTTGCGGTTGTGCTTCGCTTCTATTTTACCATACATGTGGAGGTGGGCGCTTGGATTTTCTGTCACATATGTTTCAGCAGCCTCGACGTGTTGGCCGAGGACATTGAGCATAACGGCAGGCGCATGTAGTTTGATCGCTGGCAATGGTGCTCCGAAAACGCCCAAGATATGTGTGTCAAATTGTGAAAAGTCACAAGCTTCAATCGAGTAGTGGCCTGAGTTATGTGGGCGTGGAGCAATCTCATTGACAATGATGTCATCAGCTGTCGCAAACATTTCCACGCAAAGAGTTCCAGAGAGGTTAAGCTGTTCTGCAATTCGCACTGCCATGGCTTTGGCTTTTTCAGCTAAACTTTCTGAAATGCGAGCTGGCACAATGGTCTTAGACAGGATATTGTTGCGATGGATATTTTCCTGAACTGGGAAAAAAGTCACATCCTTGCCATTTCCAGACACGATGACAGAAATTTCAAGGTCAAAGTTGACAAATTCTTCCAAAACACAGTCTGCTGAGTCAGCTAGCGCATAGGCTTCTGCCAAATCTTCTGCTGAACGAATGACCTTTTGTCCATGCCCATCGTAGCCACCAGTCGCCGTCTTGAGGACATAGTTTTTCGACAGATCCATATCTGCCAAGTCTTGACTAGAAGTCACAACCTTGTAGGGTGCCACAGTGACTTTGGCCTTGTTAGAAAGAAAGTCCTTCTCAAAGATCCGGTTTTGGGAGATACGAAGTAGGTCGGTCCCTTGTGGGAGTTGTCCCTCCTTGATGACAGCATCCAAACCGTCAGCATCGACATTTTCAAACTCATAGGTAAGGACATCGCATCGCTCAGCCAGCTGACGTAGGGCGTTCACATCGTTATAAGGCGCCACGATGATTTCCGCTACACGAGATGCCGGGCAATCCGCCGCAGGATCAAGTGCAATGACCTTGTGACCCATGTAAATAGCAGAAATGGCCATCATCTGACCCAGCTGACCGCCACCGATAATTCCGATTGTTTTAGATGAGCTCATTTGTAGACTCCTCTGCAATTTTTCCTTGTTCTTCTGCAAAATCTGCTAAAGCTGTCGCGATAGCCTGATCCTCTACTGACAAGAGACGGAGGGCAAAGAGGGCAGCGTTAGTCGCACCTGCTTCACCGATAGCCATGGTTGCGACTGGCACACCACCTGGCATCTGAACGATAGAATAAAGAGAATCCACGCCACTAAGCGCACGTGATTTGACTGGTACACCGATGACAGGGAGGGTTGTTTTGGCAGCTACCATACCTGGCAAATGGGCTGCGCCACCCGCACCTGCGATGATAACCTTGATGCCACGGCTACGGGCTCCCTCCGCATGTCTAAACATGAGGTCTGGTGTACGGTGAGCGGAAACAACTTTCTTTTCGTAGACTACACCGAAGCGGTCTAGGACTTCTGCTGTTTTTTGCATGGTTGCCCAGTCGGATTTTGAACCCATGATGATGGAAATAATTGGTTTAGTCATAATTTTTCCTTTTTCTTCTTTTTTGATAATGGTCTTAGGTGGTGGGAACGGAAGCAAACCTTCGGTTTCATTCCTAAAATTTGAGCCTAAGGTCTCAAATTTTCCCTAGACCAGAACAGTATCTGTTCTGGTCTTTTCACCACGGCGACCATTGTCGTGTTTGGCGACTGCGTCGCCTTTTCTTATATCTTTATCTTATTGCCTTGCTTCCGATATCCGTACGATAGAAAAGGCCTTCTGTGTTTTGTTTGTCGAGTTGGCTATAGATGGTGTTTTGCCCGTCTTTGACGGTATCAGCTGTGGTAACCAGCATGTAAACACGGCCTCCGTTTGAAAGAAGGTCTTGTCCATTTTCAGCAAATTTAGCTCCGGCATAGTAAGTGATGATGTCGCCTTCTGTCTTGGTAGGAAGCTTGACACCTTTCTCATAAGCGAGTGGATAACCGTTTGATGCGACAACCACACCCAGAGTCACACCCTTGTCTGTCCAGGTGATTGTTGGCTCTTGGCCATCCAAAATGTCAGTGATATTTTGCGCAAAGTCAGATGTCAAACGAGGCAAGATGATTTGAGTTTCAGGATCTCCAAAACGAGCGTTGAACTCGATGACTTTGGGCCCATCAGCTGTCAAGATAAGACCGGCATAAAGTACACCAAGATAAGGACGACCTTCTTTAATCATGCCTTCGATGACTGGCTTGACAATGGTGTCAACCGCTGTGTCAACCACGCTCTGTGACAAGTGAGGAACTGGCGCATAGGCACCCATCCCACCAGTGTTGGGCCCCTTGTCCCCATCATAGGCACGTTTGTGATCCTGAGCTGTTGGCATGATGTAGAACTTGTCACCATTTACAAAGGCAAAAAGTGAAAATTCCTCTCCTGCAAGAAACTCCTCGATAACCACACGCGCACCTGAGTCACCGAATTTATTGTCCAAAAGCATCTCGTGAGCAGCTTCGACTGCTTGCTCGACTGTCTCCGCAACAACAACACCTTTCCCAAGGGCCAAACCATCAGCCTTGACTACGATTGGAGCGCCTTTTTCTTCGATATAGACCTTGGCTTCCTCGAAATCTGAGAAGGTCCCATAGGCTGCTGTCGGAACGTCGTATTTGACCATGATTTCCTTAGCGAAATCCTTAGACCACTCCAGCTCAGCCGCATCTTTAGTCGGACCAAAGGCTTTGAGACCATCTTTATTAAAATCATCCACGATACCAGACGCAAGGGCATCATCTGGCCCGATAAAGGACCAAGCAATATCGTTGGCTTTTGCAAACTCAATCAATTTAGAATGTTCGGAAATAGAGATGTTCACCAATTCCAGACCATCCAGAGTCATCCCGTCATTCCCAGGAGCTACAAAGACTTTTTCAACGTCTTTTGACTCAAGCAACTTCTTAGCAATGGCATGTTCACGACCACCCGAGCCGACAACTAACAGCTTCATCTTTCAACCTCTTTTGCGAATTATTTACTAATATTATACCATAAACGTTCGTTTTAATCTTGTTTCGTTTCGCTTTTAAAGCAAAAAAAGAAAGAAACTGTTTTCTTCCCTTTTGTTTTTTTAATGTCTAAAATGTCTCACGCCTGTGAAGACCATGGTCAAGCCGTATTTATCAGCAGCTTCGATAGACTCTTGGTCACGGACTGACCCCCCTGGCTGGATGATGGCCTTGATCCCTGCTTTGGCGATTTCTTCCACGTTATCCGCAAATGGGAAGAAGGCATCCGAAGCAAGGACAGCACCGTCGAGGCGATCTTTAGCTTGGTCAATAGCAATACGGACGGAAGCCACACGATTGGTTTGACCAGGGCCAACGCCAAGTGTCATGTGGTCATTAGTTACGATGATTCCGTTTGATTTGACATACTTGATGGCTTTCCAAGCAAACTCTAGAGCAGTCGCTTCTGTCTCTGTTGGTTGGCGTTTAGTAACCACTTGCCAGTCAGCGGGACTTTCTTTGACCACGTCTTGGTTTTGAACGAGGAGGCCTCCAACAACACCTGTGTATTCTGCTTCCACCTCGCTAGCGTCTTGGGCATCAAATGGCAAGGCAAGGATTCGCAAGTTTTTCTTTTTATTGGTCAAAATGGCTAGCGCTTCATCCGTATAGCTTGGCGCGATGATGATTTCAAGGAAAACACCATGCATCTTCTCAGCTGTCGCAGCATCTACTTCACGGTTGAGAACAACGATCCCACCGAAAATCGATACTGGGTCAGACTCATAAGCGTAATCCCAAGCTGTTTCGATGTCATCAGCTTGACCGATACCGCACGGGTTCATGTGTTTGAGAGCTACAACAGTTGGACGTTCTTTGAAATCGCGAATAATACGAATAGCAGCGTCTGCATCGCGAATATTGTTAAAGGACAATTCCTTACCGTTGAGCTGTTTAGCCGAAGCAATGGAGTAATCTGTCGGCAAGGCTTTTTGGTAGAAGTCCGCATCCTGCTGAGGATTTTCACCGTAACGCATTGGTTGCTTGAGGTCATAGGTCAAAGTGAGTTTTTCAGGTTTTTCTTCACCCACTTGAGCTGTGAAATATTCTGCAATCAAAGCATCGTAAGCAGCAGTGTGACGGAATACTTTTGCTGCTAAACGTTGGCGAGTTTCATAACTTGTTTCACCGTTTGCTGACAATTCGTCCAAAACCACAGCATAATCAGCAGGGTCTACTACAACTGTCACACTAGCGTGGTTTTTAGCCGCTGAACGAAGCATAGATGGCCCACCAATATCGATGTTTTCAACTGCGTCAGCGTAGGTCACATCTGGTTTGAGAATCGTTTCCTTGAAAGGGTAAAGGTTTACCACCACAAGGTCAATCAATTCGATATTATTGTCCTTGGCCGCTTGAAGGTGGCTATCCAAGTCACGACGAGCGAGAAGACCACCGTGGATATTTGGGTGAAGGGTCTTGACACGACCGTCCATCATTTCTGGGAAACCCGTCACATCATCAATCGCAATGGTCTCCACCCCAGAATTGTCAAGGACAACCTTTGTCCCACCTGTTGAGATAATGTCCCAACCAAGTTTTTTTAGTTCTTGGGCAAATTCAACAATGCCCGCTTTGTCTGAGACGCTGATTAAGGCGCGTTTAGTCATGTTTTTTCCTTTCATTTACTTATACAACAATTCTCTAATAACCTCTGGATACAACTTATACTCTGCCTCATGAATGCGAGCTTCAAAGCTTTCGATGGTATCAGCAGATAGACGTGGCACACGGACTTGTTTGATGACCTTGCCTGTATCCACACCAGAGTCCACCCAGTGAATGGTGACGCCGCTCTCAGCAACCCCAGCATTCCAAGCGTCCTCAATCCCATGAGCTCCTGGAAATTCTGGCAGGTAGGCCGGATGAATGTTGATAATTCGACCCTCATAAGCTGCCAATAAGGTTGACCCAACGATTTTCATGTAGCCAGCGAGGCAAACCAAGTCAATCTGGTGTTCTTCCAAGAGTTCGACAAGAGCAGCTTCGTAGTCCGCCTTGTTCTCAAACTCCTTGAGTTCAAAAGCATAGGACAGGACGCCGAGCTTTTCTGCACGCTCGAGCACATAGGCGTCACGATGGTCTGAAAAGACAAACTCTACCGGAAATTCTTCGGCAATCACCTGAAAATTCGAGCCATTACCAGAGGCAAAAACCGCTATTTTTTTCATTTGATGATGACACTTTCGTTTTCTTTCTTAACGATGCGACCAATTTCATAAACTGGTTCATCCAACAATTCCTTGACGCGACCTACATTTTCAGGGCTAACTGCCAGCATAAGTCCCACACCCATATTGAAGATTTCAAACATTTCTTCATGCTTGATTTCACCATATTTTTCAAGGGCTTTGAAAATTGGAAGAACTGGAACTTTGCTTTCCTCAATCTCTGCAGCCAAATCATCTGAGAACATACGTGGCACATTTTCGATGAAACCACCACCTGTGATGTGGGCAATTCCGTTAACCAATTCTTCTTTGATGAGTGGCAAGACAGCCTTGACATAGATGCGAGTTGGCTCAAGAAGAACCTCCTTGAGTTTCTTGCCTTCCAATTCTGGGAGAACTTCTTCCCCTGTGTAATCAGCAAAGACACGACGCACAAGTGAGTAACCATTTGAGTGGATACCGCTTGAAGCAAGCCCAAGGATCACATCGCCTGCAGCTACTTTTGAACCATCGATGATTTGAGATTTTTCTGCAACACCGACTGCGAAACCAGCCAAGTCATAGTCGTCTTCGCCATACATACCGGGCATTTCAGCCGTTTCTCCACCGATAAGGGCTGCACCGGCTTGTACACACCCTTCGGCTACACCAGCAACGACTTGTTCCAATTTAGCTGGTTCATTTTTCCCAGTCGCCACATAGTCTAGGAAGTAGAGGGGCTCCGCTCCTGCAGCGATGATATCGTTGACACACATAGCCACACAGTCTTGACCGATGGTATCGTGTTTGTCGTACTTGATAGCAAGCATGAGTTTAGTACCGACACCATCTGTACCTGAAATCAAAACAGGTTCTTTGACACCTATTTTTGAAAGGTCAAACATACCACCGAAACCACCAAGAGCTCCCATAACACCCGCACGTTCCGTATGAGCAACGTGTTTTTTAATTCGTTCAACAACTTCATAACCCGCTTCAACATCTACACCAGACTGCGCGTATGCATTTTTATTCGTCATTTGTTTTTTCCTTTTCCTTTCCTTCAATGGGGAATTTTACTTGTAAAAACTCGTTTTTTCTTCTAAACTTCTACGATATTCTTCTTCATAGTCATAGAGAGGAGTTGGATATTTCCCATCAAAGTAAGCCACACAGAGACCGCCATTTGGCGCATCTGTTTCAATGCCGATAGAATCAATCAAGCCATCAATAGAAAGATAAGTCAGACTATCCGCACCAATGATTTGGCAAGTTTCCTCAACAGTATGATTGGCCGCAATCAGCTCCTGACGTGTCTGGATATCAATCCCGTAAAAACATGGATAGGCAAGAGCAGGACTCCCGATGGCAACGTGTACTTCTGATGCCCCCGCTTCTTTCAAGAGTTGGACAATACGACGAGATGTCGTGCCTCGTACAATCGAATCATCAATCATGACAACGCGTTTGCCTTTAACAACACCAGAAACAGCAGATAACTTCATCCGAACCCCTTGCTCACGTAATTCTTGAGTCGGCTGGATAAAGGTCCGTTGCGTATATTGGTTCTTGATGAGCCCCATTTCATTTGGTAGACCTGATTCTTCGGCAAAGCCCATCGCTGCGCTTAGTGAGGAGTTTGGCACCCCGACTACGATATCAGCTTCATACTTGAACTCACGTGCCAGTTGAGCTCCCATTCTCTTACGAGCCGTATGGACATTGACTCCGTGGATATTGGAGTCAGGACGTGCGAAGTAGATATACTCCATGGAACAGATAGCCAACTGAGTATCGTTTGTATAGCTATCATACTGGATGCCATTGTCATCAACAATGACAATCTCGCCTGGTTTTACGTCGCGAATCCACTCAGCACCGATGACTTCAAAGGCACAGGTTTCAGATGAAACCACTACAGCTCCATTAGCCATTTTCCCGATTGACAGAGGTCGGAAGCCATTTGGATCAAGCGCTGCAATTAACTTATCTTCAAACATCAAGAGATAAGCAAAACCACCTTTGACAAGACTGAGCGCTTCTTTGACTCTCCCCAGCAGGCTAGGATTGTGACTTCGGCGAATCAAGTGAGCCAAGATTTCTGAATCAGAAGTCGAGCTAAAGATTGCCCCTCTTTGTTCCAATTCTTGCTTGAGAGATTCTGCATTGGTCAAATTCCCATTGTGAGCCAAACCAAACTGCATATCGTGAAAACGGAAGAGGAAAGGTTGGATATTGTCTACAGAAGCTTCTCCCGCAGTCGCATAACGCACATGCCCAATCGCTCCAGTTCCTGTCAATTTATCTAAATTAGCAGGATTTTTGAAGACTTCTGATAAAAGCCCCATATCACGATGACGCTTCAATTGTCCATGATCATTGGAGAGGATTCCTGCACCCTCCTGACCACGGTGCTGAAGACTATGGAGTCCAAAATAGGTCAATTTGGCAGCGTCTGGGTGACCCCAGATACCAAAAACACCACATTCTTCATTAAGAGATTTTACTTCGTATGTCATTTTATATACCTAATTTTTATTTGTGTATCATTCCTTAACGATACCAGAGCGGAATGATACGGCAGAAGTTCGTTTCACTCGCAAAATAAATCATTTGCAATTGTCGCAAGTTAGATCTACTTGATTTTACATTTACTGATGGTTATAAATCTGCAAAGCTTATTTTCCAGTAAAGTATTTAACCGCTGATGCAAAGATGTGTTGATCTTTATTTCCTGGAATATTTTGGAAGAGACCGTCTTCGAAACGTTCTGAGTGCCCCATCTTACCAATAATTTGACCGTTCTTGCTTGTGATACCTTCAATCGCATTGACAGATCCGTTAGGATTGTATTTAGAATCCATGCTTGGTTTACCTTCGAAGTCAACATATTGAGTAAAGATTTGACCATTATCACGAAGCTCTGCAAATTCTTCAGCTGTTACGACAAACTTACCTTCACCGTGTGATACTGGGATGGCATGGATGTCACCAACTTTCACGCCAGCAAGCCATGGTGAGTTCGTGTTAGCAATACGTGTTTCAACCATCTTAGCCACGTGTTGGTTGGCATCATTGTAGAAGAGGGTTGGACTAGTACTGTTTGCATCTTCAAAGTTACCATATGGAAGGAGACCTGATTTGACAAGAGCTTGGAATCCATTACAGATACCGATAATCAAACCACCACCTTCGATGAAGCTATCAATGGCTGCACGCACTTTTTCGTTAAGCAAGATATTAACGATGAATTTAGCTGATCCATCTGGTTCGTCGGCGGCTGAGAAGCCACCTGCAAAGAAGATAATGTTAGCTTTTTCGATATTGTCAACCATGGTGTCAACAGACTTGACAATAGCTTCTTCATTAAGTGTTACAAATGGTACCAAGTTAACTTTTGCGCCTTCTTTTTCAAAGGCCTTAGCTGAATCGTACTCAGAGTTAGTACCTGGGAATACTGGGATGTAAACCACTGGTGTCTCAACTGTTTCTTTGGCTTTGATAACAGCATCTGATGCCACCGCAGGTACTTCTTCCAACTCAGTTGCCTGTGCAAATTCCGTTGGGTAAACTTCTTCCAATTTACCTTGGAAGGCACTGTCAAGTTTGTGTCCATCAAGCGTTACATCGTTGACAGTAAGTGTAAAGTCAGCTGCTGTTTGTCCAATCTTGGCAACACCTGAAATATCTTCCGGAGATGTGAAGACGAATCCACCCAATTGAGCTGTCAAGGCAGTCTCAAGATTTTCAAGGCTTACAGTGGCACCGATATGGTTCCCAAACGTTGCAAGTGCAAGAGCTTCAAGGATACCACCATATTTGACCGCTGATGCAGCTGTCACTTTGTGATCAGCTTGGATGGCTTCAAACTTAGCAAAGTTAGACTTGATCAGATCGAAGTCAATTTCTTGGGCCAAAGCTTGACCTGGGATGTAGTAAATATTTTCACCAGCAGCCTTAAATTCTGGAGAAAGGACCTTACGGCTATCTGCAGTTGTGACCCCAAAAGCAACCAAGGTTGGTGGTACTGTCAATTCTTCAAAGGTACCAGACATAGAGTCTTTACCACCGATAGATGGCAAACCAAGTTGAATCTGAGCTTCAATGGATCCAAGAAGAGCAGCTACGGGTTGGCCAAAACGCTCTGCTTGTTTATCCATACGCTCGAAGTATTCTTGATAAGAGAAACGAGCCTTAGACCAGTTTGCACCGGTAGCAACCAAACGAGCGGTTGCTTCGATGACCGCATAAGCCGCACCATGATATGGAGACCATTCTGCTACATAAGGGTTGAACCCTTGCGCCATAACAGAAGCAGTTGTTGTCACACCATGTTGGACTGGCAATTTCTGTACAGAAGCTTCAGTTGGTGTAATTTGGTAGCGACCACCAAGTGGGTGATTGACTGTTGAACGACCAACTGAGCTATCAAAGATAGTTTGCAAGCCTTTTTGACTAGCATGGTTGAGGTCAGCCAAGACTTCAAGAGTATCAGCTTCAAGGGTTTCGGCAGATGTTTGGCGTTCTTCTGGAAGCTTGACATCCTTGTCAACCACCTTAGCATCCACAACTACACGTACACCGTTTGTATCAAGGAAACGACGTTCCAAATCAACGATGGTTTCACCATTCCAGTGCATGACAAGATTTGGTTTTTCGGTCACTGTCGCAACGACAACTGCATCAATATTTTCTTTGTTACATGCTGCAACGAAGGCATCTACATCATCTGGACGAACCACTACAGCCATACGTTCCTGAGATTCAGAAATGGCAATTTCTGTACCGTTCAAACCTTGGTATTTCAATGGCACTTTGTCTAGATCAATTTCAAGACCATCTGCCAATTCACCGATAGCTACACAGACACCGCCAGCACCAAAGTCATTTGATTTCTTGATCAGACGTGTCACTTCCCCATTACGGAAAAGACGTTGAATCTTCCGTTCTTCGATGGCATTCCCTTTTTGGACCTCAGCACCAGCCGTTTCAACAGATTCAACCGTTTGAACTTTAGAAGAACCTGTCGCACCACCGACACCATCACGTCCAGTCTTACCACCGAGCAAGATAATCACATCACCTGCTTCAGGTTTTTCACGGACAACATTTTCCTTAGGAGCCGCACCGACAACGGCACCTAGCTCCATACGTTTAGCAACGAAACCTGGGTGGAAGTATTCACGAACATAGGTTGTTGCAAGACCAATTTGGTTACCATATGAAGAATAACCGTGAGCCGCTGTTTTAGAAATCACTTGTTGTGGCAATTTACCAGCACGAGTCGCTGAAATTGGAGCCGTGATATCACCAGCACCTGAAATACGCATGGCTTGGTAAACGTAGGAACGCCCTGACAATGGGTCACGAATGGCCCCACCGATACAAGTAGCCGCTCCACCAAATGGTTCGATTTCCGTTGGGTGGTTGTGAGTTTCGTTTTTAAACATGAGAAGCCATGGCTCTTTCACACCATTGACATCCACTTCAATTTCAACAGAGCAGGCATTGATTTCATCAGACACTTCCATGTCGTCCAAACGACCATTGGCACGCTCATAACGACCAAAAATAGTCGCCATATCCATCAAGGTTTGAGGTTTTTCAGAACGCCCCAACTCATCACGCATGGCAATATACTTGTCATAAGTCGCTTGCAATTGTTTTTGGAATTTAGAAGCTGAGAAGTCGATATTCTTCAACTCCGTCTCAAAAGTTGTGTGACGGCAGTGGTCAGACCAATAAGTATCCAAAACCTTAAGCTCCGTCTCAGTTGGCACACGTCCAATTGACTTGAAATAGTCTTGAATGAAGAGAAGGTCATCCACTTCCATTGCCAATCCTTGCTCGGCCTTATACTGTGCAAAATCTTCTGCTGTATAAGTTTCAAAGAAATCCAAGTTTGGAATCGTTTTGTCGGACTCAGAGAAATCCTGTTTCGCAATGTCAAGAGTGATATCTTTGAAACGAGAATCCACTGGGTTCAAAAGGTAGTTTTTGACAGCTTCCAATTCATTCGCATCAATATCCTTATTGACCAAGTAGAGTTGTGCTGTATTCACCGTTACATCACTTGAGCTACCAAGCAAAAGCAAAGCTTCCTGTGAAGAGGCCGCACGTTGGTCAAATTGACCAGGCAAGCTTTCAATGGCAAAGAAAGCAACCTTCTCAAGATCAGCCTTAACCTCAGCTTCATCCAAAACAGTATCTGTCACTTGCTCAGAAAAAATATGTTTTTCCGCACGCGCAAACAAATCCTCTGCCAAACCAAAAACATCATAAACCTGAACAATACGAAGATCATTCAAGGTTTTCAACTGAAGATTATGCTGCAATTCTTTTACTAAAGAGTCAGATTTGACACGAAAATCAGCTTTTTTCTCAACGAAAATACGTTTATCCATTTTAGTTCCTTTATCTATTTCTACTTAAAGATTGTAGTGAAGAGCAAGTAAAACTTTACTTCAATCCCTGCAATTTCTCTAACACAACCTTATAAACATCCGTTAGACTGCCCAAATCTCTACGGAAAACATCCTTGTCCATATGGTGCCCTTCCGCATCCCAAAGACGGCAGTTGTCTGGTGAAAATTCATCTGCCAAGATGATCTTGCCATCCTTATCAAAACCAAATTCCAATTTGAAGTCAATCAAACGCAGACCAATTTGTTCAAACCAATCTTTCAGCAATTCATTGATACGACGCGTTTCTTCCTTGATATAAGCAATTTGCTCATCGTTGGCAATATCCAAGAACTTCACATGCTCATCATTGATAAATGGATCATCCAAATCATCGTTCTTGTAGTAAAATTCAACGATTGGAGTTTCTAATTCCAAACCTTCTTCAACTCCAAAACGTTTTGAGAAAGAACCCGCAGTCACGTTACGAAGCACAACCTCCAAAGGAATGATTGAAACCTTCTTGTTAAGTTGTTCTGTATCAGAGATACGTTCGATAAAGTGAGTAGCCACACCCGCAGCATTTAATCTTTCAAAAATAAGAGACGAAATCTGATTATTGAGCACACCTTTACCTTCGATAGTCTCTTTACGAGCACCATTCAGCATGGTAGCCTGGTCCTTATAAACGGACCTAATCACATGTTCGTCTTCTGTAGTATAGATATCTTTAGCTTTTCCCGTATAAATAAGTTTACTGGACATTTTATTATTCGCCTTTCGTATTACTTGGCCTCATTCTAACACAAAAATAAGCAGAAATCAAATGTTTTACGAACGAAAACGTATTCTCTTCTGAGTTTTATAAAAACTGTAAATCGTTTTAGGATTACAGTTTTTAAATATTATTTAAGAAAAGGTGATTATTATTCCCAATTCAAAAAATCATCCAAATAATAGCGTAAATAACTTTTCTTGCCTATGATTATTTGTAAGTGGCCTTCTAAACCGTACCTAAGCTTTTCAGCTTGTTCTTGAGTTATTTTTGTTTCCGCTTCTATTTTAAAGAAATTTCCTTGGTCAGTTCTCGTTGCAATTGTATCAATACTAGTGATAGTAGAAACAAGTCTCACTTGACCATTAGCACCATTAGTCGTGGTAAAGCGTACAGAATCTCCAATCTTGATTCTCACAATATCTTTTGAACTAAGATAGGCCGTCAATTTTGTTTTCCCTTCTCTATCTAATAGTGGATATAATTTAGCCAGTAATGTCCCTTCTGTGACGACCGCAGATTGATTCCTTTCAGGATTGAGATAAAGAACTCCGTCTTCCTGGGCTCTTATTGTTCCTTTTTCAAGTAAGCTAGTTTGATTTTTTTTGCCTATTTCTCTTTCTAAATCATCTTGCTCTACAGCTATCTGCTCTTGTACAGTCGAAGAATTCTGAGAAAAGAGACCTATATTGGGCTGTGTAGTACTGTTCTTAAGGTTACTTGTTTTACTTTGATGATTTCTAAAACTCTCCAACTGATTAACATTGGCTTCATCCTGGATCACATCTCCAACCTCCTGATACTGAACAAGTAAATCTCCTCGTTGCACTTGTTTGTTCTCTTCCAGATAATTAACTACCATCCGCCTATTACTAGTTGATTGGATATTAGCAATGATACGACTAGGTTCAACTGTAGCTTTCGAAGATAAACTAATTTCCTTTTCTGCAAACATTGCAAATCCAAACGTAAACACCACCAAAAGTGACATAGGAAAAATCACTCGGCTGGAAAAATTATGATAACGTCGATTATAAAATTCCGCACTTTCTAAAAATTCAAGGTGCATTATTTCTCCTTTCTAACAGTTAACTAAATGAGTATAAAAACTATTTTGAACAAGTAAGTCAGCATGATTCCCCTCCTCTACAATCTTACCCCGATCCAAAACGACAACTTTCTCCACTCGTTCAGCAATAGTCAAGCGGTGAGCAATGAAAATCAAGGTCTTATCTAGATTCATGAGATTGTCTACTATCCGTTTCTCTGTTAAGATATCTAGGCTGCTCGTCGCCTCGTCCAGAATCAAGATAGGGGCATCTGTCAAGAGAGCACGCGCCAAAGCAATCCTCTGGCGTTGACCACCAGAAATTCCTGTACCATCAGAAGTCAATTCTGTCTGGTAATTCAAGGGCATACGCTCAATATCTTCACGAATTTCTGCTAATTCCACCGCACGCACTATATCCTCCTGAGTAGTTCCCTCTTTAGCTCCAAGAAGGAGATTTTCTAATATTGTTCCATTGAATACATATGGTTGTTGAGGTAAATAGTTGATATATTGGCGCAGAGACTTTTTATCAATATGATTTAAATTCAGATCCCCCAGTCTGATTTCTCCCTGACTTGGGCTGTAAAAATTAACCATCATCTTAGCTAGGGTCGACTTCCCTGATCCTGAAACCCCTACAAGAGCTATTTTAGAGCCCTGTTTGATTGTCAAATTGATATCTGATAAGATATCTTGACCATATTCATACTTGTAGTGAATTCCCTTAAAAGTCATATCTCCTTGAACCATACTCAAATCCTCTACCATTTTCTGTTCTTCAAACTCGGATTTGACCAGATACACCTCGTTGAGACGACTATTAGCAACTTGAGCTGTTTGAAGCTTACTCTGAAGGTTGATGATGTTTTCTAGAGAATTCGTAAAATAATAAAGAAGTGTATTATAGGTAATTAACTGTCCTAAGCTCATTTTCCCATCCATAACAAGATTGGCCCCCATCCATAAAATACAGACATTTAGAAAAAGTTGAGCAAGTTTTTTAAGAGCTTTTTGCTGACTTTCTGCTCTACTATAAGTAAAGGATCTTTTCAGATAGTCCACAAATTCCCTATCAATCTTTTGGTAGCGTATTTTTTCGCTAGCCAAGGATTTAATCGTTTCAATACCATTGATATCCTCTATAACGGATGATGATAGGGTTGCATTTGCTTCCATAGTATCCCGGTTCATCTTTTCAAAAGGTTTCATAAAAGCAAAAATAATTGCAGCATAAATAGGGAGACCCAATAAACTTATGAAAAAAAGACTACTATTTTGCAAAAACAAGATTATGGAAATAATCAATACCGTAGATATATCCAAAAAAATTGAAATAATGGTTGAAGCTAAGGCATCTATGATACTATTGGCATCTGTAAATCGAGACACGATTTCCCCCGTCCGTCGAGTCGCAAAAAAAGACACAGGTAGATGAAAAACATGTTTGATATAAGATAAAATAACATCAATCGATAGACGTTGCCCAAGGACAATTAATAGGTAATCTTGAGCAAAAGACAAAATCTGCTGAAGGGCATACACGATAACAAGACATATAGAAATAACACTTAGGGTAGAAGATGTCTGATTTGGTACATAGGTATCAATAATAGATTGTAGATAGTATGAACCAACGATATTAATCAAGGTTACTAGAGTAGTCGCTAAAATGATATTGATGATTAAACCTTTCTGATTTATCAAAATAGGTAGAAAAGAAGTCCAACCCTGATTCTTGTCCTTATGTGGCTGATAATTTGGGGAGGGAGCCACAAAGATAGTTGTTCCTGTCCATTCTTCTTCAAATCTTTCGCGCGATAGTTTTGTCAATCTAATCCCTGGATCTGGGTCAGCTATATGAATATTCTCCTTATCCCGTCCGGTTACTACATAGTAATGAAGTAATTCTCCTTCCTTAAGTACGTGTACGATAAAAGGAAATGTCAAATCAGGCAAATCGAACAGGCTCATATCCGCTTGAATAGCCTGTGTTTCAAACCCAAGTTCCTCCGCAACTTTCACTAGCCCCAAAGCTGTCGTCCCATTTATAGTCGTTTTGGCTAACTCTCGTAGACGTGCTAATGAATAATAGCTTCCAAAATAGCCAAACACCATGGCCAACGAAGCCACTCCGCAGTCCTTCTGATCCATCTGTGAGCGGTAGTGTTTTTTCCTAAATTTCATATTCTTATCCTTTTTCTTAACAATCTAATTAAAAGTTCTGTAAGATTATTTTAGCCAAACAAAGTAAGAAATAGGTAACTCTTTCTAAAAAAACAATATCTGTACTCAAACTGTACTGATATAAGTTTAAGTGTTCATATGAATAAACAAATTTGTCAAGATAAATGCTTTACCTATCACAAAAAAACCATATCAGCACAGTCTACATAAAAAAGCAACATGACCAGCATGTTGCTTTTTCTTATATTCTATTTTTAATGATTGCTAATACGTCTGCGACACTTTGGAGGTTGTCAATTTCTTCATCATCGATTTCGATTCCAAATTCATCCTCAATGGTTAGGACAAATTCCATCAAATCTACTGAATCAGCATTCAAGTCATCCTTTAAGCTCAAGTTTTCGGTTACGACAAAGTCTTCTCCTTGACGCTCTTGAATGATGGTTACGATACGGTCAAAAATTTGTTGTTCTGTCATATTGTTCTCCTTATTCCTCTGAAAATTCACGCGCAGTTTGGGCAACTACATCTGTCTCAAGCATGGTACGAATCTGGCGTATTGTGCTATAGACAGCCTTGGCATCACTTGAGCCATGAGTCTTAACTACTGGTGCCTTAACACCAAACAGAACCGCACCTCCAACATCTGAATAGTTGAGCTGTTTTTTCAAACCTCTTAGGTTATCCTTAAGAAGGAAAGCCCCTAGCTTGGCTCTAAGACCGCCACCTACAATAGCATTTTTAAGCAAGCCCATGATACCCATAGCAGTCCCTTCAATAGCTTTGAGCACAGCGTTTCCCGTGAAACCATCTGTTACGACTACATCGGCAACACCATCCATCAAATCACGCGCTTCCACGTTCCCGACGAAATTCAAACTCTCGTCAGCCACTAATAGGTCATAGGCTTCCTTGCGGAGTGGATCTCCCTTGCTGCTCTCTGTCCCGTTATTAAGCAAACCTACACGAGGTTTTTCAATACCACGAACATTTCTAGCATAGAAGGAACCTAGGATAGCGTATTGATGCAGGTGATGAGCTGTATTTTCTGCATTAGCACCAAGGTCAAGCATGTCAAAACCTTTTCCATCAGTAGTTGGCAAGGTTGACATAAGACCTGGTCGATCGATATTTTTGATACGACCAACGATGAAAAATCCCGCTGCTAACAAGGCACCTGTATTTCCTGCAGAAAGAACTGCATCTGCCTCTCCATCTTTGACAGCCTTAGCTGCCAATACCATGCTGGCATTTTTCTTCTTGCGGATAGCTTTTGTAGGCTCATCATCAGAATTTATTTTCTCATCTGTATGGATAATGCTGACGCGCTCTGTAGCTGTTAGATATTGCTTGATTTTACTTTCGTCTCCGTAAAGTTGGACTTCAATATCTGAAAAGTCAGCAAGGGCTTGATTAACTCCCTCTACAATAGCTTGTGGTGCGTAATCGCCACCCATTGCATCAACTGCGATTTTTTTCATTTGTCTTCCTCTTTCAGTAGTTGTCCCCAATCGGCTAGGGAATCAATAAATTTCTTTGATTTCAGATGAATGCCGACATATTCCTCGTAGATTTGGTCCATAAACTTGCGCAATTCTTGCTTGATTTCGGCCTTAAGTGAGATAGTCTCCAAGGTCTCAAAATCAATGGCTTGAAATTGATTGAGCAGATAAGGAATATTGGGATTTAAATGACATCGTTTCTCATCTTCATGGTAATGATCGGGACAAAGACAACCCCCGTATTTGAAGGAGAAGTCAAAGGCTTGCCCCACACGATGACAAAAGGTACACTCATTAAAATTAAGACTGATTCCAAAACGTGTCAATATTTGAATTTCAAAAATATTGGTCAAAACTTGATAATCCAGACCCTCTTCCATCAGCTCTAGAGTCTTTTGCAAAAAAGTAAATAAGGGAGCATCTTCTTGGTTATCCTGCAAACTCGCATCTGCCAAGGCTGCAACGTAAGTCGCATAAGCCATAACAAAGAGATCACTATTGATTTTCGGAAAAGTCTTCACCTCATGATAATCTTCTATATAACTAAGTCCATCGTCATTGACTTTTAGGAGAAAATGGGCTAAGACTAAAGGTTGAATGACAGGAGCTAGTTTGGATTGGCCGGCGTGTTTGACAAAAAACATGCGCTTGCCTGCCTGTTCTGTAAAGATTTTAACAAGCTTATCATCCTCTCGAAAATTTCGATTGTAAAGTACTAAACCCTGACTCGTAATCGATTGAATCATGCCTCTCTCATGTACTCCTCAAGTCGTTTCATAGCTTCTCTGATGGTTCCCATGCTAGCTGCATAAGATAGGCGAACATAGCCTTCTCCATACTGTCCAAATGCAGCACCAGGGATAAAAGCAACAGCCTTCTTCTGGGCAAAATCCTTCAGAAAAGCAAAAGAATCTTGATTATAGCCTGCTGGAATCTTAGCAAAGATATAAAAAGCACCGTCCGGCTTGATGATTTCAAAGCCAAGGTCAGTCATCTTGTCGATAATGTAGTCCCGACGCTGGATATATTCCTTCTTCATCGGTTCTGCATCGTTCTTACCAGCTGTCAATGCTTCCACCGCAGCATGTTGCGCCATGGTGTTTGCAGCAGTTACCAAATACTGATGACTCTTGATGAGTTGAGCTGTGAAGTTTGCTGGTGCAAAGATAAAACCTAAACGCCAACCTGTCATGGCATGGGATTTGGAAAGACCGTTAATAATAATTGCCTGATCTCTCAACATAGTTCCCAAAGATACATGATTTTCCCCTGTATAGGTCAATTCTGAGTAGACTTCATCACAGACTACGAAAATCTCATACTTACGTAAAACAGCTGCCAAGGCTTCTAATTGCTCGCGACTATAAGTAATTCCTGTAGGGTTGGCTGGATAGTTGAGAATAACTGCCTTGAGCTTGTCCCCCTGCTCCAAAATTGCCTTTTCCAACATCTCAGGCGTCAAAACAAAACCATTTTCAGTTGTATCAATCTCGACAATCTCTGCACCAACTAGATTAACTATTGGCTCATAGCCAGGATAGGCAGGAGTTGGCAAGAGAACCTTGTCTCCTTCCTCCAAAATAGCTGTCAGAGTAGCTGATAGAGCCTCTGTCGCACCAATTGTGACTAAGATTTCATTCTCTGGATTGTAGTCTAGCCGATATTTCTCTTTTACAAAATCACTCGCCGCCTGACGCAAGGTCAACAAACCACTCATCCCTGTATAGTAGGATTGATCTTGGTCAATGGCTCGCTTTGCAGCTTCCTTGACATGATCTGGTGTTGTAAAATCTGGTTCTCCCAAGGTCAATCGCAGGACTCCAGGGATCTCTGAAATAGCCTGGTCAAATTGACGAATCAAGGAAACTTGTATCTTATCTAATTGTTTATTAAAGCGTTTGGTTAAATCCATATATATCCTCCTTGATCAAAGAACATATATCTATTATACTACAAAAGCTCTCTGACCGCAAAATTCCGTTAATTTACAACCTTATTCCTACTTTCTATTTTACTTTTCTGACAGATAAGATTATAATAAGGAGTATTTATTTTCGGAGGTTTTTATGTCATTTCTATCAAAGAATTGGGCAGGACTGTTAGTCTGTCTGATCATCTCAATCATCTCTTGGGTTTTAGGAGGCTTTCTGCCTGTTGTGGGAGCACCTGTTTTCGCCATTTTTATCGGAATGATTCTCTACCCCTTTCTCACTCCCTATAAACAACTGGATGCTGGTTTGACTTATAGCTCCAAAAAATTGCTTCAGTATGCTGTTATCTTGCTTGGGTTTGGACTCAATATCTCACAAGTTTTCGCAGTTGGAAAATCTTCCCTTCCTGTCATCCTCTCAACTATTTCAATTGCTTTGATTATAGCTTTCTTTTTCCAACGCTTTTTTAACCTTGATACAAAGCTAGCTACCTTGGTTGGGGTAGGCTCTTCTATCTGTGGTGGTTCTGCCATTGCAGCGACTGCTCCTGTTATTCACGCCAAGGAAAAAGAAGTAGCCCAAGCCATTTCTGTTATCTTTTTCTTCAATGTCTTGGCAGCTCTTATCTTTCCAACTCTAGGTTCTTGGCTCCATCTTTCCAACGAAGGTTTTGCTCTCTTTGCGGGTACTGCAGTCAACGATACATCCTCTGTAACAGCCACAGCTAGCGCCTGGGATAGTCTTTACCAAAGCAATACTCTCGAATCTGCTACTATTGTCAAACTGACACGCACCCTGGCTATTATCCCTATTACTCTCTTCCTCTCCTATTGGCAAAGCCGTCAACAAGGCAACAACCAAGGAGTGAAGCTTAAAAAAATCTTCCCCGTTTTCATTCTCTACTTCATCCTAGCTTCTCTGCTAACTACTCTTCTCACATCATTCGGTGTCAGCAATAGCTTCTTTTCACCTCTCAAACAACTCTCCAAATTCCTCATCATCATGGCTATGAGCGCTATCGGTCTCAAAACCAACCTCATTGCTATGATCAAATCCAGTGGAAAATCCATTCTTCTTGGAGCCCTTTGCTGGATTGCTATCATCCTGACTAGTCTTGGTATGCAAGCCTTCATTGGTATTTTCTAAGAAAAAAGGTAGCCTTTAGGCTACCTTTTTATTGTTCAAGAATTAAACGTGTATGTTCTCTCTTAATGCAACGGTTCATCACGATGTCATCGCATCCCCCAGCACGCAAGATTTCTTCTGCTTCCAAACTTTCAAGTCCTAGTTGTGCCCAGAAAATCTTGGCATCCGCCTTGAGAAAGTCTCGTGCTACATCAGGTAAAAATTCACTGCGACGATAGACATTAACGATATCTACAGGGAAAGGAATTTCAGCTAGACTGGCATAAGCCTTTTCTCCCAAAATCTCGCTACCTGCAGCTCTAGGGTTAACTGGAATAATTTTATAGCCACGAGCCTGCATTTCTTTAGTCACTCGATTGCTAGTTGTTTCCTCACGATCAGATAAGCCTACTACAGCTAGAGTTTTACTGGTTGCTAGATACTGACGGACCACACCATCACTTGGATTGATAAATTCTTGAGTCATAGAAATCCTCCTTTTCATCAGTATAGCATATTTTGAAAAGGCTTGCAGTTATTGGCTACAAAAAATTTCCTAGCAAGAGGAAAGTCTGCTAGGAAATTCGTTTATTCAAGTGAAAGTTTAGATTTTTTTCTCAATACTAAATAATGGAGAAAGAGGACGTTTTTCATGGATACGTACAATAGCATCACCTAGGAGATGAGCGATAGAAATTTGTTCAATCTTATCAATCAAACGTTCTTCTGGAAGATAGATAGTATCCAAAACAACCAATTTTTTAATGGCTGATTTCTGGATATTCTCCATTGCTGGACCAGAAAGAACTGGGTGCGTACAACTTGCGTAAACTTCAATAGCTCCTGCTTCTGCTAGAGCATCCGCAGCATGACAAATAGTTCCAGCTGTATCAATCATATCGTCAATCAAGATACAAGTCTTACCTTCTACCTTACCAATGATATTCATAACTTCACTAGTATTCATCTTGTCTACACTACGACGCTTGTCGATAATGGCAATTGGAGTTTTCAAAAATTCTGCTAATTTACGAGCACGAGTCACCCCACCGTGGTCTGGGCTGACAACGACATAGTCGGAACCAACCATGCCACGACGCTCAAAGTAATCCGCAATCAATGGAGCACCCATCAAGTGATCCACCGGAATATCAAAGAACCCTTGAATCTGTGCAGCGTGCAAATCAATCGTCAACAAACGATCAACTCCAGCTACTTCAAGCATATTTGCAACGAGTTTTGAAGTGATTGGCTCACGCGCTCTTGCCTTTCTATCCTGACGTGCATAACCATAGTAAGGCATAACAACGTTGACAGATTCTGCACTGGCGCGCTTCAAAGCGTCTACCATAATCAAAATCTCAAGTAGATTATCATTTACTGGTGAGCTAGTTGATTGTAGAATAAAGACGTGTTTTCCACGGATCGATTCTTCGATATTAACTTGAATTTCTCCATCTGAAAATTGACGAACAGTCGATTTTCCCAACTCTATCCCAATCTCTTGCGCCACACGCTCTGCCAATTCTCTATTTGAAGAAAGGGCAAACAGCTTTAAATCAGAAAAAGACATGATTTCCTCCGGTATTTATGTATCACTTGTGTTTTTCACAACATTTTTCCATCTACCATTGTAGCGCTTTTTTCTCGATTTTTCAATAAAAAATAAGACAAGAGTAGACTTTTATACTCTTATCTTATGCTATTTTATATTAGTGATATCAAAGGTAAAACTTGTCAACCTTCTCATCCTACTTCATGCTACTCCAGAAGCTTTTAATTAGAAAGTTAGTATATCTCCCTCATACTACCTGTATCTACATCATAAACAGCTCCTGAAATAATGACATCATCTGGAATTAAGGGACATTCTCGCAACAACTTCATATCCTCTCGAACACTCTCATCGATGTCTTGAAACGGTAAAAAATCCTGCCCAGATACATCAACTCCCAATTCACATTTTAGGTGCTCTTGAAAATCCTCGTTATTGAAGGTTTGAGCCCCGCAGTCTGTATGATGAAGAACCACAATTTCTCTTGTCCCCATTTGTTGTTGGGAAATTACAAGTGAACGAATCATATCCTCAGTCACTCGACCACCCGCATTCCGTAAAATATGGGCATCTCCCAGAGCTAACCCCAGAGCTGGCGCAACGTGTAGACGCGAATCCATACAAGTTACGATTGCAACCTTGGTCTTGGGTTTAATGGATAAATGCAAATCTCCATGTAGTTCTACATAAGCTTGATTGGCTTTTAAAAAATTTTCAAAATAGGACATGACAACTCACTTTCTAGTCTGCCAGATAATTTGAACACCAAATTATTTATCTCCTATCTTACCATCTTTTCTTTGTCTTGTCAGCTGTCAACTTTCATATAAAAAAACTGGGACAGAGACATCCAGCAACTAGCTTGGGTTTCTGTCCTAGTTTTTTAATATTATGAGCCTTTTTGGATATACTTGTTAAGAGAGCCTGCAAAGCTCTGAAGATTGAGACTCTGTACATAGACCTCACCGGTACCTCGGAAGGTATTCACCACTCCTTCACCCGTACCTATAGACTGCCAGAAACCATTTTCTAAGTGGATATCATAGTCCAGAGATTGACTCCAAGCCACCACATGGGCATTGTCAATCGTTATTTCTTGGTTTTGTAGCTCAATTTTCTTAATAGATCCAAAAGCATTGGCCAAAAGAGTTCCCTGACCTTGGGTTGTCATCACAAAGAGACCGCCTTGCCCTCCGAACAGAGCTTTCCCAATAGACTGGCGCTCCATTGTATAGAAAGCTGTACCATCAAGAGCTAAAAAGGCCCCATCATTCAATCGGTACTGGTTTTCGCCTAGCTCAAGAGCAATCACTTGACCAGGAGTGTCTGGTGCTAAAGCAAGGTTGCCGTTATCAGACTCTGCAACAGCTTGAGTGATAAAGGTACTTTCACCAGAAACCATTGAACGCCCTACAGCTTTGACAAAACGTCCCAAACCAGAACCGCTTGCATTGAGCTGGGTATTGAGACTTACATTAGGTGTATGGTAGACCATGCTACCACGCTGAATAAAGACCGTTTCCCCCTGATTGAGCGACAACTCTACCAAAGGAAACTGCATGTGACTATCCATAGAAAATTTCATCAGAAATTCCTCCTTATTTTTAATAAATGTTAGCAATAAAATAATTAGTCATCTAAAACTGACCATAACGATTAGGAGAATACTTTTTTCAAGACTTCCTGAATAGTCGTCACCCCAATCACCTGAATTTCCTTAGGTGGCTTTATACCTGTTAGGGAGTTTTTTGGTACATAGATTTTTGTAAATCCAAGCTTAGCAGCTTCATTGATCCGTTGTTCGATACGATTTACGCGCCGAATCTCTCCCGTCAAACCCAACTCTCCTACAAAACATTCCTGAGGATTGGTTGGTTTGTCCTTGTAGCTAGAAGCAATAGCAACTGCAACAGCCAGGTCAATAGCAGGTTCATCTAATTTGACACCACCAGCTGATTTAAGATAGGCATCCTGATTTTGAAGCAAGAGACCAGCCCGTTTTTCCAAGACAGCCATAATCAGACTAGCACGATTGAAATCAAGCCCTGTCGTCGTACGCTTAGCATTTCCAAACATGGTCGGCGTCACCAAGGCCTGCACTTCAGCAAGAATTGGACGTGTTCCTTCCATAGTCACAACGATGGACGAACCAGTCGCTCCATCCAAGCGTTCTTCCAGAAACACTTCACTAGGATTAAGGACTTCAACCAAGCCACCTGATTGCATCTCAAAGATTCCAATCTCGTTGGTCGAGCCAAAACGATTTTTGACTGCTCTCAAGATACGGAAGGTATGGTGGCGTTCCCCTTCAAAGTAAAGCACCGTATCCACCATATGTTCCAACATTCGAGGTCCCGCCAAGGTTCCTTCCTTGGTCACATGGCCGACGATAAAGATGGCGATGTTATTGGTCTTGGCCAGCTGCATGAGTTCAGCTGTCACCTCGCGTACTTGAGAAACCGATCCTTGCACCCCTGAAATCTCAGGAGACATAATGGTCTGAATCGAATCGATGATAAGAAAGTCTGGTTGGATTCGCTCCACCTCAGCTCTCACGCTCTGCATATTGGTCTCAGCATAGAGATAAAACTCACTATCAATATCCCCCAAGCGCTCTGCACGGAGTTTGATCTGTTGAGCAGACTCCTCCCCACTGACGTAGAGAACAGTCCCCACTTGAGACAACTGGGTTGAGACTTGTAAGAGAAGGGTTGATTTACCAATCCCTGGATCTCCACCGATAAGGACGAGACTTCCTGGTACCACACCCCCACCGAGTACACGGTTAAATTCCTCCATCTCAGTCTTGGTTCGATTGACATTAATAGAAGTTACTTCAGCCAATTTCATAGGCTTGGTTTTCTCACCTGTCAAGGACACACGCGCATTCTTTACCTCTGCAACCTCAACTTCCTCCACAAAAGAAGACCAAGCTCCACAGTTTGGACAGCGTCCTAAATACTTTGGTGAATTATATTCACAATTTTGACACACAAATGTCGCTTTTTTCTTAGCTATAATTCTATTCCTCTCATTATAAAATCTCTTATTCTTTTCACGTCAGCAACTATCTTGTTTCAGAACAGTAAGGCCACCATCATCCGCATGGACATAATACCGACTATCAGGACTGAATCCAAAAATATAGGGTAAATAACCTTTATAAATTTGACTTTTAGCTTCCTCATCTTTCCCCCAATAAATAGTTAAAATGGGATACTCTTCAGATTGGTCTTTATCCATTGTCACTCTGATGTCTTTGCCATTATCCAGAGGGAGATTTCCACCGTATTGACCAGCGATAGGGATAGGTGAATCATATCCCTCACACATGGCTACTAACTCTATCTCATCGTAATCTCCGCCTATCGGTGTTACTTTCCCATTTTCGCTGTCAATAATTGACATGTAGTCTGAAGAAATACACAGAATTTTATGATAGGCATCAGGGAGAAATGCTAGGTAAAGAAATCCTCCAATACTGATCTCATACACCTTCTTATACCCTCGACAATTCTCTGCGGTTAAAGCTTGAAAATCCTTATAACTCATTCCATTGTGCTTCTTTCTATATCTCTATCTCACACTCAATCACTTGGCAAAAATCAATCTTATCGTCTGGTACAAATTGGCGCATGAGCATTCCGTGAGTTACAATGATAATAGTTTTATAATCTTTATATTTTTCCAAAGCTCTTAAAAAACGATGACGCATCTCTAGATCAGTTTCATAGCGATAAGGAGAATCTTCAGATACAACTCCTGGATGTTTTAGATAATATTCATGAGCTACCAATACACTAGTTAAATCAGAGTTAGTGCCATCTAAGTCTGGACGCCACTCATGAAAAAACGGCTCTACAAATAAGTCCAATCCTGTTTCAACTGCTATATAATGTGCTGTTTCTAAAGCCCTCGTCACAGACGATGAAATAATAATCTCTGCCTTTCCAAAACATGCAGTTTTAGCAACTTCTTTTGCCAGACTGCGACCTTTTCCTGTCAATGGTGCTAAATCACGACCAAAACCACTATAGAGTTGCGGATTTTCAAGTTTATCAAGCATACTATAATCTGGCTCTCCATGACGTACAAAGACAATCTTCATCTTAGTGCCCTGTCGATCCAAACCCACCAGTACGAACTCCGTCTGCCTCATCTCCATCTGCGATTAAAAATGGTGCAAAGACAGCCTGAACTACACGTTCTCCAACTTCAAGAACAACTTCTTGATCTGTGATATTCTTCATCTGTGCAAAGATATGTCCCTCATTCCCTGGATTGCCATAATAGTCTCCGTCAATGACACCCACAGAGTTAATCAAGACCAAACCTTTTTTACGAGGATTTGATGAACGGTCATAAAGATAGAGCACTTCAGTCGGCTGCATATAAGCCTTAACACCTGTTGGGACGAGAACAATCTCTCCTGGAGCGAGAACCGTACGCACCGCAACCTTTAAGTCGTAGCCAGCTGCATGCGCTGTCTCACGTTTAGGCAACAGATTTTCATCTGTAAAACTAGAAACTAATTCAAAACCACGAATTTTCATATTATTCCTCTTTTTAATCTTTTATTCTAGGCTATTTTATCTTATTTATTCGAAAAAAGCACGAAAAAAGAGCACACAATTCACACTCGCTTAGGGCTGCTGGATTCCTCCCCTGACCCGCTTCACGCAGAACTGTTGCTCCACTAGTTATTATACCACATTCCCCTTTATTTTTAAAGAGAAATTATTTTTTACGTCGATTTCGGAAAAAGTCTTGCATAATCTCTGCGCACTCATTCTCTAAAACACCTGTTTCAACGTCCACACGGTGATTGAGCCTCTCATCTGTTAAAATATCGTACAAGCTCCCAGCGGCGCCAAATTTCTGGTTTTTAGCCCCGTAGATCACGTTTGGAATCCGTGCGAGACCAATTGCCCCACTACACATAACACAAGGCTCAATGGTCACAAAAAGGGTACAATCGAGCAAACGCCAACTCTCTTCGCTCAAATTAGCATTCTCTATGGCCATAATTTCCGCATGCATGACTGCCCGTTGCAACTCCTCTCGCGCATTGTGTCCTCTCCCAATGACTTTTCCGTCCTTGACAATTACACAACCAATCGGGATTTCATCATGCTCTAAAGCAATCTCTGCCTCTTTTAAGGCCTCTCTCATAAAAGCTTCTTTTTCTTCAAGCGTGTAATTCATCTCTTCTCTCTTCCTAGCTATCAATTCTATCATTATACCATGTTTCTCAACACAAAAAAAGCCACCGAATGCGGTGACTTTACAGGGAGATTATTATGAAAAAGAAAAGTTTAGGAAATTTGTTACAACAAGTTAGGAGGTCTTCTTGTAACTGTCTATAGTATATCCAACCTGTCTTAAACAAATCTTAAAAAATCTCCTATGACCAAACACTTTCTAAAATATTTGTCTGTTCACGACCAGGACCTACTGAAAATGTTGAAATACGAACACCCACCAATTCGCTAACACGGCGAACATAGTTGCGTGCATTTTCAGGAAGGTCTTCCAAATTACGTACTCCAGTGATATCTTCAGACCAACCAGGCAATTCTTCGTAGATTGGTTTACAACGTTTCAATTGTTCGAGACTAGCTGGGTAGTAATCAATACGTTGACCATCAAGATCATAAGCCACACAGATTTTTACTGTATCCAAGCCACTCAAAACATCGATAGAGTTCAAAGAGAGATTTGTGATACCAGAAACACGACGGCTATGACGCATAACAACTGAGTCGAACCAACCTACACGACGAGGACGCCCAGTAGTTGTCCCATACTCATGCCCCACTTCACGGATACGATCACCAACTTCATCAAATAGCTCAGTTGGGAAAGGACCATCACCTACACGACTTGTATAAGCCTTACATACACCGACAACTTTGTCAATCTTGCTTGGACCTACTCCAGAACCAATTGTCACACCACCAGCCACTGGGTTTGATGAAGTAACAAATGGATAAGTACCTTGGTCAATATCCAACATGACACCTTGTGCACCCTCAAAGAGAACCCGTTTACCATTATCAAGCGCGTCGTTCAAGATAACTGAAGTATCAGTCACATATTGCTTGATTTGTTGACCATACTCATAGTATTCTTCAAAAATATCATCAATTGAAATAGGTTCACTATCATACAATTTTACAAATTGACGATTTTTCTCAGCAAGATTACGTTCTAAACGTTCACGGAAGATTTCTTTATCCAAAAGATCCGCAATACGAATTCCAACACGAGCTGCCTTGTCCATATAGGCTGGACCAATTCCTTTAATTGTCGTCCCAATCTTGTTATCACCCTTAGCTTCTTCTTGAAGACGGTCTAACTCAATGTGATAAGGCAAAATAACATGCGCACGATCAGAAATTCTAAGATTATCTGTTGTAACACCTTCTTCATGCAAATAAGACAATTCTTTTACAAGAGATTTAGGGTTGACAACCATCCCATTACCAATAACAGAGATTTTCTCTGGGAAGAAGATACCTGAAGGAATCAAGTGCAATTTAAATTTCTTTCCATCAATAACAATTGTGTGACCTGCATTATCTCCGCCTTGGTAACGAGCAATCACTTCCGCATTAGCTGAAAGAAAATCTGTAATTTTTCCTTTACCTTCATCACCCCATTGGGTACCTACAACAACAACTGAAGTCATAATAAATTTTCGTCTGAGCCAAAAGGCTCGTCCTTTCTCATATACATGGTGGGACTCTCACCCACAATAATATCTTACAATTTATTATAAGAAAAAAAGCCTATTTTATCAAGAATTAACACTAGAAAAGATTAGGGAATTCTTTTATTTTTGATTTAAAAAAATACAAAAAATTAGCATAATCTAAATATTTTTTATAGATTACTTCATATTGTTCGTAATAAATGAAATGAAATTTTATTAAAATGAATAATTTAAATTTTGCCCTAATAGATAATTAAGATAGATCCGGTATGCTGCTCTAAAATGACAGAGAAGAAAATCCTTCTCATTCTTAATCTTAAAACGAATTAAATAATAAAGTAAAAATTTAAGATGAAGTAATTCCCATTCATCAGTACTTTGAAATAAAATTGAATATTCATTTTCGATTTGCTTTAGAAAAACCAAAGATCGATCATAATATTTTTGAAGCATATAAAAAACCTTTCTTATTGATAAAACAAGTTTACCAGAAAGGCTAAATAAATAGATAAATATTTCTATAAAGTAAAAATTTTAAGCTGAACAAACTTAAAACAAAGAAAAGAAGTAAAAATAGATGAAAAAATACTCTGAAATATTCTGGTAAATAAACCCAAGAAAATAAAAAAAACGTTCCTTAGAACGTTTAACTACTCCGCCAGTAGGACTCGAACCTACGACATCATGATTAACAGTCATGCGCTACTACCAACTGAGCTATGGCGGATAAAAGCTAAGCGACTTCCATATCTCACAGGGGGCAACCCCCAACTACTTCCGGCGTTCTAGGGCTTAACTTC
>NZ_GL732439.1:1324681-1450461 GCF_000187465.1 Streptococcus infantis ATCC 700779 | reverse complement strand
CTAGTTTGATTTGTTTTTTCTGAAATTTTTTTACTGGTTTTCATAGATTAGTTTTTATAAATAAGAAAGAGAGGGTATAATAGTATCCTCTCTTGTATCTCGTCTACTAATATTTTAGTTTTCTTCAGCCATTTTTGATTTGACTTCATCATATGATAGGGCACGTGATTCCTCTTCTACTGATTCAGGCATTTTCCCTGTTTCGTAAAGAGATTTGATTTGTGTACTATCCAATGTTTCATATTTCAATAAGGCTTCTGCAATTAATTTATGCGTTTCACGATTTGATTGAATAATTTCAGCTGCTTTATTACGTGCTTCATTCAACAATGCTCGAACATCTTCGTCAATTTCATAAGCTGTACGCTCTGAAATAGATTTTTGTGGAGTTTGAGCACCAAACATTGCATGATTTCCTTCGTATTGAACAGGTCCAAGTTTTTCGCTCATACCATACTCTGTAACCATTGCACGCGCCATTTGTGTAGCTTGCTCAAAGTCGTTTGATGCACCTGTTGTTTGGACATTAAAGATGATTTCTTCAGCAACACGTCCACCCATCAAACCAGCTAATTGTTCTTTCATATCTTCTTTAGACAGCAACATTTGATCTTCTTTCGGAAGAGCAATCATGTAACCACCTGCACGACCACGAGGAACAATTGTTACCTTATGAACTACACGTGCGTTGGACAAGACCAAACCAACAATTGTGTGTCCTGCCTCATGATAAGCAACCATTTCACGTTCTTTTTGAGAAACAGTTTTATCTTTCTTAGAAGGTCCTGCAATAACGCGATCTTCTGCCTCATCAATATCAGAAGCATCAATGACTGACTTATTACGACGAGCTGCAACTAAAGCTGCCTCGTTCAATACATTTTCCAAATCAGCACCAACAAATCCCGGTGTTTGTTGGGCAACTAACTTCAAATCTACATCTTCTGCTAAAGGTTTATTTCTAGCATGGACTTTGAGAATTGCTTCGCGTCCTTTAACGTCTGGACGACCAACCAATACTTTTCTATCAAAACGACCTGGACGAAGAAGTGCTGGATCTAATACGTCAGAACGGTTTGTTGCCGCAATGACAATAATTCCTTCATTTCCTTCAAAACCATCCATCTCAATCAGCAATTGGTTCAAGGTTTGTTCACGTTCATCATTACCCCCACCAAGACCGACACCACGTTGTCGACCGACAGCATCGATTTCATCAATAAAGATAATAGCTGGAGCTGCTTTTTTTGCATCCTCAAAAAGAGAACGTACACGACTTGCACCAACACCGACGAACATTTCTACGAAGTCAGAACCTGAAATACTAAAGAATGGTACTCCAGCTTCTCCTGCTACTGCTTTAGCAAGTAATGTTTTACCAGTTCCCGGAGGTCCTTCTAAGAGAACTCCAGCTGGGATACGAGCACCTAATTTTGTAAAGCGTTTTGGATCTTTCAAGAATTCAACAACTTCAACAAGTTCTTGTTTTTCTTCTTCAGCTCCTGCTACATCTGAAAAGCGTACTTTGATATCTTCCTTATTAGCAGCCTTAGCTTTACTGCGTCCAAAGCTCATCGGATTGCGTCCGCTATTTCCTCCCATATTTCCCATCATAGAAAATAGGAAGAAGAATAAAATGGCAAATGGCACTACCGAAACTAGGATGTTAATCCACATACCACTTGAGCTTTCGTGCTTGACTTCAACTTGTGTTTGGTGTTCACCAGCTAGTTTTTGCAAATCTGCTACAGTAGTATCCGATGGAAGAATAATACTTGTAAATTTTTCTACTTTTGTTGCAGAAGGTGTGAAAAACTGAATACCTGTTTCCGGTTTTTCTGTTTTAGCAGTTTTATAGACACCAGACACTTCAATAACACTACCACTTGGTTGATAGGTTATTTCTTTTACATTGTCATTAGTGATTTCCTGCACCAATTCTGAGTATTTAATTTGTTGACTGTGCCCGGCAGCTCTCCCAGCGAAAAAGTACTGGAATCCCGTTACTAGCAAGAAAATCATCAACAAATAAAGAAATGGATTTTTTATAAAACCATTATTTTGTTTTTGCATTCAACAACTTACCCTTCTATTTTGAGTAAACTTCCTCTTTCAATACGCCTACATAAGGAAGATTACGATAATTTTCATTATAGTCTAAACCATAGCCTACAACGAATTCATTTGGAATTGTAAAACATGTATAATCTGCTTCAATTTCTACAGTACGTCCTTCTGGTTTATCCAGCATAGTAACAATCTTAACAGACGCTGCTTCTCTAGCAGTAAACATATCTCTCAAGCTTTTTAATGTTTGTCCAGTATCAATAATATCTTCTACAAAGACAATGTGTCTACCTTTAACATCTTGAGTGACATCTTGTTTGATATTAATGACACCACTACTTACAGTTCCACCATGATAACTAGAAACCATCATAAAATCCATTTCAAGGTGAGTGTCGATATATTTGACTAATTCTGCCATAAAAGGAATAGATCCTTTTAAAATTCCAACTAAAATCGGATTCTTACCTTCGTAATCTTTTGTCAATTGAGCACCTAACTTCTTAGCTGCTTCTGTAATTTCATCTTGTGAAATCAAAATCTTCTTGATATCTTGTTCTAACATGATTTTACCTATCTATTTTTTCTATATAAAGTACAGTGTTCATTATATCATTTTTCATTTTTATACTCAAATCACTGAGTTCAATTCCTAAAATTGAACAAATCTTTCCGAATTGCTCAACAATAATCGCATTTTTTCGTTTTTCTGCAGGAATTTTTAAATCAATAAAAAGTCGCCTTACTTTTTTTCGATGACCATTTATTATCAAATAATCACCTGGCTGTCGATGCCGCAAAATCAATGATGTTTCACGGGAAACATTTATTTGTTGAACATTTTCACCTTTTAGAGGAATTCCAAATGAAAATAGAAAACCTTCATAATAAACTTGATTTTGATAGTTTAACACACACTCGCTACTTTTTTCATCAGACTTTGGTCTGATTTTACCAATTTGAAAGTGCTGGTATTCTTTTATAAGTTCATAACCATTTTTTATATTATGGCGATATTGACTCTTAGTTTTTAAAATATGATGAATTTCTTGAAATTGTTCTCTTGTTACATTTAAATCAGCAAAACGACTAAGGTATTGTTGTAGTAAAACTCCTTGCGTTGCTTCACTAAAAGATAAAAACTGAGTTAAATCTTCTACATCAACCGCTTGAGATAATTCAGCCAGAGCAATTTGATAATCAGAAACTTCTTTTCCAAACTCTAAAATTGCTTTTTTTACCTGAACATTTTCTTTTTCTAACTGTGGCAGATAGAGGTTGCGAATACGATTGCGAAGATAGTGATTTTCTTTATTCGTTGAATCTTCAAAATGCTCAATTTCAGGAAAATCCTTCTTATAAAAAGACAACAAAGGACGAATCAACTCTCCCTTAGCAAATATTTGTCTTTCTTTAATAGCTGATAAATGTTGTAGTCTAACACCTCTAATCAATCGCATAAATATCGTCTCAACTTGATCATCTGCATGATGAGCTGTTACAAGAGCTGTAGATGAAGTTTTCTCCATCACTTCTCTAAAAAATTCATAGCGAAATTGACGAGCATTCACTTCTGAAAAATCTCCAGTAAAACAAGCTACATAAATTGGAACTCCAGCTTGTTCAGCTAATTTTCTTAATTCATTTTCTTCCTTATCTGACTCTGGTCTTTGTTTATGATTTACATGAGCTAAAAATAATTCAATATCAAGTTCTTTTTGATAGGTCAAAAGAAGTTGAAAAAGAAACATCGAATCCAATCCACCAGACAAGGCCAGCACAACTCTTGAATGTCCTTCAAAGTAACCTTTTTCTAGAAAATGATTTAAAAAATCGCGGTCTCTCATTTTAGGACCTCGTAGACATCCTTAGCAATTTTAGAAATAGTGTCGTAATCAGAATTTTTGGTAAAGATTGAAATAACGAAAGGAGAATCTGTATAGACTATTCCCACATCGTGTTTAAATTCATCTGCATCCCCAATTTTATGGGCTACCTTAGCAGAAATATTCTTAGCAATCCGCTGATTATCAAAAGATGTTTGTGAAAGAGATTCTAAAACAAAACCATTCTGATTATAAATAGATTCCATAACTTGACCAGCCGTTTTAGCTGAAGCCATCTTATCTGTCACATCCCATTCTTCACCTGCGATAGTAGCCATTTCTTTTTTAAAGGCTTCATCTGATTTATTCGTAATATAATAAGCAAGAATATTATGAGCTACATTGTCAGATTCTTTTGCAGTTTTTGTGATTAAATCTTTGATTGTGTATTCTTTATTGTCCGCTGTTTTAGGGAGACTTCCGCTTCCTTCCGGTTTATAAGAACCAGGGAAATCATTAACTTCGGAAACATACTTCAATTTCGTGTCAAGTTGGTAATCACCTTGATTGATTTTTTCCTGAACAGAATAAAGATAAGGTAATTTCATAACACTAGCAGCGTACATTTTTTGATTTTCATTAATGCCAGCTTCCTTACCTGTACTCAATTGTTTAATATAAATAGAGAACTGTTCATTTTGATAATTCGCAGATAGCAACTCTTGTACTTTCTGAATACGATTATCATCATCGGAAATATAATCCTTCGAAATCCAGCCCGTTTGCTTGATATGTAAGAATTCACGACCTTCAGCAAAAATAGACATATCTGCTTCAACTTCTTGATAAGGCGCTAAAGTAGACTTTACTTCTTGTTGATCATAAGGACTATTATAAACGACAAATCCTAGTTCTAGCCATACTCGCTTAGAAAAATCGTTTACGATGGAACTATCGTATAAAAGTCGTTTATCAGCCATTACAAATTGATTATTTGACAATTTAAAGACAGGCTGTCCTTGTTTATTTAATCGCCATTCTAAAACAGATAATTTTGTTTCCGTATTGACTTTTCCTGATTCTTTAATCAGGTCTTCTGTAGAATAAACTGGCGTCTCACCATAAAATTTTGGAGATTCTATAATATCTTGATAATAAAAATGATATGGAGTATGAGTTAAAGAATAAACTTCTTGTTTTGGAATGATAACTGGATTCTCAGTGCTTACTACTTGAACGCTTTTTAGGAAAATAGGAAGTAGTAATATCACTAAAAATTTACGCATTCTTTTTCCCCTCTTCTTCTTGTAGTCGTAACAGATGATTCTTTTGAGCTAACTCATCTAATTTTTCATCTGACTGACTTAAAAATTTTTCGATAATATCTAATAAATTTTCCATTTTGCATTACCTAGGAAGTAAGTCCGGAATTGTATAAACTTCCTCCCATGTTTTTGAATAATAATATTTTGCACGGGAATATTTAGCCGCATAGGATTCATCTTTTAGCTTAGTTGCTAAACTAGCTTCTTTATCCTTTTCATCGCTCAAGTCCTGATATTGTTTTTTCAAATCAGCTAGTTGCTGGCGACGTGTTAGTAATTGTTGGTAACTTTGTGCTAAATTGTAAGTTGGTAAGATGAATAGCAACATAATCAAAATCAAAACCCAACCCATAAAACGATTACGTTTTTGACGTTCTTCCATCATGTATTTACGTCGTTGGTGTTCATTTTGAATAAATGAATTATTCATTTGGACTATTTTTTTATACATCGTCTTCTACCCTTGTTTCACTGATAATTTCATACATTCCAGCTGCATCTTCTTTTTTAGTGCTATCTTTCATTTCCAGTACCTTTACAAGCAACAATTTATTTCCAAAACGAATTTCAACCTGATCATTGATTTTTAAATCAGTTGAACTTTTAGCAAGGATACCGTTTACCTTGATTCGCCCTTTATCTGCAACTTCCTTAGCTACCGTACGACGTTTAATAATTCGTGATACTTTTAAATATTTATCTAATCTCATCTTATAATACCTCAAATTATTATTGTACCATTTTTATCCCTTTTATAGAAGAAAAAAGGTAATCCCTAATGTGACTCTTTTAAGTCTTTTATCTTCGCTAACGATTCTCCAAAGGTTAAGAGTCCTTCTAAAATCTCATAATCTTTTTTATTTCGAATATCAAATACAACTTCAATCAAACCTTGATTTTCAGAAATATTAGCCTTCAAATTTGTCTGAGAAAGAGCCTGGAAATAATCTTGGGTTAAAAATAGCTGTTGCGATATTTTTTCAAATTGAATGACAAGCTTATTATTTCTTCTTTCAACTCGATTGACAAATACTTTATCTAGATAAGCTTTAGCTAATCCAATTTCTAAGAGATAGGCAACTACATCTGGATACTCACCAAAACGGTCAATTAACTCATCTTGTAATTCTTCATAGTTGACACGGTTGTCAATCTGACGAATTCTCTTGTAAATCTCAATTTTATGTCGTTCATCTGAAATGTACTCATCCGGAAGATAGGCATCAATTTGTAGAATTAACTCAGCATTTCCTTTTTCACGTTTCTTGTCAGTTCCATTTTTCTTAGCAATTGCTTCTTCCAGTAATTGAGAATAGAGTTCAAAACCAACTGAATCAATAAAACCGGACTGCGAACTTCCTAAAAGATTACCCGCTCCACGAATGGATAAATCGCGCATAGCGATTTTGAAACCAGAACCCAATTCAGTAAATCCCTTGATAGCTTCTAATCTCTTTTCTGAAACTTCTGTCAAAGATTTGTCAGGTCGATACATAAGATAGGCATAAGCGATTCGATTACTACGACCAACCCGACCTCTTAATTGATACAAGGTAGACAGACCCATGTGATCCGCATTTTCGATAAACAAGGTATTGGCATTTGGAATGTCTACCCCTGTTTCAATGATTGTCGTGGTTACTAAAATATCATATTCACCTTCAATGAAATCAAGTAGTGTGTTCTCCAAACGAATTTCACTCATTTGACCATGAACAAAACCAATAGAAGCTTCTGGAATCAGTTCTTGTAACTCTGAAACCTTCTTTTCAATCGTGTCAACTTTATTGTAAAGATAGTAAACCTGACCACCACGATCAATTTCTCTCAATACAGCATCTCGAATGACACGATCATTCTGTTCAAGGACATAGGTTTGTACAGGATATCGATTGGTTGGGGGAGTTTCGATGACAGATAAATCTCGAATACCTAGCATAGACATATGTAGAGTTCGAGGAATTGGTGTAGCTGTCAAAGTTAAGACATCAACCTTCTTTTTTAATTCCTTCAAAGCTTCCTTATGTTTGACACCAAAACGTTGTTCCTCATCGATGATGATCAAGCCTAAATCAGAAAATTCAACATCTTTAGACAAAACTCGATGGGTTCCTATCAGGATATCAACTTGGCCTTTTTTCAATTTTTCAAGTGTTTCAGTCTGCTCTTTTTTACTTCTAAAACGACTCAAAACATCTACATTGACAGCAAACTGTTCAAATCTTTCCTTGAAATTACTATAATGTTGCTGAGCCAAAACTGTAGTAGGTACTAAAACAACAACCTGTTTATGATTATTGACAGCCTTAAAAGCAGCTCGCATGGCAACTTCTGTTTTACCAAAACCAACATCTCCAACCAAAAGTCTATCCATTGGTTGAGAAGCCTGCATATCTTTCTTAATTTCTTCGATACTTCGAAGTTGATCTTCAGTTTCAACATAAGGGAAAGCCTCATCAAAAGCAACTTGATCTTCATCATCTTTTGAAAATGCAAAACCTTCAAGTTGACTCCTCTCTGCATATAACTTAATTAAGTCATCTGCAATGTCTTCAACTTGATTTTTAACTTTTTGCTTAGCTTTTTTAAAACGTCCATCGTTTAATTTGTTTAACTTTGGAGCCTTACCGTCACTTGAAACATACTTAGATAAGGTTTGGATTTGTTCTACAGGGATAGAAATTCGATCTCCATTTTGATATTGGATACTTACATAATCTCGGTGAATCCCTTTGAGTTCAATCGTTTCGATTCCTAAATATTGACCAATCCCATGAATTTGATGAACAACATAATCTCCTTTTTGGAGCTCATTATAGTCCTTTAATCTCTCAGCATTACTGATATTTTGTCTTCTATATTTACGTTTAATTTTCTTTTTGAATATTTCATACTCAGTGATGAATACAAGATTCTCATCCACAAAATGAAAACCATGACGAAGGTTTCCTTCAACAAGATTGACAGTTCCTTTACAGATTTCACTTTGATTACTATTGTCAACTTTAATGCTATATTCATCAAGAATCGTTGACAGTTTTTTTAGTTCTGTTTGGCTGCTTGATTGAAGAACAATCGTATATTTTAATTTTTTATAGCGTTCAATTTCTTCTTTCAGAAAAGAAAACTGATTGAAGAATTCTTGCATTGGATATTGATTAAATTGATAAAGATGATCAAATTTTAGATTTCCAAGTCCCTTTTGAAAATTAGAAAAGAAGCTAGCTGGTAAATATTTTTTAAACTGACTTTCTACATCAGCAAAATATTGTAAACTTGATACAGCTTTACTATTTTGTAAATCCTCTGTAAAGTAGCCGGCTGTTTCCTTATCAAAAATATCATACTGATTCATGATTTTTTGAAAATCATCAAAGATAATAGGTGCTTGGTTCAAGTAGTCAATCAAGGTCCACTGTTTTTTATAAAAAACAGACAAAAATTTACGAATATCAGCATGAAGAACTTGCTCTTTCGCACAACTAAAAACTTCTTCTAGGTACGACTTTAATGTAGGTGAAATAGTTTTATCAATCTCATGTTCTAAGAATTGTTGACCACGATTGTAATCCTCAACAGTTAATAAAATGTCACTAGCTGGATAGATTAAGACTTGAGATTGACTATCTTTTGATAATTGTGTATCTGCGTCGAATTCTCTAATCCCATCTATTTCATCACCAAAAAATTCTATTCGGTAAGGAGATAGTTGTGAAGTTTCAAAGATATCTAAAATATCCCCTCGAAGACTAAATTCACCTTGACTTTGAACTTGAGTAACTTTTTTATAACCAAGTGAAATCAATTGATTTTTTAATTCTCTTTGTTCACACTCTTCGCCAACTTCAAGTTTTAACACACTGTTATCAAAGACTTGAGGATCTGGTAAGAATAAACGGCTAGCTGCCATGTTACAAACTAGTATTCCTTTTTGAGATTTATCTCTTAGAAAACGCAAGGCTTCAACTCTTGAAAAAATCTTTTCTTGAGACGATACTAAAAATTCTACCATTGGTGAATCATCTACTAAAAATGGATAAACCATATCAGTACCCAGGATAGAAATTAAATCATTTACTAGACGATCAGCTTCTCCATAAGTAGATGTCATTACTAAAATCTTGTTCTGATTTTTAACACTACTTGCAATAGCTAAAGACTTTGCTGAACCAGAGAGACCTAGTAGTAATTCCCTCTGCTTGAGAGATAAATGTTCACTCCATAATTGTATCTGCTTGTTCTCTAAAAAGAATTCGATTAATGACATTCCCTTACCCATTGTATTTCTGCATTGTTTTTTCAAAGTTTTTCTCTTGTAAATAATAATTTACAGCATCGTCAACCTTGTCAATAGACTGTAAAATACCTATATAGTCATCCTTGTCAAATTTACTCAAAACGTGGTGAACTACTGACATCCCTTTTTTAGGTCTACCGATACCAATCTTTACACGATTGAAAACCTGTGTACCAATATGTTGGATAATTGACTTGATACCATTATGACCGCCAGCTGATCCTTTAGCGCGAAGTCGAATTTTTCCTACTTCCATGTCAAGATCATCGTAAATAATCAGTAAATCTTCGATATCTAAACCATAGTAAGTTAATAAAGCATGAACTGCTTTCCCACTTTCATTCATAAAAGTAGTGGGTTTTACCAGATAAATTTTTTCACCATTAAGGAAAAATGAAGCTAATTCAGCTTGGAATATTTTATCGTGTGTAAAGGTGACATTCTGTTTTTTTGCTAGTTGGTCAATCAACATAAAACCAACATTATGCTTTGTCTCAAAATATTTATCCCCTGGATTTCCCAATCCTACTAGTAATTTTGTCATTTAAATTTCCTTTCAAAAGCCAAAAGGGTTGGAATTTTTTTTCCAACCTAATTGACACTATTAAAAATGTTGATTATACGTTAAAGCGGAATTCCATAATATCGCCATCTTGAACGACATATTCTTTTCCTTCTTCACGTAAGCGTCCAGCTTCTTTTACCGCCTTTTCAGAACCGTATTTAATCAAATCATCATAAGACATAGTCACTGCACGAATAAAGCCTTTTTCGAAGTCAGAGTGGATAATTCCAGCAGCTTGAGGAGCTTTCATGCCACGTTTAAAGGTCCAAGCACGAACTTCTTTTTCACCAGCTGTGAAGTAAGTTCCAAGTCCTAATAGATGGTAAGCTGCACGAGTCAACTTATCCACACCTGATTCTGTCAAACCAATGGCTTCAAGAAACTCTTTTTTATCTTCATCGTCTAACTCAGAAATTTCTTCTTCAGCACGCGCAGAAATGACCACTACCTCTGCATTTTCTGTTGCTGCGAATTCACGAATTTTCTTCACATAATCGATAGATTCTGGGTCTCCAACCACATCCTCATCAACGTTAGCTACATAAAGAACTGGTTTCGTGGTCAAGAGGAAAAGACCTTTGACAACCTTTTGCTCTTCATCTGTAAATTCAATAGTACGAGCTGATTTACCGTCTTCAAGGACAGGTTTAATCTTTTGGAGAACGTTAAATTCTGCAACTGATTCCTTATCTTTTTGCGTACGTGCCATCTTTTCCACACGCGCATAGCGTTTATTAACAGATTCTAAGTCAGCAAGAATCAATTCTAGGTTAATGGTATCAATATCTGCTAATGGATCTACAAAAGCATCTTCACGACCTTGCTCACGCATGACATTCTCATCATCAAAGGCACGAACTACATGGACAATGGCATCAACTTCACGGATATTGGCCAAGAATTTATTACCGAGACCTTCTCCTTTTGATGCACCTTTTACAATCCCTGCAATATCTGTAAATTCAAAGGTTGTTGGGACTGTCTTCTTAGGAGTAATCATTTCAGTCAATTTTTGTAGACGTTCATCTGGAACTTCTACCATCCCAACGTTTGGGTCAATAGTTGCAAATGGATAGTTTGCAGCCTCTGCTCCTGCTTTTGTAATTGCATTAAATAGGGTTGATTTACCAACGTTTGGCAAACCCACGATACCTGCTGTTAAAGCCATAGTTTCTCAATCTCCGTTCACATTTCAATCTTCAATATTATAACACAAAAAGGGAAAACTTGCTAACCCTCTAACTACTTGCATTTAGTCGATAATTTTACTCATTTTTCTTTCAAAATCATAGCGACTCATCATGACAACATGATCACAATTACTGCATTTAATTTTGATATCTGCACCTAGACGTGTAATTTCCCAACGATTCGCTTTTTTGCCTGTAGATTTGATTGTACAAGCGTGTGGTTTTTTCATTTCAACAAAATTTCCAACTTGATACATACTACTCTCCTTTTCATATTTCTGATTATATCATAAAAGAGGTGAGCTAGGCTCAACCTCTTTAACTTAATTTGTACGAACTGGTGTAATCAGCTGCATGAAATCTTCATCTGTATCAGCTGGTACCAAGGTAAATGGACGAACTGCTGAAATGAAACTGATTGTTACCTTTTCACTATTCAAGGCTTTTAGTGCTTCAATCAAGTAAGTTGGGTTAAAGCTAATAGTTAAATCTTCACCAGATACAGCAATTGTATCGATTTCTTCGTTTACTTTACCAACTTCTGGAGAATTTACATGTGCTGTAACCACTCCTTGTTTGATTTCTAATTTTACAGTTCCATTTTGAGTAGCACTTGATAAGAGACGTGCACGTTCCATAGATTGACGTAGATTCACAACATCAAAAGTTACTGTCGTATTAAAATCTGTTGGAATCAGACGATCTGTATCAGGATAATTACCTTCTAAGAGGCGTGTATAGAAGCTAATATTTTCGCTTCTAAAGAGAATTTGGTTGTTTGCGAAGAAAATCTCTACTGTTTCAATATCGTCCGTAAAAACAGCTGAAAATTCGCGTAGAGAGCGACTTGGGATGACAACATCAAAATTATCACTATTTTTTTCAAGTGTCAATTTCTTCTGACTGAGACGGTGAGAATCTGTCGCAACTGTTTTCAATTCTTTATGATTACTTAGGACAAAGTGTACACCAGTCAAGATTGGGCGGCTTTCTTGTACACTAGCAGCAAAAGCAGTTTCGTTGATAATCTTTTTGAGAAGTTTTGTTTCAAGAACTAAAGGATTACTTGCTGCAATTTCCTGAATACGTGGATACTGTTCGCTGTCTTTACCTTTAAGGGTAATCTCTGATTTTCCACTTGTTAATACAATCTGATGTTGTTCAATTTCTTTAAAATCAAGAGTCACATCTGGAAGACTAGAAACAACATTGATAAAGAAAGAAGCCTCTAAAAGAATTGATCCTAAAGAGTTAATCAAAAGACCTGCATTTTCATCTTTTTGAGAAATGAAATTCTCAATTGAAATTTGACCATTTGATCCAATTAATGTAATTCCTTCGTTAGTCACATCAATTTTAATAGTTGATAAAACAGGAATAGCATTTTTTGAACTAATAGCACGTTTTGTAATATTTAATGATTGCAGGAATAAATTTTTATTAATAGAAAAATGAATCATGGAATCTCCTTTATTTATTTTTATTATTAGAAGGTTAATAGTAATAGTAGGCTGTGTGAAATCTGTGGAAAACCAAGTTTAGTTTAGAAAAATCAAGAAGTTATACTTGTTTAAAATTTGTTAATAAATCAGTAAAATTTTAAACACTTATCCACAAGTTATTTGATTTTCTTTTTGATGGTTTCGATTTCTATACGTAATTTATCATCAGTTTCAATCATAGATTTGATTTTTGCATGAGCATGAATGACGGTTGTATGATCTTTACCACCAAATTCTTTTCCGATTTTTGGAAGACTGTTATCAGTTAATTCTCTAGCTAGGTACATAGCAACTTGGCGAGCTAGAACAATATTCAGAACACGTCTAGTTCCCTTCATCTCCTTAACGCTCACATCATAAAATTTTCCGACTTCCTCTTGGATTTTTTCAATCGGAATGACGATCATGGTGCTGACGCTTTGTTTTCGAGCACGTATAGCCTCAGATGCAATATCCACAGTTATAGTGTTGATTTGTTTGACTTTAGCCATGAGACTAATATCTTTGAGCGCACCTTCTAATTCACGTACATTTGAATCAAACTGGCCAGCCAAATATTCGATTGTGTCAGGTTGAAAATGATAATCTAAATCCTCTGTTTTACTGTTTAAGATAGCGATACGAGTTTCGAAATCAGGTGGAGTAATGTCCGTTGTTAATCCCCATGAGAAGCGCGTGACAAGTCGTTCAGGTAGATTTTCTAGTTGTTCTGGCCTACGGTCACTCGTTAAAACGATCTGTTTATTATTACTGTGAAGTTTGTTGAATGTATTGAAAAATTCATCCTGAGTTTGTACTTTATTTCCACTGAGAGATTGAATGTCATCAATAAGAAGGAGATCTAGACTTCGATAGGTTTTTTTAAAATTATCCATATCATTGAGTCTTAAATGATCTAAAAATTCATTAATAAAACTTTCAGCAGGAATATATTTTACACGCGCATTAGGATTTTTTTTGAGAATTTCATTACCCAGAGCATTGAGCAAGTGAGTTTTCCCTAGACCAGGTCCTCCATATATAAAAAGAGGATTATAAGTTAGTCCAGGATCTTCCGAGACGGCTAAAGCAGCAGACTTAGCCCAAATATTTCCATCACCTTGGATAAAATTATCAAAAGTATAGATATCTCTTAATCCTGTTTCTGAATAGGGTATAGATTTTTTAATTTCTTCCTGTTGATGATTACTGTTTTCAACATTGCTTGCTATATCGGAGGTATTAGAATCTTCTTTAGTCAATACATATTGAGCTTTTATTTCAGTGTCATAGATTTGAAAACCGACAGCTACAATAATATCATTGAGTTTTGTACTCCAAACCATTTCCATTTCAGATCTTGGCAAAAATATGGTAGCTATATTTCCCTCAACCTTTATTAATTCAGCAGGTGTTGCGTAGAAATCAAACATTGATCGTGTCAATCTCTCTTTAGCTAATTCTAAAATCTGATTCCAAAATTGTTTTTCTTTCAACAACAAACTCCTCCTTTTCTAAATGGTGTAATCTTAAACACTATTTTATCACATAGCAAGCAATTTTTCCACAACTTGTGAAAAACAATCCACAATGTTTAAAAGATTTATCCACAACTTGTGGATAAAAGGTCTAGATTTTGATTTAATAGTCTTTTTCTATACTAATCCAGTGGATAAGTATGTGAGTTTAGAAAAATAAAATAACAGCCTTATTTCAGGCTGTTAATAAAACGTTGGTATTCTTCTTGATTATGAAAAGAGATAGTTATTTTTCCTGCCTCTTTTTTTTGAAGGACGATTTGGACATCTAATCCCAACAATTTTTTCAAATTTTCTTCTTCTTCTTTGATAAAGTGATCTTTTTCTTTGCTTTTCTTCTTATTTTTTTCTTCTTTAAGTAGGTGTTCCACCTGCCGAACTGATAAATCCTCTTTCTGAATGCGATTGAGTAAATTTTTTTGTTCTTTCAAAGGTAGTTGGATTAGAAGTCTAGCATGTGCTTGAGACAATTTTCCAGTTTCTACTTCTGTTAAAATAAAATCAGGGAGCGTTAGCAATCGAACAAGATTAGTGATATAAGGGCGTGATTTCCCCATTTTTTCAGCAATGTCTGCATGAGTATATCCTTTATCAATTAAAGATTGATAAGCTTTTGCTTCTTCAATCGGATTTAAGTCTTCTCGTTGTAAATTTTCAATGATTGAGTGAACCATCATTTCCTGATCAGATAATTTTTTGATGATTACAGGAACTTCTGATAGCCCAGCTTCTATCGATGCCCGATACCGTCTTTCTCCAGCTAGGATTTCATATCCGACAACTGGAGATTGACGGACAATAATGGGTTGAATTAAACCATTTTCTTTAATAGATTGGGCAAGTTCTTGAATTTTTTCTTTTGAGAATTCTTTACGAGGTTGATAGGGATTTTTTTGAATATCACTGATACGAATTAGTTTAAGTTCTTCCATATCTCTACAGTATCATATCTTTAATATTCTGTAAAGTAGGTTTACAAATATGTAAACTATTAATTTAAATCACTTGTACTCTTATCTAGTTTGATTTTAGTTGTTTCTTCTTTACCATTACGGTAATAAGTTACAGTCATTTCATCACCAATAGAGTGACTGTAAAGTGCATTTTGCAATTCAGTAGTAGAAGAAATCTTAGTATCATCTATTTTTGTGATAACATCATATTGTTGTAAATGTCCATTTGCAGGCATGTTCTTTTGAACAGAACGAACAGCTACACCAGAAGTAACGTTGTCAGGAAGTTTCAATTTTTGTAGATCGGCAGTGCTAAGGTTTGTCAAATTAACCATGTGGATACCAAGAGCTGGTCGAGTTACTTTTCCATCTTTTACCAACTGTTTGATAATATTCTTAACATCATTTGCAGGAATAGCAAAACCAAGACCTTCTACGGATGTTCCACCATTAGAGGCGATTTTACTTGATGTAATACCGATAACTTCTCCCTGGATGTTAATCAAAGGTCCTCCAGAGTTACCAGGGTTAATAGCTGTGTCTGTTTGAATGGCATTTGTTGAAATAGCTTGACCATCTTCAGATTTCAAAGAAACGTGTCTGTTCAAGCTTGAAACAATCCCTTGTGTAACTGTATTTGCATATTCTGACCCCAAAGGACTACCGATTGCGATAGCTGTTTCCCCAACAGATAATTGACTTGAGTCACCAAACTCAGCTACTGTAGAGACCTTTTCAGAAGAAATTTTCACTACTGCAATATCAGAATAGGTATCAGAACCAACAATTTCACCTGGTACTTTTGTTCCATCTGCTAGACGAATATCAACTTTTTTAGCTCCACTAATAACGTGAGTGTTGGTTACAATATAAGCATCATCCCCATCTTTTTTATAGATAACACCAGAACCTTCACTGTTAATTTGTTCAGTGTTTGAATCTGTATCAGTATCATCAGTTCCAACAAAACTACCTTGAGAGTTTTCTGAATAAGTGATAATCGATACAACTGCATCTTTAACTTTATCTACAGCCTGTGTGGTAGAATTTTCATTTTTCGAAGCAGTCTGAGTGACCGCTGCACTATTTTGTTCTCCACCTCCTTGCTTTTGGTTGAACTGAAGAACAGCCAAACTTCCTAATAGACCACTAAAAAAGCTAATGAGAATAACTAGTAAAAGTTGTCCAATTGTTTTTGAAAACTTCTTTAAGTTTTTCATAGAATCCTCCATATTTGATTAATTAGTGAAAGTATAAAATTATTAACTTAATCCTAGCTTAAAAAAGTTTAAGTTTTTAACAATCTGTGGATAACTGATTAAAACTTGTGAATTTATTGTGTTTTTTCACCTTTTTCATTTGTGAATAAGATGTGAATAGAATGCGATTATGATAAAATAGAAGCATGAAAATAAAAATTGTAACAGTTGGAAAACTAAAAGAAAAGTATCTCAAAGATGGAATTGCAGAATATTCTAAAAGAATATCACGATTTGCTGCCGTAGAAATGATCGAATTAGCTGATGAAAAGACACCAGATCGTGCCAGCGATTCAGAAAATGAAAAAATCTTGAATTTAGAAGGAAATCGAATCCTTTCCAAAATTGGTGATAGAGAATTTGTTGTTGTTTTGGCTATTGAAGGGAAGATATTATCTTCTGAAGAATTCAGTAAACAGTTAGAACAAGCATCTATTAATGGTTATTCAACCTTAACATTTGTGATCGGTGGAAGTTTAGGATTATCCAATGAAGTGAAAAAACGAGCTAACCTATCAGTAAGTTTTGGTCGTTTAACTCTTCCACATCAATTAATGCGTCTAGTTCTTGTAGAACAGATATACCGAGCATTTACGATCCAACAAGGTTCTCCTTATCATAAATAGGATTGACTATTCTCGATTATTTTGATAAGATAAACTAGTTAGGTCTCATAGCTCAGCTGGATAGAGCATTCGCCTTCTAAGCGAACGGTCGCAGGTTCGAATCCTGCTGGGATCATATACTAGATTTAACGCTGGGGAAACCCAGCGTTTTTTGTAAAAATTGACAGTTCAGGTACAAAAATGTGCAGTTGAGAATGAAATGTTTTAAAACAGACTCCGTTTTGTATAATAGGCTTGTAAGTTAATTTACAAGAAAAAAACAATAAAGGAGAATTTAATATGGAAAAAACAGTTAAATTAGAGCAGTTCAAAAAACTTACAGAAAAAGAATTACAGGAAATCCAAGGTGGGGATAAAAGATTAACTTACTTTATTACTAATCTTTTTCCTAAAAGGAAAAAATAGAAAACATTATAGGGAGACATGATGGATTTATTAAAAATATTCATAGTTATTCTTCATATTTTTATTCTAATAAATAGCTATAAACTAATTTGTAGAGCAACAAAAAAAGAAAGATTTCTATTCATATGTTGGATTTTTATATTGCAGTCCGTAGTTGAAATTATCTTTTATTTTGTTTTTTTACATGGGTTAGGTTTAGAAAAATTCATGTTTCCCTTTATTATATATGTTTATCTAATAGGGGTAAAAAAGTATAATAAGTACAAGGCTATTTTTATCAGTCTACTATTGTCTTTACTATATCATAGTACTCATACTTTTATAGCAGTAATCATATCCTCTATAACAGGTGATTATTTTGTATCAAAATATAAAGAAATCTTTTTTTTAGTAGTTTTATTAATAACTTATTTTATTATTAAAAAAATTATTACTTATTTTCATCTTGAACTTAATTATTTTGATAAAGATTACCTCTATCCATTTTTAAAAAAAGTTATACTTGGTTTCTTTACTTTACATATTCTATCATTCATTTCAGATATGGTAAGTACTCATGCACATTTTAATAGCTTTGGTAGTATTTTAGCAACAATTGTATTTATTTGTTTACTACTAATCTTCTTCGCTATGAATTCTTATAAGGTGCGAGTTGAAAAAGAAATAGCCCTAAAACAGAAAAAATTTGAACAAGAACATTTACAGACCTATACAGATGAAATTGTGGCTTTGTATAATGAAATCCGTGGTTTTCGTCATGATTATGCAGGTATGCTTGTCAGTATGCAAATGGCTATTGACAGTAAAGATTTACAGGAAATTGACAGAATTTACAATGAAGTCTTAGTAAAAGCTAATCAAAAATTACGTTCAGATAAGTATACATACTTTGATTTAAACAATATAGAAGACTCAGCTTTACGAAGTTTGATTGCTCAATCTATTGTATATGCCAGAAATAATGACGTAGAGTTTACACTAGAAGTAAAGGATATTATCACAAGGTTGTCAATTGATTTACTTGATCTTGTGCGTATTATGAGTGTATTATTGAACAATGCTGTTGAAGGTGCTGCAGAAAGTTATTTGAAACAAATGGAAGTTGCAGTGATTAAAATGGATTTGGAAACAGTTATCGTGATTCAAAATTCGTGTAAAATTACCATGATACCTTCAGAAGATTTATTTGAACTAGGTTTTTCTACTAAAGGTAGAAATAGAGGAATAGGGCTTAAAAATGTTAAAGAAATTTTGGATCAGTATGAAAATATCATTTTAGAAACAGAGATGGAAGATAGTACATTTAGACAGATTATTAGATTTAAGAGAGAGTTTGAATGAAAGTATTAATTTTGGAAGATGTTATTCAACATCAAGTCAGACTAGAAAGAACCTTGGATGAAATTTCAAAGGAATTGAATATTCCTATTTCTTATAAAACAACAGGTAAAGAACGAGAATTTAAGGAATATATCGAAAATGATGAAGTAAACCAGCTTTATTTTCTAGATATTGATATTCATGGCGTTGAGAAAAAAGGATTTGAGGTAGCACAGTTTATTCGTCGCCACAATCCCTATGCAATTATCGTATTTATCACTAGTAGATCAGAATTTGCTACCTTAACTTACAAATATCAAGTATCAGCCTTGGATTTTGTTGATAAAGATATCAATGATGAATTATTTAAAAAACGTATCGAACAGAGCATCTTATATACCAAAAGTATGCTGCTTGAAAATAAAGATGTTGTGGATTATTTTGACTATAATTACAAGGGAAATGATTTGAAAATTCCCTACCATGATATTTTATATATTGAAACAACAGGAGTATCTCATAAATTAAGGATTATTGGTAAGAATTTTGCCAAAGAATTTTATGGTACTATGGCGGATATTCAAGAAAAAGATAAAGATACTCAAAGATTTTATTCTGCTCATAAATCATTTCTTGTCAATGTAGGAAATATTAGGGAAATTGATCGAAAAAATTTAGAAGTGGTTTTTTATGAGGATCATCGTTGTCCAATTACCCGTCTAAAGGTACGGAAATTAAGAGATATTCTGGAGAAAAAATCTAAAAAGTGATTGACAATTAGTAAGAAATTGATATAATGGTTATATCTGCTACAGATAGATGGTCCGTTGGTCAAGGGGTTAAGACACCGCCTTTTCACGGCGGTAACACGGGTTCGAATCCCGTACGGACTATATTATCCGCCATAGCTCAGTTGGTAGTAGCGCATGACTGTTAATCATGATGTCGTAGGTTCGAGTCCTACTGGCGGAGTTAAACAAAAAGAACACCATTGGTGTTCTTTTTTTGTCTCTAATTTGCATCTCCCAACATTTTCATAAGAAAGTTTGTCATTTCTTGTGGACTTTCTTTTTTTCCATGAGCAATCCAGGTTTGGCATACACCAAATAGTGCGTTTGTTAGATAAATACTGCTATACTCTAACTCAATATTGTTTAAATTTAATTGCATAAAGCGTTTTTGGAGGTCAGTGCTAAGCATAATGTGAAGTTTATTTCTCAGGAAGTTTTGTATCTCTTTTGTACCATTTTCAGATAGAAGAGCAGCTAGTAAAGGTTCAGACTCTAAGTATTCAAACACTTCTAAAATAGCATCTCTTTTATGATTTGCGTGTTTTTGGAAAATATACTCAAATGTATGAAAAAGCTTACTTTGGTAATGTTCAATCATATCATACTTATCCTTGTAATGAGTATAAAAACTAGAACGACTAATCCCGGCTTTTTCTGCCAGCTTAATAGTGCTAATTTGATCAAATGGTTGTTCCGTTAATAATTGAACCATGGCGTTCTCAATAATACGTTTGGTTTTTAAGCGTTTGTTGCTCTCTTTCATAGTTCCTCCTTGTGAACAAAAATAGACTTAGTGTCTAAAAATGATAATTTTGACTTGTAAATAAGAATTTTTAATGTATAATCTATTATATCAAAATTTTAGACAATATGTGTAAAAAAGGAGACAATATGTTTAAAGAATGGAAAGCAATTTTTAAAAAACCAACCTTTATCATTGTAATGATAGGGATTTCTCTCATTCCAGCTTTATACAATATCATATTTTTATCATCTATGTGGGATCCGTATGGTCAATTATCTGAGTTGCCTGTAGCGGTTGTAAATAATGATAAGGAAGCGACTTACAATGGAAATACGATGGCTATCGGAAAAGACATGGTGTCTAATTTAAAGGAAAATAAATCCTTGGATTTTCATTTTGTAAAAGAGGAAGAAGGAAAAAAAGGACTAGAGAATGGCGATTACTATATGGTAGTAACTTTGCCAAGTGATTTGTCTGAAAAGGCTGCTTCTATTTTAACAGATCACCCAGAACAAATGAACATTGACTATCAAACTTCTAGTGGACATAGCTTCATTGCAAGTAAGATGAGTGATTCTGCTATGACACAGTTAAAACAAAATGTTTCTGCCAGTGTAACTGAGACTTACACGAAAGCTTTATTTCAAAAGATGGGTGATTTAAAATCCGGTTTAACCAAAGCTGCAGATGGAAGTGAACAATTAGCCAACGGAGCTGGTCAATTGGCTGTAGGAAGTCAAACATTGTCTTCAAATCTTAATACTTTAGCTAACTCAAGTTTAACTTTTTCTGATGGAAGTGAACAATTTACAAGAGGGTTGACAACATATGTCACTGGAGTAAAGCAACTAAATAGTGGCTTAGGAACATTTAATGATGGTTTACAGAACTATACAAGTGCGGTTTCACAGATTGACACAGGACTTAATCAATTATCTTCCAAGACTCCAGAATTAGTTGCAGGTGTCAACCAGTTAAATATAGGGATGAAGTCATATGCTGGTGGAGTTTCACAACTCAATTCAGGACTCAGTCAATTTTCGGTTGGTGTCAATGCCTATACAAGCGGAGTTGACAAATTATCTGTTGGTACAAACCAACTATCAAGTCAATCAGATACATTGAGAGACGGTATTACTCAATTAAATAAAGGAATCAAAGAAATTTCGACTCAATTGAATACTTCATCTCAACAAAAAGAGGAAATCACTCAATTAGCAACTAGTTTAGATGAATTGAATAAAGCACTTCAAGCTGTAACTATTTCAGATAATACTGAACTTAAAAGTACAATATCTAATGATTTAGCGAATATATCTACTCTTGCTCAAACTATTGTGACTAATAGTCAAACAGAGCAAGAGAAAACTCTTACCAATCTTCAAGCAACAGCAACTTATCAATCTCTTACTGATACTCAGAAACAAGAACTGACTGCAGCTGTTTCAAATAATTCTAATTCTACGATAGAGTCAGCAAAAGCAATTTTAACGACGGTAGGAGATTTAAAAGAAAATTTGGGAAGTGTAAACCAACCAGTCTCTAATCTTTCTACTTTACAGACTAAAGCAAATCAAGTATTACCTGTGGCGTCTAGTTCCTTGATATCTATGTCAAGTGGATTTACACAGTTGCAAAATGCTGTAGATAATCAGTTAGTTCCTGGAAGTCAATCGATTGAAAATGGAGTTAATGATTATACTAAAGGGTTGGATACTATTTCTTTAGGTGTAAACCAACTAAGTGAAAAGAATACAACTTTAACAACAAGTTTGGATCAATTGGTTTCTGGATCAAGTAAGTTGACAGAAAACTCTTCAACCTTGACAACTGGTTTGGATTCGCTAGCTGGGAAAACTCCAGAATTAGTAACAGGTATCGAAAAACTCTCATCTGGTTCTAATCAATTAAACAGTAAGAGTTCAGACTTAATTGCAGGACTGGATAAAATACAGCTAGGTTCTAGTCAATTAACAGATAAATCAAGTCAATTGCTTTCAGCTAGCTCTCAGTTAGAAAGTGGAGCAATGAAAATTGCTGATGGTGCTGGAAAACTAGCAGATGGTGGAACAACTTTAACTGTTGGTATTGAAAGTCTGCAAGTAGGATCTACAGGACTAGGAGAAGGATTAAATAGTGCTAGCAATCAACTAAAAACAGCATCAACAGAGCCTAACAATGCAGAAGTATTATCTGAGCCCTTGAGTCTTTCAAAAACAGACAATGATCAGGTTCCTGTAAATGGGATTGCTATGGCTCCTTATATGATATCTGTTGCTCTCTTTGTTGCTGCGTTATCAACAAATATGATTTTTGCTAAGTTACCTTCAGGTCGTCATCCTGAAAGTCGTTGGGCTTGGGTTAAATCTCGTTTCGAAATAAATGGCGTCATAGCTGTTTTAGCAGCTGTCTTAGTCTATGGAGGAGTTCATCTTATCGGTCTAACGGCAAATCATGAAATGAGAACCTTGTTCTTAATCATCATCGCAAGTTTGACCTTTATGTCTATGGTAACCGCGTTAACGACATGGAATAGTCGCTTAGGTGCTTTCTTCTCTCTTATTTTACTATTATTACAATTAGCATCAAGTGCAGGAACTTATCCACTTGCTTTGACTAATGATTTCTTTAAGGCTGTCAATCCTTGGTTACCAATGAGTTATTCAGTTTCAGGATTGAGACAAACAATTTCTATGACAGGGAATGTTCATAATCAGATAATTTTCCTTCTCGTAACTTTAGTCCTATTTATAGGATTAGGTATGCTTGCTTATCAACCTAAAAAAATGGAAGAAGATTAAAAAAATCGACCAATTTGGTCGATTTTTTATGTGCATGAATCTTGTCAAGAATTTATAAATCTAATAATAGAATGTTTCACGTGAAACAATGAATAGGTTGAATAGAATCAGATTGACAGAACTATCAACTAAAAACTCAATTGGGAACCCAACTGAGTTTTATTTTTTTAGTCTTTCCAAAGTTCTTTTACTTTTGCTTGAACTTCAGCATTTTCTAAGAATTCATCATAGGTTTCATCAATACGATCGATGACGCCGTTTTTAGATAAGACAATAATGTGGTTAGCCAAAGTTTGGATGAATTCATGGTCGTGACTGGCGAAGATGATAGATTCTTTGAAATTTTTCAATCCATCGTTCAAACTTGAAATAGATTCCAAGTCTAAGTGATTTGTAGGATCGTCAAGTACAAGAACGTTTGATTTTAAAAGCATGAGTTTTGAGAGCATCACGCGTACCTTTTCTCCCCCTGACAAGACGTTTACAGGTTTGTTAACTTCGTCTCCAGAGAAGAGCATACGACCTAGGAAACCACGCAAGAAAGTGTTGTCATCTTCTTCTTTACTTGCGAATTGACGGAGCCAGTCAAGGATAGATTCACTGCCAGCAAAATCAGCTGAATTGTCTTTTGGCAAGTAAGAGCGACTAGTTGTAACTCCCCACTTGACAGTCCCTTCATAGTCAATTTCACCCATAATGGCACGAATCAAGGCAGTTGTTTGGATGTCATTTTGTCCGATAAGAGCTGTCTTGTCACCTGGACGCAAGATGAAGCTGATGTTGTCAAGAATAGTTTCACCATCAATCTTTACAGATAGATTTTCTACTGTCAAGAGGTCGTTCCCAATTTCACGTTCAGCTTTAAAGCTGATAAAAGGGTATTTACGACTAGAAGGAACAATTTCCTCTAGCTCAATCTTGTCAAGCATTTTTTTACGTGAAGTTGCTTGTCTTGATTTAGAAGCATTAGCAGAGAAACGAGCAACGAATTCTTGAAGTTGTTTGATTTTTTCTTCTGCTTTAGCATTACGGTCTGCTAGTAATTTAGCAGCAAGCTCAGAAGACTCCTTCCAGAAGTCGTAGTTTCCGACATAGAGTTTGATTTTTCCAAAGTCAAGGTCAGCCATGTGAGTACAAACTTTATTCAAGAAGTGACGGTCGTGGGATACGACAATGACAGTATTATCAAAGTCGATTAGGAAATCCTCTAGCCAAGTGATGGATTGAATATCCAGACCATTAGTCGGCTCGTCCAAAAGAAGGACATCTGGTTTACCGAAGAGGGCTTTAGCAAGGAGAACCTTTACTTTTTCGCCATTTGCTAGTTCACTCATATTTTGGTAATGAAGTTCTTCTGGAATATTCAAATTTTGTAAGAGTTGTGAAGCTTCACTCTCAGCTTCCCAACCACCTAGTTCAGCGAATTCTCCTTCAAGTTCAGCTGCGCGAACACCATCTTCTTCTGAAAAATCTTCTTTCATATAAATGGCGTCTTTTTCTTTCATGATGTTGTATAGTTTTTCATTACCCATGATAACAACATCAATAACACGCTCATCTTCGTAGTCAAAGTGATTTTGACGAAGTACTGAAAGACGTTCATCTGGTCCAAGAGAGATATGCCCAGTTGTTGGTTCAATATCTCCAGCTAAGATTTTTAAAAAGGTTGATTTTCCAGCACCGTTGGCACCAATCAAACCATAGGTATTTCCTTCTGTAAATTTGATGTTTACATCATCAAAAAGTTTGCGATCACTAAAACGTAGTGAAACATCAGATACTGTTAGCAAAGTTTTTCTCCTATTATATGTAATACTCTAATTCTACTAGAAAATCATCAATTATTCAAATTTTTATTTGTCAATTTTTTGTAAACAAAGTTGACAACCCCTTTACGATTGAAAGGGGTAACATCTCTATTGTTTCAATAAAAAAATTATCTGTCTTTTTATTAAAAAAATGCTATAATTGAAAGGACCATATCAAAGGAGAATAAGATGAGTAAACCCATTATTTTAACAGGAGATCGTCCAACGGGGAAATTACACATTGGGCACTACGTTGGTAGTTTGAAAAATCGTGTCTTACTACAAGAAGAAAATAAATATGACATGTTTGTTTTTTTAGCTGACCAGCAAGCACTAACAGACCATGCAAAAGATCCACAAACTATTGTAGAGTCTATTGGGAATGTTGCTTTGGACTATCTTGCAGTGGGATTAGATCCTAATAAAGCAACGATTTTCATTCAAAGCCAGATTCCAGAATTGGCAGAGCTCTCTATGTATTATATGAACCTAGTTTCATTAGCTCGCTTGGAACGAAATCCAACCGTAAAGACTGAAATTGCTCAAAAAGGCTTTGGTGAAAGTATTCCAACTGGATTTTTAGTTTATCCTGTTGCGCAAGCAGCAGATATTACAGCATTTAAGGCTAACTTGGTTCCAGTAGGGAATGATCAAAAGCCGATGATTGAACAAACACGTGAAATTGTGCGTTCTTTCAACCATACCTATAACTGTGATGTTTTAGTAGAACCAGAAGGAATTTACCCTGAGCACGAAGGTGCGGGACGTTTACCAGGTCTTGATGGTAATGCCAAAATGTCGAAATCACTTAATAATGGAATTTACCTAGCTGATGATGCAGATACTTTGCGTAAAAAAGTAATGAGTATGTATACAGATCCAGACCATATTCGTGTTGAGGATCCAGGTAAGATTGAAGGAAATATGGTTTTCCATTACTTGGACGTATTCGGTCGACCTGAGGATGCTCAAGAAATTGCTGAAATGAAGGAACATTATCAACGTGGAGGCCTTGGTGATGTTAAGACCAAACGTTACCTACTTGAAATCCTAGAACGTGAACTTGGTCCAATCCGTGAACGTCGCCTAGAATATGCTAAAGATATGGGTGAGGTTTATAATATGCTCCAAAAAGGTAGTGAAAAAGCTCGAGAAGTTGCTGGACAAACACTATCAGAAGTAAAAGCTGCAATGGGTCTAAATTACTTTCACTAATGGATAAAATATGAACTATAAAACTATTTCTTCTTTAAAATAAGAGGGATAGTTTTTTATTTATTCTCTTATAAATTTAATTGACAAATTTTCATAGAATGGTATGATAGATACAATACAAAAAGCGTTTAGCTCAATAAAGAAAGAAAAGAGGAAACTTCAATGTCTAATTGGGACACTAAATTTTTGAAAAAAGGTTTTACCTTTGATGATGTATTGCTAATTCCAGCAGAGAGTCATGTGTTGCCTAATGATGCGGATTTAACAACAAAATTGGCAGATAATTTGACTTTAAATATCCCAATTATTACAGCTGCAATGGACACTGTAACAGAAAGCCAAATGGCCATTGCAATCGCACGTGCAGGTGGACTTGGAGTTATCCATAAAAACATGTCTATTGAGCAACAAGCTGACGAAGTTCGTAAGGTAAAACGTTCTGAAAATGGTGTTATCATTGATCCATTCTTCTTGACTCCTGAACATACAATCGCTGAAGCAGATGAACTCATGGGCCGTTACCGTATCAGTGGTATCCCAGTGGTTGAAACTCTAGAAAACCGTAAGTTAGTTGGTATTTTGACCAACCGAGATCTGCGTTTCATTTCTGACTACAACCAACCAATTTCAAAACACATGACTAGTGAAAACTTAGTTACTGCTCCGGTTGGTACAGATTTAAAAACTGCTGAGAGTATTCTTCAAGAACACCGTATTGAAAAACTACCTCTAGTTGACGAAGAGGGTCGTCTTTCTGGTTTAATCACCATTAAAGATATTGAAAAAGTGATTGAGTTCCCAAATGCGGCAAAAGATGAATTCGGTCGTCTTCTAGTTGCTGGTGCGGTAGGAGTTACTTCTGATACATTTGAACGTGCAGAAGCCCTCTTTGAAGCAGGAGCTGATGCTATTGTTATCGATACTGCCCATGGTCACTCAGCGGGTGTACTTCGTAAAATCGCTGAAATTCGTGCTCATTTCCCAGACCGTACACTGATTGCTGGGAACATCGCTACTGCTGAAGGTGCGCGTGCTCTTTATGATGCAGGTGTTGACGTTGTTAAAGTCGGTATTGGTCCAGGGTCAATCTGTACAACTCGTGTTATTGCTGGTGTAGGAGTTCCCCAGGTAACAGCAATTTACGATGCAGCAGCAGTTGCTCGTGAATATGGTAAAACAATTATCGCTGATGGTGGAATCAAATATTCTGGAGATATTGTAAAAGCCCTTGCTGCTGGAGGAAACGCAGTGATGCTCGGATCAATGTTTGCAGGAACAGATGAAGCTCCAGGTGAAACTGAGATCTTCCAAGGGCGTAAGTTCAAGACATACCGCGGTATGGGTTCAATCGCTGCTATGAAGAAGGGTTCAAGCGACCGTTACTTCCAAGGTTCTGTCAATGAAGCAAACAAACTCGTTCCAGAAGGAATCGAAGGTCGTGTTGCTTATAAAGGTGCAGCAGCTGATATTGTTTTCCAAATGATTGGTGGTATTCGTTCTGGTATGGGTTACTGTGGTGCTGCTAACTTAAAAGAATTACATGACAATGCTCAGTTTATCGAAATGTCAGGTGCGGGTCTAAAAGAAAGCCATCCACACGATGTGCAAATCACTAATGAAGCACCAAACTATTCAATGTAATAAAAAAATCTCCTGTTAAACGGGAGATTTTTTTGTTTTACAAAGATGTAAAGTTTAATTTACAGTCAATTGACCATTATCTACTGTAAAGACGCTCAAGTTATCAGGTAAGTTTTGAAGATGGTCTAAACTAGTAGTTGTAATAAAAGTTTGAATGTTATGAGAAATAGTTTCCAATAATTTAAGTTGACGAGTATTGTCAAGTTCACTCATGACATCGTCAAGTAAAAGAATGGGAGATTCTTTGGTAATGCTCTCCATCAATTCGATTTCAGCAAGTTTTATAGAAAGCACCAAGCTACGATGTTGCCCTTGACTTCCGAAACTTGCTTCCATTCCATTAATCATGAAAATCATATCGTCCCGATGAGGACCAACTCCAGTATTCTTCTTAAATAAATCTCTGGGTCTACTTTTTTGAAGTGCTATATGGAAAGATTCAGCCAAATGTTTCTTGTCAACAAAGTTTACAAAAGGTTGATAACGGATTGACAGATTTTCTAACTGATCTGAGATGTCAAAATGTTTTTTCTTGCCAAAGAGTTCCATTTTCTGGATAAAGTCAGCTCGATGATTCATTACACGACAGCCATACTCTACCAGTTGGTCATCAAGAACAGATAGGAAAGTCTCATCTATGTTTTGTGTAGATTTGAGATAGGTATTTCTCTGTTTAAGGACGTGGTTATAACTTGACAGGTCTGACAAGTAAATTGGTTTAATTTGCCCTAATTCTATGTCAATGAATTTACGACGAATGGCCGGAGCGCCTTTTACAAGTTGTAAATCTTCTGGAGCGAATAAGACAACATTCATATGACCAATATAGTCTGATAGGCGAGCTTGTTTTAAGTAATTCACTTTAGTAATTCGACCTTTTTGTGTTAAGTCAATTTCAAGTGGAATGCTTGCTGTTTTCTTTTGCAAGATTCCAGAAACTTGCAGTTGTTCTTCTTCAAATTGAATTAAATTTTTGTCTGTCTTTGTTCGATGACTTCTTGTTAAGGCTAAAAAGTAAATACTTTCGAGAAGATTGGTTTTTCCTTGAGCGTTTCGGCCAACAAATACATTTAATTTTGGATTGAAATTAACTTCAACATCTCGATAGTTACGAAATTGTTTAATGGATAGATTTTTCAGCCACATATTTATCTACCTGGGAAACGTGGTGCAGGTTTTGTTTTTGTTGCTTGAGCTTTTTTTGTTGGCTTTTTTTGTACCTTTTTATTCATTTCCTTGACAAGCTTAGCTACACGTTCTTTCTCAAGTTTTTCTAGACGAAATTCCTCTAGTTCTTCTGATGTTGGTTTAACTAGAATAATTTGAGTTTTTAAATCAGGGATTTCAATAGAATCCCCGATTCTAATTTTTTTGCCTCTACGATTTTCTAATTCTCCATTAAAATATACAAGATGGTCCGCTAAAAAAGATTTAATAGCACCGCCACTTTGTATAATCCCAAGGTCTTTCAAAAGAGATTGGAGAGTAATAAATTCTTCAAATAATTTGTATTCCATAGTTCACCTCAATCTTTGGTATTATACCATATTTTGCTCAAAATAGTTGAGAAGAAACTACTGATATGAAAACGATTTTAATTTCAAAAGAGTCAAAGAGAACAGGAAAAATTTTCGTTTTCATGGTATAATAGAACTCTATGTAAAAGGAGGTAAAAGATGGAGTTATTCCCTGGAATTGCAGTGCATTTTATCCAATCTAAAAAGTTTAAGACAAATAAAATAACCATGCGTTTCACAGCTCCATTATCTCTGGATTTAATTTCTGGTCGCATGCTAAGTGCCAGTATGCTTGAAACTGCTAATAAAGGCTATCCGACTGCTCAGGTTCTTAGAAAACATCTGGCGGCATTGTATGGTGCAGATTTGTCAACTCATGCTTATAGAAGGGGACAAAGTCACTTAGTAGACGTGAGTTTGACTTATGTTCGAGATGAATTCTTAAGTAAGAAAAACGTATTAACTGCTCAGATTTTAGAATTATTGTATCAAGTCATATTTAATCCATTGTCAAATGAAGATGAATTTGAGAACAATGCCTTTGAAATTGAAAAAAAACAATTGTTGGCGAGACTAGAATCAGAATTAGAGGATCCTTTCTTCTTTGCCCATAAAGAATTGGATCAGTTGTTTTTCCAAGAGGAATCAATGCAGTTAGTTCCTAGAGATTTAATTGCCAGAATTTCCGAAGAGACTTCTAAATCTTGCTATTCAAGTTTTCAAAAAATGCTGAAGGAAGATAGAATTGATTTATTATTTTTAGGTGATTTTAATGAAATTGAAGTCTTAGAAAACTTGAAGAAATTTAACTTGACAGGTCGTAAAGAAACTGTAAATATTCAATATCAGCAAGGTTATTCAAATGTTCTTAGAGAAGGAATTGCTAGGAAAAACCTAGGTCAGTCTATTCTAGAAATGGGTTATCATAACACAATTGGTTATGGAGATGATCAAAAGATGGCCTTGCTTCTTGTGAATGGTTTGCTTGGAGCTTTCCCGCACTCTAAATTGTTTACCCAAGTTAGGGAAAAGGAAGGGTTGGCCTACACTGTTTCTAGTCACTTAGATCTCTTTAGTGGATTTTTAAGATTGTTTGCTGGGATAAATCGTCAAAACCGAAACAAGGTAAGAAAATTGATGAATGATCAATTGTTAGCTATCAAAAATGGTAGATTTACAGATTCTGAAGTTAATCAAACTAAGGAAATGATTCGTAGGACGATGTTGTTAAGTCAGGATAATCAAGATTCGATTATAGATAGAGAATACTTAAGCCTCTTTTTTGGTAAATCGGTTTTAGACCTGGATACTTTGATAGAGAGACTAGAGCAAGTTGACAAGGATGAAATCTGTAGGGCGGCATCTAGTTTGAAATTGCAGGCTATCTATTTTATGGAAGGAGCAGAATGACTAGAGTTACTTTTCAAGAGAAATATTATCCTGCTGTAAAGGAAACTCTTTATCAAGCAAAATTAGAAAACGGATTGACAGTTTCTTTACTTCCTAAAAATGATTTTAACGAAGTTTATGGTGTAGTAACTGTCTATGTTGGTTCAGTTGACACTGAGTTTACAGCTAGAGATAGTAAAAAGAAAATATATCCTAAGGGGATTGCTCATTTTTTAGAACATAAACTTTTTGAAAGAGAAAATTCTGAAGATATCATGGCTGCATTTACTAAATTAGGTGCAGATAGTAATGCCTTTACAAGCTTTACAAATACAAGTTATCTTTTTTCAACCTCTGACAATGTGGCTGGGTGTTTGGACTTGCTTGACGAGCTTGTTACTAGCTTTAAAATTACTGAAGAATCTGTTGAACGAGAAAAGGATATTATTCAACAAGAACGCGAAATGTATCAGGATGATCCTGATTCTTGCTTGTTCTTTAAAACACTTGCAAATCTATATCCGGAAACTCCACTAGCTTCAGATATTGTTGGGACTGAAGATTCGATAGAAGATATTAGTTTAGAGGATCTACGGGACAATTTTGATGAATTTTACACTCCTGTCAATAGCCAAATTTTCCTCGTTGGAAATTTTGATTTAGAGTTGATACAGAATTATTTCTCGCAAAAGGATGTTGGAGGTTGTATAGTTCAAAATCCAAAAGAACCCATCGCTTTACACCCTGTAAAGAAGGTTGAGAGCATTCGCATGGATGTTGCATCACCTAAATTAGCAATAGGAGTTCGAACGAATTCTGATATGAGTCACCAGGATTGTTATCGATATAGCGTCTTACTAAGAGCTTTATTTACGATGATGTTTGGTTGGACCTCTAAAAGATTTCAGAGTTTGTATGAAACCGGGAAATTAGATTCTTCATTATCTTTAGAAGTTGAAATCAATCGACGTTTTAACTTTTTGATGCTGACAATGGACACGAAGGAGCCTGTGTCAATTTCGCATCAATTCCGAAAGGCGATTCAGAGTTTTGTTACTGATGCAGATATTTCGGAAGAACATCTTGATTTAATCAAAAGTGAAATTTATGGAGAATTTATCCATAGTATGAACTCTTTAGAATTTATTGCGACCCAATATCAGTCACATTCTGACGAAACAACCCTGTTTGATTTACCAAAGATTATACAGGAAATGACCTTGGATGATGTTCTTGAGGTAGGACATCATTTTATCGATAATAGTGAAATAGTTGAATTTACAATTTTTCCACTATAGCCATCGAAATATAAAATAAACTAGAAAGAAGGCATGGTAAGTATGAGAAAAAAAACAATTGGTGAAGTGTTACGTTTAGCAAGAATCAATCAAGGTTTGAGTTTAGAGGAATTGCAGCGCAAGACAGACATTCAACTGAATCTGCTTGAGGCTTTAGAATCAGATGATTTCGACCAGTTGCCAAGCCCTTTTTATACACGTTCTTTTTTGAGGAAGTATGCTTGGGCAGTTGAGTTGGATGAAAATCTTGTTTTAGACGCATATGATTCAGGGAGTATGATTACCTATGAGGAAGTTGATGTTGATGAGATAGAACTATCAGGTCGTAGACGTTCTAATCGCAAGAAACGTTCCTTGCTCCCTCTGTTTTACTTTATTCTCTTCTCCTTATCTATTATAATTTTTGTTTCTTATTATGTTTGGAATTACATTCAAACACAACCGACAGCAACAACTTCAGCCAACTATAATGTTGTGACTACGACAACAAGTGCAACAAGTAGTGAAACGACAACTAGCAATCAAACCACTAGCCCATCAAGTTCGAGCGACGCATCAACTGTGACGGTTTCTGGTCAGGGAGATGTTATATCGGTAGAATATAAAACTGCTAAAGATACTGCCGAACTTCAACTATCTGTGACGGATGCAACAAGCTGGATTAGTGTTTCAGATACTGAATTGGCTGGAGGAACAACTCTTGAGCCTAATAATAAGATGGCCAAAACAACAGTTTCTAAAGGCTCTCCAGTAACTATCACATTAGGTGTTGTCAAAGGCGTGAAAATCAAGATCGATAATCAGGAAATTGATACTTCGAAATTAACTGGTCAAACTGGCTGGATTACATTGAAATTAAGTTCAAATTAAGGAAGGATAACATGAAAAAAGAGAATATTCCTAACATACTTACGCTTGGTAGAATTTTATTTATTCCGATTTTTGTTCTCCTTCTATCATTTGGACAGTCTCCTGTGTTACATAAAATAGCAGCAATTATTTTTGCCATTGCCAGTATCACTGACTATCTAGATGGCTATTTAGCTAGGAAATGGCAAGTAGTTAGCAACTTTGGGAAATTCGCAGATCCAATGGCAGATAAGTTGTTAGTTATGTCGGCCTTTATCATGCTAGTAGGTCTAAATATGGCTCCTGCTTGGGTAGTTGCTATTATCATTTGCCGAGAACTTGCAGTTACTGGGTTGCGCCTACTCTTAGTTGAAACTGGCGGAACTGTTTTAGCTGCAGCAATGCCAGGAAAAATCAAAACATTTAGTCAGATGTTTGCGATTATCTTCTTGTTATTTCATTGGAATTTACTTGGTCAGATAACTCTTTATATCGCTTTGTTCTTTACAGTTTATTCTGGTTATGATTACTTCAAGGGAAGCGCGTATTTGTTTAAAGGAACCTTTCGCTAGATATGGAATCGATTATTGAAATTAAGAATCTGTCATTTCGATACCAGGCAGATCAAGAACACTATGATGTTCATAACATTTCGTTTCACGTGAAACGTGGAGAATGGTTGTCTATCGTTGGTCATAATGGTAGTGGGAAATCAACAACTGTTCGCTTGATTGACGGTTTGCTAGAAGCGGAATCTGGAGAAATTTGGATAGACGGTGATTGCCTAACTCCGGAAAACGTCTGGGAAAAAAGACGTAAGATTGGTATGGTATTTCAAAATCCTGATAACCAATTCGTGGGGGCAACCGTAGAAGATGACGTTGCTTTTGGACTAGAAAACCAAGGGATTCCACTTGAAGAGATGAAGAAGCGAGTTTCTGAAGCTCTGTCATTAGTTGGGATGGCTGAATTTTCTAAAAAGGAACCAGCTCGCTTGTCAGGTGGCCAAAAACAGAGAGTGGCTATCGCAGGAGTTGTTGCTCTGCGACCAGACATTTTAATTTTGGATGAGGCTACAAGCATGTTGGATCCAGAGGGACGACTAGAGTTGATTAAGATTGTCCAAAAGATTCGCCAAGATCACCAAATGACAGTAATCTCCATTACGCATGACCTAGATGAGGTGGCCATGAGTGACCGTGTTTTGGTGATGAAAAAAGGAGAAATCGAATCAACTAGTACTCCTAGAGAACTATTTTCTAGGTCAGATTTAGATCAAATTGGTTTAGATCAACCCTTTGTCAACCAATTAAAAGAATCACTACGTACTAGTGGCTTGAAATTACCAGAGCACTACCTGACCGAAGAGGAGCTCGAGGAGGCTTTATGGGAATTATTCTAGACAATGTGAGTTATACGTATCAGGAAGGAACCCCCTTTGCCTCAGCTGCCTTGTCCGATGTTAATTTGTCAATAGAGGACGGATCTTATACAGCAATTATTGGGCATACAGGAAGCGGGAAATCTACAATCCTTCAACTTTTGAATGGGTTGTTGGTTCCCACAAAGGGAAGTGTTCGTGTCTTTGATACATTAATTACATCAAGATCCGTCAATAAGCAAATTCGTCAAATTCGCAAACAAGTGGGCTTAGTCTTTCAGTTTGCAGAAAATCAAATCTTTGAGGAGACTGTCTTAAAAGATGTGGCTTTTGGACCTCAAAATTTTGGAGTTTCTATAGAAGAGGCAGAAGCTATTGCGCGTGAAAAACTAGCTTTAGTAGGAATTGATGAGTCACTCTTTGGACGTAGTCCCTTTGAGCTTTCAGGCGGACAAATGAGAAGGGTTGCGATTGCTGGTATTTTGGCGATGGAGCCTAGCATTTTGGTTTTAGATGAGCCAACAGCTGGTTTGGATCCAATTGGTCGAAAAGAGTTAATGGCCTTGTTTAAAAAACTTCATCAGGATGGTATCACGATTGTTTTAGTGACCCATCTGATGGATGACGTGGCCGAATTTGCTGACCAAGTTTATGTGATGGAAAAAGGAAAGTTGGTCAAGAGTGGGAAGCCAAGTCTTGTTTTTCAAAATGTCGAATTCATGGAAAAAATCCAATTAGGTGTTCCAAAAATCACAAGATTTGCTCAAAGGCTAGCTGAACGAGGAGTTTCTTTTAAACAATTGCCGATAACGATAGAGGAGTTTAAGGAGTTCATCAATGGATAACATGATTTTAGGTCGTTACATACCAGGAAATTCGATTGTTCATCGTTTGGATCCTCGTAGTAAGTTAGTGGCAATGATTTTATTGATTATGATCGTTTTTTGGGCCAATAATCCAATAACTAATGTGATCCTTTTCGTTGTAACAGGTATATTTGTAGCCTTATCTGAGGTTCCCTTATCCTTTTTCATAAAAGGTTTGCGGTCTATGTTTTTTCTGATTGCTTTTACAACCCTTTTTCAACTTTTCTTTATCTCTGGTGGAGATGTCTTGTTCGAGATGGGGTTTATTAAAATCACGAGTCATGGCATTGAGCAGGCGGGAATCATTTTTTGCCGCTTTGTGTTGATTATCTTTTTCTCAACTTTGCTTACCTTGACAACCATGCCATTAAGCCTGGCTACAGCAGTTGAGTCCTTGCTTGGACCCTTGAAAAGATTTAAGGTTCCTGTTCATGAAATCGGGCTCATGTTGTCTATGAGTTTACGTTTTGTACCAACCTTAATGGATGATACGATTCGAATTATGAACGCTCAAAAGGCGCGTGGTGTTGATTTTGGAGAAGGGAATATAATCCAAAAAGTTAAGGCTATGATTCCTATTTTGATTCCTTTATTCGCTACGAGTTTGAAACGAGCGGATTCTCTTGCTACAGCCATGGAGGCTAGAGGATATCAAGGTGGTAACGGACGCAGTCAGTACCGGCAGTTGAATTGGATGAATAAAGATAGTGTGGCCTTACTCCTTGTATGTGTGTTGGGTTTGATTCTATTTTTGTTGAAATCCTAAAGAGAAGATAGAATGAGATAGGGTAGAGGTATGAATCGTTTTAAAAAATCAAAATATATCATTGTTCTATTTGTCGTTATACTAGTAGTTTCTGTTTTTTTAGTGACGACACAATCAAGTACAGTTGTGACAAAAGCTGGAGATGGCATTTCTCTGATAGATAGAATTGTGCAAAAACCATTTCAATGGTTAGAATCTACAAAGTCAGATTTAGGAAATTTGACGAGAGCTTACAATGAGAATGAAACTCTCAAAAAAGAATTCTATCAAATGGAAAAGGAAAAGAATGAAGCAGATCGCTTAAAAGAAGAAAATGAACAACTGCGTCAATTACTAGATATGAAGTCAAAATTGAATGCGACTAAGCTAATTGCTACGGATGTTATCATGAGAACTCCGGCGACTTGGAAACAAGAATTAACAGTTAATGTTGGTTCGCAACAAGGTGTAACAACTAGTATGCTTGTTGTTTCTGGTGGAGGATTGGTTGGAAGCGTTGAAAACGTAGAAGACAACTCAACTGTGGTCAATTTATTAACGAATGCTGAAAATACAGAGAAGATTTCTGTTAAAATCCAGCATGGGTCTAATAGTATTTATGGTATTATCGTTGGCTATGACAAGGAAAAGGAACTGTTGAAAATTAGCCAGCTAAATAATAGTGGAGATATTAGTCAAGGTGATAAAGTGGTAACTGGAGGTTTGGGGAACTTCAATACTACAGACATTCCTGTAGGAGAAGTCGTATCTGTGACCCCTACTAATGATTATCTGACAAGAGAAGTTATGGTCAAAATGCATGCTGATCCAATGAATCTTAAAGTCGTAGAGATAGTGGGGAATCCATCATGAGACTTTTTAAGCAAATAGGGATGTTTTTGCTCTTGCCCGTAATCATTTTAATAGATAGCCACTTAGGACAATTTGTAAATAGCTTTTTCCCGCATTTTCAAATAGTAAGCCACTTCATCTTCATCTTCTTACTATTCGAGACAATCGAAGTATCAGAATATCTGTTTTTGGCCTATTGCTTGGTTCTAGGACTTATATACGACATCTATTTCTTCCATCTGATAGGGATAGCCAGTCTTCTTTTTGTGATTATTGGAGCAATCGTATATAAAAGCAACTCTGTTATTTTGTTAAATAGATGGACAAGATTATTAGCTATTTTAATGATGACTTTTACATTTGAATTTGGTAGCTTTATTCTAGCACATGTGGTAGGATTGACTTCAGAAAATCTACCTGTTTTTATAGTTTATAGTCTGGGTCCTACTATGATATTGAATTTTATATGGATGTTAGTTTTCCAATATATTTTTGAAAAAATATATCTATAAGAAAGAAACAAAACTGTAATAAAGGCGTAATATTTATTAGGCCTTTTTTTGATATACTAGTAATGTCTTTTTAAAGAAGGAGTATTTACACTTATGAAGAAAAAAATTCTAGCATCACTTTTGTTAAGTACAGTATTGGTTTCACAAGGAGCTGTTCTGTCAAGTGTTAAAGCTAACACAACAGATGAAAAAATTGCAGCTCAAGATAGCAAAATTAGTGAGTTGACAACGCAACAAAAGGAAGCTCAAAAACAAGTTGATGAGATTCAAACTCAAGTTACAGCTATTCAAACAGAACAAGAAAAGTTGCAAACTGAGAATGAAAATCTTCAAGAAGAATCTAAAAAACTTGAAGGTGAAATCACAGAGCTTTCAAAAAATATCGTAGCTCGTAATGAATCGCTTGAAAACCAAGCTCGTAGTGCACAAACTAACGGAACTGCTACAAGCTACATTAATACAATTATTAACTCTAACTCAATCACAGAAGCTATTTCTCGTGTAGCAGCAATGAGTGAAATTGTATCAGCTAACAACAAAATGTTGCAACAACAAAAAGAAGATAAAAAAGCTATTGCTGAGAAACAAGTTGCTAATAATGAAGCAATCAACACAGTTATTGCTAACCAACAAACACTTGCAGATGACGCCCAAGCTTTGACAACAAAACAAGCTGAATTGAAAGTGGCTGAGTTGAATCTTGCAGCAGAAAAAGCTACTGCAGAAGGTGAAAAAGCTACCTTGCTAGAGCAAAAGGCGGCAGCTGAGGCAGAAGCGAAAGCAGCGGCAGAAGCAGAAGCGGCTTACAAAGCTCAACAAACAAGTCAACAACAAACAGTTGCAGCTTCAGCAAACACAACATTTGCAGCACAAGTACAAGCAGCTTCAAGTTCTTCATCTTCATCAGATGATGACTCGAGTTACACACCTGCACCAACTCCTGTAAGCCAACGTCCTACATATAGTACAAACGCTTCAAGTTATCCAACAGGTGAATGTACATGGGGAGCTAAAACATTGGCACCTTGGGCTGGAGATTACTGGGGTAACGGAGCGCAGTGGGCAACAAGTGCAGCTGCAGCAGGTTTCCGTACTGGTTCTCAACCACAAGTTGGTGCGATTGCATGTTGGAATGATGGTGGCTATGGACACGTAGCGGTTGTTACAGCTGTTTCATCATCATCAAGTATCCAAGTATCAGAATCTAACTACGGTGGAGATCGTACAATCGGTAACAAACGTGGATGGTTCAACCCAACTACAACTTCTGAAGGTTATGTTACTTACATCTATCCAAACTAATGAAAAAATTGAGACTCTTTCCGAGTCTCTTTTCTTGTCTTTAAATTGAGAAGTTCTGCTAAAAAACCATCAAAATAGCTTGATAATATTGAGAAATTGTGGTAAAATGAACTTTGTCGTGTGAACGATAATACTCATTCTTGATGAATTGTGAAACTGTTGCCTTAAGGTTGTTTTGCAAGCTGAAATCGAGAAGAGGAAAAAACAAAAAAGGAGAAATACTCATGGCAGTAATTTCAATGAAACAACTTCTTGAGGCTGGTGTACACTTTGGTCACCAAACTCGTCGCTGGAACCCTAAGATGGCTAAGTACATCTTCACTGAGCGTAACGGAATCCACGTTATCGACTTGCAACAAACTGTAAAATACGCTGACCAAGCATACGACTTTATGCGTGATGCAGCAGCTAACGATGCAGTTGTATTGTTTGTTGGTACTAAGAAACAAGCTGCTGACGCTGTTAAAGAAGAAGCAGAACGTTCAGGTCAATACTACATCAACCACCGTTGGTTGGGTGGTACCCTTACTAACTGGGGAACAATCCAAAAACGTATCGCTCGTTTGAAAGAAATCAAACGCATGGAAGAAGAAGGAATCTTCGACGTTCTTCCTAAGAAAGAAGTTGCACTTCTTAACAAACAACGCGCTCGTCTTGAAAAATTCTTGGGTGGTATCGAAGACATGCCTCGCATCCCAGATGTAATGTACGTAGTTGACCCACATAAAGAGCAAATCGCTGTTAAAGAAGCTAAAAAATTGGGTATCCCAGTTGTAGCGATGGTTGACACAAACACTGATCCAGATGATATCGATGTAATCATCCCAGCTAACGATGACGCTATCCGCGCAGTTAAGTTGATCACAGCTAAATTGGCAGACGCTATCATCGAAGGTCGCCAAGGTGAAGATGCTGTAGCAGCAGTTGAAGCAGAATTTGCAGCTTCAGAAGCTCAAGCAGACTCAATCGAAGAAATCGTTGAAGTTGTTGAAGGCGACAACGCTTAATTCGTATAAATAGTAATTACCTAGGAGGGCGGGGCTTAGCCCGGCTCTCCTATTTTTAAAAAATATAGGAGAATCAAAATGGCAGAAATTACAGCTAAACTTGTTAAAGAGTTGCGTGAAAAATCTGGTGCTGGTGTTATGGACGCTAAAAAGGCACTTGTAGAAACTGACGGTGACATCGAAAAAGCAATCGAATTGCTTCGTGAAAAAGGTATGGCTAAGGCAGCTAAGAAAGCTGACCGTGTTGCTGCTGAAGGTTTGACTGGTGTTTATGTTAACGGTAACGTTGCAGCAGTAGTTGAAGTAAATGCTGAAACTGACTTCGTTGCGAAAAACGCTCAATTCGTTGAATTGGTAAATGCAACTGCAAAAGTAATCGCTGAAGGAAAACCAGCTAACAACGAAGAAGCTCTTGCTTTGACAATGCCTTCAGGTGAAACTCTTGAAGCAGCTTATGTGTCTGCAACAGCGACTATCGGAGAAAAAATCTCATTCCGTCGCTTTGCTTTGATTGAAAAAACAGATGCACAACACTTCGGTGCTTACCAACACAACGGTGGACGTATCGGTGTTATCTCTGTAATCGAAGGTGGAGACGAAGCACTTGCTAAACAAATCTCAATGCATATTGCTGCGATGAAACCAACAGTTCTTTCATACAAAGAATTGGATGAGCAATTTGTTAAAGATGAGTTGGCTCAATTGAACCACGTAATCGACCAAGATAACGAAAGCCGTGCAATGGTTAACAAACCAGCTCTTCCACACTTGAAGTATGGATCAAAAGCACAATTAACTGATGAAGTTATCGCTCAAGCTGAAGCTGACATTAAAGCAGAATTGGCTGCAGAAGGTAAACCAGAAAAAATCTGGGATAAAATCATTCCAGGTAAAATGGATCGCTTCATGCTTGACAACACTAAAGTTGACCAAGCATACACACTTCTTGCACAAGTCTACATCATGGATGACAGCAAGACAGTTGAAGCATACCTTGAATCAGTTAACGCTTCAGTAGTTGAGTTCGCTCGCTTTGAAGTTGGTGAAGGTATCGAAAAAGCTGCAAATGACTTTGAAGCTGAAGTTGCAGCTACAATGGCAGCAGCTTTGAATAACTAATAATAAAAAGAGGAAGCAGCTTTGCTTCCTTTTTCATATAGAAAAACTTTATAAAAAAAATTAAAAAGCCCTTGTTAAAGGGCTTTGTGTATTTAAGAGACTATACTTCGAACTCATAGAGCGCTGTAGATAGGTAACGTTCTCCGTTATCTGGTGCAAGCGCAAGGACTTTTTTACCTGCCCCAAGTTTTTTAGCAACTTCGATTGCTGCATAGATAGCTGCGGCAGAAGAAATACCTACCAAGAAGCCTTCTTTTCCACCAATTTCGCGACCAAGTGCAAGAGCATTGTCTGATGTCACGCGAACGATACCATCATAAGCTTCTGTATCAAGTGTTTCTGGGATGAATCCTGCAGAGATACCTTGAATTTTGTGAGGTCCTGGTTTTTCACCTGATAAGATTGCTGACTCGTCTGCCTCAACTGCAAAAACTTGAATGTTTGAGTTAGCAGTTTTAAGAGCATGAGAAACACCTGAAATAGTTCCTCCAGTACCAACACCAGCAACAAAGGCATCTAAACCATCAGCACCGAAATCAGCTAGAATTTCAGCTCCTGTTGTTCTTTCGTGAACTTCTGGGTTAGCTTGGTTATTAAACTGTAATGGTAGGAAACCATCGCGTTCAGCAGCAATTTCTTGCGCTTTTGCAATCGCACCTTTCATTCCTTCACTACCGGGAGTGAGGACTAGTTCAGCACCATAAGCTTGGATGATCTTACGGCGTTCAACACTCATTGTTTCAGGCATAACGATGACAACTTTATAACCTTTAGCAGCGCCAACCCATGAAAGACCGATACCAGTATTCCCACTTGTTGCTTCAACAATTGTAGAGCCTGGTTTCAATTTACCCTCTTGTTCTGCTTTTTCAATCATACTAAGAGCGATGCGGTCTTTAACGGATGAACCTGGGTTAAAAGCTTCTAGTTTTACGTAAACGTCTGCTGCACCTTCTGGTACAATGTTATTCAATTTAACAATCGGTGTTTTTCCGATAAGTTCTGTGATATTGTTATAAATAGCCATGTTAGCACCTCTTTATATAAGATGCTTCTAGTATAACGCTAACTTTGACTTTTGTAAAATATAGAAATCCTATCGAAGCGATAGGATTTTTTTATAACAATCAGAAAAATAGTTAGTGTAAATCTAAAAATGGAGGGAAGATATTTAAACGTGCTTTACACAAGGTTTACAGGAACTTCAACTTCTCGTAAGCCTTGATCTGTTAGGATAACTTTCCCATTAAAAAATTCTATGAGGGCAGCTTTGGTATCCTCTTTATCTTCTTTATCAACAAAGATAATTGTGTCAACTTGATCTGTAAAGTTGGTTTCGAGTTCCATAAGATTATGTTCTTTAAGAAAATTTCCATACTCTTGATATTGAGCATAGCTCATTTGAATTTGAATTCCTGCTTGTTCTTTAATTTCAACAATTCCAATTTCTTTGACAGCTAAGGCAACACTACCTGCATAAGCGCGAATAAGACCTCCTGCTCCCAGTTTGATACCACCAAAATATCTGGTAACAACTACACAAACATTGGTCAAATTGTGATTTTCTAGAACTCCTAGCATAGGTACACCAGCAGTTCCACTTGGCTCCCCATCATCACTGGTTCGCTTGATTTCACTGCGCTCACCGATAATAAAAGCAGAGCAGTTGTGAGTAGCCTTATAGTGTTCTTTTTTGATAGCAGTGATAAAGGCACGAGCTTCTTCTTCACTATAGACACGTTTTGCATGACAAATAAATCGTGATTTTTTGATTTCTTCTTGGACTTGTCCGTCCTCTTTTATCGTTCTAAATTCCATATTTTTATTGTACTAAAAAATAGTCTAAAGTTCTAGATTTTACGAATAAAGAAGTATGAAAATAAATCCAAATTATCTTGGTCGACTTTTTACAGAACAAGAATTAAGCCCTGAAGAACGACAACTGGCGGAGAAGCTGCCAAGCATGAGAAAAGAGAAGGGGAAACTCTTCTGTCAACGATGTGATAGTATGATTCAAGATGAATGGTCTCTACCTATTAATGCTCATTACTGCCGAGAATGTTTGTTGATGAAGCGAGTTAGGAGTGATCAGGCCTTATATTATTTCCCTCAAGAAGATTATCCTAAACAAGATGTTCTTAAATGGAAGGGACAATTGACTCCATTTCAAGAGAAAGTATCAGAAGGCTTACTTCAAGCAGTAGAGAACCAGCAACCGACTTTAGTTCATGCAGTGACTGGCGCTGGGAAGACAGAGATGATTTATAAAGTTGTTGCGAAAGTTATTAATGATGGTGGCGCAGTTTGTCTAGCAAGTCCACGGATAGATGTTTGTTTGGAATTGTATAAGCGATTGCAGAATGACTTTGCTTGCGAAATAGCTTTACTGCATGGTGAGTCTGAACCATACTTTCGGACACCACTAGTTGTTGCAACAACTCATCAATTATTAAAGTTTTACCACGCTTTTGATTTACTAATAGTAGATGAAGTAGATGCTTTTCCCTATGTTGACAACAAGATGCTTTACAAAGCTGTAAAGAATTGTGTAAAGGAAAATGGACTCAGAATTTTTCTCACTGCAACTTCTACAGATGAGTTGGATAAGAAGGTTCGCTTAGGGGAGCTAAAACGATTAAGCCTGCCAAGGCGGTTCCATGGAAATCCTTTAATTATTCCAAAACCCGTTTGGCTATCTGATCTGGATAAATGTTTGGATAAGTTTCGCCTACCACCAAAGCTAAAAAGATATGTTGAAAACCAGAGAAGAACTGGCTACCCCTTACTAATATTTGCATCAGAAATTACAAAGGGAGAGAAGTTGAAGGAAATCTTACAAGAGAAATTTCCAAATGAGAAAATTGGTTTCGTATCCTCAGTTACTGAAGATAGATTAGAGCAAGTTCAAGCTTTTAGGGATAGGGAATTGACCATATTGATAAGCACAACAATATTGGAGCGCGGAGTTACCTTCCCTTGTGTTGATGTCTGTGTCGTAGAAGCAAACCATCGTCTTTTTACAAAATCAAGTCTCATTCAAATTGGAGGACGTGTAGGTCGTAGCATGGATAGACCTACAGGAGATCTAATTTTCTTTCATAATGGATTAAATCGTTCGATTAAGAATGCTATAAAGGAAATTAAACTGATGAACAAGGAGGCAGGCCTATGATTTGTTTACTATGTGCCCAACATTTGAAGAAAAATCTAACCTTTGGAGAGCTTCTTTTTTTGAAAAAGGAGGAGAGCACACTTTGTTTAGCTTGTTACTCAAGTTTTGAAATGATTGGGGAAGAACATTGCCCAAATTGTTATAAAAAAGGAGTGTCAAGTTCGTGTCAAGATTGTCAACTTTGGTGTAAAGAAGGGATTGAAGTAAGCCATGAAGCGATTTTTAGTTATAATCAAGCCATGAAAGACTTCTTTAATCGTTATAAATTTGATGGTGATTATATGCTCCGAAAAGTTTTTGCTATGATTTTAAAAGAGAATTTAAAAAAATACAAGGATTATCATTTTATTTTAATACCCTTAAGCCCTGAGAGGTATGCAAAAAGAGGTTTTAATCAGGTTGCAGGCCTAATAGAAGCGGCAGGACTTTCCCATCTGGATGTATTAGGGAAAAGAGAAGAGAAAGCCAGTTCTTCTAAAAATCGTTCGGAGCGTTTGGCCACGGAACTTCCGTTTTTTATTAAAGAAGACAGTAGGATTCCAAAAAAGATTCTATTGATTGATGATATTTATACGACAGGAGCGACTGTTAACCGTGTCAAGAGTATGCTAGAGAATGCAGGAGCAGAAGAGGTTAAAACATTTTCCCTCGTAAGATGAGGAAAAAGATTGCAAAAAGATAATGAAAGCGTTATAATAAATGTAGAAAAACAAATATGTTTAGAAAGAAGGTACTTATATGATTAAATATAGTATCCGTGGTGAAAACCTAGAAGTAACTGAAGCAATTCGTGATTATGTAGTTTCTAAACTCGAAAAGATCGAAAAATACTTCCAAGCAGATCAAGAACTAGATGCGCGTGTCAATTTGAAAGTGTATCGTGAAAAGACTGCTAAGGTAGAAGTAACAATTCCGCTTGGGTCTATAACTCTTCGTGCAGAAGACGTTTCTCAAGATATGTATGGATCTATTGATTTGGTGACAGATAAGATTGAACGTCAAATCCGTAAAAATAAAACTAAAATTGAACGTAAGAACAGAAATAAAGTTTCTACTAGCCAACTATTTACAGATACCTTGGTAGAAGAGACAGATGCTGCTCAACCTAAAGTTGTTCGTTCAAAACAAATTGATTTAAAACCAATGGACCTTGAAGAAGCGCTTCTTCAGATGGACTTATTGGGCCATGATTTCTTCATTTATATCGATGTTGAAGATGAAACAACAAATGTCATTTATCGACGCGAAGATGGAGATATTGGTCTTCTTGAAGTGAAAGAATCATAATACTTAATATGCTTAGATTAAAAAGGTGGTTTACACTAGTGTAAACCACCTTTTGTGTTCATGAATACTACATTTGAGCACAAGTGCTATTCCTTCTTTAAAGGTCGCTTTTTCAGTGCAAATATGGTATAATATTGCGCAAGAGGTTTGTAATGAAAAAAAATGAAATGAATCCCTTTTTTATATACTTATTTGTTGGGATTGCCTTTATAATCATGACTGTATTGGTTATTTTTCTTCAAAATAACCTAGTCACAATAGCATGCTTATTTTTCTTGATGGTGGCATTTCTTTTGCTATTTTATTTTCAGAGGAAATCTTATCAAAAAACAGAAATTGAACAAATCCAATACGTAAACCATCAGGCGGAAGATAGTTTAAGTTCACTCTTAGAACAGATGCCTGTTGGAGTTGTCAAGCTAAACATGGAAAGCAGTGAGATTGAGTGGTTCAATCCCTACGCAGAGTTAATGTTGACAACGGAAGATGGAGAAATTGACCTTCCTCAAGTTCAAGAAATTATAAAAACATCCATATCTTCTCCTGGGATTTATGCAAATGTGGGAGAAAAACGTTATGCGGTACATCTAGATAGAAATTCTGGTGTCCTCTACTTTTTTGACGTTTCTGGAGAGTACGAAGCCACAGTTGAATTGGTGACGAGTCGCCCTGTTATTGGTATTATTTCGGTAGATAATTACGATGATTTAGAGAACGAAACATCTGAATCTGACATCAGTCGAATTAATAGTTTTGTCGCAAATTTTGTATCAGAATTTACTGGAAAATATCAGATGTTTTCTCGTAGAGTGACCATGGATCGTTTTTACTTATTTACCGACTATACGGTATTAGAGCAATTGATGCAGGATAAATTTTCTGTAATTGATACCTTCCGTGAAGAAGCTAAGCAGAGAGATTTAGCCTTAACCATGAGTATGGGCTTGTCATACGGTGATGGCGATCATGAGGGTATTGGTAAAGTTGCTTTATCAAATCTCAACCTTGCAGAAGTTCGAGGTGGAGACCAGGTCGTTGTAAAAGAAAATGATGAGACGAAAAATCCAATTTATTTTGGTGGTGGTTCTGCAGCTTCTATTAAGCGAACAAGAACACGTACAAGAGCAATGATGACGGCAATCTCTGAAAAGTTGAGAAGTGTTGACCATGTTTTCGTAGTTGGTCATAAAAACTTAGACATGGATGCTTTAGGCTCTGCTGTTGGTATGCAATTGTTCTCGAGTAACGTCTTGGATGAAAGTTATGTGGTCTATGATGCAGAACAAATGTCTCCGGACATTCATCGTGCCATTCAATTCTTAGAGAATGAGGGAGTAACAAAACTCATCCCTCTAACTCAAGCTATGGGAATGGTCACTAATCGTTCCTTGCTAGTGATGGTCGACCACTCTAAGACAGCTTTAACCTTGTCAAAAGAGTTTTATGATTTGTTTACACAAACCATCATTATTGACCACCATAGACGAGATCAAGATTTCCCGGAAAATGCTGTTATCACCTATATCGAGAGTGGAGCAAGTAGCGCGAGCGAGCTTGTAACAGAGTTAATTCAATTCCAAAACTCTAAGAAAGCACGCTTAAGTCGTATCCAAGCTAGTGTTCTTATGGGCGGTATGATGCTGGATACTAAGAATTTCACTTCTCGTGTAACTAGCCGAACCTTTGACGTGGCAAGTTATCTAAGAACACGTGGTAGTGATAGTATTGTAATTCAAGAACTTGCGGCGACTGACTTTGAAGAGTATCGATTGGTTAATGAGCTAATCTTGCAAGGACAGGCCGTACAACCTTCTATTCTTGTAGCTCAGGCCAAGGATGATAAGGAGTATGATATTGTAGTGATTAGTAAAGCGGCTGATACTATGTTAGCTATGTCAGGTATTGAAGCTAGCTTTGTCATTGCTAAAAACAGCCAAGGGGATATTTCCATTTCTGCACGAAGTCGAAGTAAGATCAATGTGCAACGGATTATGGAAGAGTTGGGAGGTGGAGGCCACTTCAACCTGGCAGCTGCCCGACTGACAGATATGACTCTGCAAGAAGCAGGTGATAAACTAAAAACCGTTATTTCTAATGAAATTAGAGAAAAGGAGACAGAAGAATGAAAGTAATCTTTTTAGCAGATGTAAAAGGCAAAGGAAAAAAAGGCGAAATCAAGGAAGTGCCAACAGGTTATGCGCAAAACTTTTTGATTAAGAAAAACCTTGCTAAAGAAGCGACTTCTCAAGCAATTGGGGAGTTGCGCGGGAAGCAAAAATCTGAAGAAAAAGCACATGCTCAACTTCTTGCAGAAGCACAAGAAATTAAGGCGAAACTTGAAGCAGAAGAAACAATCGTCGAGTTTGTTGAAAAAGTTGGTCCAGATGGAAGAACTTTTGGTTCAATTACTAGCAAGAAAATTGCTGAAGAACTCCAAAAACAATTTGGAATTAAAATTGATAAACGTCATATTCAAGTTCAATCTCCAATTCGAGCAGTTGGCTTGATTGATGTTCCGGTAAAAATTTATCAGGATGTAACTAGCGTCATCAATCTTCGTGTAAAAGAAGGATAAGCTAGATTTGAGTAATGATTTTGTAAAAGGAAGGAAAGTCTGATGGCAGAAGTAGAGGAACTACGAGTTCAGCCCCAGGATATTTTGGCAGAACAATCGGTATTGGGAGCTATATTTATCGATGAGAGTAAACTCGTATTTGTTCGAGAATATATTGACTCTCGAGACTTCTTTAAGTATGCTCACCGTTTGATTTTTCAGGCCATGGTTGATTTGTCAGATCGAGGCGAAGCCATTGATGCAACGACTGTTCGTACGATATTAGATGATCAAGGTGATTTGCAAAATATTGGTGGCTTGTCCTACCTTGTTGAGATTATCAACTCTGTACCAACCTCTGCAAACGCTGAATACTATGCAAAAATTGTAGCAGAGAAAGCCACGCTTCGTCGTTTGATTACTAAGTTAACAGAGTCTGTAAACCAAGCTTATGAAGCCTCTAGTCCTGCAGATGAAATCATTGCGCGAGCAGAAAAAGGTTTGATCGATGTCAGTGAGAATGCAAATCGTAGTGGTTTTAGAAACATTCGTGACATTTTAAATCTTAATTTTGGGAATCTGGAAGTTCGATCACAACAAACGTCGGATATTACGGGGATTGCTACTGGTTATCAAGATTTGGATCATATGACAACTGGTTTGCACGAGGAGGAGTTGATTATCCTTGCTGCTCGTCCTGCGGTTGGTAAGACTGCTTTTGCCTTGAATATTGCTCAAAATATTGGAACCAAGCTTGACAAGACCGTTGCAATTTTCTCTCTCGAGATGGGGGCAGAGAGTTTGGTCGACCGTATGTTGGCTGCCGAAGGACTAGTGGAGTCCCACTCTATCCGTACAGGGCAATTGACTGAGGAAGAGTGGCGTAAATATACGATTGCTCAAGGTAATCTTGCAAAAGCAAGTATCTATATCGATGATACACCAGGGATTCGAATTACGGAGATTCGTTCACGCGCCAGAAAATTGTCTCAGGAAACAGGCAATCTTGGATTGATCTTGATTGACTACCTGCAGTTAATTACAGGGACTGGTCGTGAGAACCGTCAGCAAGAGGTGTCAGAGATTTCACGTCAGTTGAAAATTCTAGCCAAGGAATTGAAGGTGCCTGTAATTGCGCTAAGTCAGCTGTCACGTAGTGTTGAACAACGTCAAGATAAAAGGCCTGTACTATCAGATATTCGTGAGTCAGGATCTATCGAGCAAGATGCGGATATCGTCGCCTTTCTCTATCGTGATGACTATTATGAACGTGGTGGCGAAGAAGAGGAAGGTCTTCCTAATAACAAAGTAGAAGTTATTATTGAGAAGAACCGTAGCGGTGCGCGTGGAACGGTAGAATTGATTTTTCAAAAAGAGTATAACAAGTTTTCAAGTATTTCGAAGAGAGAGGAACAAAGATGACAGATGCATTTACAGATGTAGCCAAGATGAAAAAAATCAAAGAAGAAATCAAGGCGCATGAAGGACAAGTGGTGGAAATGACCTTGGAAAATGGTCGTAAACGCCAAAAGAACCGCTTAGGAAGACTTATTGAAGTCTATCCATCACTCTTTATCGTTGAATTTGGGGATGTTGAAGGGGACAAACAGGCCAACGTCTACGTTGAATCCTTCACGTATTCTGATATTTTAACGGAAAAGAATTTGATTCACTATTTGGATTAAGGTTGAAAGTGGGAGTTTTCTCACTTTTTTCTTTTTCTTTCGAATGATATAAATGAGGTCAACCTCAAAAATTTATCTATTCGAAGGAGAATGAATGACATATAGTAAAAAGGGAACTTTTCTTAAGAGAACGACAGTGGGGACAGCTTCCCTACTGTTAGCAGGTGCTTTTTTGTTTGGTGGAGGAGCTGTTCATGCCAATCAGGCAAACAATGGCTCACTGGCACGAGGAGATGATTATCCCTATTATTATAAAAATGGAAGTCAAGAAATTGATAAATGGCGTCTATACTCCAGACAGTGTACATCTTTCGCTGCCTTTCGTTTAAGTAGTGTCAATGGTTTTGAGTTGCCTGCTGCGTACGGGAATGCTAAGGATTGGGGTTATCGTGCTAAACGAGAAGGTTATCGTGTGGACAAGACTCCAACAATTGGTTCGATTGCTTGGGACGGAAGCGGAGAATATGGCCACGTTGCATGGGTTTCTAATGTTTTTGGTGATATGATTGAAATTGAGGAGTACAATTATGGTATTAGAGAGAAGTACAATCGTAGACTTGTGAAGGCAAGCTCTATGTCTGGTTTCATTCATTTTAAAGATGTCGGACAGGCTAGTACAGGAAATCATCAGTCAACTTTAGTATCTAGTGGAACCCATGTTTTTACAGAAAAAGCTGCTATTATGAACCAGCCATCACAAGCGGCTGCGATTATTGACTATTATTACCCTGGAGAAAGTGTTCATTACGATCAGACTCTTGAAAAAGATGGTTATAAATGGATTAGTTATCTATCCCGAACTGGAAATCGCAGATATGTCCAGCTAGCTAAAACAGCAACTGCTAAGAATGGATGGGAAAAACAGGGGATAACATGGTACTACTATGAAAATGGGAAAGTCGCTCTTGGTTGGAAAAAGATAAACGGCAGTTGGTACTATTTCCAAACTAATGGTTCAATGAGAACAGGTTGGCTAAAAGACGGTTCTAAGTGGTACTACTTGAAATCATCTGGAGAAATGCAGACAGGATGGTTGAAGGATAAGGGCATTTGGTATTATCTTGAAAACTCGGGAGCTATGAAGACTAGTCAGTGGTTCCAGGTCTCAGGGAAATATTATTACGTGAATGCATCTGGAGAATTGGCAGTAGATATGACTATCGATGGGTTCCAAGTTGACAGCAATGGTGCGCGAGTAGAAGAATCACCCCAATAAACATTGACCGATAATCTAACTCTTAGCAATGGTATTTTTCCCTGCTTTCCTTTATAATGGGTGTATGGACAAGAAAAAATTATTATTGATTGATGGATCTTCAGTTGCTTTTCGAGCTTTTTTTGCTCTTTATCAGCAACTGGATCGTTTTAAAAATGACAATGGACTACATACCAATGCAATCTACGGATTTCATCTGATGCTAAATCACCTACTGGAGCGTGTCCAACCGAGTCATATTTTGGTTGCTTTTGATGCGGGGAAAACGACTTTCCGTACAGAGATGTATGCAGACTACAAGGGTGGTCGTGCTAAGACTCCAGATGAGTTTCGTGAGCAATTTCCCTTCATTCGTGAGTTGCTAGACCATCTTGGGATTCGCCACTATGAATTAGCCCAGTATGAGGCGGATGATATCATTGGAACTCTTGGTCGCTTGGCTAAAAAGGATTCTTTTGATGTGACCATCGTCAGCGGAGATAAGGACTTGATTCAGTTGACGGATGAGCATACAGTGGTTGAGATTTCTAAGAAAGGTGTGGCTGAGTTTGAGGCCTTTACACCAGAATATCTCATGGAAAAGATGGGAATTACACCAGCTCAGTTTATTGATCTTAAGGCCCTTATGGGGGATAAGTCTGATAATATCCCTGGGGTGACTAAGATTGGTGAAAAGACTGGGATCAAGCTCTTGTTAGAACACGGCTCGCTGGAAGGTATTTATGAAAATATTGACAGCATGAAGGCTTCAAAGATGAAGGAAAATCTTGTCAATGACAAGGAACAAGCCTTTCTGTCTAAAACACTAGCGACCATTGATACGAAAGCGCCAATTGAAATCAGTCTAGATGATTTGGTTTATAGCGGTCCAGATATTGAAAACCTTGGAAAATTCTACGATGAGATGGGCTTTAAACAGCTCAAACAAGCCTTGAATGCTTCTCAGGCGAATCAATCTGAGGCTTTGAATTTCACCATGGTGGACAAAGTGAGTGAAGACATGCTGAGTGCCGACTCTATCTTTCACTTTGAACTTTTTGGTGAAAACTACCATACAGATGACTTGATTGGTTTTGCCTGGTCATGCGGAGACAAGCTCTATGCTACAGATAAGCTGGAACTTCTGCAGGATCCGATTCTCAAGGAATTTCTAGAAAAAACACCTCTGAAAGTATATGACTTTAAGAAAGCTAAAGTTCTCTTAAATCGCTTTGGTTTGGACTTGCAGGCTCCTGCTTTTGACAGTCGCTTGGCCAAATACCTTCTCTCTACAGTAGAGAATAATGAAATTTCAACCATTGCTAATCTCTACGGCCAAACTTATTTGGTTGATGATGAAACCTTCTATGGTAAGGGTGTCAAGAAAGCTATCCCTGAGAGAGAAACCTTCTTGGAGCACTTAGTTCGTAAGGTTGCTGTGCTGGTTGAGACAGAGCCTGTATTGCTTGAAAAGTTAAGTGAAAACGGACAATTAGACCTTCTCTATGACATGGAGCAACCTCTGGCCCTTGTTCTTGCTAAGATGGAAATCGCTGGAATCAAGGTTAAAAAAGAAACTCTACTCGAGATGCAAGCTGAAAATGAGCTTGTCATTGAAAAGCTGACTCAAGAGATTTATGAATTGGCTGGTGAGGAGTTTAATATCAACTCGCCTAAGCAGTTGGGGGAACTACTTTTTGAAAAGCTAGGTCTCCCTATAGAATACACCAAGAAAACCAAGACAGGTTACTCAACAGCAGTGGATGTGTTAGAGCGCCTAGCTCCTATTGCCCCAATCGTCAAGAAAATTTTAGATTATCGTCAGATTGCTAAAATTCAATCGACTTATGTGATTGGTTTGCAGGATTGGATTTTAGCGGATGGCAAGATTCACACGCGCTATGTGCAGGATTTGACTCAGACAGGGCGTCTGTCTAGTGTGGATCCAAACTTGCAAAATATTCCTGTTCGCTTGGAACAAGGTCGCCTCATTCGTAAGGCTTTCGTGCCAGAGTGGGAGGATAGTGTCCTTCTCAGCTCTGACTATTCACAGATTGAGTTGCGCGTTTTGGCTCATATCTCTAAAGATGAGCACTTAATCAAGGCCTTCCAAGAGGGAGCTGATATTCATACCTCGACAGCCATGCGTGTCTTTGGAATTGAACGTCCTGAGGATGTGACTCCAAACGACCGTCGCAATGCCAAGGCTGTCAACTTTGGAGTGGTTTACGGAATTTCAGACTTTGGTTTATCCAATAACCTAGGTATCAGCCGTAAAGAGGCTAAGGCATACATCGACACTTACTTTGAACGTTTCCCAGGTATTAAAAACTACATGGATGAAGTGGTTCGTGAGGCGCGTGATAAGGGTTATGTAGAGACTCTCTTCAAACGTCGTCGTGAGTTGCCAGATATCAATTCGCGTAACTTTAACATTCGTGGTTTTGCAGAGCGTACAGCTATCAACTCACCTATTCAAGGATCGGCTGCAGATATTCTCAAAATCGCCATGATTCAGCTAGATAAAGCCTTGGTAGCAGGTCGTTATCAAACTAAGATGCTGTTACAAGTACACGATGAAATTGTTCTTGAAGTGCCTAAGTCAGAATTGGCATCTATTAAAAAACTTGTCAAACAAACCATGGAAGAAGCCATTCAACTCAGTGTGCCCCTGATTGCTGATGAAAATGAAGGCGTAACTTGGTATGAAGCCAAGTAGAAAATAGACTATTAAACAAAAAGAAATCCCCTTGAACAGTAACGTTTAAGGGGATTTTTGCTGATAAAATTCTTGCAAGCAGAGATAAAAGCGATTTTATCTAGCTAGTAGTAGAATTTATTTGATTTGTTTCTTTTGTTCTTTTTTGGCAAGTACTGGTAGAATCACACCTAATCCAATCAGAATAATTGGGGTCAAGATGTTTGTAAGAAGCGAGAATTGCCAAGCAGTCGGATTCTCAGCATAGCTAATTTTTGGAACCATACCAAGGATACAAGCAAAGGCAGTAAAGAGGAAGCACCAAGTACCGATAATAAAGCCAAGTTTAGGATTGTTCACAAACTTGTATTCGGCATTTTTGTATGTCTTCCAAGCGCGATTAAGCATCATATAGGCAAGGAATACCCAGAGGTAACGCATTGGCATTACGATCGAATTGAGGTTTGTCATCCATTTTACAAGTCCGTCAATTTCCTGAATACCAAAAATTGGGAGGATAATGATGAGACTGACAAGGACGCCTGTAAGGAGGTAGCCGTTAATGAGGACACCTTTTTCAGTACGTTTGCGAAGCCAGCTTGGGATGTAGTCTTCATCAGCGTTATTGAGAAGGATTTGCAATGGTGCGTCAATAGAGAAGGCAAGCGCAGCGATTTGTCCGACCATATTTGTAAGAGCGTAAATCACAACGAAAAGATTTCCAACTCCCCAAGAATTTCCTAACATTTGGAAGGCTTGATAAGCACCATTACGCATGAGGTCTTCAGGGATGTTATTACCATCAAATAGCATTCCCATGGCAACTGAACCAAGGATAGCAGAGAGTCCTACCATGATAGCCATGACAATCATACCTTTTGGAAATTCTTTTGCAGGATTGCGAGTTTGATTCACATAAGGGGAAATTTTTTCACAACCACCAACGGCAAAGACCAGTAATGAGATCGTTGTGAAATAAGAAAAATCAAAGTTTGGAATGTAGGTGCTCAGTTGATCCATGTGTGGTGTCGCAAACTGAATATCTGGCTTGATGAAAGGCAGGCCAACAGCCAAAAGCACAAAGAGTAAAGACATAATCAACATGGCACTTCCTGCCAAGCTACCGATGACTTTCAGTGTTGTCAATCCTTTTGTAGAAAGGTAGAGGAAAAGCCCAAAGATTAGCAAGCAGAGAATAACAATCCAGTGGATGTCGATTTGTTTTAGAAATTGTCCGTTACCTTGCAAGGCCCATCCAAGTGGAATTAGAATTCCTTGAGGTTTTTGTGCCAGATAAGGGATATGCACAACCCAGTAGGTCCAAGCGGCAAAGTAGGCGAGACGTTTGGTTGATGTTTTTTCAACCCAGTCACTAACACCGCTTCCGCTTTCCTTGAAGGTAGAACCTAGTTGTCCGACGATGAGTGAATATGGGATAAAGTAGAGTGCGAGGATTAAAACCCAAGATACGACTACTGAAATTCCCTGTTGAGAGTAGTTGTTGACGACGTTTCCTAGCCCCCAAACCATGTTGAAAGCAATCAGCGAAACCATCAGCCAATTAAGTTGGTGTTGATCTTTTTTCATAATGTCTCCTTTTCTGATAATTTCAGTATATCATGATTTTTTGAAAGCGCCTAACAAAATTTGAAATTTACTGTAAAAAAGTAAAAGCTAGCTAACAGATAGGGAATAGGGTTGCTTAGTTGAGAAAAAACTTATCCACAACTTGTGGATAAGTCAAGGTATCAACAACAACTGTCTCTTTATAATTTTAATAGGAAAAAGAGAGACGAAATTTATAGAGTAGGAAACAAATCAATCTTTTATAAACCTTGTTAGGACAAGGTTTATAGACGTTGTTCTCTTGTACATCCTATGAACTTGGACTGGAAAGATATTTTGGAAAAACTTGAAAATCTTTTCCAAAAAAAGGTTGAAGGTTATTCACAGTTTGTGGATAACTTTATATGGATAAGAAGACCCCTTTGCCTCTGACAAAGGGGTTAGGTTATTAATGCTTTGGCAACCAGCTGAGGGTAAAGTCAAGAGTCTTAGCATTGAGCAGTTCCTGATGGCTGATACTTTGTTTTTCTTTTCCGTCCAGTTGACAGCTTTGGACAAAGTGGAAGTGTGCATGATTTTGCTGAGTACGAACATCCAACCACTGATTTTTTTCTGCCAGATAGACACGAAGGTGATCAAAGAGTGGAATTCCAAGGTCATAACTTGCTTTTCCTGGGCAGGTTGGGTAAAGTCCGAGAGCAGACCATACATACCAAGCCGATAGACTACCATTATCCTCATCGCCTGGATAAGCATCCCAGCCAGCTTGAAAGGCTTTTTGACGGAGAGTCTTGACTAAGAGACTGGTATATTGGGGATAACTACTGTAGCGGAACAGATAAGGGATGTGGAAGCTTGGTTGGTTTGAAATGGCTAGTTGACCAAATGGCGCTGTTGCCATCTCGCTCATCTCATGAATTTCATATCCATAGCCGGTCGTTTCAAAAAGTGGGAGACTTCGACAAGCTTTCAAAAGATAGTTGCTAAAGGCTTCTTTTCCACCCATTAGTTGGCTAAGTCCAGAAATATCGTGTAGGACACCGAGACTGGCTTGAATAGCTGAACACTCAGCGTAGTCACGACCCCAACTATAGGGAGAAAAGTCAGGACGGAAGTTGCCATCTACATCACGCGCCCTCATGTAGCCTGTCTCAGGGTCAAAGAGGTTTTGATAGTTTTTAGAATATTGAGCATAGGTTTGGGCTAGCTCTTCTTGACCTAATTTTGCTGCACAAGTAGAGATACAAAAGTCACTGTAAGCATAATCTAGCGTATGACTGACACTTTCGTGGAAGTCCGTGGATAGGTATCCTAGTTTTTGGTATTGAGCCAGGCCGTGTCGTCCGTTGATGGCTTTTGGATCTGCCTTGGTTGCAGTTTCGATCATGGCTTTGAGAAATTCTTCTTCAAGCTCAGGTGCCATATCCTTGCAGGCACTATCTGCAAGAAGGCCATCAATCAAAGTACCAGGCATCATTCCTCGTTCGTCAGGGGCAAGCCACTTAGGAAGATATCCAGTGTCGCGGTAGCTATTGAGGAAGCCTTCAAGGAACTGACGATAGTACTCTGGAATAATCAAGGCAAAGAGAGGGAATGAAGTGCGGAATGTATCCCAAAAACCATTGTTGGTATAGAGTAGACCAGGCTTGATCGTTCCTGAAGCAAGGTCTATATGAATAGTCTCGCCTTGTTCATTTATCTCATAGAAGGTTTGTGGGAAAAGAAAGAGTCTATAAAGACAGTGATCAAAAAATGTTCGGTCTACAGAGCCAGTTTCCACGACATCAAAACGGCCTAGAAGATCTTCCCAACTTGCTTTAGCCTCTGATTTCGTTTCTTCAAAGTTTTTTCTAGGCAGATTAAAGAGGGCCTGTTCTTTAGAAATAAAAGAAGTAGCTAGTTGAACTAGAACTTCTGCTCCAGCCAAGTCGATACGCCAGTCTTGCCCTACTTGATTGATAGATAGAATATCCGTAGAGAATACGAGAGCAGTAAACATGACGAGGGGACTTTTGTTGGTTTCGGTTAATCCGCTTTGACCAAGGCTGACAGTACGCTCATCTACTTGCTCTAATGATAAATCATCAGCTGCATGCAGATAGAGTGAGAGCTTCTTGCCTTGTATCTGTCTTAGTTGAATAGAAGCCCCATAGCAAGTCGGACTTAACTGGATTTCAATCTGATAACGCTCAGAAAAAATTCTGAGATAATGGGGATTGAAAATAGCACGATCAAGGTTATAAGAAGACTGACGATGGAAGAGGGTGTCGCCACTGATTTCTCCTGTAATAGGAGTCAGTAGCAACCAAGAATAATCACCAATCCAAGGGCTAGGCTGATGGGTTAGTCGAATGCCCTGAAATATGGGAAGATGGGGATCAAAAAACCAAGATCCTTCCTGGTCACTCGTTTGTGGAACAAAGTAATTCATCCCAAAAGGCACTCCAGTGTATGGTAGTGTATTGCCTCGTGAAAAGGCATGCTTGCTAGCGGTGCCAAATCGGGTATCTATGGTTTCAAGTATAGGTTTCATAGCGATTTCCTTCAGTAGTTTTCTACATTATATCAGAAAAAGGATACTTTTAGAAAGTGACTTTAAAATATAACAATTTTGTAGAATAATGACTAACATTTGTGTATATATTTTCTGGGTTAAAAGCTATATACTGAAAATGAAAATTTGTTTGAAAGAGGCAAAATAGTTTATGGTTTATTCTAAAGAAATTGTCAGAGAGTGGCTAGATGAGGTAGCGGAGAGAGCCAAGGAACATCCTGAATGGGTGGATGTCTTTGAGCGTTGCTATACAGACACTCTAGACAATACAGTTGAAATTTTAGAAGATGGCTCAACTTTTGTACTGACCGGGGATATCCCAGCTATGTGGCTTCGGGACTCGACTGCTCAGCTTAGACCATACCTTCATGTGGCAAAAAGAGATCCTCGTTTGCGCCAGACCATTGCTGGTTTGGTTAAACGTCAGATGACTTTGATTCTCAAGGATCCCTATGCCAACTCTTTCAATATTGAGGAGAACTGGAAGGGTCATCACGAGACAGACCATACAGACCTCAATGGCTGGATTTGGGAACGCAAGTATGAAGTAGATTCACTTTGCTACCCCTTGCAGTTAGCATATCTTCTGTGGAAAGAAACTGGTGAAACTAGCCAATTTGATGAAACCTTTGTCACAGCGACCAAGGAAATCCTTCATCTCTGGACAGTGGAGCAAGATCACAATAACTCACCATACCGTTTCGTCCGTGATACCGATCGTAAGGAAGATACCTTGGTAAATGACGGCTTTGGTCCTGATTTTGCCGTGACAGGAATGACCTGGTCAGCCTTTCGTCCGAGTGATGACTGCTGTCAATATAGTTACTTGATTCCATCAAATATGTTTGCGGTGGTTGTTTTGGGATATGTCCAGGAAATTTTTGCTACATTGAATCTAGCTGATAGTGAAAGCATGATTGCTGACGCTAAACGTCTGCAGGCTGAGATTCAAGAAGGGATCGAAAATTACGCCTACACGACTAACAGCAAGGGCGAGAAGATCTATGCCTTTGAAGTGGATGGTCTAGGAAATGCTAGCATCATGGACGACCCTAACGTACCAAGTTTGTTAGCTGCTCCATATCTTGGTTACTGTGATGTCAATGACGAAGTCTATCAAGCAACTCGTCGCACCATTCTCAGCCCTGAAAATCCCTACTTCTACCAAGGAGAATACACTAGCGGTCTCGGAAGTTCTCATACCTTCTATCGTTATGTCTGGCCGATTGCCCTATCAATTCAAGGCTTAACAGCTACAGATAAAGCTGAGAAAAAATACTTGCTAGACCAACTAGTTGCATGTGATGGCGGAACAGGTGTTATGCATGAAAGCTTCCACGTAGATGACCCGACTCTCTACTCTCGTGAATGGTTTTCATGGGCCAACATGATGTTCTGCGAATTGGTCTTGGATTACCTAGATATTCGCTAATACTCTTCGAAAATCAAATTCAAACCACGTCAGCTTCACCTTGCCGTACTCAAGTACAGCCTGCGGGTAGCTTCCTAGTTTGCTCTTTGATTTTCATTGAGTATAAGGAGCACGTCTTTGCTCAACTGATTCTAGGAAAGAATCACAAATATATTTTTAAATTTAAGTTAGAATGAGGTTTTACTCATGGAAAATGCTGTTGTACATATTATCTCTCACAGTCACTGGGATCGTGAGTGGTATCTACCTTTTGAAAGTCACCGTATGCAATTGGTGGAACTTTTTGATAATCTTTTTGATCTTTTTGAAAATGATCCTGAGTTCAAGAGCTTCCACCTAGATGGACAAACCATTGTTCTTGATGATTACTTGGAAATTCGCCCTGAAAACCGTGACAAGGTGCAGCGTTATATCGACGAAGGCAAATTGAAAATTGGGCCTTTCTATATCTTGCAGGATGATTACTTGATTTCCAGTGAGGCTAACGTCCGCAATACCTTGATTGGACAAGCGGAATGTGCCAAATGGGGAAAATCTACTCAAATCGGTTACTTCCCAGACACCTTTGGAAATATGGGGCAGGCTCCTCAAATCCTTCAAAAATCAGGGATTCACGTAGCAGCCTTTGGTCGCGGTGTCAAGCCAATCGGATTTGACAATCAAGTCCTTGAAGATGAACAGTTTACCTCTCAATTTTCTGAGATGTACTGGCAAGGGGCTGATGGTAGCCGTGTACTCGGTATTCTTTTTGCTAACTGGTACAGTAACGGGAATGAAATTCCAGTGGATAAAGACGAGGCTTTGACTTTCTGGAAGCAAAAATTAGCAGACGTTCGTGACTATGCATCGACCAACCAATGGTTGATGATGAACGGCTGTGACCACCAGCCTGTTCAGAGAAATCTGAGCGAAGCCATTCGTGTGGCAAATGAACTCTTCCCTGACGTGACCTTTATTCATAGTTCATTTGACGAATATGTCCAAGCACTGGAAAGTGCCCTTCCTGAACAATTATCAACGGTCACAGGTGAGTTGACCAGTCAGGAAACGGATGGCTGGTACACCCTTGCCAATACTTCTTCTTCACGCGTTTACCTCAAACAAGCCTTCCAAGAAAATAGCAACTTGTTAGAGCAGGTCGTGGAACCATTAACCATTATCACTGGAGGCCACAACCACAAGGATCAATTGACCTATGCTTGGAAAGTACTTCTGCAAAATGCACCGCACGATAGTATCTGTGGTTGTAGTATTGACGAAGTTCACCGTGAAATGGAAACTCGTTTTGCAAAGGTTAATCAAGTCGGGAATTTTGTTAAGACTAATCTTCTTAACGAATGGAAGAGTAAATTAGCTACTCAAAATGCGCAAAGCGACCACCTCTTTACCGTTGTCAACACAGCTTTACATGACAAGGTTGATACAGTTAGTGTTGTAGTGGATGTTGTGACTTGTGATTTTAAAGAATTGCATCCGACTGAAGGTTACAAGAAAATGGCAGCCGTGACCTTGCCAGATTACCATGTTGAAGATTTGGACGGCCATATCCTTGAAGCCAAGATTGAAGATTTGGGAGCAAGTTTTGGCTATACTTTGCCTAAGGATAAATTCCGCCAACCATATATTGCACGCCAAGTGTGCGTGACAATCCCAGTCCACCTTGCACCGCTTTCTTGGGCAAGCTTCCAATTGGTCGAAGGTCAAGTAAATCACCGTGATGGTATTTACCAAAATGGAGTCATTGATACACCATTCGTAACAGTGAGTGTAGATGAAGGAATTACACTCTACGACAAGACTACTAATGAAGCTTACGAAGATTTCATCCAATTCGAGGACCGTGGAGATATTGGTAACGAGTACATTTACTTCCAGCCGAAAGGAACTGATCCAATCTATGCTCAACTGAAAGGTTATGAAGTCTTAGAAAACAATGCTCGCTATGCTAAGGTATTGCTCAAACATGACTTGACTATTCCAGTCAGTGCAGATGAAAAATTGGATGCAGAACAAAGAGGCATCATCGAGTTCATGAAACGAGATGCAGGTCGTTCAGAAGAGTTGACAACCATTCCTCTTGAAACTGAGATGACCGTCTTTGTGGACAATCCACAGATTCGCTTTAAAACTCGCTTTACCAACACAGCCAAGGATCACCGCATCCGTCTCTTGGTGAAAACTCATAACACTCGTCCAAGCAATGATTCTGAAAGCATCTATGAAGTTGTGACAAGACCAAATAAACCAGCAGCTTCTTGGGAAAATCCTGAAAATCCACAACACCAACAAGCCTTTGTCAGCTTGTATGATGATGTAAAAGGAGTGACCGTATCCAATAAAGGATTGCACGAGTATGAAATTCTTGGAGACGACACCATGGCTGTAACCCTTCTTCGTGCTTCAGGCGAACTCGGTGACTGGGGTTACTTCCCAACGCCGGAAGCTCAGTGTTTGCGTGATATCGAAGTTGAATTTGCAGTAGAATGCCACCAAGCAGGGGAACGCTTCTCAGCTTTCCGTCGTGCCAAAGCCTTCCAGGTGCCATTTACAGCTCTTCAAGTTGCAAAACAAGAAGGTAGCGTTGCAGCAACGGGTAGCCTCTTTAACCATCCGGCACTCAGTTTGCCACAAGTCTGCCCAACAGCCTTTAAAGTTGCTGAAAATGAAGAAGGATACGTCCTTCGTTACTACAACATGAGTCAAGAAAATATCCGTGTGTCTGAAAAACAACAAACCATTCTTGACTTACTGGAACGCCCATACCCAGTCCATTCAGGACTATTGGCACCACAGGAAATTCGTACAGAACTCATTCAAAAAGAAGAAATTTAATTTCAAAAAGTAAACATAAACAGAAAGGAGGAGCGAAAAAGTAAGAACCAACTGCTGATTCGCTCCTTTTTGCAGGTAAAAGCAATGACCATTGCAACGATTGATATCGGAGGGACTGGCATTAAGTTTGCTAGTCTAACTCCTGATGGAAAGATTTTAGATAAGACCAGCACCCCAACTCCAGAAACTCTAGAAGATTTGTTGGCTTGGTTGGACCAACGCTTGTCAGAACAGGACTATCGTGGGATTGCCATGAGTGTGCCAGGAGCGGTCAATCAAGAAACAGGAGTGATCGAGGGAATTAGTGCTATTCCTTATATCCATGGTTTTTCATGGTACCAGGCCCTTGCTCATCACCAACTCCCTGTCCATCTAGAAAATGATGCCAACTGTGTTGGACTTAGTGAACTGCTAGCTCATCCTGAGATTGAAAATGCAGCCTGTGTTGTCATTGGTACAGGGATCGGTGGGGCCATGATTATCAATGGCAAAATTCATCGTGGTCGCCATGGCTTGGGTGGAGAGTTTGGTTACATGACCACTATCGAACCAGCAGAGAAACTCAACAACTGGTCACTATTAGCTTCTACAGGAAACATGGTTCGCTATGTCATCGAAAAATCTGGTCAAACCGATTGGGATGGCCGAAAGGTTTACCAAGAGGCTGCAGCAGGTAATGCCCTTTGCCAAGAAGCCATTGAGCGTATGAATCGTAATCTAGCTCAAGGCTTGCTCAATATCCAGTATCTAATCGACCCAGATGTCATTAGCTTAGGTGGCTCTATCAGTCAGAACCCAGATTTTATCAAAGGGGTGCAAAAAGCGGTAGACGTCTTTGTGGAAAGATATGAAGAGTATACAATTGCGCCAGTGATCCAAGCCTGCACCTATCAGGCAGATGCCAATCTCTACGGTGCCCTTGTCAACTGGTTACAGGAGGAAAACCAATGGTAAATTTTACCGGAATTAGCAGTAAACAACAGCAAGCTATAGACTTACTTCAAAAGCACATTTCTCTACCAGATGTAGAAGTGGCTGTCGCTCAGTCTGACCAAGCTTCTATCTCTATCAAGGGTGAGGGCGGAGAATATCAATTGACTTATCGCAAACCTCACCAACTCTATCGCGCCTTATCTGTTCTAGCAACAGCTTTAGTAGAAGGTGATAAGGTGGAGATTGAGGAGCAAGCGGCTTACGAAGACTTAGCCTACATGGCGGATTGTTCCCGTAATGCGGTTCTAAATGTTTCATCTGCTAAGCAGATGATTGAAGTCTTGGCTCTCATGGGCTACTCAACCTTTGAGCTCTACATGGAAGACACCTATCAGATTGAAGGGCAACCTTACTTTGGCTATTTCCGTGGAGCATACTCAGCTGAAGAATTACAGGAAATTGAAGCCTACGCCCAGCAGTTTGACATGACCTTTGTACCATGTATCCAGACCTTGGCCCACTTATCAGCCTTTGTTAAATGGGGTGTTAAAGAAGTCCAGCAACTTCGTGATGTAGAGGACATTCTCCTCATCGGCGAAGAAAAAGTTTACGACCTAATCGACGGCATGTTTGCGACTTTGTCTAAGCTACAAACACGTAAGGTCAATATCGGCATGGACGAAGCCCACTTGGTTGGTTTGGGACGCTATCTCATCTTAAACGGTGTTGTGGACCGTAGCCTCCTCATGTGTCAACATTTGGAGCGCGTGCTGGATATTGCAGACAAGTATGGTTTCCACTGCCAGATGTGGAGCGATATGTTCTTTAAACTCATGTCAGCAGATGGCCAGTACGACCGTGATGTCGAAATTCCAGAAGAAACACGAGTTTATCTTGACCGTCTCAAAGACCGTGTGACCTTGGTTTACTGGGATTATTATCAGGATAGCGAAGAAAAATACAATCGTAACTTCGGTAACCACCACAAGATTAGCCGGGATATTGCCTTTGCAGGTGGTGCTTGGAAGTGGATTGGTTTCACACCACACAACCATTTCAGTCGTCTCATCGCTGTCGAAGCTAACAAAGCCTGCCGTGCTAATCAGATCAAGGAAGTCATTGTGACGGGTTGGGGAGACAATGGTGGAGAAACTGCCCAGTTTTCGGTCCTACCAAGCTTGCAAATTTGGACCGAGCTCAGCTATCGCAATGATTTAGAACGCTTGTCTGCTCACTTCAAGACCAATACAGGTCTATCGGTCGAAGATTTCATGCAACTTGACCTAGCCAATCTCTTGCCAGATCTACCAGACAATCTCAGTGGCATCAATCCTAACCGATATGTCTTTTACCAGGATGTTCTTTGCCCGATTCTTGATAAGCACATGACTCCTGAACAGGACAAGCCTCACTTTACCCAGGCAGCTGAAACCCTTTCTGACATTACAGAAAAAGCAGGCGCCTACGCTTATCTCTTTGAAACTCAGGCACAGTTGAATGCCATTTTAAGTGGCAAGGTTGATGTGGGACGACGTATCCGTCAAGCCTATCAAGCAGATGATAAAGAGAGCTTGCAACAAATCGCTAGGGAAGAATTACCAAAACTCAGAAGCCAGATTGAAACCTTCCACAAGCTCTTTAGTCAGCAATGGTTGAAAGAAAACAAGGTCTTTGGCTTGGATACAGTAGACATTCGTATGGGTGGGCTCTTGCAACGGATCAAGCGCGCAGAAAGTCGCATTGAAAACTATCTAGCAGGCGAAATCTCTCGTATCGACGAACTAGAAGTAGACATCTTGCCATTTAATGATTTCTATGGAGATAAGGACTTCGCAGCAACGACAGCCAACCAGTGGCATACTATTGCGACAGCATCTACTATTTATACGACCTAGAAAAACTCTATTCAGGAAGAATGTTTCTCGTGAAACACACTTCTCATATAAAAAAGTTCTCCACATAAAATAATTTGTGGAGTTTTTTCTATAATTTGTAGTTTAAACTGTCCTAAAAATAAGAGTATACTATTTTTGTAAACGTTATCAAATGCAAAAATGTGAGATTATGAAGCTTTAGAAAAATAAAAAGGGAGGAAATTATGAACAAGTTTTCAAAAACTTTAAGAGATAATTGGATTTTTCTCTTAATGGTTTTACCAGGAACAATTTGGTTGATTTTATTCTTCTACATTCCAGTTTTTGGGAATGTGGTTGCCTTCAAAGACTACCATATGACTGGTGAAGGATTCGTCCACAGTATTATAAATAGTAAATGGGTCGGACTAGATAACTTTAAATTCTTGTTTAGTTCGAAAGATGCCTTTGTCATCACTCGAAACACTGTTCTTTACAACCTTGGATTTATTTTTATCGGTTTGATTGTGTCAGTTGGTATCGCCATTATCCTTAGTGAACTTCGCTCTAAGAGAATGGTTAAAATCTACCAAACCTCTATGTTGTTCCCTTACTTCCTATCTTGGGTTATCATCAGTTTCTTTACAGATGCTTTCCTAAACATCGATAAAGGGCTTATCAACCACACCTTGGAAGCTCTTGGCATGAAGGGGATTAACTTCTACGCTGACATCAGTATCTGGCCTTATCTTCTCCTCTTCCTAGGAATTTGGAAAGGGTTTGGATACAGTAGTGTGATGTACTACGCAACTATCATGGGTATTGACCCAACTTACTACGAAGCAGCGACAGTGGACGGTGCTAGCAAATGGCAACGTATCCGCAACGTAACCATTCCTCAGTTGACACCACTTGTGACAGTATTGACCATCCTTGCAGTCGGAAACATCTTCCGTGCAGACTTCGGTCTCTTCTACCAAATCCCTCACAACGCTGGTCAGCTCTATAGTGTAACAAACGTATTGGACGTCTATGTCTTTAACGGATTGACTCAGACAGCAGATATCGGTATGGCTTCAGCAGCCGGTCTCTATCAGTCAGTTGTCGGTTTGATTCTCGTTATCCTATCAAACTTACTTGCAAGACGTGTTGATCCTAACTCAGCACTATTCTAGAAAGGAGGAGCATATGGCAAAAAAAATTCAAAAAGAAAAAATTGATAATGTTGGCATACACTCCTTCAGCAAGAAAGCAGATATCTTCTTTAGTATCATATCTGGATTGCTAGCCTTCTCTTGTATCTTGCCTTTCATCTTTGTCATCATTATCTCAGTTACAGATGAGAAGAGTATTGTTCAATATGGATATAGCTTTTTCCCATCACAGTTTGGATTAGATGGTTTTGAGTTTTTAGCTCAGTTCAAAGATAAGATTTTACAAGCGCTCTTTATCTCAGTATTTGTGACAGTTGTCGGTACATTGACAAACGTATTCATCACAACAACATACGCTTATGCCATCTCACGTTCAACATTTAAGTATCGCAAATTCTTTACAATCTTTGCTCTTCTTAGTATGTTGTTCAATGCTGGTTTGGTACCAGGCTATATCGTGGTAACTCAGTTACTTCACTTGGGTGATACTATTTGGGCCTTGATTGTTCCGATGCTTCTATCACCATTCAACATCATGTTGATGCGTTCCTTCTTCAAGAAGACCATCCCAGAAGCAATCCTCGAATCAGCTCGTATCGATGGTGCCAGCGAGGCTCGTATCTTCTTCCAAATCTGTTTACCACTCTCTCTTCCAGGGATTGCGACTATCACACTGTTGACAGCACTTGGATTCTGGAACGACTGGTTTAATGCCCTTCTTTACATCAAGAGTGACAACTTGTATCCATTGCAATATTTGCTCATGCAAATTCAAAACAACATGGATTACATTGCTAAGTCAGTTGGGATGTCAGGACAACTTGCAGTTGCCCTACCAAAAGAAACAGGTCGTATGGCCATGGTCGTAGTTGCGACTGTTCCAATTGCGATTCTCTATCCATTCTTCCAACGCTACTTTGTAAAAGGTTTAACTATCGGTGGTGTTAAAGAATAAGAGACGCTGAGAAACAAGCTTTCTCTACCCTATCTAACTTTTCTTTGTTGAAAAGTAGATCACTAAAATTGTTTTAAATTTAAAAATAAAAAAAGGAGTTTTTATCATGAAAAACTGGAAAAAATATGCTTTTGCATCTGCTAGCCTTGTAGCTTTAGCTGCTAGCCTCGCTGCTTGTGGAAACCTTAAAGGTAACAACCAAAAAGCTGCTGACTCAGCTTCAGGTGACAAAACTGTTATCAAAATGTACCAAATCGGTGACAAACCAGATAACTTGGATGAGTTGCTAGAAAATGCAAACAAAATCATCGGAGAAAAAGTTGGTGCTAAATTAGATATCCAATACCTTGGATGGGGTGACTACGGTAAGAAAATGTCAGTTATCACTTCATCAGGTGAAAACTATGATATCGCATTTGCAGATAACTACGTTGTAAACGCTCAAAAAGGTGCTTATGCTGACTTGACAGAATTGTACAAAAAAGAAGGAGCTGAGCTTTACAAAGCGCTTGACCCAGCTTACATCAAAGGTAACACTATAAACGGTAAGATTTATTCTGTTCCAGTTGCAGCTAACGTAGCATCTTCACAAAACTTTGCTTTCAACGGCCCACTTCTTGAAAAATATGGAATCGATATCTCAGGTGTAACTTCATACGAAACACTTGAACCAGTATTGAAACAAATCAAAGAAAAAGCTCCAGACGTAATGCCATTCGCTGTTGGTAAAAACTTTATCCCATCAGAAAACTTTGACTACCCAGTTGCAAATGGTCTTCCATTCGTTATCGACCTTGAAGGTGATACTACTAAGATCGTAAACCGTTACGAAGTTCCTCGTTTCGTAGAACACTTGAAGACACTTCACAAATACTATGAAGCAGGATACATTCCAAAAGACGTAGCAACAAGTGAAACTTCATATGATCTTACTCAAGATACTTGGCTTGTTCGTGAAGAAACAGTAGGACCAGCTGACTACGGTAGCAGCTTGCTTTCTCGTGTTGCTAACAGAGACATCCAAATCAAACCATTTACTAACTTCATCAAGAAAAACCAAACAACTCAAGTTGCAAACTTTGTAATCTCAAACAACTCTAAGAACAAAGAAAAAGCAATGGAAGTATTGAACCTCTTGAACACTAACCCAGAACTCTTGAACGGACTTGTTTATGGACCAGAAGGCAAGAACTGGGAAAAAGTTGCAGGTAAAGAAAACCGTGTTAAAGTCCTTGACGGATACAAAGGAAACACTCACATGTCAGGATGGAACACTGGTAACAACTGGATCCTTTACATCAACGAAAATGTTACAGATGAACAAATTGCACAATCTAAGAAAGACTTGGAAACTGCAAAAGAATCTCCAGCGCTTGGATTCATCTTCAACACTGACAACGTGAAATCTGAAATCTCAGCTATCACTAACACTATGCAACAATTCGATACAGCTATCAACACTGGTACTGTAGACCCAGAAAAAGCTATTCCAGAATTGATGGAAAAACTTAAATCTGAAGGTGCTTACCAAAAAGTATTGGATGAAATGCAAAAACAATACGACGAATTCTTGAAAAACAAAAAATCTTAAGATAGATTGATTTCGTGTATTCATTCCTAAAAGATGCGATCACTGCCTTGTCTGGAGTTTTCCAGACGGGGTGGTGATTCTTTTTTGCATCATGATTAGTATTTTATTCAAGATAGGCCATGGATATCTTTTTGTTAACTTTTCTTCATCGAATATTTAATTAAAACAAGATCTGAAAATGGGTCTTGTTTTTTATTTTTCGGTCAAATAAATTGCATTCGCTTTCTTGGGAGAGTATACTGGTATAGTTGAATGAAAAATTCTGATAATTTAATCTTAGAAAAGAGAAGCACATGTCAAAAGATATTCGAGTTTTACTTTACTATAAATATGTTCCCATCGAAAACGCGGAACAATTTGCTGCAGACCACTTGGCTTTCTGTAAATCAATCGGCCTCAAGGGCCGTATCCTAGTCGCTGATGAAGGGATCAACGGAACCGTTTCTGGTGACTATGAAACAACGCAAAAATACATGGACTACGTTCACAGCCTTCCAGGTATGGAAGACCTCTGGTTCAAGATTGACGAAGAAAGTGAGCAAGCCTTCAAGAAGATGTTTGTTCGCTACAAAAAGGAAATCGTTCACCTTGGTTTAGAGGATGATAACTTTGATAACGACATCAATCCTCTTGAAACAACAGGTGCTTACTTGTCACCAAAAGAATTTAAAGAAGCCCTCCTAGATGAAGATACAGTTGTCCTTGATACTCGTAATGACTATGAGTACGACCTTGGGCACTTCCGTGGGGCTATCCGTCCTGACATCCGCAACTTCCGTGAATTACCACAATGGGTTCGTGATAACAAGGAAAAATTCATGGATAAACGTGTCGTAGTTTACTGTACAGGTGGAGTCCGCTGTGAGAAATTCTCAGGTTGGATGGTCCGTGAAGGCTACAAAGATGTCGGTCAATTGCATGGAGGAATTGCGACTTACGGGAAAGATCCTGAAGTTCAAGGGGAACTTTGGGATGGGAAAATGTATGTCTTTGACGAACGTATTGCAGTCGATGTCAACCATGTAAATCCAACCATTGTAGGGAAAGACTGGTTTGATGGAACACCATGTGAACGCTATGTCAACTGTGGAAATCCATTCTGTAACCGCCGTATCTTGGCATCAGAAGACAACGAAGACAAATATCTTCGTGGTTGCTCACACGAGTGTCGTGTTCACCCACGTAATCGCTATGTTTTAGAACATGAATTGACACAAGATCAAGTCATCGAGCGTCTAGTAGCAATCGGTGAGAGCCTAGACCATTCTGAAGTTGTATAATAAACATTAACAGTCCTAAAGGGCTGTTTTTCTATGCTTTTGACTAAAAAATCTTAAATTTGTTTCTGCATCTTTCAGGAAAATGGTGTATACTATATGTAAACGATTTCAAAGGAGACCATTATGGTGAAGACATTTTTTATTCCAAATAAACAAAGTATTTTAGGACAACAGGAGATTCATACAGCTAAATCAATTTTAGGCTTAGTAGAAGGCCTAGAGTCGCATAGTTATGATGCTGTCTACCTCCGTCAACCTCTCAATCGCCTTGAGTATATCGAGTGTGCTGTTGTGGGAAAATCTCAGTTTCTCTTTAAAGTTCGCTACCTTGACTCTCAAAACGGCTATCAAGTCATCATTCCTGACTTGATTACAAGAGCTGACTGGGAGATAGTAGAAGAGCTCTTGCGAGCTTTGTCTAGCAAGGTTGGTGAAGCAGTTGAAGGCTTGGCAGACTTTGATTTGGAAAACTATTTCCAAGAAACGGTTAAGAACTATCTAGCTGATAAGGCTGCTCGTTTAGGTTTCTGTCAGGGTATTCTATCAACTATTTACTTTGATAAGAAGGATTTGGAGAGTTTCTTGGAAGAAGATGGCTTGGCACGTTTTGAAGAGCTAGTTAAGAGAGTTCAAGGATCAGATGCCTATCCTTCCAGTGCCAAATTCTATCCAGATGGTGAAGGTAAGATTCATGGGGTCTATCACCTAGCTCAGGGAGTAAAAACCATTTTGCCAAAAGAACCGGTGATTCCTGCTCCTTACGTTGAGCAATTGGTAGGCAAGGAACTTGTTTGGGAGATTGATTTGGTAAAAATCTCTGGGGATGGCTCAAAACCAGAAGACTATGAAGCAGTAGCCAGATTAGATTACAAAGCCTTTTTAGGAGCTTTGCCAAGAGAACTTTATCAGGACTTGGATGCTAACCAAGTAGAAGTAGGACCTGTTTCAGGGGAAGATTTTGATAACTTAGTAAAAGGTAACTAGAGGCATAAATGAAAGAGATTGGTTTTAAATAATGTGAAAAGGCAGGTCGCTTGATCTGCTTTTTGTGTACACAAAAAAACCTGTCAGAGTGACAGGTTTTTATCCTACATAAAAGCAAGGATTCGAAGATAGTCAAAAACAAGAGCCATTTCTGCTAGAAAGAAGAGAAATAGAACACCACCGTTGACTAGGAAAGCTAAGAGAAGGCGATAGAAGGGATCGGTTTGACTATCCTTGCTAGGTCTTGAGATAAAGTAGAGATTGGCCAAGAGAGTCAGACCAATGCTAATCAAGCAAAGTAATACTGCAAATCGTAGACCATTAAAAAGAGCGAAGAAACTAGCAATACCTGTAAAGAGAACTGGGATAGCCAAGAGCCTGCTATGTGCTTGAAAGGTTCTTTCTAATGTCCAATCACTGTCCTGGTCGACAAAACGTTTGACTACAAATCCACCCATGAGAATTGAAAAGAAGAAGAGACTTGTCGCTACTAGGATGGAGAAGACCGAGAAGAGATTGAGAGACGGGAATTGTTCCATGAAGTGAGCATTGATGCTTGCCATACGACCATAGTAGCCTTGTTTGGCGTGATAAACTATAAAGAGAAAACTTGTAGCAGAAAAGATAGTTAGGAGCGCAAAGGCATTATAACTATGTTTTTTATCTGAACCAATGCTTGCTGTTGGCTCTTTAAGAGCACCTTGTAACCAGACCCAAAAATCAGCCAATTCTTCTTTGAAGATTGCAGTTTTTGTAGGGACAGGATCTGGGACAAATGGACTTTCCAAAGATTTGCTAGGCTGAGGTGCTTCCTTAGCTGGTTTTTCTGCTTGATCTGTCTTTATTGCCAGTTCTTCTTGTTCTTCAGTCTCTACAGGTTCTTCTGACTTGTATATCTTTTCTGTATTTTCCACGATTTCTTCGTGTTCGTCATTCTCTACTTTTTCTAGGTCAGTTTCCTTATCCTCTTGATTGGCTTGAGGATTTTCCTCAACTACTGGCAACTCTTCTTTTTCTTTTAACTCTTCTTGGGGAATGACTGGGTCAGATGGGTTATCTTTTTTCTCATTGTTGGCTGTTTTCTCGAAATCAGCACTTTCGAACCATTCTTGAGTCATGATGGGACCTCCTTTTTTATTTCTTGTTTGAGTAGTAATGATTAACTATTATTCATAATTTCTCGAATTGGGTGAGCGATCCGGTTCGTCTGGAATGTTGATATCTTGATCCGCCTTTGCTACGAGGAGATCTTGCGTATCTTTTTTCTCTACGTTGTAAGGATTGGAGAATTCTTCGTCCTTATTTTCATGATTTCCCTGGACAGGATGAACTCCTTCTCGAGTTCGATGATAAATAGCGCCGTGTTCAGATGAGAGGTTAAGATTAATTCTCTCAAGTTCTTTTTTGGATAACTGGATGACCATATCTTTTTTTGCCTTTAGCTCTACCTTACCGTGCACTTGGATATCGTCTGTAGTGATATGTTCATGGTCTGCTTGGATGCGGCTATCTGTTAGACTGGATTCAAATACATTGACAATTCCAGTTGTGGTCAGCTGGCTATTTTTGATTTCGCTATTAGTGATACGAAGAAGATAGCCATTTGACAGAATCTTGGCATTGCTGAGTTTTACATCGGCAATCGAAAGGACACCATGATTAACCTGCGCTGTTAGGTTTTTTAATTCTCTTCCTTTTGGTAGTGATAGAACGACTTCATTATTGTGACTTGAGACTCCACTTGCGATAAATAGGATTCCCTCGATACTAGAACCTAGAGAATGACGTGTCGTTGACTTGGTATCTGAAATCTCAAGAGTTTTTTCTTTGATAGAATTTTGAAGATTTTCTTTTTCAGAGAAGGTTGGATGATACTGGATGTGGATCTTGTCATCGCTAGATTCTCTAATGACTAACGAATGTTCTGTCAGTGACATGTTAAGATTTTCAATATCTTGATCAAAAACGAGCTCTTCCATTCGGCTCTCAAAGACTGGTTTTTGTGACATTGCAAGGAGGCCTCTGATACCGTCTGTTTGGATGCCGATGATCATCATGGCAAAACCGATGATACTAGTAACAACACCAAAGATAAGAAATCCTTTTGTTAATTTACGCATGACTTTCACCTCTCTTTCCTCTATTAAGAATCCACTGAATAAGTCGAAGGATTAGTAATCCAAAGAAACGTGTTACATAGGACGTTGCCAGCAGAACTAAAGATGAAGCTCCAATAGCCAGCAAACCTCCACCAAAAATCAGCATAAAAGCAGATGTCGATTCAGCCAGAACGTAGAAGCTTTCAAATAGGAGAACGCCTCCTAGGATTAGTCCAGCTGCTGATACAGCAAAGAAGGCTAAAAGTACACTAACCGCAGCGATAAAAATCCCGATGATAGCCATGAGAAGACCAATCCCGACTGGAATCCCAATAGGTGCAGCCAGAAGTGCGAGGATTGCGATTTGTAAAACTTGACGGTTGTTCTTATTTGAATTTTCTTCGTTGATTTTCTTATCAAGAAGTGTAGTCAGGATGTCATGGGCAGCCTCTTTTGGACTACCGAGACTAGCTATGAGTTCTTTCTCACCTTCTGGACCAGCATCATCAAAGAGTTCTTTGAAGTAGTCCATGGCTTCGATGCGATCAGATTGAGGAAGCTTCATCAGATAGGCTTCAAGCTGATTCAAATATTCAGTTCTTGTCATGGCGAATGCTCCCTTCTATGATGCCATTGATAGTGTCAGTGTAGAGTGTCCACTCTTCTCTGAGTACAAATAGTTGCTCCTCCCCAATCTCTGTTAAGGAGTAGTATTTCCGCATCCGACCTTGGTATTCGCGAGAGTATGTAGTCAGATAGCGGTTGGTATCCAGTTTTTTCAAGATGGGGTAGAGGGTAGATTCCTTGATTTTGGCAATGAGTTTAATGGTTTGACTAATCTCATAACCATAGGAATCCCCTTGTTCTAGAATGGCCAAGATGAGAAATTCAATCAAAGCCGCTGATGTCGGAAAATACATGGGGCACCTCCTTTTTAGTATATAAAAATTTTATATATAATTATTCTACACATACATCATACATCTAATTGTAAGCCCTGTCAAGCAATATGTGTAAAAATTTTATATATAAAAAAATCTTCTAGAAAAAACTAGAAGATTAGAGGATTTTATCTGCTCGATCTACCATAAAGAGGGAGATTGTCATGATGATATCAATAACTAGAAGAACCAATACAGCTGGGATCCAGGAACGGAACATGTCAAAGCTATAACCAAAGAGAGTTGGGCCGATGGCTGCCAAAATGTAGCCTCCGGTCTGGGCAAGTCCAGATAATTGGGCCGTCTTTTCAGGGGAGCTAGTTTTGATGGAGAAGCAAACCATGAGATAAGGGAAAAGAGCGCTACAGGCAGTACCAATCAAGAGATGCGCTACTAACCAGTAGAGGAAACTCTTGCTCGGGTATAAGAGCATGGTAATTCCAAGCAATCCAGCGATAGAGATGACTGTCAGCATGATTTGACGGTGACGATTGGACAAACGAGTCGTTAAACTTGGAATAGTCATAGAGAAGGGGATACTAGTTAGAGAAAAGATCGAAGCTAAAAGACCGGCGTCTGTGTTAGATAAGCCAGCACGGATTGCCATGGTAGGTAACCAGGTCATACTGGTATAGAAGAGTAAGGACTGAAGTCCACCGAAAACAATAATAGCCCAAACTTCCTTGTTTTTTAAGATATTCTCTTTCTTTTGTTTTTTCTCACTTCCTTTTAGAAAATGATTGTGACGATGATTGGGGAGCCAGGCAACTAAAGTTAGTAGACAGGCCAAGGATAAACAGAGAATCAAGCCTTTCCAAGATGTTGCCTGAGTAATGGGGACTGAGAGATAGGAAGCAAGAGCCGTTGTAATCCCCATAGAGGTTACATAGATGGTTGTCAGAAAGCCAATTTTTTGTGGGTGATTGGCCTGAATGGCGCTAGGAAGGAGCACGTTAAAGATCGCAATACTTGCTCCGATGAGTAAAGTCCCTAGATAGAGTAGAGGAAGATTAAAGATACGAATCACTGAACCGATGGTCAATACGATAAGACTATAGGTGAAAAGATGCTCGAGTCCAATTTTTTGAGCTAAACGAGTTGCAAAAGAGGAGAAGAGAGCAAACATCAAGAGAGGGAGACTGGTCAAAACACCAAGTGAACTAACTTCCACGCCTAAACCTTGGGCAATATCTCCTAAAATAGTCGGTAGGGCTGTAAAAGGAGCTCTTAAGACCGCTCCAATTAAGATAATTCCTAGAATAAAAAAGAGTGATCGTTTTTTCATGTGAACCTCAATAAGCTGATTTTGATAACAGCTTATTTTAATTTTTTTTCCTAAAGATGTCAAGTTGACCTGACGTGATTCGCTACGTAGTCGATAGAAATCATAGTAAAGAAGGACAATATATTTACTAGTTTTTTTCTGGGATTCAAATAAAAATAGGAAAGTCTGAAAAATTGTGATAAAATAGTGAAAGAAAATCTATACATTGGAGAACTACTGTGTCTGAAAATCGTAAATTTAGCGTCCTGATGTCAGTCTATGTTAAAGAAAATCCAGTCTTTCTAGAAGAGGCGGTAGAGAGTATCATACATCAAACGCTCAAATCTAGCGAAGTGGTAATCGTCGAAGATGGTCCGCTGACACCTGAACTGTATCAAGTTTTGGAGAAATTGGAAGCACAGTCAAGTATTCCAATCAAACGTTGTCCACTTGAGCAAAATCGCGGCTTAGGTTTAGCGCTTCAGTACGGTGTCTTACAGTGCCAATATGACGTCATTGCTCGTATGGATACAGATGATATTGCTGTTGAAGACCGTTTCGAACAACAGTTCGAATTGATGGAAAAAGAAAACTTGGACCTGCTAGGTGGTCATATCGCAGAGTTTATCGACCAACCTGACGAGATTGTGTCTTACCGTCGTGTACCGACTAAGCATGAGGATATCATTGTCTACCAACGTATGAGAAGTGCTTTTAACCACATGACTGTTATGTTCAAAAAAGAAATGGTTCTCAAAGCTGGTAACTACGAGGATGGCCTTTATATGGAAGATGATCTTCTCTGGCTCAATATGATTAGTGCAGGAGCTCGAACTGGAAATGTGGATCAAATTCTATGTAAGGTGCGCGTGGGAGCTGGGATGTTTGAACGACGTGGAGGTCTTCGCTATCTCAAACTCTATCGCCAAGCACGAAAGAGAATGCACGCACGTGGACAGATTTCTTATGGCGAATATCTGAAAAGTGTTTTAATCCAAGTTGTCGTTGCCCTATGTCCAGGATTTGTGCGACAGTTTATATTTTTGAAACTTCTAAGAAACAGCAAGTAATGTCTAGCTGATAGGATTTTAAAACTATATCTTATCACTGCTAGCAAATGTGATTCTGTGTAGGAGGATACCATTCACATGAATAAAAAAATAACAGATTACGTAATTGATCTGGTTGAAGTATTAAATAAACAACAGAAACAAATTTTTTGGGGATTTTTTGATATTGCCAGTATGGTCTTATCAATTATTGTTTCCTATATTCTATTTTATGGCTTGATTAATCCAGCTCCGGTAGACTATGTCATTTACACAGGTCTAACCTTCCTTTTCTACCAACTGATGATTGGATTCTGGGGGCTTAATGCTAGTATTAGTCGATATAGCAAAATAACAGATTTCATGAAGATTTTCTTCGGAGTAACTATCAGTAGTATCTTATCTTATGTGATCTGCTATGCTTTCTTGCCGCTCTTTTCTATCCGCTTTATCGTACTCTTTATCCTATTAACAACTTTCTTGATTCTACTTCCTCGTATCACTTGGCAGTTGATTTACTCAAGACGTAAAAAGGGAAATGGAGCTGGAGAACACCGTCGTACCTTCTTGATTGGTGCTGGTGATGGTGGCGCGCTCTTTATGAACAGCTACCAACATCCTACTAGTGACCTTGAACTAGTTGGGATTTTGGATAATGATGAAAAGAAAAAAGGACAAAAACTTGGGAAAATCCCAGTTTTGGGTTCTTATGATGATCTACCAGAATTGGCTAAACGTTACAGAGTTGAAAAAGTTATCGTTGCGATTCCGTCTCTAGATCCATCTGAATATGAACGAATCCTACAAATGTGTAACCGTATCGGTGTAAAATGCTTTAAGATGCCGATGATTGAGTCAGTTGTGCAAGGTATCCAGCCTCAAGCAGGTGGTCTCCAGAAAATTGATATCACGGACCTGTTGGGACGTAAAGAGATTCAGCTTGATGAATCACGTCTGGGTTCTGAAATCACTGGCAAAACAATCTTGGTGACTGGAGCCGGAGGCTCGATTGGTTCAGAAATCTGCCGTCAAGTCAGTCGCTTCAATCCTGAACGTGTCATTTTGCTCGGTCATGGAGAAAACTCTATTTATCTGATTTACCATGAATTGATTCGCAAGTTCCAGGAAATTGATTTTGTTCCTGTCATTGCTGATATTCAAGATTACGATCGTTTGCTTCAAGTTTTTGAACAGTACGAACCAGCGATTGTTTACCATGCTGCAGCCCATAAACATGTTCCGATGATGGAGCGCAATCCGAACGAAGCCTTTAAGAATAATATCCTTGGAACTTATAATGTTGCTAAGGCAGTTGACGCTACTCGAGTTCCAAAAATGGTCATGATTTCGACAGATAAGGCCGTTAATCCACCAAACGTAATGGGAGCAACAAAACGTGTGGCTGAGTTGATTGTCACTGGATTTAATCAACGTAGCCAATCTACTTATTGTGCGGTTCGCTTCGGTAACGTACTCGGTAGCCGTGGTAGTGTGATTCCTGTCTTTGAACGTCAGATTGCTGAAGGTGGGCCTGTAACGGTGACAGACTTCCGAATGACTCGTTACTTTATGACCATTCCAGAAGCTAGTCGCTTGGTGATTCATGCGGGCGCTTATGCAAAGGATGGGGAAGTCTTTATCCTTGATATGGGCAAACCTGTACGCATTTACGATTTGGCTAAGAAAATGGTTCTACTCAGTGGTCATACTGAAAATGAAATTCCAATCGTAGAAGTAGGTATTCGCCCAGGTGAAAAACTATATGAAGAGTTGCTTGTATCAACTGAACTAATTGACAATCAAGTAATGGACAAAATCTTTGTTGGTAAAGTAAATGTAATGCCTCTTGAGATGATCAATCAGAAGATTGAAGAGTTCCGTACCTTGCAAGGCTCTGAATTGAAGAGAGCAATCATAGCTTTTGCTAATGAAACAACACATGCTGACTAAAAATAGATAAGATACTATCTGCAACTTCTGTTTATGAGAAAGAGCGGATAGTATCTTTTTTCTAGATTTCGAGAGACTTTCAGAGTTTTTTGAACAAACTTGTTATTATTGAACAGATATGGTAAACTATAGTAAATAAAAAATTAGGGAGTAACTTATGATTAACGCAATTAAAAATTTCTTTAAAGGTTATGTAGATTTTTCAGGACGTTCAACTCGCGCAGATTACTGGTGGATTTGGTTGGCAAACATTATCCTTTCTATTCCTTTCTACATGGTATACGGTGCTGCAATGGCAAATCCAGATAGCGAAGCTGCTGTTATGACTTTGGGTCTTTTCGTATTTATTTATCTCATTTTTAGTCTAGCAGTTTTATTGCCTGGACTAGCACTGACAGTTCGTCGCCTACGTGACGCTGGTTTCCATTGGGCGCTCATCTTCGTTGCCTTTATTCCAATGGTTGGAGGTATCGTACTTTTGGTGCTCCTAGCTATGCCAACAAAGGAAACACTATAAGATTAACTATCTGAAGAATGCTACAAGGACGAAGATTTTTCAGTCTTGTCGAATAATTTGCTAACACTCCCAGGTCTTTTACTAGATTTGGGAGTGTTCTATAACTGTACAGTTTAGTATCTACTGATAAAATAAAAAATGGGAGTATCATATGATTAACGCGTATAAGAATTTTTTTAAGAATTATGCAGAGTTTACTGGGCGTTCGACGCGTCCAGATTTCTGGTGGGTTTGGTTAGGAAACCTCATCCTTTCTATTCCTTTCTGGATTATCTATTTCTACACTGTATTTCTTAGTGCCGTGATGGATTCAGTGAGCGATTCAGCCAGCGAAGCTACTTTTATGGTTTTGGGTTTAGTTGTCATTATTTATGCAATTTTCTACCTAGCAATCTTAGTACCGACTTTAGCTTTATCAGTTCGCCGTTTGCGTGATGCTGGTTTTCTCTGGGCCTTTATCTTCCTTCGCTTTGTTCCAATGGGAGGGATAGCTCTTTTGATTCTTTTCGCTATGCCGACAAAAGAAACTGAAGTGGTAAACTATAGTGAATCTCAGGCAGTTAATGTCGAAGAAGGCATCGAAGATACACCGTTCGAAGAATCAGATAAGAACTAAGAGATTCTTGCTTTACGGTTGAATCTTGTCTGGTAGTTCTTATGCCTGTTTAACATATAATTAGGAGTATCATATGATTAACGCTTATAAAAATTTCTTTAAAGGGTTTGCAGACTTTTCAGGCCGTTCAACGCGTCCGGACTTTTGGTGGGTTTGGATAATGAATACTATTTTGTCCATTCCTCTTTATATTACCTATTTTCAGGCTGTCTTCACTGAAGAAGAAGTAGCAGACCCTATCGCAAGTGTGGGAATTCTGAGTTTTTATATCATTTTTTATCTAGTGATATTCATACCGAGTATCGCTCTAAGAGTTCGTCGTTTACGTGATGCAGGCTTTCATTGGACCTTCATTTTTCTCGCTTTCGCTCCAATGGGAGGATTTATTCTTTTAGTCCTGCTTGCAATGCCAACTAAGGAAGTAACTAGCTAATAAATGACAGATCAAAGCAAGAACAAATTAAAAAACACTCCAATTAAATTGGAGTGTTTTTTGTTTAGGGTTTCAATTATAGTTGACGTAAAATGTCTCTTGGTTGATGAGCGACCCAGTCAGGTTGATAGGTCATGAGTTCTTTTTCGTCACCAAATCCCCAAGTAACCGCTAGTTTTTTAATGCCAGTTTCTTGGGCGCCAATCATATCAAACTTAGTATCTCCGATAAGGATCACTTTTTGTGGGTCCAATTTATGAGTTGCCAAAGCTTGACGAATGACGTCTGACTTGTGCACTGCTTGAGGACTTGAACCATAGATGCCGTCAAAGAAATGATCGATTTCGAAATTAGCTGTCATATGGACTGCTGTCGGAGTATTTTTTGTTGTCGTGATATAGAGAGGATATTGTTGAGCTAGTTCAGTGAGTAGTTCCTTGATTTGTGGAAAGAGCTGAGCTTCGTAGACTCCTTTTTCCTTATAGTAGGAACGATAAAGCTGGATAGCCAGCTCAATCTGCTCAGTTGGTAAGCAACTAGCGAAACTAGTTTCCAAAGGAGGTCCCATAAAACCACGGATGGTTTTTGCATCTGGACTAGGGACTCCCAGTTGTTCAAAAGTATAGGTGAAGCCATTGTGAATACCGATCGAGCTGTCCACAAGGGTTCCATCTAAGTCGAAAAAGATGGCTGTTAGGGATGACATTGATTCTCCTAGTAATCTTGAAATTATTCGCCGAAGATTTCTTTTTGAAGGCGACGGCCTGTCGGTGTGGCTGCGAGACCACCTTCGGCAGTTTCACGAAAGGCAGTTGGGAGGCTAGAGCCTACTTGGTACATGGCATCAATGACTTCGTCAACTGGGATTTTTGATTCAATACCAGCTAAAGCCATATCAGCTGCGATGAAGGCGAAGCTTGCTCCCATGGCATTACGCTTAACACATGGAACCTCAACCAAACCTGCAACTGGATCGCAGATAAGACCGAGCATGTTTTTGATAACGAAGGCGATAGCCTGACTCGCTTGATAAGGAGTTCCACCTGCAGCTAGAGTTAGGGCAGCAGCGCTCATGGCAGAGGCAGATCCAACTTCGGCTTGACAGCCTCCTTCAGCTCCCGAGATAGAAGCGTTATTAGCAATGACAAGCCCAAAAGCACCAGCAGCAAAGAGAAAATCTAGTTGTTGTTCATGCGTTAAATCTAACTTTTGAATAGCAGATGTGAGAACTGCAGGAAGACATCCTGCGCTACCTGCGGTTGGTGTCGCACACACAAGGCCCATCTTGGCATTGTGCTCATTAACGGCAATGGCGTTACGGGCGGCAGACAAGACAGTGAAGTCTGATAAGGTCTTTCCTTTTTTGATGTAGTGGTCGAGCTTAGCTGCATCACCACCAGTCAAACCGCTACGAGATTTCTTTTCGCTGAGACCAAGCTCAACGGAAGCTTTCATGACTTCGAGGTTACGTTCCATGAGGAGGAGAACTTCCTCACGCTCTCTCCCAGTTAGCTCATACTCAGTAGCAATCATGAGCTCAGCAACATTTCCTTGGAAATCAAGTTCGGCTTGTTCGACTAATTCTTTGATAGAGTAAAACATATTTTCTCCTATTGAAAGAAATTGACATTGTGCAAATGAGGAATTTTCCGAATCTCTTCGATAGATTCTTCACAGTTACGACTATCAACTTCAATAATCATAATGGCCTTCTCCCCAGCCTTTTCTCGAGTTACATTCATTTGAGCGATATTGATATCAAAGCGAGAAAGAGCCTCAGTCACATGAGCAATCATACCTGGAACATCTTGATGAACGATGATGATGGTAGGGGTGTTCATGTTGAGAGATACGGCAAAACCATTGAGTTCGGTGACCTGGATATTTCCACCGCCGATTGAAATTCCTGTTACACTGATAGTCTTATGATCGTTCTTAACAGTGATTTTCGTAGTATTTGGGTGGGGAGCATTACTGTCCTTTTGGATGGTCCACACGATTTTAATGCCACGCTTGTGGGCAATTTCTAAACTATTTGGAATTTCAGGATCATCCGTATCCATTCCCAAAATACCAGCTACAAGGGCAAGGTCTGTCCCGTGTCCACGATAGGTTTTTGCAAAAGAGTTAAAAAGCTGGAATTCAACCTCCGTTGGAGTATCATCAAAGATAGATGAAACGATTTTACCGATACGAACAGCTCCTGCCGTGTGACTACTAGATGGCCCAATCATGACTGGTCCAATGATATCAAAGACAGATTGAAAACGAAGTGATTGCATCTGTTTCCCCTTAAAAAGATTCTTACTTCTATTATAGCAAAGATTAGATGTAAGTGCTTAATTACTTTCTGAAATATATAAAAAGATTAAAAAGCTTTTATAACAAGGGTTTTGTAACAAAAAGTGGCTTTTTTAAGTAAATAAATCACAGTTTTGTAACATTTCTACACAAATTCGTTAACAAATAGTAACCTTAGAAAGGTATCATGGTAGTATAAGAAAAAAGGAGAACTTTTTTAAATGAAATTAAATATTAAGACTAAACTTGCAGGATTTGCAGTTGTACTTGCTTTCCTTGCACCATCACTTACTTTTGCACAAGAAACAAAAACTTATACAGTTAAACCTGGAGATACTCTTTCAGAAATTGCTGAGACTTACAACACAACAGTTGAAAAATTAGCTAAATTGAACAACATTAAAAATGTTGACCTTATCTTTATTGACCAAGTATTGGTTATTGATGGGGAAGCTCCAGTTGCCCAAACTACAACAACAGAAGCACCTGTAGCAGAAGTTGAAGAAACTCCAGCAGTTGCTGAAACTGTTGTAGAAGAAACTACATACGAAGAAACTTACGAAGCTCCAGCTTCAGCACCTGCAGCAGCAGAAAGCTACTCAGCTCCAGCTGCAACTGTAAGCGGATCTGAAGCAGAAGCGAAAGAATGGATCGCTCAAAAAGAATCAGGCGGTAGCTACACAGCGACAAACGGACGTTATATCGGACGTTACCAATTGACAGATTCTTACTTGAACGGCAACTACTCAGCTGAAAACCAAGAACGTGTAGCAGACGCTTATGTTGCAGGACGTTACGGTTCATGGACAGCTGCTAAGAACTTCTGGCTTAACAACGGTTGGTACTAAGAAGATATAGAAAAGAAAGTCTCAATGACTTTCTTTTTTGTTTACAAAGATATCAACTTCTCGCTCTAGTTCTGTTAGTAAGAGCTCATCTTTTACTAGCTTAGCTAAGGAGAGTCCATTTTGTATCAACTGAGCATCATTAGTACAAATGCCTATACGAATATAGGAAAACGCAAGTGTGTCATACTGTCTGCTTATTTTTGCTTTCTCCAAGAGAGTGTACCAAAGCTGTTTGCAAAGTAACTTATCACCATTGTAAAGATAAAGAGTTGAGAGATTCAGCAACAACATCATATTTTGTCATTTTTATTATATCTAAACATGTCTACTAGTCCAATAATTGGACTAGTGATTGGACATACTGAAATAAATCCAATAAATTCTATTATTATAGCTCTTAGTACAATATGGGCATTAATTTTGATATTATCAAGGGTGTATAGAAAATATTTTTATAGAGACGAAGATGACTAAAGTTTTTATCAATAATTGGCTCCATAATATCTATAGGGAATTTACCAACTACAAATATCATAGAGCCCTAAAAAAGAGCCGTTTAAGGCTCTTTTTGTGTGTTTGCATTTGATGAGAGATCATTATAAACATTGGTGTTGAGGGCTTACAAGTTTATGGGATTTCGCCATCTAGATTATTAGTTAGACGAACTGGTTGTAACGCTATTAGACTCTGATTGAGAACCTGAAGAATCAGCAGTTTGACCTCCTGTATTAGCGCTATTATCTCCTCCACTACTAGTACTACCAGATGAAGACTGCTCAGCTGCAGGTGCTTGGGAATTAGATATGCTTCCATTTGTTTCTGGATAGCTTTGAATATAGCTACTATCTTCTGAACGGCTGGCTTCTATTCCGGCATCTCTAGTAGTCGTTTCCGTTTGGGTAGTTTTTTCTTCTTCTTTTTTGGTCAAGACTTCAACTTGTTTTTGGAATTTAGAGATTAGTTCTTGAATTGGTTTTATCTTTTCTTCAAGAGCAACTTGGTCGCTGGCAGAATTAATGTTTTTAATGATGTCTATTATTTTTTGCAAGGAAGTGATGGCTGTCTCAAGTGTTTGTTTATCTTGAAACTGGCTATCAGAATCCTTTATATCTAATTTCAAAGCTTTTTCACTATAATGATTTGTGACTTTATCGGCAGTAGAAGCGAGAAAGTCTGCTAATGTCTTTTTGCCTTCATCAGTAGTTGGTTTTAATTCTTGAATTTTTTTCCAATCTTCTATAATGGTTTCAGAATCAATATTGAAGTCTTTAATGGCGTTTTTTACTTGTTCGACATCTTGTTGATTTTTTTGTTGTTTGATGAGAGCAACGTTCCCTCTCTCTGCTTGGATTTTTTCTTGATGGAGGACTAAGCCTGTCAAAAGTCCAATACCTGCAATAAGTGTAATAATAAAAATAGTATTTTTTGATTTTAGAATATCTTTGTAGTTGTTCACATTAGTTCTACGCACATGGATGATGGTGTATATATGGAATCATGTGCGCATTCCTCCTTATTAAAGTATATCATTTTTAGTTGATTTTAAAAATAAGTTTTTAAAGAGAATAGATATTTGGGAATGAATTGATTTCTTTTGTATCCTATCTTCATGTATTGACAGAAGAGGTTGATAGTTTGTCAGCATCTTCCTTGTCTTCTCTATCTAAGCATGTTATAATGAAAACTGCTCAAACGACCTTCAATCGTGATAGCAAACACGACCTTCAATCGTGAATAAACGAATAGATGGGAGAACTACCATGAGTGATAACTCTAAAACACGTGTTGTCGTGGGGATGAGTGGTGGTGTCGATTCGTCGGTGACGGCTCTCTTACTCAAAGAACAGGGCTACGATGTGATCGGTATCTTCATGAAGAACTGGGACGACACAGATGAAAATGGCGTCTGTACGGCGACCGAAGATTACAAGGATGTGGCTGCGGTAGCAGACCAGATCGGCATTCCTTACTACTCTGTCAACTTTGAAAAAGAGTACTGGGACCGTGTTTTTGAGTATTTCCTAGCGGAATACCGTGCAGGACGCACGCCAAATCCAGACGTGATGTGTAACAAGGAAATCAAGTTTAAGGCCTTTTTGGACTATGCGATGACCTTGGGAGCAGACTATGTAGCGACTGGGCACTATGCCCGTGTGTTGCGTGATGAGGATGGAGTCGTTCACATGCTTCGTGGCGTGGACAATGGCAAAGACCAGACCTATTTCCTCAGTCAACTTTCGCAAGAACAATTACAAAAGACTATGTTCCCATTGGGACATTTGGAAAAGCCTGAAGTTCGCAAACTAGCAGAAGAAGCAGGTCTTGCGACTGCTAAGAAGAAAGACTCGACAGGGATTTGCTTTATCGGAGAAAAGAACTTTAAAGAATTTCTCAGTAACTACTTACCAGCCCAGCCTGGTCGAATGATGACTGTGGATGGTCGCGATATGGGTGAGCATGCTGGTCTGATGTACTATACGATCGGTCAGCGTGGCGGACTCGGTATCGGTGGACAACACGGCGGTGACAATGCTCCTTGGTTTGTTGTCGGTAAAGATTTGAGCCAGAACATTCTCTATGTAGGCCAAGGCTTCTACCATGATTCGCTCATGTCAACTAGCTTAGAAGCCAGTCAAGTCCACTTTACTCGTGACATGCCAGAGGAATTTACATTAGAATGTACGGCTAAATTCCGCTATCGTCAGCCTGACTCTAAAGTGACTGTACATGTCAAAGGGGATAAGGCAGAGGTCATCTTTGCGGAGCCACAGCGCGCCATTACACCAGGACAGGCAGTTGTCTTTTACGACGGCGAAGAATGTCTCGGTGGTGGTTTGATTGATAATGCTTACCGTGATGGCAAAGTTTGTCAGTACATTTAGATTGACAAATGTTCTCAATTTGCTACAATAATAACAGCAATAGAAATGATGGTCAAAGCTCATGGATGTTGCAGGTCTTTTTGTCCTGCGCTTCTTACGAGTTTTGACTGTTTTTGTGTCGTTTAAAGGGAAAGGACAAGAATGACTCAGCAAGACTTTCGGACAAAAGTTGGAAATACGGTTTTTGGCGTTCGGGCGACAGCTTTGATTCTTCAAAACCGCAAGCTCCTAGTCACCAAAGATAAGGACAAGTATTACACTATTGGCGGTGCCATCCAAGTCAATGAAAGTACGGAAGATGCCCTAGTGCGTGAAGTGAGTGAAGAATTGGATGTCAAAGCTCAAGCTGGGCAGCTAGCTTTCGTGGTTGAAAATCGTTTTGAAGAAGATGGTGTCTATTTTCACAACATCGAGTTTCATTATCTGGTGGATTTACTTGAGGATGCCCCATTGACCATGCAAGAAGATGAGAAAAAACAACCCTGTGAGTGGATTGACTTAGACAGGCTTGAGGATTTCCAACTAGTTCCAGCCTTTTTAAAAACAGCCCTGCCAGATTGGGACGGCCAACTAAGACACATTCATCTTGAAGAATAGGAGAGAAAATGACTTATAATTTTACGGAAGAATACGATATTATTGTAATCGGTGCGGGACATGCTGGGGTCGAAGCTTCCCTAGCTGCGAGCCGTATGGGTTGCAAGGTCTTGCTTGCGACTATCAACATTGAAATGTTGGCTTTCATGCCATGTAATCCGTCTATTGGTGGTTCTGCCAAGGGGATTGTCGTGCGTGAGGTAGATGCCCTTGGTGGCGAAATGGCTAAGACCATTGACAAGAGTTACATCCAGATGAAGATGCTCAACACTGGGAAGGGACCAGCTGTCCGTGCCCTTCGTGCGCAGGCTGACAAGGAACTTTACTCTAAGGAAATGCGCAAGACGGTTGAAAATCAAGAAAATCTAACCCTTCGTCAAACCATGATTGATGAGATTTTGGTGGAAGATGGTAAGGTTGTCGGTGTTCGTACAGCTACCCATCAAGAGTATGCTGCCAAGGCTGTTATCGTGACTACAGGGACAGCCCTTCGTGGGGAAATCATCATCGGAGATCTCAAGTATTCATCAGGTCCAAACCACAGTCTGGCTTCTATTAACCTAGCTGATAATCTCAAGGAACTTGGAATTGAAATCGGTCGTTTCAAGACAGGAACACCTCCACGTGTCAAGGCTTCCTCTATCAACTATGATGTGACAGAGATTCAGCCAGGAGATGAAACGCCAAATCACTTCTCATACACCTCACGTGATGAAGATTATGTCAAAGACCAAGTACCGTGCTGGTTGACCTATACCAATGGTACCAGTCATGAGATTATCCAAAACAACCTCCATCGTGCGCCTATGTTTACAGGTGTGGTTAAGGGAGTGGGACCTCGTTACTGTCCGTCGATTGAGGACAAGATTGTGCGTTTTGCAGACAAGGAACGTCACCAGCTTTTCCTTGAGCCAGAAGGACGAAACACAGAAGAAGTTTATGTGCAAGGTCTCTCAACCAGTCTTCCTGAGGATGTCCAACGTGACTTGGTTCATTCTATCAAAGGTTTGGAAAATGCAGAAATGATGCGTACAGGTTATGCAATTGAGTACGACATGGTCTTGCCTCATCAGTTGCGTGCAACGCTTGAAACCAAGAAAATCTCAGGACTTTTCACAGCTGGTCAGACAAATGGTACATCTGGTTACGAAGAGGCAGCAGGCCAAGGGATTATCGCGGGTATCAACGCAGCTCTGAAAATCCAAGGCAAGCCTGAGTTAATTTTGAAGCGCAGTGACGGTTATATCGGGGTTATGATTGATGACTTGGTGACCAAGGGGACCATTGAACCTTACCGTCTCTTGACCAGTCGTGCAGAATATCGACTCATTCTTCGTCATGACAATGCCGATATGCGTTTGACTGAGATGGGGCGCGAGATTGGGCTTGTTGACGATGAACGTTGGGCTCGTTTTGAAATCAAGAAAAATCAATTTGAAAATGAAATGAAGCGTTTAGACAGCATCAAACTCAAGCCGGTCAAGGAAACAAATGCTAAGGTTGAGGAGATGGGGTTCAAGCCATTGACAGATGCGGTGACAGCTAAGGAATTCCTTCGCCGCCCAGAAGTGTCTTACCAAGATGTGGTGGCCTTTATCGGACCTGCTGCTGAGGACTTGGATGACAAGATTATCGAATTGATTGAAACAGAAATCAAATACGAAGGCTATATTTCCAAAGCCATGGATCAGGTTGCCAAGATGAAACGGATGGAAGAAAAACGCATTCCTGCTAATATTGACTGGGATGACATTGACTCTATCGCAACCGAAGCTCGTCAGAAGTTCAAACTTATCAATCCAGAAACCATCGGCCAAGCCAGCCGTATTTCGGGAGTAAACCCAGCAGATATTTCTATTTTGATGGTGTATCTTGAAGGTAAAAATCGAAGCATTTCTAAAAACTTAGAAAAGAAAGCTGACTAAAAATAAAAAGCTGAATTCTCTATTGAGGGATTCAGCTTTTTTAGTTTTTTCTTCATTTTTCGAATTAAGAGAAAAGGAGAAATGACTATGCTGACAGTAGAAGAAAAAAATTTTTTAGACCGCTATAAAAGAGTTTCATATCATCGTTTTTATGAGATTGAACGCTTTGTTGCCTTGTCTGAAAAGTTGAGCGAACGTCCGCCAAAGGCTGACAAGAACTAGACTTTTTGATATACTAGAACAAATTAAAATATAGGAGACAGCGAATGAACGTATATGGCAGATTAGAAGACGAACCAACTCCAACTTGGATGGGGAGTCAGGATGCTCCAGTAGAAAATGAGGAGCAACTCGAGGTTGAAACTCGTCAGCCTGCCCGCTTACCATTTTTGAATATCCTCTTTTTGAGTACTCTAGTGGTCCTTGTGTCCGTAATTTTACCCTTCTTCTTAGGGTTAATAAGTCCGGAGCAGTCTCAGGATTTTTATATTGGATGGGCTATGCATCAGAGCGGAGATATCTACACAGATTATTTTGGAACTAGTGGTCTCCTCTATTACTTTTTACAGTATTTAACCAAGGGCAGTATTTTGTTTGCTGTTTTTAATTGGTTGGCTTTAGTAGGTGCTGGATTCTTTCTTTTCCGTTCTGCTTACAATCTGACGGAACAAAACAAGCAATCGCAACAAGTGTTGACGGTCTTTTATGTCCTGGCTAGTGCTCTTAGTTTTGGTGGGGGATATGCAACTATTCTAGCCCTCCCATTCTTGTTCTATGCCTTGAGTTTAGTAACAGCTTATTTGTCAGAACCAAGTCATGACAAAGGATTTATCCGGATTGGAGCTAGCTTGGCTCTAGCATTTTTCTTTGCACCCTTGGTCACAGCTTTGTATGGATTTGTCTTATTTTTTGCTCTAACAGCTTTTAATGTTGGTCGCAATAAGTTGAGTCATGGTCTCTATCAATTTTTTGCAGCGGGCCTTGGTTTTTCAATCTTCTTTTATCCAATTGGATACTACACGGCTTATAAAGGCAGTTTCGGAAATGCCATTAGTCAAATCCTTTATCCATTAGATAGTTTAAACTTTACGTCTAACTCGGGATTACTCGACAATATCCTCTTTTATGGATTGTTAGCAATTGCTCTTGGAGCATTGACGCTAGCATTGACAGGTCTCTTCAAATATAAACCATTGAAGCAATCAGTCTTATCAATCACTGCTGCAATAGCTGTCATTTTGGTATTAGTTTTAGAGATTTTTTCTACAGATCTTATCAATGGTAGTCGTATGGTTGAGCTCCTTCCTTTTTTGTCGCTTCTTTTGCTGACACGAATTCCAATAGAGAAAGCGGAAGGAGAGAATCGCCGTAGACGATCTAGAGAAGAAACTTCGGTATGGGGAGCTTTTGTAAAAGGAAATGTCTATCTACCAATCTTAGCTCTTGCTTACCTATTCTTAGCACCTGTAGTATCACGATATTTACTTCATGCAGAACTATATCAAGAACGTACAGCCATCGAAACTAAGGTCAAAGGGGAAACTCAAGCTACAGACCGTATCTATGTTTGGGATAATCTGACAAGTAGTTATAAGGCTAGTGAACGTTTAGCTGCGAGTCAGTTGCTTTCGCCTAGATTGCATACAGGACTTGGTGAAAATCGTACCAAACTTGTTAATGATCTGAGAGATAATCAACCAAAGATGATTGTAGTGAATACAAAAACAAGTCTATGGACAGAAGTAGAGCAACTTTTAGCTGAAAATTATCAAGCGGTTCAAAGTGAATTCAAAGATTTTAAACTCTATAAATTAAAATAAAAACTATCAATATCTTGTGTAATTTTAAAAAAATTTTATTTTTTGACACAAGATATTGATTTTTATTTTTTTAGTGATATAATACTTTTTAGAATCAATATTATATTTAAGAAAAGGGTATGGATATGATTGTATTGGAAGAGAAGGCTGTCCCTGATCCGACTTTATTTGTCGAAAAACGCGACGGCAGACGTGTAATTTTTGATGTAGACAAGATTGACAAAGCGCTTCATAAGGCTGCTGAAAAGGTTATGGATGTAACTCCTTTGGTTGAAAAACGACTTAGTACCCTAGTTGAACGTATCGTCGAAGAGATTCATAGCCGTTTCCCACAAGGTGTAAAAATCTATGAAATCCAAAACATCGTAGAGCACGAATTGTTGGAAGTTAAAGAATACGCCTTGGCCGAGGAGTACATCACCTATCGAACTCAAAGGGATTTTGAGCGCTCAAAAGCGACAGATATCAACTTTAGTATTCATAAACTTCTCAATAAAGATCAGGCGGTTGTCAATGAAAATGCCAATAAGGATAGTGATGTTTTTAATACCCAGCGTGATTTGACGGCAGGGATTGTTGGGAAATCCATCGGACTTCAAATGCTTCCTAAACATGTGGCTAATGCCCATCAAAAAGGGGATATCCACTATCATGATTTGGACTACAGTCCCTATACCCCTATGACCAACTGCTGTTTGATTGATTTCAAGGGTATGTTAGAAAATGGGTTTAAGATTGGAAATGCCGAGGTAGAGAGTCCCAAGTCTATCCAAACTGCGACAGCACAGATTTCACAAATCATCGCAAACGTTGCTTCTAGCCAGTACGGGGGCTGTTCTGCTGACCGTATCGATGAAGTCTTGGCTCCTTATGCAGAGAAAAATTATCAAAAGCACCTCAAGGATGCGGAGGAATGGGTTCTGCCTGACAAACGCCAAGAATATGCCTGGAAGAAAACCCAAAAAGACATCTACGATGCCATGCAATCTCTAGAGTACGAGATTAATACCCTCTTTACATCAAATGGGCAAACGCCATTTACCTCTCTTGGTTTCGGTCTAGGAACCAGTCGTTTTGAACGTGAAATTCAAAAGGCAATCCTGAACATTCGTATCAAGGGGCTTGGTTCAGAACATCGTACAGCCATCTTCCCTAAACTCATCTTTACTCTTAAAAGAGGTCTTAACTTAGAGGAAGGCTCGCCTAACTACGACATCAAGCAATTGGCTCTTGAGTGTGCAACTAAGCGCATGTACCCGGATGTCTTGTCTTATGATAAGATTGTCGAGTTGACTGGTTCTTTCAAAGTTCCGATGGGATGCCGTTCATTCCTTCAAGGATGGAAGGATGAAAATGGAGTAGAAGTCAATTCGGGCCGTATGAACCTAGGAGTTGTGACGGTCAATCTTCCTCGTATCGCTCTTGAGTCCGAAGGAGACATGAACAAGTTCTGGGAAATCTTCAACGAGCGCATGAACATCGCGGAAGATGCCTTGGTTTACCGTGTGGAAAGAACTAAGGAAGCCACTCCAGCTAATGCTCCAATTCTTTATCAATATGGAGCTTTCGGACGTCGTCTTGGAAAAGAAGAAAGTGTTGATCAACTCTTTAAGAATCGTCGTGCAACTATTTCTCTGGGCTATATTGGCTTGTACGAGGTAGCGACAGTCTTCTTTGGTAATAATTGGGAAAATAATCCAGAAGCCAAAGAGTTCACACTTGATATTATTCGCGATATGAAACGTCGAGTAGAAGAATGGTCTGACCAATATGGTTACCATTTCTCTATCTATTCAACGCCGTCTGAAAGTTTGACAGACCGCTTCTGTCGCTTGGATACGGAGAAATTCGGCTCTATTCCAGATATCACAGATAAAGAATACTACACAAATTCCTTCCATTATGATGTCCGCAAAAATCCAACACCTTTTGAAAAATTGGACTTTGAGAAAGTCTACCCAGAAGCGGGTGCATCTGGTGGCTTTATCCACTACTGCGAGTATCCTGTTCTCCAACAAAATCCAAAGGCCTTGGAAGCTGTGTGGGACTATGCTTATGACCGTGTAGGTTATCTCGGAACCAATACTCCGATCGACCGTTGCTACAAGTGTGATTTTGAAGGAGATTTTGAACCGACAGAGAGAGGATTTGCTTGTCCTAACTGTGGAAATAACGATCCTAAAACAGTAGACGTGGTTAAACGAACCTGTGGTTATCTTGGGAATCCACAAGCTCGTCCGATGGTTAATGGGCGTCATAAGGAAATTGCTGCGCGTGTCAAACATATGAACGGTTCTACTATTAAAACGGCAGGACATGAAGTAAGAAATTAGAAAGAAATAGCATGGGAAAATATCAATTAGATGATAAAGGCAAGGCCTTGGTCCAACGATTCCACGAAAAACATTCAAAGGGTGGAAGTAGCAAAAAAGACCGAGTAGCTAGCCTTAGAGAACAGTTTTTAAACAAAAACAAGAAAAAGTGAGAGTTGCCTCTCGCTTTTCTCTTAATTGGAGGTAAAAATGATACTACGCAGACCAAGATTAGCAGATAAAGAAACAGTTTTAGAGATGATGGCAGAGTTTGAACAGACTCAATCAGCCCACGATGGCGGATTTTGGGATGCTGAGAATTTTGTTTATGAAGAGTGGTTGGAAAGTAATCAGAATCATGAAATGGGGATTAATTTGCCTGAAGGGTGGGTGCCTGATATTCAGTTAGTTGCTTTTTCGAGAGATAGACAAGCCGTAGGTTTTCTCAATCTGAGATTGCGTCTTAGTGACTTCTTATTGGAAGAAGGTGGTCACATTGGTTATTCCATCCGACCGTCTGAAAGAGGCAAGGGCTACGCCAAAGAGTCCCTCCAACAAGGTCTACAAATTGCCAAGGAAAAGAATATCAAACGAGCTCTGGTAACTTGTAGCACAGAAAATCCTGCCAGCCGAGCTGTTATCTTAGCTAACGGTGGTGTCTATGAGGATGTTCGTAATGGAACAGAGCGCTACTGGATTGATGTCGATTAAGGAGGAAGCATGGAGCTAAGACGACCAACTTTGGAAGATAAAGAAGCGATATTAGAGATGATTGCGGAGTTCGACGCAGCAAAATCCTATATGCACGGTGGCATGGGCTCCGCTTGGAAGCGAGCAAAGGATTATGAGGATTGTTTAAAGATTGTAGAGCAGCAGGAGGATGCTGCCAACCTGCCAGTAGGCTGGGTTCCTGCAATCAAATTTTTATCCTTTGATGAGACTGGCTTGCCTTTGGGATTTTTAGCCCTGCGCTTGTCCTTGAATGACAAATTATTTGTGGAAGGCGGTCATATTGGCTATTCTATCCGTCCCAGTCAACGAGGCAAAGGATATGGGAAGGAGCAGTTGAGATTAGGACTAGCAGAGGCTCGAAAGCAAGGATTGGAACGAGTGCTGATTACCTGCGATGAAGACAACGAAGCCAGCCGCCGCACGATTCTCTCCGCTGGCGGTGTTTACGAAAATACAATCGATAGAAGTCAGCGCTATTGGATAGACTTGGAGTAGAAAGCATGACATGGAATACACCAAAACCAGGCGAGTGGAAAAGTGAAGAACTCAGTCAGGGGCGTATCATTGACTATAAGGCTTTTAACTTTGTCGATGGAGAGGGAGTGCGCAATTCCCTTTACGTAGCAGGTTGTATGTTTCACTGTGAGGGCTGTTACAACGTAGCGACCTGGTCCTTTAATGCAGGCTTACCTTATACCCCAGAGTTGGAAGAGCAAATCATAGCAGACCTAGCCCACCCCTATGTTCAAGGCTTGACTTTATTAGGAGGAGAACCCTTCCTCAATACGGGTATTCTCTTGCCTCTCGTGAAACGTATACGGAAAGAATTGCCAGAAAAAGATATCTGGTCTTGGACGGGTTACACATGGGAAGAGATGATGTTGGAAACACCTGATAAACTGGAACTCTTGTCAATGATTGATATCTTGGTTGATGGACGGTATGATAAAAGCAAGCGTAATCTCATGCTTCAATTCCGTGGCTCTTCCAATCAACGAATTATTGATGTACAAAAATCTCTGCAAAGTGGGAAAGTAGTTATTTGGGACAAGCTTAATGATGGGAAGCAAAGCTATGAACAGGTGAAGAGAGAATGAAGAAAAAAGACTTAATAGAAAGACTAGTATCAGAAATAGAGTCTGGAAAAGTAAAAACTCTAGGTATTTACGGCCATGGAGCTTCAGGAAAATCAACTTTTGCTCAGGAATTATATCAAGCTCTAGATTCTATTACAGTAAATTTGCTAGAAACAGATCCCTATATCACCTCAGAACGTCACCTGGTAGTACCAAAGCAAGCACCTGATCAAAAGGTGACAGCTTGTCTGCCAGTGGCGCATGAACTGGCAAGTTTGAAGAGAGATATTCTCGCCCTGCAGGCAGGTATGGATGTCTTAACAATAGATGAACCTTGGAAGCCTAGCGAAGTCTTATTAGGAGCAAAACCAATTCTGATAGTCGAAGGGATGTCTGTAGGTTTTCTACCAAAGGAACTCTTTGACAAAACTGTTTGTTTCTACACGAATGAAGAGACAGAATTAAAGAGGCGTCTAGCTCGAGATACGACCGTGAGAAATGGCGATGCATCCTTTATATTGGCAAGTCAGCAAATGAGACGAGAACAGTATCTGCAATACTATAAAGAAACCGAGTCAAAAGCGGATATCTTGATAAATCAATCAAATGATAAATTTCAGATTAAAACGAATATTATATAGAAGAAAAAATAAAAATTCGCTTTTCATTTTTGCATTTTTGAGATAAGGAGCGATAAGAAAACAGTTTCATTCGAAAAATTAAAAAAATCCTGTCAAATCCCTTGCAATCGCAGGGGCTTTGTGTTATTCTATTATGGTGCTGTAAATTACAGCCTTAGCTTTGATGCAAGAGGTTGCGACACGCTCGGTTGCATTGCCACGCAACGCGCGTCGGTTTTCTTGTGGAGCTAGCCTATTATCTTAAATAGACGAAAAGGAGAAAAAGATGGCAAACAAAAAAATCCGTATCCGTTTGAAAGCTTACGAACACCGTACGCTTGACACAGCGGCTGCTAAAATCGTAGAATCAGCTACTCGTACAGGTGCAGAAGTTGCAGGTCCAATCCCACTTCCAACTGAACGTAGCCTCTACACAATTATTCGTGCGACTCACAAATATAAAGATTCTCGCGAACAATTCGAAATGCGTACACACAAACGTTTGATCGATATCATCAACCCAACTCAAAAAACAGTTGACGCTTTGATGAAATTGGATCTTCCAAGTGGTGTAAACGTAGAAATCAAACTTTAATCGAAAGTTTGAAACCTTGAGCATAAAAAACGCTCGTTAAAAACTTTTTGAATAAAAAATATAGAAAAGGAACTATTTTCTCATGACAAAAGGAATCTTAGGGAAAAAAGTGGGAATGACTCAAATCTTCACTGAAGCTGGCGAATTGATCCCTGTAACAGTTATCGAAGCAACTCCGAACGTTGTTCTTCAAGTTAAAACTGTTGAAACAGATGGTTACAACGCTATCCAAGTTGGTTTCGATGACAAACGCGAAGTATTGAGCAACAAACCTGCTAAAGGACATGTAGCAAAAGCTAACACGGCTCCTAAGCGCTTCATTCGTGAATTCAAAAACGTTGAAGGCTTGGAAGTTGGTGCTGAAATCACAGTTGAAACTTTCGCAGCTGGAGACATTGTTGATGTAACTGGTACATCTAAAGGTAAAGGTTTCCAAGGTGTTATCAAACGCCACGGACAATCACGTGGACCTATGGCTCACGGTTCTCGTTACCACCGTCGTCCAGGTTCTATGGGACCTGTTGCACCTAACCGCGTATTCAAAGGTAAAAACCTTGCAGGACGTATGGGTGGCGACCGTGTAACAATTCAAAACCTTGAAGTTGTACAAGTTGTTCCAGAAAAGAACGTTATCCTTATCAAAGGTAACGTACCAGGTGCTAAGAAATCTCTTATCACTATCAAGTCAGCAGTTAAAGCTGGTAAATAATAAGGAAAGGGGAATACAGTCAAAATGGCAAATGTAACATTATTCGACCAAACTGGTAAACAAGCGGGCGAAGTTGTTCTTAACGATGCAATCTTTGGTATCGAACCAAACCAATCTGTTGTGTTTGATGTGATCATCAGCCAACGTGCTAGCCTTCGTCAAGGAACTCACGCAGTTAAAAACCGCTCAGCTGTTTCAGGTGGCGGACGCAAACCATGGCGTCAAAAAGGAACTGGACGTGCTCGCCAAGGTTCTATCCGCTCTCCACAATGGCGTGGTGGTGGAATTGTCTTCGGACCAACTCCACGTAGCTATGCGTACAAACTTCCTCAAAAAGTTCGTCGCCTTGCACTTAAATCTGTTTACTCAGAAAAAGTTGCTGAAAACAAATTTGTAGCCGTTGATTCTCTTGAATTTACAGCTCCAAAAACTGCTGAATTTGCAAAAGTTCTTGCAGCTTTGAGCATCGATTCTAAAGTCCTTGTTATTCTTGAAGAAGGAAACGAATTCGCAGCTCTTTCAGCTCGTAACCTTCCAAACGTGAAAGTTGCGACTGCTACAACTGCAAGTGTTCTTGACATCGCAAATAGTGACAAACTTCTTGTTACTCAAGCAGCTATCTCTAAAATCGAGGAGGTTCTTGCATAATGAATTTGTATGATGTTATCAAAAAACCTGTTATTACTGAAAGCTCAATGGCTCAACTTGAAGCAGGGAAATATGTATTTGAAGTTGACACTCGTGCACACAAACTTTTGATCAAGCAAGCTGTTGAAGCTGCTTTCGAAGGTGTTAAAGTTGCAAATGTTAACACAATCAACGTAAAACCTAAAGCTAAACGTGTTGGACGTTACACTGGTTTTACTAACAAAACTAAAAAAGCTATCATCACTCTTACAGCTGATTCAAAAGCAATCGAGTTGTTTGCAGCTGAAGCTGAATAATCTAAGGAGGAAATATCGTGGGAATTCGTGTTTATAAACCAACAACAAACGGTCGCCGTAATATGACTTCTTTGGATTTCGCTGAAATCACAACAAGCACTCCTGAAAAATCATTGCTTGTTGCATTGAAGAGCAAGGCTGGTCGTAACAACAACGGTCGTATCACAGTTCGTCACCAAGGTGGTGGACACAAACGTTTCTACCGTTTGGTTGACTTTAAACGTAACAAAGACAACGTTGAAGCAGTTGTTAAAACTATCGAGTACGATCCAAACCGTTCTGCAAACATCGCTCTTGTACACTACACTGACGGTGTGAAAGCATACATCATCGCTCCAAAAGGTCTTGAAGTAGGTCAACGTATCGTTTCAGGTCCAGAAGCAGATATCAAAGTCGGAAACGCTCTTCCACTTGCTAACATCCCAGTTGGTACTTTGATCCACAACATCGAATTGAAACCAGGTCGTGGTGGAGAATTGGTACGTGCTGCTGGAGCTTCTGCTCAAGTATTGGGTCAAGAAGGTAAGTACGTTCTTGTTCGTCTTCAATCAGGTGAAGTTCGTATGATTCTTGGAACTTGTCGTGCAACAGTTGGTGTTGTCGGAAACGAACAACATGGACTTGTAAACCTTGGTAAAGCAGGACGTAGCCGTTGGAAAGGTATCCGCCCAACAGTTCGTGGTTCTGTAATGAACCCTAACGATCACCCACACGGTGGTGGTGAAGGTAAAGCACCAGTTGGTCGTAAAGCACCATCAACTCCATGGGGCAAACCTGCTCTTGGTCTTAAAACTCGTAACAAGAAAGCGAAATCTGACAAACTTATCGTTCGTCGTCGCAACGAGAAATAATTTAAAATTAGTCGCTTAAGCGCTAGATAATCCGCCAGCTCGGTAGCGCTCGTTGAGAGCGCAAGCCGCTGTGGTACTATATTTAAAGGAGAAAATATAAAAATGGGACGCAGTCTTAAAAAAGGACCTTTCGTCGATGAGCATTTGATGAAAAAAGTTGAAGCTCAAGCTAACGACGAAAAGAAAAAAGTTATCAAAACTTGGTCACGTCGTTCAACGATCTTCCCAAGTTTCATTGGTTACACTATCGCAGTCTATGATGGACGTAAACACGTACCTGTTTACATCCAAGAAGACATGGTAGGTCACAAGCTTGGTGAATTTGCACCAACTCGTACTTACAAAGGTCACGCCGCAGACGACAAGAAGACACGTAGAAAATAAGGAGAACATAAATGGCAGAAATTACTTCAGCTAAAGCAATGGCTCGCACAGTACGTGTTTCACCTCGTAAATCACGTCTTGTTCTTGACAACATCCGTGGTAAAAGCGTAGCCGATGCAATCGCAATTTTGACATTCACTCCAAACAAAGCTGCTGAAATCATCTTGAAAGTTTTGAACTCAGCTGTAGCTAACGCTGAAAACAACTTTGGTTTGGATAAAGCTAACTTGGTAGTATCTGAAGCATTCGCAAACGAAGGACCAACTATGAAACGTTTCCGTCCACGTGCGAAGGGTTCAGCTTCACCAATCAACAAACGTACAGCTCACATCACTGTAGCTGTTGCAGAAAAATAAGGAGGTAAAATCGTGGGTCAAAAAGTACATCCAATTGGTATGCGTGTCGGCATCATCCGTGATTGGGATGCCAAATGGTATGCTGAAAAAGAATACGCGGATTACCTTCATGAAGATCTTGCAATCCGTAAATTCGTTCAAAAAGAACTTGCTGACGCAGCAGTTTCAACTATTGAAATCGAACGCGCAGTAAACAAAGTTAACGTTTCACTTCACACTGCTAAACCAGGTATGGTTATCGGTAAAGGTGGTGCTAACGTTGATGCACTCCGTGCAAAACTTAACAAATTGACTGGAAAACAAGTACACATCAACATCATCGAAATCAAACAACCTGATTTGGATGCTCACCTTGTTGGTGAAGGAATTGCTCGTCAATTGGAGCAACGTGTTGCTTTCCGTCGTGCACAAAAACAAGCAATCCAACGTGCTATGCGTGCTGGAGCTAAAGGAATTAAAACTCAAGTATCAGGTCGTTTGAACGGTGCAGATATTGCCCGTGCTGAAGGATACTCTGAAGGAACAGTTCCACTTCACACACTTCGCGCAGATATCGATTACGCTTGGGAAGAAGCAGATACTACATACGGTAAACTTGGTGTTAAAGTATGGATCTACCGTGGTGAAGTTCTTCCAGCTCGTAAAAACACTAAAGGAGGTAAATAACCAATGTTAGTACCTAAACGTGTTAAACACCGTCGTGAATTCCGTGGTAAAATGCGCGGTGAAGCTAAAGGTGGGAAAGAAGTAGCATTCGGTGAATACGGTCTTCAAGCTACAACTAGCCACTGGATCACTAACCGCCAAATCGAAGCTGCTCGTATCGCCATGACTCGTTACATGAAACGTGGTGGTAAAGTTTGGATTAAAATCTTCCCACACAAATCTTACACAGCTAAAGCTATCGGGGTTCGTATGGGATCTGGTAAAGGGGCACCTGAAGGTTGGGTAGCACCAGTTAAACGTGGTAAAGTAATGTTTGAAGTTGCTGGTGTATCTGAAGAAGTTGCTCGCGAAGCGCTTCGTCTTGCAAGCCACAAATTGCCAGTTAAATGTAAATTCGTAAAACGTGAAGCAGAATAAGGAGAAGGCATGAAACTTAATGAAGTAAAAGAATTTGTTAAAGAACTTCGTGGTCTTTCTCAAGAAGAACTCGCGAAGCGCGAAAACGAATTGAAAAAAGAATTGTTCGAACTTCGTTTCCAAGCTGCTACTGGTCAATTAGAACAAACAGCTCGCTTGAAAGAAGTTAAAAAACAAATCGCTCGTATCAAAACAGTTCAATCTGAAGCGAAATAATAGACTAGGGAAGGAGAAATTTCAATGGAACGCAATAATCGTAAAGTTCTTGTTGGACGTGTTGTATCTGACAAAATGGACAAGACAATCACAGTTGTAGTTGAAACAAAACGTAACCACCCAGTCTATGGTAAACGTATTAACTACTCTAAAAAATACAAAGCACATGATGAAAACAATGTTGCCAAAGAAGGCGATATCGTACGTATCATGGAAACTCGCCCGCTTTCAGCTACAAAACGTTTCCGTCTTGTAGAAGTTGTTGAAGAAGCGGTAATCATCTAATCAAACCTGAAAGGAGAAAACTGAAATGATTCAAACAGAAACTCGTTTGAAAGTCGCAGACAACAGCGGTGCTCGCGAAATCTTGACTATCAAAGTTCTTGGTGGTTCAGGACGTAAATTTGCAAACATCGGTGATGTTATTGTGGCATCTGTAAAACAAGCTACTCCTGGTGGTGCGGTTAAAAAAGGTGACGTTGTTAAAGCAGTTATCGTTCGTACTAAATCAGGTGCTCGTCGTGCTGATGGTTCATACATCAAATTTGACGAAAACGCAGCAGTTATCATCCGTGACGACAAAACTCCTCGCGGAACACGTATCTTTGGCCCAGTTGCACGTGAATTGCGTGAAGGTGGCTTCATGAAGATCGTGTCACTTGCTCCAGAAGTACTTTAATCAATAAAAACAAACACAGTCCCCTGGCTAGGCCAGGGTGCCCATTGGGCGTAAGAATAAAAGGAGAAAAAAATGTTTGTAAAAAAAGGCGACAAAGTTCGCGTAATCGCTGGTAAAGATAAGGGAACAGAAGCTGTTGTCCTTACTGCCCTTCCAAAAGTAAACAAAGTTATCGTTGAAGGTGTTAACATCGTTAAGAAACACCAACGTCCAACTAACGAACTTCCTCAAGGTGGTATTATCGAGAAGGAAGCAGCTATCCACGTATCAAACGTTCAAGTTTTGGACAAAAATGGGGTAGCTGGTCGTGTTGGTTACAAATTTGTAGACGGTAAAAAAGTTCGCTACAACAAAAAATCAGGCGAAGTGCTTGATTAATCACGAAGGAAAGGAGAAGTATAATGGCAAATCGTTTAAAAGAAAAATATCTTAATGAAGTAGTTCCTGCTTTGACAGAACAATTTAACTACTCATCAGTGATGGCTGTTCCTAAAGTGGATAAGATCGTTTTGAACATGGGTGTTGGTGAAGCAGTATCAAACGCTAAAAGTCTTGAAAAAGCTGCTGAAGAATTGGCGCTTATCTCAGGTCAAAAACCACTTATCACTAAAGCTAAAAAATCTATCGCCGGCTTCCGTCTTCGTGAAGGTGTTGCGATCGGTGCAAAAGTTACCCTTCGTGGTGAACGTATGTACGAATTCTTGGATAAATTGGTTTCAGTATCACTTCCACGTGTACGTGACTTCCACGGTGTTCCAACAAAATCATTTGACGGACGCGGAAACTACACACTTGGTGTGAAAGAGCAATTGATTTTCCCAGAAATCAACTTTGATGACGTTGACAAAACTCGTGGTCTTGACATCGTTATCGTTACTACTGCTAACACTGACGAAGAGTCACGTGCATTGCTTACAGGCCTTGGAATGCCTTTTGCAAAATAATATAGGAGGTATAACTAATGGCTAAAAAATCTATGATTGCTAAGAACAAACGCCCAGCGAAGTTCTCTACTCAAGCATACACTCGCTGTGAACGTTGTGGACGTCCACACTCAGTTTACCGCAAGTTTAAACTTTGCCGTGTTTGCTTCCGTGAATTGGCATATAAAGGTCAAATCCCTGGTGTAACAAAAGCATCTTGGTAATATCGTGATACAAAGAGCGCAACAACTCCAGCAAATCTATCATTTTTGCCCAGGTTGTAGCTCGTGTTCAAATGAGATTATCTTGTTTGAATGTGTCAATACTATCTGAGCCCAGCTCAATCATTAACTAGCAAGTGCAACTTGCAAACTACTAGTAAGAGGAGAAAAATAAAATGGTTATGACTGACCCAATCGCAGACTTCCTAACTCGTATTCGTAACGCTAACCAAGCAAAACACGAAGTACTTGAAGTGCCTGCATCAAACATCAAAAAAGGGATTGCTGAAATCCTTAAACGCGAAGGTTTTGTTAAGAACGTAGAAATCATCGAAGATGACAAACAAGGCATCATCCGTGTATTCCTTAAATACGGAGCAAACGGTGAACGAGTTATCACTAACTTGAAACGCGTTTCTAAACCAGGACTTCGTGTCTACAAAAAACGTGAAGATCTTCCAAAAGTACTTAACGGCCTTGGAATTGCTATCCTTTCAACTTCAGAAGGTTTGCTTACTGATAAAGAAGCTCGCCAAAAGAATGTTGGTGGTGAGGTTATCGCTTACGTTTGGTAATATTTAGCTCCCAATTTCTTTGTGACTCTTCGTTATCGTCTCTAGCCTAACCAAAAGTTATGCCTGCGAGACGATGCCTAGATTCACTTTGAAATTGAAATCTAAATATTCCTTTAAATCGAGAAATCGATTTAACCCCGTGAAAACTGGCCTTTATGGCCTGACAATTTAACAGGAGAATAAAAACATGTCACGTATTGGTAATAAAGTTATCGTGTTGCCTGCTGGTGTTGAACTCACTAACAATGACAACGTTGTAACTGTAAAAGGACCTAAAGGAGAACTTACTCGTGAGTTCTCAAAAGATATTGAAATCCGTGTGGAAGGTACTGAAGTAACTCTTCACCGTCCAAACGATTCAAAAGAAATGAAAACTATCCACGGAACTACTCGTGCACTTTTGAACAACATGGTTATTGGTGTTTCAGAAGGATTCAAGAAAGAACTTGAAATGCGTGGGGTTGGTTACCGTGCTCAACTTCAAGGAAACAAACTTGTTTTGGCTGTTGGTAAATCACATCCAGATGAAGTTGAAGCTCCAGCAGGAATTACTTTTGAACTTCCAAACCCAACGACTATCGTTATCAGCGGAATTTCAAAAGAAAAAGTTGGTCAAACAGCTGCTTACGTACGTAGCCTTCGTTCACCAGAACCATACAAAGGTAAAGGTATCCGTTACGTTGGCGAATATGTTCGTCTTAAAGAAGGTAAAACTGGTAAATAATGTTGAGTGGTTGATTTTCAACCACCAACCTCATTACCAACTTTGTGCATAGCACACGATTTAAAATTAAAGAGGTGAAAACTGTGATTTCTAAACCAGATAAAAACAAACTCCGCCAAAAACGCCACCGTCGCGTTCGCGGAAAACTCTCTGGAACTGCTGATCGCCCACGTTTGAACGTATTCCGTTCTAATACAGGCATCTACGCTCAAGTGATTGATGACGTAGCGGGTGTAACGCTCGCAAGTGCTTCAACTCTTGACAAAGAAGTTTCAAAAGGAACTAAAACTGAACAAGCCGTTGCTGTCGGTAAACTCGTTGCAGAACGTGCAAGTGCTAAAGGTATTTCAGAAGTGGTGTTCGACCGCGGTGGATATCTATATCACGGACGTGTGAAAGCTTTGGCTGATGCAGCTCGTGAAAACGGATTGAAATTCTAATAGGAGGACACTAGAAAATGGCATTTAAAGACAATGCAGTAGAACTTGAAGAACGCGTAGTTGCTGTTAACCGTGTTACAAAAGTTGTTAAGGGTGGACGTCGTCTTCGTTTCGCAGCTCTTGTAGTTGTTGGTGACCGCAATGGTCGTGTAGGATTTGGTACTGGTAAAGCTCAAGAAGTTCCAGAAGCAATCCGCAAAGCAGTAGAAGATGCTAAGAAAAACTTGATCGAAGTTCCTATGGTTGGAACAACAATCCCACATGAAGTTCTTTCAGAATTTGGTGGAGCTAAAGTATTGTTGAAACCAGCTGTAGAAGGTTCTGGAGTTGCCGCAGGTGGTGCAGTTCGTGCCGTTGTGGAATTGGCAGGTGTGGCAGATATTACATCTAAATCACTTGGCTCTAACACTCCAATCAACATTGTTCGCGCAACTGTTGAAGGTTTGAAACAATTGAAACGCGCTGAAGAAGTTGCTGCCCTTCGTGGTATTTCAGTTTCTGATTTGGCATAAGAAAGGGGATAAAATGGCTCAAATTAAAATTACTTTGACTAAGTCTCCAATCGGACGCATTCCATCACAACGTAAAACTGTTGTAGCACTTGGACTTGGCAAATTGAACAGCTCTGTTATTAAAGAAGATAATGCTGCTATCCGTGGTATGATCACTGCAGTATCTCACTTGGTAACAGTTGAAGAAGTAAACTAATAAAATTTTAGGGGATGTGCATAAGACCATCCCCTAAAACTAGATATAGTCATCTTAGATGACTCAGTATAGGCGAGTTGATAGGAGAGACAACCTTTTCTCTCTTATCGGCGCTAGCATTTTACAAAAGAGGAGAAAATATATAATGAAACTTCATGAATTGAAACCTGCAGAAGGTTCTCGTAAAACTCGTAACCGTGTTGGTCGTGGTACTTCATCAGGTAACGGCAAAACATCTGGTCGTGGTCAAAAAGGTCAAAAAGCTCGTAGCGGTGGCGGAGTACGCCTTGGTTTCGAAGGTGGACAAACTCCATTGTTCCGTCGTCTTCCAAAACGTGGATTTACTAACATCAACGCTAAAGAATATGCGATTGTTAACCTTGACCAATTGAACGCCTTTGATGATGGTGCTGAAGTAACTCCAGTGGTACTTGTAGAATCAGGAATTGTTAAAGCTGAAAAATCAGGTATCAAGATTCTTGGTAACGGTGAGTTGACTAAGAAGTTGACTGTTAAAGCTGCTAAATTCTCTAAATCAGCTGAAGAAGCTATCACTGCTAAAGGTGGTTCAGTTGAAGTCATCTAAGTGAGGTGACCTATGTTTTTTAAATTATTGAGAGAAGCACTCAAAGTTAAGCAAGTTCGATCAAAGATTTTATTTACAATTTTTATCGTATTTGTTTTTCGTATCGGTACTAGTATTACTGTACCGTGGGTAAATGCAAATAGCTTGAACGCTTTGAGTGGACTATCCTTCTTAAATATGTTGAGCTTGGTGTCAGGGAATGCCATGAAAAACTTTTCAGTTTTTGCTCTTGGAGTTAGCCCTTACATTACAGCCTCAATCGTCGTCCAACTTTTGCAAATGGATTTATTACCAAAGTTTGTGGAGTGGGGCAAACAAGGGGAAGTTGGCCGTAGAAAGTTAAACCAAGCGACTCGATACATTGCACTAGTGCTTGCATTTGTTCAATCAGTCGGTATTACTGCTGGATTTAACGCTCTGTCTGGAGCTAAACTTTTGACTGTACCACTTACACCACAAGTTTTCCTTGTGATTGGAGGGATCTTAACAGCAGGTAGCATGATTGTAACCTGGCTGGGAGAGCAAATCACAGATAAGGGATATGGTAATGGTGTTTCAATGATTATCTTTGCAGGGATTGTTGCTTCAATTCCTGACATGGTTAAGGGCATCTACGTGGACTACTTTGTCAATGTACCAAGTAGTCGATTGACATCGTCTCTCATTTTCGTTGCCATCTTAATCATTGCTGTTTTGTTAATTGTATACTTTACAACTTACGTTGAACAAGCTAAATACAAGATTCCAATTCAGTATACAAAGGTAGCTCAAGGTGCGCCGTCAAGCTCCTATCTTCCATTGAAGATTAACCCTGCTGGGGTTATCCCGGTTATCTTTGCTAGCTCTATTACAGCAGCACCGGCAGCAATTTTACAATTCGTAAGTGCGTCTGGCCTTAATTGGGAATGGGTAAAAACAGCTCAAGAGTTGGTATCTACTTCAACCCCAACAGGTGTTGCTTTGTATGCTCTGTTGATTATTCTCTTTACATTCTTCTATACATTTGTACAGATCAATCCAGAGAAAGCAGCAGAAAATTTACAAAAGAGTGGAGCTTATATCCATGGTGTCCGTCCTGGTAAAGGGACAGAAGAATATATGTCAAAACTTCTTCGTCGTCTCGCAACAGTCGGATCAATCTTCCTAGGTGTGATTTCTATCTTACCTATTGTAGCTAAAGATTTATTTGGTCTTTCAGAAGTTGTCGCTTTTGGGGGAACAAGTTTGCTAATCATTATCTCTACAGGTATCGAAGGAATTAAACAATTGGAAGGTTATCTATTGAAACGTAAGTATGTTGGTTTCTTAGATACAACAGAATAATTGTAATAGAAAATAAAATTCACTATTGCTCAGAGAGTGGAGTGTAAAAATCAAAGACATTGTCAGATTTTTATCTCCTCTCTTCTATTTTGTTTTTAAATAGGAGTTGAAATGAATTTTTGCTTCTATTTAAATACAAAAAAGGAGTTTGAATCATGAATCTTTTGATTATGGGTTTACCTGGTGCAGGTAAAGGGACACAAGCAGCGAAAATTGTTGAACAGTTTCACGTTGCCCACATCTCAACAGGTGACATGTTCCGTGCAGCAATGGCTAACCAAACTGAAATGGGTGTATTAGCTAAGTCTTATATCGATAAAGGCGAATTGGTTCCAGATGAAGTTACAAATGGAATTGTTAAAGAACGTCTTTCTCAAGATGATATTAAAGAAACTGGTTTCTTGTTGGATGGATACCCACGTACAATTGAGCAAGCTCATGCCTTAGATAAAACATTGGCTGAACTTGGAATTAAACTTGAAGGTGTTATCAACATCGAAGTAGATCCATCTTGCCTACTTGAACGTTTGAGTGGTCGTATCATTCACCGTGAAACTGGCGAAACTTTCCATAAAGTATTCAACCCACCAGTTGATTACAAAGAGGAAGATTACTACCAACGTGAGGATGATAAACCTGAGACAGTAAAACGTCGTTTGGATGTCAATATTGCTCAAGGTGAACCAATCATTGCTCACTATCGTGCTAAAGGTCTAGTACATGATATCGAAGGCAACCAAGATATCAATGATGTCTTTAAAGATATCGAAAAGGTATTGACAAATTTGAAATAAAAGCGTTTTTCAGGCTTGCAAAATGTCTTGACAAATGTTATACTGAGTTAGTCTGACTTATAATTGTTGTCTCTGTGTCTAGAGGCATCAAATCGAAATTTAGGGAGGTACTTTTGCGTGGCAAAAGACGATGTGATTGAAGTTGAAGGCAAAGTAGTCGATACGATGCCGAATGCAATGTTTACGGTTGAACTTGAAAATGGACATCAGATTTTAGCAACAGTTTCTGGTAAAATTCGTAAAAACTATATTCGTATTTTAGCGGGAGATCGTGTTACTGTTGAAATGAGTCCATATGACTTGACACGTGGACGTATCACTTACCGCTTTAAATAATCGAAAAACTTGGAGGGATAAGAAATGAAAGTAAGACCATCGGTCAAACCAATTTGCGAATACTGTAAAGTAATTCGTCGTAATGGTCGTGTTATGGTAATTTGCCCAGCAAATCCAAAACACAAACAACGTCAAGGATAAGATAGAAAGGAGAAAACATGGCTCGTATTGCTGGAGTTGATATTCCAAATGACAAACGCGTAGTTATCTCATTGACTTATGTCTATGGTATCGGACTTGCAACATCTCAAAAGATTTTGGCAGCTGCTGGAGTTTCAGAAGATATTCGTGTTCGTGACCTTACATCAGATCAAGAAGATGCTATCCGTCGTGAAGTGGATGCAATTAAAGTTGAAGGTGACCTTCGTCGTGAAGTGAACTTGAACATCAAACGTTTGATGGAAATCGGTTCATACCGTGGTATCCGTCACCGTCGTGGACTTCCTGTCCGTGGACAAAACACTAAAAACAACGCTCGCACTCGTAAAGGTAAAGCTGTTGCGATTGCTGGTAAGAAAAAATAATATAGGAGGTAAAAGTCTTGGCTAAACCAACACGTAAACGTCGTGTGAAAAAGAATATCGAATCTGGTATTGCTCATATTCACGCTACATTTAATAACACTATTGTTATGATTACTGATGTGCATGGTAATGCAATCGCTTGGTCATCAGCTGGTGCTCTTGGTTTCAAAGGTTCTCGTAAATCTACACCATTTGCTGCTCAAATGGCTTCAGAAGCTGCTGCTAAATCTGCACAAGAACACGGTCTTAAATCAGTTGAAGTTACTGTAAAAGGTCCAGGTTCTGGTCGTGAGTCAGCTATTCGTGCTCTTGCTGCCGCTGGTCTTGAAGTAACAGCAATTCGTGATGTGACTCCAGTGCCACACAATGGTGCTCGTCCTCCAAAACGTCGCCGTGTATAATCATTACCTTTACACTGCTTTTCGTTTAAGAGGGAGTAACTAAATGATCGAGTTTGAAAAACCAAATATAACAAAAATTGATGAAAATAAAGATTATGGCAAGTTTGTAATCGAACCACTAGAACGTGGATACGGTACAACACTTGGTAACTCTCTTCGTCGTGTACTTCTTGCTTCTCTTCCAGGAGCAGCTGTTACATCTATCGATATCGATGGAGTATTACATGAATTTGATACAATTCCTGGTGTTCGCGAAGACGTGATGCAAATCATTTTGAACATTAAAGGTATTGCAGTTAAATCATATGTAAAAGACGAAAAGACTATTGAACTTGATGTTGAAGGTCCTGCTGAAGTGACAGCCGGAGATATTTTAACTGATAGTGATATTGAAATCGTAAATCCAGATCATTATCTTTTTACAATCGGAGAAGGTGCTTCATTTAAAGCAACTATGACTGTAAACACTGGTCGTGGTTATGTACCTGCAGATGAAAATAAAAAAGATAATGCCCCAGTTGGAACACTTGCTGTAGATTCTATTTATACACCAGTTACAAAAGTTAACTATCAAGTTGAACCTGCTCGTGTAGGAAGCAATGATGGTTTCGACAAATTAACCCTTGAAATCTTGACAAATGGAACTATTATTCCAGAAGATGCTTTAGGGCTTTCAGCACGTATTTTGACAGAACATCTTGATTTGTTTACAAATCTTACAGAGATTGCTAAATCTGCAGAAGTGATGAAAGAAGCTGATACTGAATCGGACGACCGTATTTTGGAACGTACGATTGAGGAACTTGACTTGTCTGTACGCTCATATAACTGTTTGAAACGTGCTGGTATCAATACTGTGCATGATTTGACAGAAAAATCTGAAGCAGAGATGATGAAAGTAAGAAATCTTGGACGCAAGAGTTTGGAAGAAGTGAAACTCAAACTCATTGATTTGGGTCTTGGATTAAAAGATAAATAAAGGAGGAATACATGGCTTACCGTAAACTAGGACGCACTAGCTCACAACGTAAAGCAATGCTTCGCGATTTGACAACTGACCTTTTGATCAATGAATCAATCGTGACAACTGAAGCTCGTGCTAAAGAAATCCGTAAAACTGTTGAAAAAATGATTACTCTAGGTAAACGTGGTGATTTACATGCACGTCGTCAAGCTGCTGCTTTCGTACGTAATGAAATCGCATCTGAAAACTATGATGAAGCAACTGATAAGTACACTTCTACTACAGCACTTCAAAAATTGTTCTCAGAAATCGCACCTCGTTACGCAGAACGTAACGGTGGATACACTCGTATCCTTAAAACTGAACCACGTCGTGGTGATGCAGCGCCAATGGCGATCATCGAATTAGTATAAAATCATCAATTTTGTTGAGTGTTATGATGATGGAGCCCTGTGCTCTTAGTCTAGCTCTGGTCTACCGCTAGGACTTTTGTCCTAGCGGGAACACTCATCATAAGATGGTAGGGTAGACGCTTGTTTACGAAATTGTTTTTCTTTTAAGAACAATTTCGTAAGCAGGCGTTTTTTAGTTTTTTTGAAGTAAATGTGCTATACTGAGAAAAAAGAAAAATATAGATATGGTTATTTTTCTATGATTTCAAAGATGGAGGACCAATATGAAAGCTATTATAACTGTTGTTGGAAAAGATAAGGGTGGTATTGTTGCAGGTGTTGCGACTAAGATTGCTGAATTAGGATTAAATATTGATGATATTTCACAAACTGTCTTGGATGAGTTCTTCACCATGATGGCTGTAGTATCCAGTGATGAAAAACATGATTTTACTCAACTAAGAAATGAGTTTGAAGCCTTTGGCCAGACCTTGAATGTCAAAATCAATATTCAGAGCGCGGCTATTTTCGATGCTATGTATAATATCTAGGAGGTGCTTATGGATATTAGACAAGTTACCGAAACTATTGCAATGATTGAAGAGCAGAATTTTGATATTCGTACCATTACCATGGGGATTTCTCTACTTGATTGTATTGATCCAGATATTGATAAGGCTGCAGATAAAATATATGAAAAAGTTACGACTAAGGCGGCAAATTTAGTGGCTGTCGGTGATGAAATTGCTGCTGAGTTAGGTATACCTATTGTCAATAAACGTGTATCAGTAACACCTATTTCTCTAATTGGTGCTGCTACAAATGCAAGGGACTATGTACCGTTAGCCAAAGCTTTAGATAGAGCAGCAAAAGAAATTGGTGTCGATTTTATTGGTGGCTTTTCTGCCTTAGTTCAAAAAGGCTACCAAAAAGGAGATGAAATACTCATCAATTCGATTCCACGTGCTTTGGCCGAGACAGACAAAGTGTGCTCGTCTGTCAATATTGGTTCAACCAAGTCAGGAATTAACATGACTGCTGTAGCTGATATGGGTCGAATTATCAAGGAGACAGCTGAGCTTTCAGATATGGGGGCTGCAAAACTTGTCGTTTTTGCCAATGCAGTTGAGGACAATCCTTTTATGGCCGGAGCCTTTCATGGTGTTGGTGAAGCTGATGTTATTATCAATGTAGGTGTTTCAGGGCCTGGTGTTGTCAAACGTGCTTTAGAAAAAGTTCGCGGCCAAAGCTTTGATGTAGTTGCTGAAACTGTTAAAAAGACAGCCTTCAAGATTACTCGGATTGGTCAATTAGTTGGCCAGATGGCTAGTGAAAGACTAGGTGTTGATTTTGGGATTGTTGATTTGAGTTTAGCACCTACTCCTGCAGTGGGGGATTCAGTAGCTCGGGTCCTGGAAGAAATGGGACTGGAAACAGTTGGGACTCATGGGACGACTGCCGCTTTAGCTCTTTTAAATGACCAAGTAAAAAAAGGCGGAGTAATGGCTTGCAACCAAGTCGGTGGTCTGTCAGGTGCTTTCATCCCAGTTTCAGAAGATGAGGGTATGATAGCAGCAGTGCAAAATGGTTCCCTAAATCTTGAGAAATTAGAAGCGATGACTGCTATCTGTTCAGTTGGATTGGATATGATTGCCATTCCAGAAGATACCCCGGCAGAAACGATTGCGGCTATGATTGCGGATGAGGCAGCAATTGGTGTTATTAATATGAAAACAACAGCTGTTCGTATCATTCCAAAGGGTAAAGAAGGCGATATGATTGAGTTTGGTGGCTTGCTAGGAACTGCCCCAGTTATGAAAGTCAATGGAACTTCTTCGGCTGATTTCATTGCTCGTGGAGGACAGATTCCAGCTCCAATTCATAGTTTTAAAAATTAATAAAAAAATAAAATGATTTAAGTTCAATTTAAGGATAAGTGTGTATACTCTAATCATTAAATAAAGACCTCCTAACTTTATTTAATAGAAATCCTAAACTTTTTCATAATAATCTCCTACAAAAGTCGCTCGTAAGAGTGGCTTTTGTTTTGTATTCTCTAATAAAACTAGTAAAATTTCATTGATTCTGGTCAAATTTTTTAAGAATGGCTACTTTTTTCGAAGTCAAACCAGCCTAAAACCTTGCCATGATTGGCTTTTTGAAAAATTATGGTATAATAGTAGTAGTTTTATTAGATGGAGTAGAATTTTTGAGAAAAAGCTTTCGTGTAAAAAAAGAGAAAGATTTCGACGCCATATTTAAAAAGGGAGCAAGTGTAGCTAATCGAAAATTTGTTATTTATCGATTAGAAAACAATGAAACACATTTTCGAGTAGGTTTGTCAGTCAGTAAAAAATTAGGAAATGCTGTGACAAGAAACCAAATCAAGAGAAGAATCCGGCATGTTCTCATTCAAAATAGTAATCAACTTGTTGATAATGTCGATTTTGTTGTGATTGCTCGAAAAGGCGTTGAACTACTAGAATATGCAGAAATTGAAAAAAACTTACTTCATGTTTTGAGATTAGCAAAGATTTACCAGGAAGGAAATAAGAGTGAAGAAGAAATTACAATTGACTAGTTTGTTAGGTTTGTCCTTGTTGGTAATGACTGCTTGTTCAACTAGTGAAGTGTCTGCAGATTCTGCAGACTTTTGGAGTAACCTTGTTTATTTTTTTGCTGAAACCATTCGATTTTTGTCATTTGATGTCAGCATTGGTTTAGGGATTATTCTTTTCACGGTTTTGATTAGAACAATACTGTTACCAGTCTTTCAAACACAAATGGTGGCTTCCAGAAAAATGCAAGAGGCGCAACCTCTTATCAAAGAATTGCGCGAACGTTATCCAGGTCGCGACATGGAAAGTCGTACTAAGCTAGATCAGGAAACACGTAAATTATTTAAAGAATTAGGCATTAAGCAATCCGCTTCCTTCTGGCCGCTTTTGATTCAAATGCCAATTCTATTGGCTCTTTTCCAAGCTTTATCAAACGTAGATTTTTTGAAGACAGGCCACTTTTTGTGGTTCAATCTAGGTGGAGCTGATACCACTTTCGTACTACCTATTTTAGCTGCCCTATTCACCTTCCTCAGTAGCTGGCTTTCAAACAAAGCCTTGCCTGAGAAAAATGGTGCTATGACAGGTATGATGTATGGGATGCCTGTCATCATCTTCTTTTTTGCAATATCTGCTCCAAGTGGTGTCGCTCTTTACTGGGCGGTGTCAAATGCTTATCAAGTATTTCAAACTTACCTTTTGAACAACCCCTTCAAAATCATTGAAGAGCGTGAAGCGGATGTGAAGGCTAAGAAGGATTTAGAAGCTAAGAAAAGAAAAGCTCTGAAGAAAGCACAGAAAAAGAAAAAGTAAGGAGAAATCTGATAATGGTATTATTTACAGGTTCAACAGTTGAAGAAGCAATCCAAAATGGATTGAATGAATTAAATATTCCGAGAATGAAAGCTCATATCAAAGTTGTTTCGAGAGAGAAAAAAGGATTTTTTGGACTTTTTGGTAAAAAACCAGCTCAAGTTGATATCGAAGCAATCAGTGAGACAACCGTTGTAAAAGCAAATCAGCAAGCGATCAAAGGCGTTCCAAAAGAAATTAATGATCAAAATGATCCAGTTAAAACAGTCAGTGAAGCAACCGTTGATTTGGGACATGTAGTTGCTGCTATCAAGAAAATTGAAGAAGAAGGCCAAGAAATCTCTGAAGAAGTCAAGGCTGAAATTCTTAAGAATGATAAAGAAGCCAGCACGATTTTAGAAGAAACAGGCCATATTGAAGTTTTAAAAGAATTGCAACCTGAAGAAACTCAAGACGAGGTTGAACCTGAAAAAGGTAGCGACTTAGAAAGTCTTGGTTTGAAAGTCGAGCCAACATATGACACTGAAAAGGTTGTTGAAGAAGTAACCAATTATGTTCAAGCGATTATCGATGATATGGATGTTGAGGGAACTATTTCTAGCACCTCTAACCGTCGCTCTATCAACATGCAAATTGATACAAATGAGCCAGGCCGTATCATTGGTTACCATGGTAAGGTTTTGAAATCTCTTCAACTTTTGGCACAAAATTACCTCTACAATCGTTATTCAAAAACCTTCTACATTACTATCAACGTTAATGATTATGTAGAACATCGTGCAGAAGTCTTGCAGAGTTATGCTCAAAAATTAGCGACACGTGTTTTGGAAGAAGGCCGTAGTCAGATGACAGATCCAATGTCAAGCAGCGAGCGTAAAATTATCCATCGCATCATCTCACGAATGGAAGGTGTAACCAGTTACTCTGAAGGTGACGAACCAAATCGTTACGTTGTGGTTGACACAGAATAAAAATGAAAAATCAGGGAAAACCTGATTTTTTCTAACTAAAGAAGGAATCAAATGAAAGAATTCAAGGACTATCTTGCTTATCAAGGAGAACAGTACCGGAATCCTGACAAAGCAGGAGCTGAAAAGGATAAAATGCTAGACCTGCGTCAAAAAGGGCAGGAAGCGCGAAAGGCATTTACTCACCTAGCGGAATGTTTTCAAGCTAGGCATTCCGATTGGAATTTACACCCAACCAGTCAATGGATGAATCAAGCGCAGAGATTACGACCACATTTCTGGGTTTATTTACAGAGAGAGGGGCATGTAACAGAGCCCATGATGGCTCTTCGTTTATATGGAAATCAAAATAATTGGGGAATCTCTATAGAAGTCAGCTTTATAGAGAGAAAGAAAGATGAGGCTACCTTGTCAAAGCAGGCTAAAATATTGGATGTCCCAGTGGTTGATGGAATCTATTATTGGGTTCAGAAAAACGATGAAAGCTATAGAGTACAAGCTACTGAGGAGAATAGACAACTTTTAAGACAACAATTATCCAATCAGGAGATTCGTAAGGTTTTAGTAAAAGTTGATATTCCAGTAGCCGATGAAGATACTATAGATAAGGTTCTAGATAAACTTGATAGAGGTTTTGAAAAACTATCACCTTACTATCAAGTAACTAGAGATTAGTATAATCGGCTGAGTCATTTTATAGTAAATTGTTTTATTGCTATTCTATCTATTTTTTCATATAATAGTAGAATAGGATGCGTGGTATACTTATCACCTCAAAGAGAAAGGAAATTCTATGTCAAATCTATCTGTTAATGCTATTCGTTTCTTGGGTATTGATGCTATTAATAAAGCTAATTCAGGTCACCCAGGGGTGGTAATGGGTGCAGCACCGATGGCTTACAGCCTTTTCACTAAAGAACTTCGTATCAATCCAGCTCAACCAAACTGGATCAACCGCGACCGTTTTATTCTTTCAGCGGGTCACGGATCAATGCTTCTCTATGCCCTTCTTCACCTTTCTGGATTTGAAGATGTGGGCATGGATGAAGTGAAGAGCTTCCGTCAATGGGGTTCTAAAACTCCAGGTCACCCAGAATTTGGTCATACAGCAGGGGTTGATGCAACAACAGGTCCTCTAGGACAAGGGATTGCGACTGCGACAGGTTTTGCACAAGCAGAACGTTTCCTTGCAGCCAAGTATAACCGCGAAGGTTATAACATCTTTGATCACTATACATATGTTATCTGTGGAGATGGTGACTTGATGGAAGGTGTATCAAGTGAAGCTGCTTCTTATGCAGGTTTACAGAAACTTGACAAATTGGTTGTTCTCTATGATTCAAATGATATCAACTTGGACGGTGAGACAAAAGATTCATTCACAGAGAGTGTTCGCGATCGTTACAATGCCTACGGTTGGCATACAGCCTTGGTAGAAGATGGGACAGACTTAGAAGCTATTCAAGCAGCTATTGAAGAAGCTAAGGCTTCAGGGAAACCATCTTTAATTGAAGTGAAAACTGTTATTGGTTATGGTTCGCCAAACAAACAAGGAACTAATGCTGTACACGGTGCTCCTCTTGGTGCAGACGAAACTGCTGCAACTCGTCAAGCACTTGGTTGGGACTACGAACCATTTGAAATCCCAGCAGAAGTTTATGCTGATTTCAAAGAAAATGTTGCGGACCGAGGTGCATCAGCATATGAAGCATGGACAAAACTAGTTGCAGATTATAAAGAAGCTCACCCAGAGCTTGTTGCAGAAGTGGAAGCCATTATCGACGGACGCGATCCAGTTGAATTGACTCCAGAAGATTTCCCAGCTTTAGAAAATGGCTTCTCTCAAGCAACTCGTAACTCAAGCCAGGATGCTTTAAATATAGTGGCTGCTAAATTGCCAACCTTCCTTGGTGGATCAGCTGACCTTGCTCATTCAAATATGACTTACATCAAAACTGACGGACTTCAGGACGATGCAAATCGCTTGAACCGTAATATCCAGTTTGGTGTCCGTGAATTTGCAATGGGTACTGTCTTGAACGGAATGGCTCTTCACGGTGGACTTCGAGTTTACGGTGGAACTTTCTTCGTATTCTCAGACTACCTTAAAGCAGCAGTTCGTTTGTCAGCTCTACAAGGTCTTCCTGTAACCTATGTCTTTACTCACGATTCAATCGCAGTTGGTGAAGATGGACCAACTCATGAACCAATTGAGCACTTGGCAGGACTTCGTGCGATTCCAAATCTCAACGTTTTCCGTCCAGCAGATGCGCGTGAAACTCAAGCAGCTTGGTACCTCGCAGTGAAGAGTGAGAAAACACCAACTGCCCTTGTCTTGACTCGTCAAAACTTGACTGTTGAGGAAGGAACTGACTTTAATAAGGTTGCGAAAGGTGCTTATGTTGTCTATGAAAATGCAGCAGACTTTGACACGATTTTGATTGCAACAGGTTCAGAAGTGAACCTAGCTGTTTCAGCTGCTAAAGAATTGGCAAGTCAAGGTGGAAAAGTTCGCGTAGTTAGCATGCCATCTACGGATGTCTTTGATGCACAAGATGCCGCATACAAAGAAGAAATCCTACCAAACGCAGTTCGTCGCCGTGTGGCGGTTGAAATGGGAGCGACTCAAAACTGGTACAAATATGTTGGTCTTGATGGAGCAGTTCTCGGTATTGATACCTTTGGAGCATCTGCCCCAGCTTCAAAAGTGTTGGCAGAGTATGGATTTACAGTTGAAAACTTAGTAGAACTTGTAAACAACTTGAAATAAGAAAAATCAGAGTGAAAACTCTGATTTTTTATAACCATAAAAACAAGGCACAACCTTGTAAAAGTAGTTGAAATTTGATATAGTAGTCCTATGTAAAATACAAAGGAGAAAATACTATGGAAAATATTAGTCCAAATTTAACATTTTTAATCATGCTTGTAGGTATGTTCGCCTTGATGTTCTTTATGCAACGTTCTCAAAAGAAACAAGCGCAAAAGCGTATGGAAAGCTTGAACAAGCTTCAAAAAGGCTATGAAGTCATTACTATCGGTGGTTTATACGGTACAGTTGATGAAGTTGATACCGAAAACAGAACGATCGTACTTGATGTAGACGGAGTTTACTTGACTTTTGAACTTGGAGCTATCAAATCTGTCTTGCCACTTAAAGAGGCTGTTACGTCAGAAGGTACAGTTGTTGATGGTGAAAGCGCGATTGAAGAATAAAACGGGGTGGATCTCATACCCCTTTTTCTATGAAGATGAGGAACAATAATGAAGAAAGTTGTTTTTGTATGTCTTGGTAATATTTGCCGTAGTCCTATGGCAGAATTTGTTATGAAATCTTTAACCGATGATTATGAGATTGAAAGTAGAGCAACTTCTTCTTGGGAACATGGCAATCCAATTCACAAAGGAACTCAGAAAATTTTTAAAGCTCACGAGATTCCTTACGATTCATCAAAAACATCACAGCAAATTTCTAAGGGTGATTTTGAATATTTTGATTATGTCATTGGGATGGACGAGTCCAATCTTCTAGATTTGACTCGAATGTGTCCTCAAGACCAACAACACAAGCTAGAGGCATTTGCTTCTGAGGGTGTTCCTGATCCATGGTATACAGGTGATTTTGATGAAACTTACGATCGAGTTTTAACTGGTTGCCAAGCTTGGCTAACACGTTTAGAAAATGAGGCAAAAAATGGATAATTTAAAGAAATTCTATGATAAGTACAGTGTCTATATAACGCGTCCTCGTTTGGAAATTGTAACAGTAGTAGTCATAGCTCTTTGTGCTATATTTGTATTTGTAGGGAATATGCCTAAGCAAGGAGTTTTAAAACTGGATGGCGATTCACTTGTATATGATGGAAGTATTGTACGTGGAAAGATGAATGGCAAAGGCACAATGACCTTCTCAAATGGCGACACTTATACTGGTGAATTTAAAAATGGAGCATTTAACGGTAAAGGAACCTACCAAGCTAAAGAGGGCTGGGTTTATGAAGGTGACTTTGTTAATGGCCAAGCTGAAGGAAAAGGAAAACTGACTACAGAGCAAGAAATTGTCTATGAAGGTGACTTTAAACAAGGGCTCTTCCAACAAGCACAATAACCTCCTCTTAGAGGGGGTAATATACCGCACTTATAGAAAGCGCTTACATGGAAATTGAGACGCCTTTCAATACCTTTTTACAATGAAGTTTGTGAAAAATAAAAGTTTTATGGGATTATTCACAAAGTATAAGCTAAAAAGCGTATGGGTAGGGCTGTGCAAAATTATTTTCACAAGCGAATAAAAAAAGTTTGTGAAATTTCTATGAAACTGTTTACAAATCTTGAAAAAAGAGTTATAATAAGATTGTGAAAAAATTAACAAAGGACTTACAATCCTTGAAAGCTATGGAGGAAAATATGGCTGATAAAAAAACTGTAACACCAGAGGAAAAGAAACTCGCTGCTGAAAAGCATGTCGATGGTTTGGTGCAAAAAGCTTTAGTTGCCCTTGAAGAAATGCGTAAACTTGACCAAGATCAAGTCGATTATATTGTAGCAAAAGCTTCAGTTGCAGCACTTGATGCTCACGGAGAATTGGCTTTACATGCCTTTGAAGAAACAGGACGCGGAGTATTTGAAGATAAAGCGACTAAGAACTTGTTTGCCTGTGAGCACGTAGTAAACAACATGCGCCACACTAAAACAGTTGGTGTTATTGAAGAAGACGATGTGACAGGATTGACTCTTATCGCTGAACCAGTTGGTGTTGTTTGCGGTATCACTCCAACAACTAACCCAACTTCAACAGCAATCTTTAAAGCGTTGATTTCATTGAAGACTCGTAATCCTATTGTCTTTGCATTCCACCCATCAGCTCAAGAATCATCAGCTCACGCTGCTCAAATCGTGCGTGATGCAGCGATTAAAGCAGGAGCTCCTGAAAACTGTGTACAGTGGATTACTGAACCATCTATGGAAGCAACTAGCGCATTGATGAACCACGAAGGTGTTGCAACAATCCTTGCAACAGGTGGGAATGCCATGGTTAAAGCTGCATACTCATGTGGTAAACCAGCTCTTGGGGTAGGTGCCGGAAACGTTCCAGCTTATGTTGAAAAATCAGCCAACATTCGCCAAGCTGCTCACGATATCGTAATGTCTAAATCATTTGATAATGGTATGGTCTGTGCATCTGAACAAGCGGTTATTATTGATAAAGAAATTTATGATGAATTTGTAGCAGAGTTCAAATCTTACCACACTTACTTTGTAAACAAAAAAGAAAAAGCTCTTCTTGAAGAGTTCTGCTTCGGCGTGAAAGCAAACAGCAAAAACTGTGCTGGTGCAAAATTGAACGCTGACATCGTTGGTAAACCAGCAACTTGGATCGCAGAACAAGCAGGATTTACTGTTCCAGAAGGAACAAACATTCTTGCTGCAGAATGTAAAGAAGTTGGCGAAAACGAGCCGTTGACTCGTGAAAAATTATCACCAGTTATCGCAGTTTTGAAATCTGAAAGCCGTGAAGATGGTATTTCTAAAGCTCGTCAAATGGTTGAATTTAACGGTCTTGGACACTCAGCTGCCATCCATACTGCTGATGAAGAACTGACTAAAGAATTTGGTAAAGCTGTTAAAGCTATTCGTGTTATCTGTAACTCACCTTCTACTTTCGGTGGTATCGGGGATGTTTATAATGCCTTCTTGCCATCATTGACACTCGGATGTGGTTCTTACGGACGTAACTCAGTTGGGGATAACGTTAGCGCCATTAACCTCTTGAATATCAAAAAAGTCGGAAGACGGAGAAATAACATGCAATGGATGAAACTTCCTTCAAAAACATACTTTGAACGTGATTCAATTCAATACCTTCAAAAATGTCGTGACGTTGAGCGTGTCATGATCGTTACTGACCATGCTATGGTAGAGCTTGGATTCCTCGATCGTATCATCGAGCAACTTGACCTTCGTCGCAATAAGGTTGTTTACCAAATCTTTGCAGATGTAGAACCAGATCCAGATATCACTACAGTTGAACGTGGTACTGAGATTATGCGTTCCTTCAAACCAGATACAATCATCGCTCTTGGTGGTGGATCACCAATGGACGCTGCTAAAGTAATGTGGCTCTTCTACGAGCAACCAGAAGTGGACTTCCGTGACCTTGTACAAAAATTCATGGATATTCGTAAACGTGCCTTCAAATTCCCATTACTTGGTAAGAAGACTAAATTCATCGCTATCCCAACTACATCTGGTACAGGATCTGAAGTAACTCCATTTGCCGTTATCTCTGATAAAGCAAACAACCGTAAATACCCAATCGCTGACTACTCATTGACTCCAACTGTGGCAATCGTAGACCCTGCCTTGGTATTGACAGTTCCTGGATTTGTTGCTGCTGACACTGGTATGGACGTATTGACTCACGCAACTGAAGCTTACGTATCACAAATGGCTAGCGACTACACTGATGGACTTGCTCTTCAAGCAATCAAACTCGTATTTGAAAACCTTGAAAGCTCAGTTAAGAATGCAGACTTCCACTCACGTGAGAAAATGCATAACGCTTCAACTATTGCTGGTATGGCCTTTGCTAATGCCTTCCTAGGGATTTCTCACTCAATGGCTCACAAGATTGGTGCACAATTCCACACAGTTCACGGACGTACAAATGCAATCTTGCTTCCATACGTTATCCGTTACAATGGTACACGCCCAGCTAAGACAGCTACATGGCCTAAGTACAACTACTACCGTGCAGATGAGAAATATCAAGATATCGCTCGTATGCTTGGACTTCCAGCTTCTACTCCAGAAGAAGGAGTTGCATCTTATGCTAAAGCTGTTTACGAACTCGGTGAGCGCGTAGGTATCGAAATGAACTTCAAAGCACAAGGTGTTGACGAGAAAGAATGGAAAGAACATTCACGCGAATTGGCCTTCCTTGCTTATGAAGATCAATGTTCACCTGCAAACCCACGTCTTCCAATGGTTGACCATATGCAAGAAATCATCGAAGATGCTTACTATGGTTACAAAGAAAGACCAGGACGTCTTAAATAATTGATTATCAGTCAGAGGCAGGAGTAATCCTGTCTCTTTTTATAGTTTTTCAAAATAGAAGAGGTTAAAAGTTTAACAAAAAGTATAGTAAATAACTGTAAAGATGTATGTTGATAGACTTTTGACAAAGGGAATCTATATAAAATTGTGTATCTAGAAAGTAGAAAACTGAAGTGAAAATCAACGTCAGCGCTTGCAATAAAACTAAAATAGTTATATAATAGGTTTGTTGAAAGGTGATTTGTAGTGATTCAAGTTACTCTTTTCACAATAAAATTTTCATGATTTTCATAAGGAGGAAATCACTAATGGTAGTTAAAGTTGGTATTAACGGTTTCGGTCGTATCGGTCGTCTTGCTTTCCGTCGTATCCAAAACGTAGAAGGTGTTGAAGTTACTCGCATCAACGACCTTACAGATCCAGTTATGCTTGCACACTTGTTGAAATACGACACAACTCAAGGTCGTTTCGACGGTACTGTGGAAGTTAAAGAAGGTGGATTCGAAGTTAACGGTAAATTCGTTAAAGTTTCTGCTGAACGTGATCCAGAACAAATCGACTGGGCTAACGACGGTGTAGAAATCGTTCTTGAAGCGACTGGTTTCTTTGCTAAGAAAGAAGCTGCTGAAAAACACTTGCATGCAGGTGGCGCTAAGAAAGTTGTTATCACTGCTCCTGGTGGAAATGACGTTAAAACAGTTGTATTTAACACTAACCACGACGTTCTTGATGGTACTGAAACAGTTATCTCAGGTGCTTCATGTACTACAAACTGCTTGGCTCCAATGGCTAAAGCTCTTCAAGATAACTTCGGTGTTGTAGAAGGATTGATGACTACTATCCACGCTTACACTGGTGACCAAATGATCCTTGACGGACCACACCGTGGTGGTGACCTTCGTCGTGCTCGCGCTGGTGCTGCAAACATCGTTCCTAACTCAACTGGTGCTGCTAAAGCTATCGGTCTTGTAATTCCAGAATTGAATGGTAAACTTGACGGATCTGCACAACGCGTTCCAACTCCAACTGGATCAGTTACTGAATTGGTAGCTGTTCTTGAAAAGAACGTTACTGTTGATGAAGTGAACGCAGCTATGAAAGCAGCTTCAAACGAATCATACGGTTACACAGAAGATCCAATCGTATCTTCAGATATCGTAGGTATGTCATACGGTTCATTGTTTGACGCAACTCAAACTAAAGTTCTTGACGTTGACGGTAAACAATTGGTTAAAGTTGTATCATGGTACGACAACGAAATGTCTTACACTGCACAACTTGTACGTACTCTTGAATACTTCGCAAAAATTGCTAAATAATTTCTGAGTCGAAAAAGCAAGACCAATCGGTCTTGCTTTTTGTATCAATAAAAATGGATGATTTTATCATCCATTTTGTTTTAATTCTCTTTCAAATGTATCTGAGAGTGCGGTAAAGCTTAATTTATTTAAAGTCAGAGGGTGGATAAAGGATAGTTTAAATGCGTGAAGCATCAGTCTCTTGTTTTTTGAGTGTGGGTTGTAGAGAGGGTCCCCGAGGATTGGATGCCCGTGGTGAGATAGGTGGACTCGGATCTGATGAGTACGTCCTGTTTTTAATCTACACCGAACGAGACTGGTTTTATTTTGAAATTGTTTTAACCGAGTTACGTGAGTTTCGGCGTATTGACCATTTTTTTGATCCACAATTCTTTTTCTACGATCGTGACGATTGCGACCGATTTTATCTCGGTAGATTAAGTCCTTAGCCCCTAATCTTCCATCAACCAGAGCCCAGTATTCTCGAGAAATCTCTTTCTTTTCTAATAAGCGATTAAGAATAGGAAGAATGAATGGATTTTTCGCAAACAGTACGAGACCGCTTGTTTCCATATCCAAGCGATGAACAACATAGCAGGTTTGGCCGACATAGGCACTGACATGATTGAGAAGAGCTATCTCGTCTGGCTGATTTCCGTGTGTCTTCATACCCTCAGGTTTATTGACGATAATTAAATGTTGATCTTGATAGACTTCTTCGACAAGTTTAGGATTTCCCCAGAGAATTTTTTTTGTAGGATAATCCTCCTCATCGAAGATCAATTGGCACTCATCTCCAGTCTTGACCGTTTGATGCCAATGGACCTCTTCTTGATTAATGAGGATGTGTTTCTTGATTCTCAAAAAGTGCCTTATTTTTCGAGGTATTAACAGCTGTTCTTCTAGAAAATGTTTGACAGTCATTTCGGGTAGAGAGTCGGGGATTGTAAAGGTAAATTTCATACTGATATTGTAACAAAAATCAATTTATTTGGACAGGGGAACTAGCAAAATTCTTGTCTTCCTATGGGGAAGATGATAAAATATACGCATGAAATTAGATACCTTATTTGAAAAATTTCTTTCTTTATTTAAAAAAGAAGAATCTGAAATTGAAAAAACAGAAATGAATGGAATTGAACAAGAAGAAAGTGTGTCGAGCAATTTACGGCGTTCAAGAGCAGGACGAAAGAAAGCGGGGGCAATTGGCCCTGTTCGAAAATTTTGGCGTCGCTATCACCTGACAAAAATCTTTTTGATTCTTGGGCTTAGTGCCAGCTTGTTTGTTGGGGTCTATTTGTTTGCTCTAGCAAAATCGACAAATGTTACCGACTTACAAAACGCTTTAAAAACTCGCACTCTGATTTTTGACAGAGAGGAAAAAGAAGCAGGCGCCTTGTCAGGTCAAAAAGGCACCTATGTCGAACTTTCGGACATCAGTGAAGACTTACAAAATGCCGTCATTGCTACAGAAGATAGAAGTTTCTACAAGAACGATGGTATTAACTATGCTCGTTTTTTCCTAGCGATAGTGACGGCTGGACGCTCAGGTGGTGGTTCTACAATTACTCAGCAGTTGGCGAAAAATGCCTATCTTTCTCAAGATCAGACTGTACAGAGAAAGGCGAAAGAATTCTTTTTAGCTTTGGAACTAACAAAAAAATATAGTAAGAAAGAAATTCTGACTATGTACTTGAACAATGCCTACTTCGGAAATGGAGTTTGGGGTGTTGAAGATGCAAGTAAAAAATACTTTGGGGTCTCAGCTTCTCAACTGACACTTGATGAAGCTGCAACTTTAGCTGGAATGCTCAAAGGACCAGAATTGTATAACCCTTTGAATTCTATTGAAGATTCTACTAATCGTAGAGACACCGTTCTCCAAAACATGGTCGCTGCTGGCTATATTGATAAAGACAAAGAAGCGGAAGCTTCGGGTGTTGATATGGCCTCTCAACTGCAAGATGCTTATGAAGGTAAAGTTTCAGACTACCGATATCCATCCTATTTTGATGCTGTTGTTAATGAAGCAATTGAAAAGTATAATTTAACTGAAGAAGAAATTGTGAACAACGGCTATCGTATATACACGGAATTAGATCAGAATTACCAGGCTAATATGCAGGTCATTTATGAAAATACAGCTCTCTTTCCAACCGCAGAAGATGGAACTCATGCTGAGTCGGGCAGTGTTGCTCTAGAGCCAAAAACAGGAGGAGTTCGAGGAGTTGTTGGTCGTGTAGCAGGAGATGATAAAGCCGGTTTCCGAAATTTCAACTATGCAACTCAATCAAAAAGAAGCCCAGGTTCAACTATTAAGCCCTTAGTTGTCTATACCCCAGCAGTCGAAGCTGGTTGGCCTCTAAATAAAGAGTTGGACAATCATACTATGGAGTATGGTGATTACAAGGTAGATAACTACGCAGGAATTAAAACATCTCCAGAAGTTCCAATGTACCAAGCTTTAGCTGAATCCCTAAACCTTCCTGCAGTAGCCACGGTTAAGGAACTTGGTATTGACAAGGCTTTTGAATCAGGCGAAAGATTCGGGCTTAACTTAACCAATGTAGATCGTGTGTTGGGTGTTGCACTGGGCGGTGGTGTGGAAACTAGTCCACTGCAAATGGCGCAAGCTTATGCAGCATTTGCGAACGAAGGTTTGATGCCTGAAGCACATTTCATTACACGTATTGAAAATGCAAGTGGTCAAGTCATTGCTACCCATAAGAATTCTCAAAAACGAGTGATAGATAAATCCGTAGCGGATAAAATGACTAGCCTGATGCTAGGGACATTCACAAACGGTACAGGGATAAGTTCATCACCAGATGGTTATGTTATGGCCGGGAAAACAGGTACAACAGAAGCAGCCTTCAACCCGGTGTATACGAGTGACCAGTGGGTTATCGGCTATACGCCAGATGTAGTCATTAGTCACTGGCTTGGTTTCCCAACAACCGATGAAAATCATTATCTAGCAGGTTCGACATCAAATGGCGCCGCTCATATTTTTAGAAGTATGGCAGAAACAATTCTTCCTTATACACCAGGAAGTACATTTACAGTCGAAAATGCCTATAAAATAAATGGAATTGCTCCTAAAAATGTTCCGAATCAGTCAACTGTCAATGGTGGAGGGCAGTCAAATGACTCTATAAATGACATTCAAAGTCGAGCTCAGAACCTTATTGATGAGGCAGAAAAAGCTATTTCAGATGCAAAAATTAAAGAAAAAGCAAAAACCGTCTGGGATACAATTGTAGATTTGTTCCAATAAATTGTTTAAAAGACAAGAGCATAACTCTTGTCTCTTTTTATATCCTAAAAAGTCTAAAAAGATATCCTAACAAAGTAACAAACATTCAAAAAAATAAAATCAGGCAAGATAAATAACAAAATAGAAGAAATGTCATAATTCGTCTCTACCTCTGCTATACTAATGGCAGAAAAGGAGAACAACTATGTTAGACATGAATTACCACGAAGTAAAAGCTATTGTACATAAGTGTAGAAAAGAATACTACCTTCATTTATGGGAAAAAGAAGATTGGGATCAAGAAGGAATGATTTGCCTACATGAATTATTAGAAAATCACCCTGATTTTAAGGAAAATAAAAATAAGGAATTTTATACCTACTTCAAAACAAAGTTTCGAAATCGAATTTTGGATGCAGTCAGGAAACAAGAAAGTTACAAAAGAAGATTGGATCGACAAGCTTATGAAGAAGTGAGCGAGATTAGCCATCGATTAGGAGAAGGGGGCCTATTGCTAGATGAGTCTTACGCATTACAAGAAGTGCTTAAAGAGTATCGAGCAGGATTAGGGAAAGAAAAATTGGAGTTATTTGAACGACTGTTAGCTGATGAGCGATTCAAAGGAAGAAAAGCAATGTTGAAAGAACTAAAGCAGGTGCTAAGAGATTTTTCTCCAAAAAGATAAAAAAATAAATCCAATATC
>NZ_GL732439.1:1077517-1324631 GCF_000187465.1 Streptococcus infantis ATCC 700779 | reverse complement strand
ATGGCGGTGTAGCTCAGCTGGCTAGAGCGTCCGGTTCATACCCGGGAGGTCGGGGGTTCGATCCCCTTCGCCGCTATAATGATCTTGTTGGACCTTTAGCTCAGCTGGTTAGAGCTCTCGGCTCATAACCGAGTGGTCGTAGGTTCAAGTCCTACAAGGTCCATTGGAATGATGGAGGATTACCCAAGTCCGGCTGAAGGGAACGGTCTTGAAAACCGTCAGGCGTGTAAAAGCGTGCGTGGGTTCGAATCCCACATCCTCCTTTATTTATTATTAACGCGGGATGGAGCAGCTCGGTAGCTCGTCGGGCTCATAACCCGAAGGTCGTAGGTTCAAATCCTGCTCCCGCAATATTTGGCTCGGTAGCTCAGTTGGTAGAGCAATGGATTGAAGCTCCATGTGTCGGCGGTTCGATTCCGTCTCGCGCCATTTTTTAATATGATACTATGCGGGTGTAGTTTAGTGGTAAAACTACAGCCTTCCAAGCTGTTGTCGCGAGTTCGATTCTCGTCACCCGCTTTGAACTTTGTTCAAGTACCAAGTTTTTAACTTGGGCGCGTAGCTCAGGTGGTTAGAGCGCACGCCTGATAAGCGTGAGGTCGGTGGTTCGAGTCCACTCGTGCCCATTAATAGGAGAATTACTCAAGAGGCTGAAGAGGACGGTTTGCTAAATCGTTAGGTCGGGTAACTGGCGCAAGGGTTCGAATCCCTTATTCTCCGTAATTAAAGAGCTTTATAGCTCTTTTTTTTATTTTCTTATTGCTTCTTACTTTATTTAATTTTTGTTATACTATAACTAGTTTTAGTTCTATTTTATGTTTAAGGAGTGTTTATGAAATTTAAATATCTAGTAACTTTCTTTTTTGTTATTACGCTTAGTTTATTTTTAACTGGTTGTAGTTTTACTAGGTCAGAAGATTTTATTCAGAATTCTAGTTTAGAAACGTCAACAAGTCAATCTACTTTAACTAGTGTTAACTCGACTTGGGATCAAGAACAATTCTTTCGTTATCTTTATCAGCCTGTTTTCGATAGCTATAGAAAGATATTTTCTTCGCCCAAAGACCTCTCTTTAATTCCTTCGCTTTATAATAGTTTAAGTGCTACTAAACGACCTATTGGCAGCTGGGTTGTTGAAAATTCTGTTTTTAACTCTGATAAACTTCGTTATGCCTATGTTGATTTGAATGAAGATATCGTTGAGGAGCTAATTATTGGAGTCCAGCAATCAGATGGGAGCTACTCTATATCAGGCTTATATTACTTAGAGAATGATAAACCAATACTTTTATCTGAGGGATATGTAGCTGGACATGGTGGAGCTAGGAATACTACGACTATCTATAAAGGTGGAGAAGTTCTTGAATTGAGTTGGTCTTCTGGAACCGGAGAAGGTAGGGGAGTTCTCTATCAACTCAATCCAAACCAGAAAGCCGCTTCTATAGTAAAAGAACAAGATATTAAAGTGCCAGGAAATAATTCCTTGCATGATATTTTTGGTAAATCAGAATCTGAAATAATTAATATACGTGATTTTGATTGGCAACAATTTGAATTTTCTGGTAGTATAAATAGTTCTCAAACTGAACAAAAAGCTCCGTGGAATCCTATTAAATCTGCAAAATTAGAAGTTTTTATAAAAGGATGGGGAGAAAGACTTGGTCAACCTAATTACAAAAAAGGAATTGCAGGTGGGGATGTTGGTCCAGATAATCTATATACATTTGGGGATGGTCCGAGTGAGAAAATGAATGCTGAGTATACGGATACAGGTCTAGGAAATGCCCAGTACCGAATAGTAGAGCGTTATAGCAATTGGGATAAATACCCGGATGTTCATAGTTACTTCTTTGCGATAACTAAAACAGGAGAAACGATTGTTTTTCATTCACCAACGACAAATGGTGGCATCATGTATTTAAAACCGACAGAAAATACAGAGATCCAAGCAGAGTTTAAACGTTTGGTAGAAGAAGAGTAGTCCATCATAATCGAGAGTTTGGCCTTAGCCAAGCTCTTTTTCTTATATATGATTTCAAATCAAAATCGTTGACAGATGTAATTTCTAGTATTACAATATTATAATAATGATTACAGTCTTATAAAAAGTGAGATAAGGATCTTAGCTTTTAAGGAGATGGTGAGGAAGAATATGATTGAATACAAACATGTAGCCTTACGCTACACGGATACAGACATTTTAAAAGATGTCAATCTCCGTATTGAAGATGGAGAATTTATGGTCTTGGTAGGCCCTTCAGGATCTGGAAAAACCACCATGCTCAAGATGATCAATCGTCTTTTGGAACCGACAGATGGCAATATCTACATGGATGGGAAACGCATCAAGGACTATGATGAACGAGAATTACGTCTTTCTACTGGTTATGTTTTGCAAGCCATTGCTCTATTTCCTAACTTGACTGTTGCTGAAAATATAGCATTGATTCCTGAAATGAAGGGCTGGAGCAAGGAACAAATCGCCTCTAAAACAGAAGAACTATTGGACAAGGTGGGTCTGCCTGCTGTAGAGTATGCAAAGCGCATGCCTAGTGAGTTATCGGGAGGAGAGCAACAAAGGGTAGGAATTATTCGTGCTTTAATTGGACAACCCAAGATTCTCCTTATGGATGAGCCTTTCTCTGCTCTAGATGCCATCTCAAGAAAACATCTCCAAGATCTGACAAAGGCCTTGCATCAGGAATTTGGGATAACAATTATTTTTGTTACTCATGATACGGACGAGGCAGTGAAATTAGCAGATAGAATTGCAGTATTGAAGGATGGGGAAATTTGTCAGGTTACTGACCCTGAAACAATTTTACAAGCACCTTCGACAGACTTTGTAGCAAACTTGTTTGGAGGTGGTCTTCATGTCTAATTTCATTTCAACCTTTCAGGAGCGATTTAGTGAATGGGTAACAGCTCTGGGACAACACTTACAATTGTCTCTTTTGACCTTATTGGTCGCTATTTTTCTGACCATCCCACTTGCGGTTTATCTAAATGGTCATAAAAAAGCAGCGGCCTGGGTGCTACAAGTTGCAGGTATCTTCCAGACCATTCCTTCAATGGCTTTGTTGGGGCTCTTTATTCCTTTCATGGGGATTGGAACCTTACCAGCACTCACAGCCCTTGTCATTTACGCTATTTTCCCGATTTTAGAAAATACAATCACAGCCCTGAATGGCATTGATCCTAGTCTTGAGGAGGCAGGGATTGCTTTTGGGATGACCAAGTGGGAGCGACTCAAGAAGTTTGAAATTCCCCTTGCTATGCCTGTCATTGTATCGGGGGTTCGAACAGCGACCGTTATGATCATTGGGACAGCAACTCTAGCAGCTCTTGTGGGAGCTGGTGGATTGGGCTCCTTTATCCTTTTGGGAATTGATCGTCGGAATGCTAGTCTCATTTTAATCGGAGCAATCTCATCAGCCCTCTTGGCCATTCTCTTTAATATCATTCTCAAATGGTTGGAAAAGGCAAAGTTGCGTACGATTGTTTCGACCTTTGCTGTCATGGTCCTTGGTTTGGGAGTTAGTTATGTTCCAAGCATGATTCCAAATAAAGAGAAAGAAAATCTGGTTATAGCTGGGAAGTTAGGACCTGAACCTGAGATTCTCATGAATATGTATAAACTTCTCATCGAGGAAAATACGGATATGACGGTGACGGTTAAACCCAATTTTGGGAAGACAGACTTTCTTTACCAAGCGCTGAAAAAAGGGGACATTGATATCTATCCAGAATTTTCTGGAACAGTGACAGAGAGTCTCCTCCAATCATCTCCACAAGTTGGGCATGACCCAGAAAAGGTTTACGAGGTGGCTCGTGACGGCATTGCCAAACAGGATCAACTAGCCTTTCTTAAACCCATGGCTTATCAAAATACTTATGCTATAGCAGTTCCTAAAAAAATTGCGCAAGAATATGGGCTTAAGACGATTTCAGACTTGAAAAAAGTAGAAGGACAGCTCAAGGCGGGATTCACTCTGGAGTTTAATGACCGTGAGGATGGAAACAAGGGCTTGCAGTCTGTTTATGGATTGAATCTCAATGTGGCAACCATGGAGCCAGCTCTTCGCTACCAAGCCATCCAGTCAGGGGACATTCAAATTACAGATGCTTACTCAACAGATGCTGAAATTGCTCGCTATGATTTAGTGGTTTTGGAGGATGATAAACAACTCTTCCCTCCATACCAAGGCGCTCCACTCATGAAAGCTAAATTACTCGAAAAACATCCTGAATTGGAAGCTATTCTTAATAAACTAGCTGGTAAGATCACCGAGAGCCAGATGAGTCAGATGAACTACCAAGTTGGTGTGGAAGGTAAATCAGCTGAAGAAGTGGCGCGTGAGTTTCTAGTCCAGGAAGGATTGCTGAAGAAGTAAAGTCTAGTTAGCTTTAGCTACGAACTTGTTCAAATAAGTTAGAATGATAAACCCATCTTGCTTTTGTGCAGGATGGGTTTTTGTGTAAGTTTAAGTCAAGAAATAAATACAATTAGCTAATCTAATAGAATTAAAAGTGTAAGAACTAGAGTATTTTTTTTTCAGACTTCATTTCGATGACATCTAAGTAAAATCTCACTACTTGATCTTCCTTATAAGATTTCCCCTTTTTCAGCCACCAAGTCAATGTTTCGATAAAGTTAGTTACAACAAAGTGCTTGAGGTAGGAAGCAGGAATATTAGGATAGGCAACTTGTAAGTCCTCTGCTACCATGGGGTAAACATGATGTTCTAGCTCTTTCTGTAATTGACGGAGGAAGTAGTCATTTTTTGAGAAAAGGAGGCTGGTGACGTGGTCCTGGTTTTTCTTAAAATGTGAAAAGATATGGGACAAATAAGCTTCTGTAGATATATTTTTCTCGCGTTCAAAAAGATGATGAAAGAGATAACGGCAGAGCTCGTCTAGGAGTATTTCTTTACTTTCATAATGGCTATAAAAGGTGGAACGACCGACATCTGCTAGGTCTATTATCTCCTGAACGGTAATCGTTTCAAAGCTTTTTTGATTTAGTAATTGTAAAAAAGCAGTATAGATAGCTTTTCGTGTCTTGGTAATGCGACGATCTTGACTAGTCATATGGACATTTTGAACAAACTGTTCAGTATCTTACAAAGTAAACAGTTTGCTCCTATCCTTTCTGTAATGAATGTTAGATAATGATAATGAACAAGATGTTCATGAATCTATTATATCAGAGGAAATAGGATTATGAAGACAAAACATGCAGTTTGGTTAGCTTTTTTCTTGAATTTAAGTTATGCCATTGTTGAGTTTATCGCAGGTGGAGTATTTGGCTCTAGTGCGGTTCTTGCGGACTCTGTCCATGATCTTGGAGATGCAATCGCAATTGGGGTATCAGCTTTTCTTGAAACTATCTCCAATCGTGAAGAGGACAGCCACTATACCTTGGGTTACAAACGGTTTAGCCTTCTAGGTGCCTTGGTAACGGCTGTGATTCTCATGACAGGCTCTGTTCTGGTTATCTTAGAAAATATAACGAAACTCTTTCATCCACAACCGGTCAATGATGAGGGAATCCTCTGGCTAGGAATCATAGCGGTTAGTATCAATGTGTTGGCAAGTCTAGTAGTTCGTAAGGGAAAAACAAAGAATGAGTCTATTTTGAGCCTGCATTTTCTGGAAGATACTCTGGGTTGGGTGGCTGTTATCCTGATGGCCATTGTTCTGCGATTTACCGACTGGTATATTCTGGATCCGCTCTTATCTCTGGTCATTTCGATCTTTATTCTCTCAAAAGCTATTCCACGTTTTTGGTCTACACTTAAGATTTTCTTAGATGCTGTACCAGAAGGAGTAGATATCAAGCAAGTAAAGAGCGACTTGGAGCAATTGGATCATGTCGCTAGTATCAATCAGCTTAACCTTTGGACTATGGATGGCTTGGAAAAAAATGCCATCGTCCATGTTTGTCTAAAAGAAATTGAACAGATGGAAGTTTGTAAAGAATCCATTCGAACTTTACTCAAAAATTATGGTTTTCAAAATATCACCATTGAAGTTGATGCAGACTTAGAAACTCATCAAGCCCATAAGCGGAATATGGAGGATATAGAGGCAGTCCAAAGATATGAACATGAACATCATTATTAATGAGATGTAGTATAAGTGAGCGAAAGCTTCATAAATAGTGTATACTTGAAATAAGTTAGATACAGAGAGGTAAATGTTTATGAGATCAGCAGTCTATAAAAAAGCAGGTCAGGTAGGTATTGAGGAAATCAAGCGTCCAAGTATTCAAGAGACGGATGATGTTATTATCCGTGTGGTTCGTGCTTGCGTATGTGGTTCAGACCTATGGAGTTACCGAAATCCAGATATTAAAGCGGGTCACAAAAATAGTGGACACGAAGCAATTGGAATCGTTGAAGAAGTTGGTGAGGCTGTCACTACTGTAAAACCAGGTGACTTTGTCATCGCGCCTTTCACTCATGGTTGTGGAGAGTGTGATGCCTGTCGTGCTGGTTATGATGGGACTTGTGACCGCCATATTGGCACCAACTGGTCAGGTGGTGTCCAGGCTGAGTATATCCGTTTCCATTTTGCCAATTGGGCACTTGTGAAAATTCCAGGTCAACCTTCAGATTATAGCGAAGGCATGCTCAAGTCACTTTTAACACTTGCTGATGTCATGCCGACCGGTTACCATGCAGCGCGTGTGGCTAATGTGCAAAAAGGCGACAAGGTTGTCGTTATTGGGGATGGGGCTGTTGGCCAATGTGCTGTCATTGCGGCTAAGATGCGTGGAGCTTCACAAATTATCCTTATGAGTCGTCACGAAGATCGACAACAAATGGCCTTGGAGTCAGGAGCGACAGCTGTTGTGGCCGAACGTGGTGAAGAAGGCATTGCCAAGGTGCGTGAAATACTCGGAGGAGGGGCAGATGCAGCACTTGAGTGTGTTGGTACTGAGGCGGCTGTTGAGCAGGCTCTGGGTGTCCTTCATAATGGCGGTCGTATGGGAATTGTTGGTGTGCCTCACTATAATAACCGTGCCCTTGGTTCGACCTTTGCTCAGAATATTTCTGTTGCGGGTGGAGCAGCTTCTGCAACAACATACGATAAGCAATTCTTGCTCAAAGCTGTTCTTGATGGTGATATCAATCCAGGTCGCGTCTTTACTTCAAGCTATAAACTGAAAGATATCGACCAAGCTTATAAGGCTATGGATGAACGCAAGACTATCAAGTCTATGATTGTAATGGATTAATACTCTTCGAAAATCTCTTCAAACCACGTCAGCTTCAGCTTGGATTATAGATGTGACTGACTTCGTCAGTCTTATCTACAACCTCAAAGCAGTGCTTTGAGCAACCTGCGGCTAGCTTCCTAGTTTGCTCTTTGATTTTCATTGAGTATAAAAAGAAAACCTAATAGGATTTGAGAATCTCTATTAGGTTTTTTTATGTTCAAGTGTTGTGCTTAATGCAAGGTGCTTTCTCTTAACGTCAATTTGGTTCCAAGCATGGTGAGGCTTGGAATTTTACGACCGTGAAGGACTTCTCTGTTCAAAATATCCATTCCTGTACGTCCCATTTCTTCGGTGTAGACTGAGATACTGGAAAGGGGTGGGAACACTTGCTTGGTTAGAATAGTATCATTAAAGGAAATAATGCTGACGCGCTCTGGTATGCTGATGCTGGCTTCTTGAAGGGAGCGAAGAGCACCGATTGCCAAACTATCACTAGCTGCAAAAAAGGCTTGTGGAAGTTCATCTCCTAATTTTTCGATAGCCTCTTTCATCAAGTCATATCCAGATTGGGCAGTAAATAGTCCTTGGAAAATAAATTTATCGTTATAAATTCCTTTTTCTTGTGTATAGGATTTAAAGTAATCTAAGCGTTTATCTGCGATGACTTCTTCTTGGTCAGTAGTAGTTTCAAGACCGGATAAGATACCAATCTTCTTAATCCCGTGGTCTGTAAAGTAATCGACTACCTGTCTAACAGCATTATTAAAATCTGTAATGACACAGGTGTGTCCCAAGGCTATGGTGTCACTATCTAGAAAAACTAGAGGTTTTTGATATTCTTCAAATGATGCAATCTGTGCTTGGCTGAATTTTCCAATACAAAGAATTCCAATCACTTCTTCGCTAAGCGTGAAAGGCTGGTCATTAAAATAGCGCAAGATGTCGTAATCTAATTCTTGTGCTCTATTTTCAATTCCTAGGCGAATCTGGTAGTAGTAGAGGTCTTCCAACTCACCTTGTTCGCTGACCCATTGGATAATGGCAATCTTTTGTTTAAGTTTGTGACTTTCGCCTGTTTTGAGATGTTTGGTATAACCTAGTTCTTCGGCGACAGTTAAAATACGATGTCGGGTTTCTTCTGTGACAGATAGACTCTGATCGCGATTGAGGACACGGGATACAGTTGCGATTGAAACAGAGGCTAACTGAGCAATATCTTTGAGTGTAGCCATAATTCCCCTCCTTTTTAGGTTATTATAGCATATTTTTCTATCTTTTTACTCATAGTTTAGTAAAATATCGGTAAAAATGTTGACCAAAGCAAAACCCTTGGGTACAATAGAAGAAAACGATTACAAGGTAAACTTTTTTACCTAACAAATTGTCAAAGGAGAATTCATATGACACAACATCTTACTGCTGATGCACTTCGCAAGGATTTTCTTGCTGTTTTTGGTCAAGAAGCAGATCAAACCTTCTTCTCACCAGGCCGTATCAACTTGATTGGGGAACATACGGACTATAATGGTGGCCATGTTTTCCCAGCTGCTATTTCACTAGGAACTTATGGAGCAGCACGCAAGCGTGATGATCAAGTTTTGCGTTTCTACTCCGCAAACTTTGAGGACAAAGGCATTATCGAAGTGCCTCTAGCTGACCTTAAGTTTGAGAAAGAGCACAACTGGACTAACTATCCAAAAGGTGTCCTTCATTTCTTGCAAGAAGCTGGGCATGTGATTGATAAAGGTTTTGATTTCTATGTATTTGGGAATATCCCAAATGGTGCTGGTTTGTCATCTTCAGCTTCTTTGGAGCTATTGACAGGTGTCGTGGCAGAATACCTCTTTGACCTAAAATTGGACCGTCTAGATTTGGTTAAAATCGGAAAATTGACAGAGAACAACTTTATTGGGGTTAATTCTGGTATCATGGACCAATTTGCTATCGGTATGGGGGCGGATCAACGTGCTATTTACCTTGATACAAATACTTTAGAATACGACTTGGTTCCCCTTGATTTGAAGGACAATGTTGTTGTTATCATGAACACTAACAAACGCCGTGAACTTGCGGATTCTAAGTACAATGAACGCCGTGCTGAATGTGAAAAAGCAGTAGAAGAACTCCAAGTGGCCTTGGACATTCAAACCTTGGGTGAATTGGACGAGTGGGCTTTTGATGAATATAGCTACCTGATCAAAGACGAAAATCGCTTGAAACGTGCTCGCCATGCCGTTCTTGAAAACCAACGTACGCTTAAAGCGCAAGCTGCTCTTCAAGCAGGCGATTTGGACAAGTTTGGTCGTTTGATGAATGCCTCTCACGTTTCTCTTGAGCATGATTATGAAGTGACTGGCTTGGAATTAGATACCCTCGTTCATACGGCTTGGGCTCAAGCAGGTGTTCTTGGTGCTCGTATGACAGGAGCAGGTTTTGGTGGTTGTGCGATCGCCTTGGTTCAAAAAGATGCTGTTGAGTCCTTCAAGGAAGCTGTTGGCAAGCACTATGAAGAAATCGTGGGCTACGCTCCAAGCTTCTATATCGCTGAAGTTGCAGGTGGAACTCGCATTCTTGATTAGTCAGAAGGAGGTTGTCTAGTGACCTTAGTAGAAAGATTTGTGACCAAAGTCATTGCAGAAAGTAGCTTTGAAGAGTTGGATCGGATTTATCTGACCAATCGTGTCTTGGCTTTGGTTGGTGAAGGAGTTTTTGACGTTGAGGCTGACCAGGACAGCTTGATTGATCTCAAAGACCAGCTTGTCGAGGAAGCCGTTCGATTGGAAACAATTGAAGATAGTCAGACTGCGCGTGAGATTCTCGGTGCTGACCTCATGGACTTGGTAACCCCTTGTCCGAGTCAGGTCAATCGTGACTTTTGGGATACCTATGCCCAGTCACCAGAGCAGGCGATTGCGGACTTCTACCAACTCAGTCAGAAGAATGACTACATCAAACTAAAGGCTATCTCAAAAAATATTGCTTATCGTGTACCGTCTGACTACGGTGAACTGGAGATTACCATCAATCTCTCGAAGCCTGAAAAGGATCCAAAGGAGATTGCGGCGGCCAAGTTGGTCAAGTCGAGCAACTATCCTCAATGTCAGCTCTGTATGGAAAACGAAGGTTATCACGGTCGTGTCAACCATCCAGCTAGAAGTAATCATCGCATTATTCGTTTTGATATTTCTGGTCAGGAGTGGGGCTTCCAGTATTCACCTTATGCTTACTTTAATGAGCACTGTATTTTCCTAGATAGCCAACACCGTCCTATGGCCATTAGTCGCCAAAGTTTTGAACGTTTGTTAGCCATTGTGGGGCAATTTCCAGGCTACTTTGCTGGTTCGAATGCTGACCTGCCAATTGTGGGTGGCTCCATCCTGACGCACGATCATTATCAAGGCGGGCGACATGTCTTTCCAATGGAAGTAGCGCCTTTACAAAAGACTTTCAGGTTTACAGGTTTTGAGTCTGTCAAAGCAGGGATTGTCCAGTGGCCTATGTCAGTCATTCGCTTGACCTCGGCTTCAAAAGATGATTTGACAGAGCTAGCGAATAAAATCTTGCTGGCTTGGCGTCAGTATTCTGACCCAAGGGTACAGGTCTTGGCAGAAAGTAATGGATCACCGCACCATACCATTACTCCGATAGCCCGTAAACGAGATGGGCAGTTCGAGTTGGATTTGGTCTTGCGGGATAATCAAACATCTCCAGAACACCCAGATGGTATCTATCATCCCCACAAGGATGTCCAACATATCAAGAAGGAAAATATCGGCTTGATAGAGGTCATGGGCTTGGCAATCTTGCCACCACGCTTGAAGGAAGAAGTGGAGCAAGTAGCAGCTTACCTAGTCGGAGAGGATGTTTCTATTGCGGATTATCACCAAGAATGGGCGGATGAATTGAAAGAAGCCCATCCTGGATTGACTGACAAAGACCAAGCTCTTAATATCGTCCAAGAATCTGTTGGAAAAATCTTTGCTCGAGTTTTGGAAGATGCAGGAGTTTACAAGCAAACAGAAGAAGGACAAGCTGCCTTTATGCGCTTTGTAGAGCAGGTTGGTATTTTGCCCGAATAAGTGCTTCTCTCTTGCGTAGAGTCTTGAAAAGTAGTATCATAGTGTCGTTTGAAGTATCAGGAGGAATGTATGAAAGATTTTCACTTTGACGCTATATCTGCCTTTGAAAACTACGAAATTGAAAAAATGAGAGATGGCCACGTTGTGGTGACGACAAAAGTAGTGGACTCTTCACTCAACTACTATGGGAATGCTCATGGAGGCTATCTATTTACCCTATGCGACCAAATCAGTGGTCTTGTGGTGATTTCGCTAGGATTAGACGGGGTGACACTCCAGTCTTCCATCAACTATCTGAAAGCTGGAAATCTAGGGGATGTTCTTACTATCAAAGGAGAATGTGTCCATCAAGGACGTACCACTTGTGTCGTCGATGTTGACATCATCAACCAAGATGGCCGAAATGTCTGCAAGGCAACCTTCACCATGTTTGTCACAGGACATCGATCTGAAGATAGACAGGTAAGGATATAGAAACAAAAAAAGAGGCAGATGCCTCTTTTTTTATTACTTTTCCACTCTAATACTTTATTATTCTATTCACTAAATCTTAAAAAATAGCCATCTGGGTCTAAAGCTGCAAATTCGTGAGGGTAGATATATTGTTCGCCAACTCGAAATTCTCTTTTAGTCAAAGGACGATGGATGGGATATTCGGCTTCCAGCAATTTTTGATGGAGTTGTGGGACATCCTTGATACCAAAGGAAATATTGACACCACGCCCGAAAGGATAAGTCAGTTGGGATAATTCTTCTGCGTTGCCTTCTTCTAGCATAAGTTGGCAGTCTTCAAGCGAAAGGAAGAGAAATTTCTCCTCTGGACGCTCGTATTCGACAGAAAATCCCAGCAAGTCGCAGTAGAAGTGGCGTGACTTTTCGAGGTCAGATACTACAAATTCAGGAATGACAGCTTGATAGTCCATTGTTTTCTCCTTAGAAATCAATCTCCATGACAATCGGTGTATGGTCCTGGCGTGCGCCTGAGTCAATCATGTCTGACTTGCTAACCTTGTCTGCTACACGGTTACTTGTAAGCCAGTAGTCGATTCTCCAGCCTGTGTTGTTGATTTTTGAAGTCTTGCTTCGTTGTGCCCACCAAGTATAGCGTTCTGGCACATCGCCATGGATATGGCGGAAGGTATCTGTAAATCCTTTGGCTAAAAGGTTTGTAAATCCTTCACGTTCTTCGTCTGTAAATCCTGGTGAACGGCGGTTGCTGGCTGGGTTGGCAAGGTCAATTTCCTTGTGGGCAACGTTGTAGTCTCCGGTTGCTAGGACAGGTTTTTGCTTGTCTAGTTGAGCCAAGTACTCCGCATATTTTACATCCCAGACTTGACGTTCTTCCAAGCGTTTGAGGCCATCACCAGCGTTTGGTGTGTAAACTTGAGTCACGAAAAATGTATCAAATTCTAAAGTGATGATGCGTCCTTCCGAGTCCATAGTAGAAGGGGCACCGATTTCTGGAAAGCTGATAGTTGGAGTCAGTTCTTTCTTATAGAGGAACATGGTCCCAGCATAGCCTTTACGAGCAGGTTCTTGAGAGGAACGCCAAGTATTTTCATATCCAGGGAAGAGTTCTTCTAACACCTCAAGATGTTTTTTAGTAGGCCCTGTAGCTGAAAGCTTGGTTTCTTGGATGGCGATGATATCAGCGTTTTCAGCAACCAATGTTTGGAGGACGTCTTGTGATAATTTCGCACGCGCAGAATCACTTGTCAATGCTGCATTGAGGGAATCAATATTCCATGAGATCAATTTCATAATGTTTACCTTTTCATTCAGATTATAGACAATATTATACCAGAAAAAGAAGTATTTCCCCAGCGTATGGTTTGAAAAATCCAGGTCATTCCTATATAATAAAGAATGATTTATGTAAAGGATTGAAAATAAATGAAATGTTACTCCTTTGAGTATCTTTATCGCTGAATATGACAACGTTTCAGTTAGTGTCATCACCTATGAATAGGAAAAACCTGAGGCAGTCGCCTCAGGTTTCCATTTGTCATTAGAAAGGAATTTTATGTCCATCATCCAAAAACTCTGGTGGTTTTTTAAATTAGAAAAATGCCGTTACCTAGTTGGAATTGTAGCTTTGGTTTTGGTTTCTGTACTAAACCTTATCCCACCTATGGTCATGGGGCGCGTGATTGATGCCATCACTTCGGGACGATTAACACAAGATGAGCTCCTGCTTCATCTCTTTTATCTCCTGCTGGCAGCTTTCGGGATGTACTACCTGCGTTATGTTTGGCGCATGTATATCCTAGGGACCTCCTACCGACTTGGACAAATCATGCGTTCAAGACTATTTGAGCACTTTACAAGAATGTCGCCTGCTTTTTATCAGAATTATCGAACTGGAGATTTGATGGCTCACGCAACCAATGATATCAATGCTCTGACTCGTTTAGCAGGTGGTGGTGTCATGATGGCAGTGGATGCCTCTATCACAGCCTTGGTGACTCTCTTGACTATGCTCTTTAGCATTTCTTGGCAGATGACCTTGGTTGCCATTCTACCTTTGCCGTTTATGGCCTATGCGACTAGTCGTCTGGGGAGAAAGACCCATAAGGCTTTCGGAGAATCACAAGCAGCCTTTTCTGAACTCAATAATAAGGTTCAGGAGTCTGTATCAGGTATCAAGGTAACTAAGTCCTTTGGTTATCAATCCGATGAGTTGGCATCTTTCCAGGAAGTCAATGATTTGACCTTCCAAAAGAATCTGCAAACCATGAAATATGATAGTCTCTTTGACCCCATGGTTCTACTCTTTGTTGGTTCTTCCTATGCCTTAACTCTCTTAGTCGGTGCCTTTATGGTGCAAGCGGGACAAGTAACCGTCGGGAATCTGGTCACCTTTATCTCTTACTTGGATATGTTGGTCTGGCCCTTGATGGCGATTGGTTTCCTCTTTAATATTACTCAAAGAGGGAAGGTTTCTTATCAACGAATTGAGAGTCTTTTGTCCCAAGAGTCACCTGTCAAAGATCCAGAATCTCCACTTGACGAGATTGAAAATGGGCGCTTGGACTATGCCATTTATCGTTTTGCCTTTGAAGACGAAGAGACGCTGAGAGATATACATTTTAGTCTCGAAAAAGGGCAAACCTTGGGCTTGGTTGGGCAAACTGGTTCAGGGAAAACTGCTTTGATTAAATTGCTCCTACGTGAGTATGACGTTGACAAAGGAGCTATTTATCTAAATGGTCATGACATTCGTGACTATCGACTAGCTGACTTACGAAGTTTGATGGGATACGTTCCACAGGACCAATTTCTCTTTGCTAGCTCTATCATAGAGAATATTTGTTTTGGAAATCCTGACCTACCTTTCTCAGCAGTAGAAGAAGCGACAAAGTTGGCTCAAGTCTATCAAGATATTCAAGACATGCCTGAGGGATTTGATACAGTTATCGGGGAAAAGGGAGTTAGTCTATCTGGTGGACAAAAGCAACGTCTGGCTATGAGTCGGGCTATGATTTTAAATCCTGATATCTTGATTTTAGATGATTCCTTGTCAGCTGTGGATGCTAAGACAGAGTTCGCAATCATCGATAATCTCAAGGAAACTCGCAAAGATAAAACGACTATCATCACTGCCCATCGTCTCAGTGCAGTTGTTCATGCGGATTTGATTTTGGTCATGCAGGATGGTCGCATCATTGAACGAGGTAGGCATGAAGACTTACTAGCCTTGGATGGTTGGTATGCCCAAACCTACCAGTCTCAACAGTTAGAAATGAAAGGAGAAGAAAATGCGGAATAAACAAGAACAATGGGTTGTATTGAAGCGTTTGTTGTCTTATCTTAAGCCCTATAGTCTCCTCACCTTTTTAGCCCTTACTTTTCTCCTGGCAACGACTGTTATTAAGAGTATTATCCCCCTGGTAGCTTCTCACTTTATCGACCAGTATCTAAACAACCTTAATCAGCTTGCTGTTACAGTTTTGCTAGTTTACTATGGTCTCTACATTCTTCAAACCATTGTCCAATATGTGGGGAACCTCCTTTTTGCGCGCGTGTCCTACAGCATCGTTAGAGATATTCGACGTGATGCCTTTGCCAATATGGAGAAGCTAGGCATGTCTTATTTTGATAAAACGCCTGCAGGTTCTATTGTTTCTCGTTTGACAAATGACACCGAGACTATCAGTGATATGTTTTCGGGGATCTTATCTAGCTTTATCTCGGCAGTCTTTATCTTCGTGACGACCCTTTATACCATGTTAGTTCTGGACTATCGTCTGACTGCTTTAGTCTTGCTCTTCCTACCTTTGATTTTCCTTTTGGTCAATCTCTACCGTAAAAAATCTGTCAAGGTCATTGAAAAAACGAGAAGTCTACTGTCAGATATTAACAGTAAGCTGGCAGAAAATATCGAAGGAATTCGTATTATTCAAGCCTTTAACCAAGAAAAACGCCTGCAAGATGAGTTTGATGAGATAAACCAGGAACACCTAGTCTACGCCAACCGTTCAGTAGCCTTGGATTCTCTCTTTTTACGACCAGCTATGAGTTTGTTGAAGCTGTTGGGATATGCGGTTTTGATGGCCTACTTTGGCTATCGCGGTCTTTATCTAGGAATAACGGCAGGAACTATGTATGCCTTTATCCAGTACATCAACCGTCTCTTTGATCCCCTCATCGAGGTAACACAGAACTTTTCTACTCTTCAGACATCCATGGTGTCAGCAGGTCGTGTCTTTGCACTTATCGATGAGTCCAACTATGAACCGGTCCAAGAAAATGGTCAATCCAAGATTCAAGAAGGGAATATTCGCTTTGAACATGTGTCCTTCTCTTATGATGGAAAACACCAAATTCTAGATGATATTTCCTTTACTGTCAATAAAGGTGAAACCATTGCCTTTGTTGGACATACAGGATCAGGAAAATCTTCTATCATCAATGTTCTCATGCGCTTTTATGAGTTCCAGTCAGGTCGGGTTCTCCTAGATGGTGTGGATATTCGAGAGTATAGCCAAGAGGAGTTGAGAAAAAACATCGGTTTGGTTCTACAGGATCCCTTCCTCTATCATGGGACCATTAAGTCCAATATCGCCATGTACCAAGATATCAGCGATGACCAAGTCAAGGCTGCAGCAGAATTTGTCGATGCAGATTCCTTCATTCAAGATCTTCCTTTAGGTTATGATGCTCCCGTATCTGAGCGTGGTTCGAGTTTTTCAACTGGTCAACGTCAGCTTCTTGCTTTTGCTAGAACTGTTGCCAGTCAACCTAAAATCCTGATTTTGGATGAAGCGACAGCCAATATCGACTCTGAAACAGAAGCTCTGGTCCAAAATTCCCTAGCTAAGATGAGACAAGGTCGGACAACCATTGCCATCGCCCATCGCCTTTCTACCATTCAAGATGCTAACTGTATCTATGTTCTTGATAAGGGACGTATTATCGAAAGTGGAACCCACGAAGAACTCCTAGCATTGGGTGGAACCTATCACAAGATGTATAGTTTGCAGGCAGGGGCTCTTTCCTAAGGAAGAATTCCTTTAAAACACAGATTTCTTGCACTGCCTCTTTCATTTTGTGGTATAATGTAGAATGTTAATAAAGATTATATATAAAAAACAGAGGAGAATGTGCATGCTGAAATGGGATGAACTACCTCAAGAAATGCAATTGAGCGAGGTAAAACCATACTACCAGCTTGTGTCTAGAAGAAAAGGCTCACTGATTTCCAAGCGTTGTCTAGATTTGTTTCTAGCCGTAGTCTTGTTAATCTTGACCTCCCCCTTATTTCTGATTCTAAGCATCTGGATCAAGCTAGATAGCAAGGGTCCAGTTATATACAAGCAAGTGCGGGTAACCCAGTACAACCGACATTTCAAAATTTGGAAATTCCGGACTATGGTAACCGATGCGGACAAGAAAGGAAGTTTAGTAACTTCTGCAAATGACAGTCGTATCACTAAAGTTGGAAATTTCATTCGACGTGTTCGTTTGGATGAATTGCCGCAATTGGTCAATGTCCTCAAAGGAGAGATGTCCTTTGTAGGAACACGCCCAGAAGTACCACGCTACACAGAGCAGTATAGCCCTGAAATGATGGCTACCTTGCTCTTACCTGCAGGGATTACATCGCTTGCTAGCATTAACTATAAGGATGAGGATGCCATCATCAGTCAAATGACTGCAAAGGGTATGACTGTTGACCAGGCTTATGTAGAAAGAGTCCTTCCAGAGAAAATGCACTTTAACCTAGCCTACCTACGTGATTTTAATTTCTTCGGAGATATCAAGATCATGTTCCAGACTGTAGTTGAAGTTTTAAAATAAAGTAGTCACAAGAGTGAATAGAGTAAAAGGAGTAAATCAATGACAAAGTATAATATTCCATTTTCACCACCCGATATTACCGAAGCTGAAATTGCTGAAGTAGCCGATACCCTTCGTTCTGGTTGGATCACAACAGGTCCAAAGACAAAAGAATTAGAGCGTCGTCTGTCCGTCTATACTCATACGCCTAAGACAGTCTGCCTCAACTCTGCAACAGCAGCTCTTGAATTAATCTTGCGCGTGCTTGAAGTAGGGCCTGGTGACGAAGTCATCGTTCCAGCTATGACCTATACAGCTTCATGTAGTGTCATCACTCACGTTGGTGCGACACCAGTGATGGTTGATATCCAAGATGATACCTTTGAAATGGACTATGATAAGCTTGAGCAAGCTATTACTGAGAAGACTAAAGTCATCATCCCGGTAGAACTAGCAGGGATTATCTGTGACTATGACCGTTTGTTCCAAGTTGTAGAAAAGAAACGCGACCTCTTTACAGCTGCTAGCAAGTGGCAAAAGGCCTTTAACCGTATTGTGATTGTCTCTGATAGTGCTCACGCTTTGGGTTCAACCTACAAGGGACAACCAGCCGGTTCAATTGCAGACTTCACATCATTCTCTTTCCACGCGGTTAAGAATTTTACAACTGCTGAGGGAGGAAGTGCCACTTGGAAAGCCAATCCAGCGATTGACGACGAAGAAATGTACAAGGAATTCCAAATCCTATCTCTTCATGGTCAAACAAAAGATGCTCTTGCTAAGATGCAGCTAGGCTCATGGGAATACGATATCGTAACACCAGCCTACAAGTGCAACATGACAGACATCATGGCTTCACTTGGTCTAGTTCAGCTAGATCGTTATCCTGGCTTACTACAACGTCGTAAGGATATCGTGGATCGCTATGACCGTGGATTTGCAGGAACTCGGATTCACCCATTGGCTCATGAGACAGATGCAGTTGAATCTTGTCGTCACCTCTACATCACCCATGTAGAAGGAGCAAATCTCGAACAACGCAATCAAATTATTCAAGAATTGGCCAAGGCAGGAATTGCAAGTAATGTTCACTACAAACCGCTACCGCTTTTGACAGCCTATAAGAATCTTGGTTTCGATATGGCAGATTATCCAAAGGCTTATGCCTTCTTTGAAAATGAAATTACATTACCGCTTCACACGAAATTAACGGATGAAGAGGTAGACTATATCATTGAGACTTTTGTCAGAGTTTCTGAAGAAGTTCTTGCTTCTACAAAAAACTAATTAAAAAAATTAGTAAAAAATGAATGAAAACGGTTGACAAAGAAAAAACAATGACATATAATTAACTCAACAAATCAGAAAAGTAGTTATTTTTGATCTTTAGGGAGCCTGTGGTTACTGTGAATAGGTGGTTGAAAGTAGTGAAATTGGGCTGATTTGAAAAAATGAATTTGAAACAATAAAAATTCGGTAGGCACACCTTACAGTGCAACTTGTTGTTAGACAAGGCAGAGATGTAAAGGGGATATTCTCTTTACAATTGAGGTGGTACCGCGTTACAAACGCCCTCACATGGAAGTATATTCCGTGTGTGGGCTTTTTCTATCCGTCATTTTGTTTATCTTTTATTAGGGCGTTAAGTCGCTTTGATGAACTTGAGTTCTATCTACAGCTCCTTGCCTACTACTAAAAGCAAACAAAAAGCCGGATTCATACAGAAGGAGGAAAAATTTATGACAACTAAAGGATATTTTGGACAATTTGGTGGTAGTTTTGTACCAGAATCAATTCAGGTTTTACTAGATGAATTGGAAGTGACTTTTGAAAAATACAAGGATGATCCAGAGTTTTTAGCTGAGTTTCGCCATTACTTGAAGGACTATTCGGGTCGTGAAACACCGCTTTACTATGCAGAGAGCTTGACAGATCATTTAGGTGGAGCTAAGATTTATCTCAAGCGCGAAGATCTGAATCACCTTGGTTCTCACAAGCTCAACAACGTTTTAGGACAAATCCTTCTAGCAAAACGCATGGGTAAAAAGCGTGTCATTGCTGAGACAGGAGCTGGCCAGCACGGTGTTGCGACAGCTGCAGCTGCAGCCAAGTTTGGTATGGCTTGTGACGTCTACATGGGGGCAGAAGATGTGGAGCGTCAACGTCTCAATGTCTTCCGCATGGAGATGATGGGAGCAACTGTTCACGCAGTTGAAACTGGTACTCGTACCCTCAAAGATGCGGTTGACGCAGCCTTTGGAGCATGGATGAATGACCTTGAAGCCTTCTACGTTTTAGGTTCTGCTGTTGGACCACACCCTTATCCAACTATTGTTCATGAATTCCAAAAAGTTATTAGTGAAGAATCACGTCGTCAAATCTTGGAAAAAGAAGGACGTTTACCTGACTACGTCATCGCTTGTGTAGGCGGTGGTTCCAATGCCATCGGAGCTTTTTCACAGTATGTAGCTGATGAAGAAGTAAAATTGGTTGGGGTAGAAGCTGCTGGTCATGGTTTAGATACTGACAAACACGCAGCAACTATGACCAAGGGTAGTGTCGGAATTGTTGATGGAATGAAGACCTATGCAGTCTTTAAGGAAGATGGAGAGCTCGCGCCAGTTTACTCTATCTCAGCAGGTTTGGACTATCCAGGGGTTGGACCAGAACATGCCTTCTTTAAAGACTCTGGTCGTGTAGAGTATGTTGCAGCGACTGACGAAGAAGCTGTCCAAGCCTTGCTTTTATTAAGCAAAACAGAAGGAATTATCCCTGCAATTGAAAGCTCACATGCTATCGCTGAAGCAGTCAAACGCGCACCAAAACTAAGTAAAGATGAGATTATCATCATCAATGTCTCTGGTCGTGGAGACAAGGACGTAGCTGCCATTGCAGACTACCTTGAAGCTAAAAAATAAAAGATGGAATAGATACAGAGATTTCTCTCACAGAGAGCTTGTGGTTGCTGAAAACAAGCAGAGAAAGCTGTAAGGTTGGGTCCATCTGAAATGAGAGAAGAAAACATAATTCTCAAGGGAGTGCCCTTTATCGCACAACCTGTTACAGGAGCTATCTGAGACAGGAATGAGAGATAGGAGAAATCCTATAATTGAGGTGGCACCGCGAATTTCGTCCTCACGCAAGTTATTTTGCGTGGGGATTTTTATATATGTATTATAGGCATAGTTATTCAGTTTTAAATTATTTTTCATCATTAAATAGACTACTACAAAAAAATTGCGAACGAAGTGAGCTTTTAAAAGATATTTTCCGCCATAGTGGTATCCTATAAAAGCAAATATGCTTCTATAGGACGGAATTTTTGAGAGTAAAATAGTTCGGGAAACTATTTTAGACTGAGCCTAGAAATGAATGAGCGAGGAGCTCAAAAATTAGGTCTTTCATTTCATGGTTTTCTAAAATCATCCACTGGATAATTTTACCTCCCGTCCGCACTATTTAAGGGAAATAGAAAAAAGATAATAAATGAAGACTAAAATTCTATAAAGAAACGAACTGAAAGGGAAATTACAATGGAACGAATCATTCATGGAGATGTTTTATCACCAATCTTGGCTTATATGCGTTTGAACGGACAACACAAGGTCATACTTGAAAGTATCCCAAGAGAAAAAGAAAATGCTCGATTTTCTATCTTAGCCTATAACCCAGTTTTTGAGATTAAGTTCGAGAATGGAGTTCTTTATCAAAATGGGCAAGTGATTGATCGTGATCCCTTGGATTTCCTTTATGAAGTGACTCATAAAAGTCAACACCATTCAAATTTACCCTTTGGAGGTGGAGCTATCGGCTTTGTTGGTTACGACATGATTTCTCTCTATGAAGAGATTGGCCAGCTTCCTGAGGATACAATTGGGACGCCAGATATGCATTTCTTCGTCTATGAGAGTTATATAGTTTTTGACCATAAGAAAGAAAAAATTCATATCATCGAGGATGCTCTCTACAGTGAACGTAGTAATGAAGAACTAGAAGTGGCTTTAGATCAGGTTTTAGAAGAGTTGAAAATCCCTGCTCCAAATGAATTTGAAGATTTGGATGTTTCTCCACTTCAGTTTAGACCACATATTGCACCTCAGAAATTTGAAGAAATGGTAGAAACAGCTCGCGACTTGATTCGCAATGGAGATATGTTCCAATGTGTGCTTAGCCAGCGCTTCTCCGCAGAGGTAACTGGAAATCCTTTTGACTTCTACAGAAATCTCCGAGTGACCAATCCATCAAATTACCTCTACTTTTATGATTTTGGAGATTATCAAATTATCGGTGCCAGTCCTGAGAGCTTGGTTTCCGTCAAGAATGGTATAGTGACAACCAATCCAATTGCAGGTACACGTCCTAGAGGTGCCAATGACGAGGAAGATGCGGCACTTGCAAGTGATCTCCTCTCTGATGAAAAGGAAACGGCAGAACACCGAATGTTGGTGGACTTGGGACGAAATGATATCGGTAGAATTGCTGAAACAGCAAGTGTCCAAGTAACCAAGTATATGGAAGTCGAACTTTTCCGCTATGTCATGCATTTGACCAGCGTGGTTAAAGGACGTTTGTTACCAGAACTGACTGCTATGGATGCCTTGAAGGCGACTCTTCCGGCAGGAACAGTATCGGGGGCACCAAAGATTCGGGCCATGAAACGCATCTATGAACTAGAAACAGAGAAGCGAGGCGTATACGCAGGAGCTATCGGTTACCTATCAGCAACTGGAGATATGGATTTCGCCATTGCTATCCGAACCATGATTCTTAAAAATAAAAAAGCCCACGTACAGGCTGGTGCAGGAATTGTTTATGATTCTATCGCTCAGAACGAATACCAAGAAACGATTAACAAAGCTAAATCTATGACTAGAATGGGAGAACTAAGACCATGATTTTATTGATTGATAATTATGATTCATTTACTTATAACCTAGCTCAATATATCGGGAATTTCGCAGAAGTTCAGGTTTTGAGAAATGATGATCCAAATCTTTATGAAGAAGCTACAAAGGCAGATGGACTGGTCTTTTCTCCTGGTCCAGGTTGGCCAGCTGATGCTGGGAAAATGGAAGAAATGATTCGTGATTTTGCAGGTAAGAAACCTATTCTAGGGATTTGTTTAGGGCACCAAGCCATTGCAGAAGTCTTTGGTGGTAAGTTGGGCTTGGCTCCTAAAGTTATGCACGGGAAACAAAGCCAGATTCGATTTGAGACTCCATCAGCTCTCTATCAAGGAATTGAGGACAATCGTCCAGTCATGCGTTACCACAGTATTTTAATCGAAGAGATGCCAGAAGAGTTTGAAGTGACAGCTCGTTCGACAGATGACCAAGCTATTATGGGGATTCAACACAAAACCTTGCCGATTTATGGCTTGCAGTATCATCCAGAAAGTATTGGAACGCCAGATGGCCTATCTTCTATTCAGAATTTTATCGAGAAAGTTGTAAAGTGAGGAACACAAAATGAAAGAAATTATTGAAAAATTAGCCAACTTTGAAGATTTATCAAGTGTTGAAATGACAGATGTGATCGAACGCATCGTGACAGGGCGAGTGACAGAAGCACAAATCGCTTCACTACTTTTAGCTCTTAAAATGAAGGGAGAAACACCTGAAGAAAGAACAGCCCTCGCTCAAGTTATGAGAGGACATGCTCAACACATTCCAACAAACATTCAAGATGCTATGGATAACTGCGGTACAGGTGGAGACAAGTCATTTAGCTTCAACATTTCTACAACTGCAGCCTTTGTCTTAGCAGGTGGAGGAATCCACATGGCCAAACATGGTAATCGTTCAATTTCCTCTAAATCTGGGTCAGCAGATGTCTTGCAAGCTTTGGGAATCAATATTGATCTCAAACCATCACAATTGGGTAAGGTATTTGACCAAACAGGAATCGTCTTTCTCTTTGCCAAAAACATGCACCCAGCTATGAAATACATTATGCCAGCTCGCTTGGAGTTGGGAATTCCAACTATCATGAATTTGACAGGACCACTCATCCATCCAATGGTTTTGGAAACACAGCTTCTAGGAATCAGTCGTCCTGAACTTCTGGAAAGTACTGCTCAGGTTTTGAAAAACATGGGTCGCAAACGTGCCATTGTAGTAGCTGGTCCAGAAGGGTTGGATGAAGCTGGTTTGAATGGAACTACCAGCATTGCCCTTCTTGAAAATGGCGAAATTACTTTATCAACCTTTTCTCCAGAAGATTTGGGAATGGAACGGATTCCTATTGAAGACATTCGTGGGGGAAATGCTCATGAGAATGCAGCCATCCTTGTCAGTGTTCTTAATAACGAACCAAGTCCATTCTTGGAAACAACAGTCTTAAATGCGGGTCTCGGATTCTACGCAAATGGGAAAGCAGATAGTATCAAGGACGGAGTTGAATTGGCACGTCAAGTGATTGCCAGTGGTAAGGCCATTGAAAAACTCAGACTATTACAGGAGTATCAAAGATGAGTCAGGAATTTTTATCACGTATCCTAGAGCAAAAGGCGCGTGAAGTTGAAACGATGGAACGAGAGGAGCTTCAGCCCCTACGTCAAACTTATCGATTGAGTGAATATTTAAAAAATCACCAAGACCGTTTGCAAATCATTGCGGAGGTCAAAAAGGCAAGCCCAAGTCTAGGTGATATCAATCTTGATGTGGATATCGTACAACAGGCCCAGATTTACGAGGCTAACGGCGCGGTAATGATTTCTGTTCTGACAGATGAGGTTTTCTTTAAAGGTCATTTGGATTATCTGCGAGAGATTTCTAGTCAGGTACAGATCCCGACACTGAATAAGGATTTTATTATCGATGAAAAGCAAATCATCCGTGCTCGCAATGCAGGTGCGACCGTCATCTTGCTCATCGTCGCAGCCTTATCTGAAAAACGACTGAAGGAGCTTTACGACTACGCGACAGATCTTGGTCTAGAAGTTTTGGTGGAAACTCATAATCTTGCTGAACTGGAAGTGGCTCATAGACTTGGAGCTCAAATTATTGGTGTTAACAATCGCAATTTAACAACCTTTGAAGTCGACTTGCAGACCAGTGTAGACTTGGCCAAACACTTTAAGGATGATTGCTTCTACATTTCCGAATCTGCTATTTTTACAGAGGAGGATGCAAAACGAGTAGCACCATACTTTAACGGAATTTTAGTAGGAACAGCCCTCATGCAAGCAGAAGATGTAGCCCAGAGAATCAAGGAGTTGCAGATTGACAAAGGTTAAGATTTGTGGACTATCGACCAAAGAAGCCGTAAAAACAGCTGTTTCAGCTGGAGCAGACTACATTGGTTTTGTCTTTGCTCCTAGCAAAAGACAGGTGACCTTGGAACAAGCAGCAGAGCTGGCTAAGTTTATTCCTAGTTATATTCAAAAAGTTGGTGTATTTGTTTCACCCAGTCAGGCAGAACTGTTAGAAGCGGTAGACAAAGTTGGTTTGGACTTTGTACAAGTTCACGGTAAGGTAGTAGATAAACTATTTGAAAATTTGCCTTGTGGCAGCATTCAGGCTGTTCAGATCGATGAAGGGGGGCATGTACCCAATTCTCAGGCAGATTATCTACTCTTTGATGCTCCTGTGGCAGGAAGTGGACAAACCTTTGACTGGGGTCAACTGGATACGACAGAACTAGCCCAGCCTTTCTTCATCGCAGGTGGGCTAAATGAAGACAATGTAGCAAGAGCAATTCAGCATTTCTCTCCCTTTGCAGTAGATGTATCAAGCGGAGTAGAAACAGACGGACAAAAAGATCATGAAAAGATTAGAAGATTTATAGAGAGGGTTAAGCATGGTATATCAAGAACCAAATAAAGAGGGATTTTACGGGAAATTCGGTGGACGCTTTGTCCCAGAAACATTGATGACAGCAGTATTGGAATTGGAAGAGGCTTATCGTGAAAGTCAGGCAGATCCAAGTTTCCAAGAGGAGTTAAACCAACTATTGCGCCAGTATGTAGGTCGTGAAACTCCTCTTTACTACGCAAAAAACTTGACCCAGCATATCGGCGGAGCCAAGATTTACCTTAAACGTGAAGACCTCAACCATACAGGCGCCCACAAGATTAACAATGCTTTAGGACAAGTTCTCCTCGCTAAACGTATGGGCAAAAAGAAAATTATTGCTGAAACAGGTGCTGGTCAACATGGTGTGGCAACTGCAACAGCTGCGGCACTCTTTAACATGGAATGTACCATCTACATGGGCGAGGAAGATGTCAAACGCCAAGCCCTCAATGTTTTCCGAATGGAGCTTTTAGGAGCTAAGGTAGAGGCTGTGACAGATGGTTCGCGCGTGCTCAAGGATGCGGTCAATGCAGCCCTTCGTTCATGGGTGGCAAATATCGATGATACCCACTATATCCTTGGTTCTGCCTTGGGGCCCCATCCTTTCCCGGAAATTGTTCGTGATTTCCAAAGTGTTATCGGACGAGAAGCCAAGCAACAGTACCGTGATTTGACAGGTGAAAATCTGCCAGATGCTCTAGTAGCCTGTGTTGGTGGTGGCTCTAATGCCATCGGGCTCTTCCATCCATTTGTGGAAGATAAGTCAGTGGCTATGTATGGAGCTGAAGCAGCAGGACTAGGACTGGATACAGAGCATCACGCAGCTACCTTGACCAAGGGTCGTCCAGGTGTTCTTCACGGTTCGCTTATGGATGTGCTCCAAGATGCTCATGGTCAGATCCTAGAAGCTTTCTCAATCTCAGCAGGTTTGGACTATCCTGGTATCGGTCCAGAACATTCTCATTACCATGATATCAAACGAGCGACCTATGTACCAGTGACAGACGAAGAAGCCTTGGAAGGATTCCAACTCTTGTCTCGTGTAGAAGGAATTATCCCAGCTTTAGAATCTAGCCATGCCATCGCCTTTGCGGTGAAATTAGCCAAAGAACTTGGCCCAGACAAGTCTATGATTGTCTGCCTATCAGGTCGTGGGGACAAGGATGTAGTTCAAGTTAAAGACCGCTTGGAAGCAGACGCAGCAAAGAAGGGAGAAGCTCATGTCTAAGGCACTAACAGAAAAATTGAACGCTATAAAAGCGACTGGAAAAGGAATTTTCGTTCCCTATATCATGGCTGGAGACCATGAAAAAGGTTTGGATGGACTTGCTGAAACAATCCACTTTTTAGAAGATTTGGGAGTGTCTGCTATTGAAGTGGGAGTTCCTTTCTCAGACCCAGTTGCAGATGGTCCAGTTATCGAAGAAGCAGGCTTGCGCAGTCTAGCTAGTGGTACTTCTACACAGGCTCTAGTTGAAACTTTGAAGACTATTGAAACAGAAGTTCCACTTGTTATCATGACCTACTTTAACCCCCTCTTTCAGTACGGTGTGGAGAAATTTGTCAGAGATCTTGCTGATACAGCGGTTAAGGGATTGATTATTCCAGACCTGCCTCATGAGCACGCTAACTTTGTAGAGCCCTTTTTGGCAGGTACAGATATTTCTTTGATTCCACTTGTCAGCTTGACGACAGGAATTGAGCGTCAAAAAGAACTCATTGAAGGAGCTGAAGGTTTTGTCTATGCCGTTGCTATCAATGGGGTCACAGGGAAATCAGGAAATTACCGAGATGACTTGGACAAGCACTTGAATCAACTTCATCAAGTGGCTGACATTCCAGTATTGACCGGATTTGGTGTATCCACACAAGCTGATGTTGAACGCTTTAATGCAGTATCAGATGGCGTTATCGTCGGTTCCAAGATTGTTAAGGCTCTACATGAAGGACAAGTAGCAGAAATCGCTGACTTTATCCGAGAAGCAATAGCTTACCAAAAATAATCATACAAGCAGCCAGCAAGAGGAAAGGCACAAAAGGTAGTCTTTCCTTTTTCTTTAGTAGGAGAAAGGCTAGAATGCCAGTTGTGGAAGCAAATTGAATCAAAATCAGCATCTCAGTTAGGCTAAAAATAAGTGCACAAGAGGCCAGAAAGAGAAAATCCCCTGCACCTATGCGGATATCGATAAAGTGAGCCAAAATTCCCAAGATAAGAAAGAAAATCATAACTAGATTCCAACCACAGCAAACCATGAGGATTAAGTGAAAAATTAGCCAGACGATCAAGGGATATTCCTGATGACGAAAGTCGTAGATGCCCAAAGTCAAGCCGGCAGTTATCAAGATGACTTGCCCCAAAGTTAAAAATCCCACAGACTCAGCTAGAAAGAGAAGCCCCAATCCAAACTCAAAGAGAGCATACCAAAAGGGATAGCTTGAATTACAGTAGCGACAACGAAAGCGATTGAATACCTGTGAGACAATTGGAATCAAATCCAAGGGACGTAAGCGAGTCTGACAAGAATCACAGTGACTAGCAGGGAAAACAATGGATTGCTCAGGGAAACGATCAATGACCAATCCAAGAAAGGAAGCAAAAATAGCTCCAACAAGAAAAAAGTAAAGATGAATCATACTTATTTATTCGGAAAAAATAAGAGAAAGAGTATAATAGTTGGATGTAGGAGAAGTTTTAGGAGCAAATATGAAAATTCACTTTGAAAAAGGTCTTCAGTTAGAAAAAGCCCAACTCATTTGTCGCTGGTCTAATGCTTTGGGAGAAAGTTTTCAGAAGCAATGGATGGGACCCAAAATTTCTTATCCCTTGATTGTCCAATCCTTACAAGAGCTGGAAGGAATTTTTTCAATATTTGATGGACAAGAGTTTGTGGGGCTTATCCAGAAAATCAGGCTAGAAGACAGGAATCTTCATATCGGGAGATTTTTTATCAATCCTCAGAAACAGGGGCAGGGATTAGGTAGCCAGGCTTTAAGGAAATTTGTTAGTTTGGCCTTTGAAAATGAAGACATAGATACTATTTCTCTAAATGTCTACGAGGCAAATCAAACAGCTTACAATCTTTACCAAAAAGAAGGATTTGAAATCGTTCAAATGGTTGAAGTACCTGTACGAAAATATATAATGAGAAAATCGAGGTAAGGACTAGTTGATATCTAAAACTGCACCCGTACAATTTTTGGTTTTCAAACTTGTTGCAGAGAAATTTTCTTGATAAAATAGATATATGACTAGATATAAAGCAATCATTTCCTATGATGGCTACGCCTTCGCTGGCTTTCAACGGCAACCACACGCGCGTAGTGTCCAAGAGGAAATTGAAAAAACTTTAACCAAATTAAATAAAGGGCAGGCCATTACCATCCATGGTGCAGGGCGAACGGATAGTGGTGTTCATGCGCTAGGGCAGGTTATCCACTTTGATCTTCCCTATCAGATGGATGAGGAGAAGCTTCGCTTTGCTCTCGATACTCAAAGTCCTGAAGACATCGATGTCATTTCGATTGAGGTAGTGGCTGATGATTTTCATTGCCGTTATGCCAAGCATAGCAAGACCTATGAGTTTATCGTGGATAGAGGGCGTCCTAAAAATCCTATGAGACGTCATTATGCCACCCACTATCCCTATCCACTAGATGTGGAACGCATGCAAAAGGCTGTGAAGAAATTAGAAGGAACCCATGATTTTACCGGTTTTACTGCTGCCGGAACAAGTGTGGAGGACAAGGTAAGAACAATCACGGAAGCCAGTCTTAGGGTTGACGAGACCGGTCAATTTTTGACCTTTACTTTCTCTGGCAATGGCTTCCTCTATAAGCAGATTCGAAATATGGTCGGGACCTTGCTGAAAATTGGTAATAACAGAATGCCGATAGAGCAGATTGACCTGATTTTGGAGAAAAAAGACAGACAGTTGGCAGGTCCAACTGCAGCACCCAATGGTTTGTATTTGAAGGAGATTCGTTATGAAGAATAATCGTATTTTGGCACTTTCAGGAAATGATATTTTTAGTGGTGGTGGACTAGCTGCTGACCTTGCGACCTATACCTTGAATGGTTTGCATGGTTTTGTAGCTATGACTTGCTTAACTGCTTTGACAGAAAATGGATTTGAGGTCTTTCCGACAGATGAGACTATTTTCCAACAACAGTTGGATAGTCTCAAGAGCGTAGACTTTGGAGGGATTAAGATTGGTCTCTTACCGACTGTTGGTGTTGCTGAGAAAGCTCTTAACTTTATCAAGGAACGTACAGGAGTTCCAGTGGTATTGGATCCAGTTCTCGTTTGTAAGGAAACGCATGATGTTGCTGTTAGCGAGCTTTGTCAAGAGTTGATTCGCTTTTTCCCTTATGTGACTGTCATTACACCCAATCTTCCTGAGGCAGAATTGCTAGCAGGCCAAAAGATTGAAACCTTGGACGATATGAAGGATGCAGCGCAGAAATTACATGACTTGGGTGCGCCAGCAGTGATTATTAAGGGTGGAAATCGTCTCAGTCAGGATAAGGCTGTGGATGTCTTTTATGATGGAGAGAATTTTACTATTCTTGAAAATCCAGTCATTCAAGGACAAAATGCTGGTGCAGGATGTACTTTTGCATCGAGCATTGCCAGCCAGTTAGTCAAGGGAGAGGAGCTCTTACCAGCAATTGAAAGTTCCAAATCCTTTGTTTACCGTGCCATTGTACAAGCAGATCAGTATGGAGTAAGACAATATGAAGCAAACAAAAACAAGTAAAATCGCCCTAGTATCCATCCTAGTAGCTCTATCCGTAGTTTTGGGCTATTTCGTAAAAATCCCAACGCCAACAGGATTTCTAACACTTTTGGATGCAGGAATATTCTTTACGGCCTTTTACTTTGGGAGTCGCGAAGGAGCTGTTGTCGGAGGATTAGCGGGATTTCTAATTGACCTGATTTCAGGTTACCCCCAGTGGATGTTCTTCAGCTTGATTTTCCATGGTTCGCAGGGATATTTGGCAGGTGTTAAAGGGAAATGGCAGTGGCTAGGATTAGTCTTGGCAACCATCATCATGGTGGCAGGTTACGCTTTTGCATCGGCTTGGATGAATGGTTGGGGAGCAGCCATACCAGAAATCGTCCCAAATCTTGTGCAAAATATCGTTGGTATGACAGTAGGCTTTCTTCTTTGTCATAGTGTGAAGAAAGCTAGATAATAGTAAAAAGAGCAATCCTCCAAGGGAACTATTGAAAAAATTCTGATTTTTTGCTAAAATGAAAGCTATGAAAACACTCTATGATGTGCAACAATTTCTCAAACAGTTCGGCATTCTTGTCTATATGGGCAAACGCCTCTATGATATTGAACTAATGAAGATTGAACTTTCTCGTATCTATGATGCTGGCTTGATGGATAAGCTGGATTATCTTGAAGCAGAAGCAATTTTGCGTAGAGAGCACAAACTAGAATTAGACTATTTAGAAAAAAATGGAGATTAGATATTATGGTAACTTGGGTATTATGGGGACTTGTAGTGGCGATGTTGGCATGGATGGGATACAACTATCTTCGTATTCGCCGTGCAGCAAAAATTGTAGACAATGCAGAATTTGAATCTTTGATTCGTACAGGTCAGCTAATTGACTTGCGTGACCCAGCTGACTTCCACAGAAAACATATCCTCGGAGCTCGTAATATTCCTTCAAATCAATTGAAGACAAGTCTTGCAGCTCTTCGCAAGGATAAACCTGTCCTTCTATATGAAAACCAACGTGCGCAACGTGTAACCAATGCAGCACTTTTCTTGAAAAAACAAGGTTTCTCAGAAATTTATATCCTTTCTTACGGATTGGATTCTTGGACAGGCAAGGTTAAGACTAGCTAATATTCTGTAAAAAGTTATTGAATTGTAGATAAATCTAGCTTTTTATGATATAATTAATTTGTATTAAATTTAAGGAGTTTTTATTATGCAAGAAAAGAAAAAAGCATCACTTGTTTTAGGTATCCTATCTATCGTCCTTGGTTTGTTATCTCCAATCGTAGGTCTTATTTTGGGTATCATTGGACTTGTTTTGGCTAATTCGCACGAAAAACAATCTGGACTAGTGTATAAAACAGAAAAAATTCTCAATATCGTAGGTATTGTCATTTCTGTACTTAACTGGATTGCAGCCCTCGTAATGATTTTTGGCTAATCAAAAACAAAAAAGCTTTATGTTTAAAGCTTTTTTTGTTTTATGCACTTTTCGTTAAGTGGTTTTTAATCATTTCTAGTTCTTTCTAATTCTTTTTGGCTCAGGGACAGGGTTTCATAGTTCTAAAACTTGTTACCTAATAGATAAAGCTGGTTTGTATGGTATAATGAATGCGTAATAAGTTTAAGGAGATTTTAGAGCATGCAAGAAAAGAAAAAAGCATCACTTGTTTTAGGTATTCTATCTATCGTCCTTGGTTTGTTATCTCCAATCGTAGGTCTTATTTTGGGTATCATTGGACTTGTTTTGGCTAATTCGCACGAAAAACAATCTGGACTAGTGTATAAAACAGAAAAAATTCTCAATATCGTAGGTATTGTCATCTCTGTACTTAACTGGATTGCAGCCCTCGTAATGATTTTTGGCTAATCAAAAACAAAAAAGCTTTATTTTTAAAGCTTTTTTATTTTATTCACTTTTCTCTAAGTAGTTTTTAATAATTTTCAATTCCTCTTGATTCAAGAGTCGGTATTGACCTTCTGCTAGGTCAGGATCTAATAGAAAATCTCCGAACTGAACTCGTTTGAGGGCAGTGACCTTGACACCAACTGAGAGGAACATTTTCTTGACCTGATGAAATTTCCCTTCAGAGATGGTGATGGTGGCTCGGCTGATACTAGGACTTGAAGATAGAATCTCAAGCTGAGCAGGTTTACAAATAGTTCCATCAAGAAAGACAATTCCGTTTTTGAACTGCTGGATGTGATCTGGTGTGAGCAAGCCGTTCACCTCAACTTGATAAGTTTTATCGACATGATATTGAGGGTGGAGAAGTTGAAAACCTAGAGGGCCATTGTTTGTTAAGAGAAGGAGCCCTGTCGTATCTCGATCTAGCCGACCGATAGCATAGACTTGGTCTGATTGGAGGTGTTGAGGTAGTAAGTCCATAACCGTTGGGAGCTTCTTGTCCTTACTTGCTGTCACGACACCATTTGGTTTGTGAAGCATGAGATAGGTGTGCTCATATCCTTGGATTTTTCTACCCTGAAAAATCAACTCTTGCAATCCCGTATCAATATTCTGTGCAAGGGAAATTGCAACTTGTCCATCTACTAAGATTTCTTTTTTTAGGAGAGCCTGTTTCATAGCTTTTCGACTGATTTTTTCCTGGGCTAATAAATTATCTAAACGCATACCAGCCTATCTTATCACAAGTCGGGATTTTTGAAAAGAAAAGATAAGTCATGAATTTTCTTTTGAAAACATTTACACTTACTTGAGTTAAGTCATTTGCTTAAAATTGTGGTATAATTGCTCAGTTAGAAAATAAATTTTTGAATATAACAGAGGAAATCATGACAAAATTAAGAGAAGATATCCGTAATATCGCGATTATCGCCCACGTCGACCACGGGAAAACAACCCTCGTTGACGAATTATTAAAACAATCTGAAACTCTTGATGCGCGTACAGAATTAGCTGAACGTGCAATGGACTCAAACGATATTGAAAAAGAGCGTGGAATTACCATCCTTGCGAAGAATACAGCAGTTGCCTACAACGGAACTCGTATCAATATCATGGACACACCAGGACACGCGGACTTCGGTGGAGAAGTTGAACGTATCATGAAAATGGTTGATGGTGTAGTCTTAGTAGTGGATTCTTACGAAGGTACTATGCCTCAAACTCGTTTCGTATTGAAAAAAGCTTTGGAACAAGACCTTGTCCCAATCGTTGTTATCAATAAAATTGACAAACCATCAGCTCGTCCAGCAGAAGTAGTGGATGAAGTTTTGGAACTCTTCATCGAGCTTGGTGCAGATGATGATCAGCTTGACTTCCCAGTAGTCTATGCTTCAGCAATCAACGGAACATCTTCATTGTCAGATGATCCAGCCGACCAAGAAAAGACTATGGCGCCAATCTTTGATACCATTATTGATCACATTCCAGCTCCAATCGATAACTCAGATGAGCCACTTCAATTCCAAGTGTCACTCTTGGACTACAATGATTTCGTTGGTCGTATCGGTATCGGACGTGTCTTCCGTGGTACAGTTAAGGTTGGGGACCAAGTTACTCTTTCTAAATTGGATGGTACAACTAAGAACTTCCGTGTTACAAAACTCTTTGGTTTCTTTGGTTTGGAACGTCGTGAAATCCAAGAAGCTAAGGCTGGTGACTTGATTGCCGTATCAGGTATGGAAGACATCTTCGTTGGGGAAACAATCACTCCAACAGATGCAGTTGAAGCTCTTCCAGTTCTTCACATCGACGAACCTACTCTTCAAATGACCTTCTTGGTTAACAACTCACCATTTGCTGGTCGCGAAGGTAAATGGGTGACTTCTCGTAAGGTTGAAGAACGTTTGCAAGCAGAATTACAAACAGACGTATCTCTTCGTGTAGATCCAACAGACTCACCAGATAAATGGACAGTTTCAGGACGTGGGGAATTGCACTTGTCAATCCTCATCGAGACTATGCGTCGTGAAGGTTATGAGCTTCAAGTATCTCGTCCAGAAGTTATCGTCAAAGAAATCGATGGTGTGAAGTGTGAGCCATTTGAGCGCGTGCAAATCGACACACCAGAAGAATACCAAGGATCTGTTATCCAAAGCCTTTCTGAACGTAAGGGTGAAATGTTGGATATGATTGCAACAGGTAACGGTCAAACTCGTTTGGTCTTCCTAGTTCCTGCGCGTGGTTTGATTGGATACTCAACTGAGTTCTTGTCAATGACTCGTGGTTACGGGATCATGAACCATACCTTCGATCAATACTTGCCATTGATTCCAGGGGAAATTGGTGGACGTCACCGTGGTGCCCTTGTTTCGATCGATGCTGGTAAGGCTACAACTTACTCTATCATGTCTATCGAAGAACGTGGTACTATCTTTGTTAACCCAGGTACTGAGGTTTACGAAGGAATGATCATCGGTGAAAACTCTCGTGAAAATGACTTGACTGTTAATATCACGAAAGCAAAACAAATGACTAACGTTCGTTCTGCTACTAAGGACCAAACAGCGGTTATCAAAACTCCTCGTATCTTGACTCTTGAAGAATCACTTGAGTTCTTGAACGACGATGAGTACATGGAAGTAACGCCTGAATCGATTCGTTTGCGTAAACAAATCCTTAACAAGGCAGAGCGTGAGAAAGCAAACAAAAAGAAAAAATCAGCTGAATAAGAGCTAGAAAGAGATAAAGATGGTCTATTTAATCATAGGGATACTCTTATTACTACTCTATGTATTTGCGACACCTCAAAGTATCAAGGGGACGGTCAATGTTGTAATATTAGTCTTTGGACTTGTTGCCCTCGTAATCTTGTTGCTCTTGTCTGCCCTACAGATTTTCCAACTTCCAGCAGAAATCTTTATTACATTGGGAATGCTGGCTCTTACTTACTTTAGTTTGAGAGATATCAGTCTCATATCGATTCGAAAGAAGCGCGAAAATTAAATCTATTCATAACAAAAAAACTTCTATCAGCAACTGAGTTGCCGATAGAAGTTTTTATTTGTTACTGTTTTTGTCAGAATAACGGTTGTAGAAATCTACTTTTATCTGGATAAAATGCTCTAATTCACGAAAGAGTTGTAGAAGCGTAGCCCGTGTCTCAAACTCTTCTCTAGTTTTAGGGAGAGAACGATTGCGAAACACCTCTAGGTAGCTCTCAATATCATTCAATAAGTTATAGGCTGGATTGGTTTGACTCAATTGACTAGCTGTTTTTGAAAAGAGCTGAGCGACAATCAAACTCTCACTAGCGGCTAGTTGGCATGTGTTGATCTGTTGAGCCATATTTCTTAAGATACGCGTTTGTCTTTGTCGCATCTCAAAGTAGTGAATATGATAATCTGTCTGGTGAAAGAGATGGTCAGAGTGATCGAGGTAAACTAACTTAAGAGCATCCTCAAGTAGTTGATCAAGTTCGTTGACTAGTTGAGCCTGATTACGGCCATCTCCTCTTTTCAGATAGTAAGAAAGCCGTAGAAGAACATCCCTGAGTTTTTCTTCAACAAGACTATGATAAAGCTGAATCTCTTTTTGACGTGAAGGCATATAGAGATTGACTAGAAGAGCAAAACTGGTACCGATGAGGAAAAGGAGCATTTCGTTAAATAACAGCTCGGGAGAAGTTGATTGCTGGACTAAAAGGTGACTAACAAGGACGCTACTAGGAGTGATTCCGATTTCCCAACCCAGTTTATAGGCAAGGGGAACATAGACTGCTAAGTAAAGTCCAAAGCTCCAGATATGATAGCCAGTCAGTTGGAAAGCTATAACACCAACTAAGAGAGCTAGAAGAGTTGAAAAAAGACGATTGCGGGCTAGCTTGATCGTGCTTCTTCGAGTATCAGAAAGACTCAAGATGGCAATGATACCAGCTGAAACAGCTGATGACAAATCAAAAAAGTAAGCTAGTAAACAAGCAAAACAAGTTGCTAGGACTAGTTTAAGAGTGCGTTGTGTGATAGACATAGAATACTTTCCTTGAGATAAATGCTTTAAAGTTTTGGTAGTAGATGAGGTAGAAAGGTCTATTCCAAGAGAGTTATTGAGAAAATAATTTGTTCTCCATGTAGTGGTTTGATTATAGTATAAATATGTTTTGAAATCAAGTGAATCTAATAATAGTATAGGCAGAATGAATATTTACCAAGCTGGTTCAGATATCGTTTTATGGTATAATGTTAGGAAAGGAGCTTACTATGCCAACATTTATTCAAAATTATATCGATAAGTTAAATATCAGCAGTATTCTAGAAGAGTTGTTTTCAAAATCAGTCTCTCTAGTCCTTCTTTTTATTGTCTTTTATATCGTTAAAATAATTCTCCATCAAGTTGTGAAAAGAGTCGTTAAACCATCCTTAAAATTTTCCCAGAAAGATGAGGCGCGCCAAAAGACAATTTCTAGATTGATTGAAAATATTTTGAACTACACTCTCTATTTCTTTTTACTCTACTTTGTTTTATCTACTCTAGGCTTACCTGTATCAAGTCTACTGGCAGGTGCTGGGATTGCTGGGGTGGCAATAGGGATGGGGGCTCAAGGCTTTTTATCGGATGTGGTTAATGGCTTTTTCATCCTCTTTGAACGCCAGTTAGATGTTGGAGATCAAGTTGAGTTTACGAATGGACCGATTACAATCTCTGGTAAGGTTGTGAGTGTCGGTATTCGTACGACTCAACTGCGCAGTGAGGATGAAGTCCTTCACTTTGTTCCCAATAGAAGTATCACGGTTGTCAGCAATTTTTCAAGGAAAGAAGAGAACTGAAATTTTACCTCTTTTATGGTACAATAGAAAGAGTTTGGTAAAGGAGAAACGATGTTTTTAGATGAGCAATTAGGAAATGGTTGTGTCTGGATCAATCTAGATGTAGAAAAAATTAAAAATCTTGAAGATTTATCTGAAATCTACGGATTGGATAAGGAAACCATCGAATATGCGCTGGATAAAAATGAACGTGCCCATATGGATTACAACCGTGAGAATGGGACTGTGACCTTTATCTACAATGTTCTGGACTTAGAAAAAGACAAGGATTACTATGAAGCGATTCCCATGACCTTTATCGTTGAAAACAAACGAATGATTACCATCAGCAACCATAAGAATGCTTATGTCATTGATCAGATGTTAGCTTATCTGGATAGCCATGAGTCGATTTCTATTTACAAATTTCTTTTTGCTAGTCTAGAAATCATTAGTAACGCCTATTATCCAATCATTGAAAAGATGGATAAGAGTAAAGATGAAGTCAACAGCTTACTTCGTCAGAGAACAACCAAGAAAAATCTCTTTGCTCTTTCCGACTTGGAGACTGGTATGGTTTACTTAACGGCAGCGGCAAAACAAAATCGACTCCTCTTGGAACATATCCAGAGCCATGCTCTTTATCGGAGATTTAATGATGTCGAACGAGAGCAGTTTGATGATGCCATGATTGAAGCCCATCAGTTGGTGTCTATGACAGACTTGATTTCTCAAGTCTTGCAACAACTCTCTTCTTCTTACAACAACATCCTAAACAATAACCTGAATGATAGTTTGACAATTTTGACTATTATCTCCGTTTTACTAGCAGTACTTGCGGTTATTACAGGTTTCTTCGGAATGAATGTTCCTCTACCATTTACAGAAGAGCCAAATGCTTGGATTTATATCTTAATGGCTAGCTTGATTTTATGGGCAGCCTTATCTCAATGGCTGAAGAAAATTACTAGAAAATAAAAGAGAAGGAGCCAGAATGGCGATTGAAAATTACATGCCAGACTTTGCTGTAGAAGCAGTTTATGATTTGACAGTCCAAAGCCTGAAAAACCAAGGGATCAAAGCTGTTTTGGTGGATTTGGACAACACTCTGATTGCTTGGAATAATCCTGATGGGACTCCAGAGATGAAGCAATGGTTACATGACCTTCGTGATGCAGGTATTCGCATTATCGTAGTATCTAACAACTCTAAAAAAAGAGTTCAACGTGCGGTTGAAAAATTTGGGATTGACTATGTTTATTGGGCTTTGAAGCCCTTTACTTTCGGGATTGACCGCGCCATGAAGGAATTCCACTATGAGAAAAACGAAGTGGTCATGGTTGGAGATCAGCTCATGACGGATATTCGAGCGGCTCACCGTGCTGGGATTCGTTCGATTTTGGTCAAGCCCTTAGTTCAGCATGACTCTATCAAAACACAGATTAACCGCGCTCGTGAGCGTCGTGTCATAAAACAAATCACTGAAAAGTACGGGCCTATCACATATAAAAAAGGAATCTAACTATGGAAGAAATTCTCTGTATTGGCTGTGGAGCAACCATTCAGACGACAGATAAGACCGGTCTAGGCTTTACGCCTCAGTCAGCACTCGAAAAAGGTTTGGAAACTGGTGAAGTTTATTGTCAACGTTGTTTCCGTCTTCGTCATTACAATGAAATCACAGATGTGCAACTGACGGATGATGATTTCCTCAAACTCTTGCACGAGGTGGGAGACAGTGATGCCTTGGTGGTCAATGTTATTGATATCTTTGACTTTAATGGCTCTGTTATCCCAGGCTTGCCTCGTTTTGTATCAGGAAATGATGTTCTCTTGGTTGGAAATAAAAAAGACATCCTTCCTAAGTCTGTTAAGCCTGGTAAGATTAGTCAATGGCTCATGGAACGTGCCCACGAAGAAGGTCTACGTCTTGTTGATGTCGTCTTGACTTCAGCCCAAAACAAGCATGCTATCAAGGAAGTCATTGATAAAATTGAGCACTATCGTAAGGGTCGTGACGTCTATGTAGTTGGGGTTACCAATGTTGGGAAATCAACTCTTATCAATGCTATTATCCAGGAAATTACGGGTGACCAGAACGTCATCACAACATCACGTTTCCCAGGGACAACCTTGGACAAGATTGAGATTCCACTTGATGATGGTTCTTATATCTATGATACACCGGGAATTATTCATCGTCATCAGATGGCCCACTACTTGACGGCCAAAAACCTCAAGTATGTCAGTCCTAAAAAGGAAATCAAACCTAAAACCTACCAGCTCAATCCTGAGCAAACCCTCTTTTTAGGAGGTTTGGGACGATTTGATTTCATTGCAGGAGAAAAGCAAGGTTTCACAGCTTTCTTTGATAATGAACTCAAACTTCATCGTACCAAGCTTGAAGGAGCTAGTGCTTTCTACGACAAGCACCTTGGAACCCTTCTTACACCACCAAATAGCAAGGAAAAAGAAGATTTTCCAAAACTGGTCCAACATGTCTTTACTATCAAGGATAAGACAGACCTCGTTATCTCAGGACTAGGCTGGATTCGTGTAACAGGAAGTGCCAAAGTAGCCGTCTGGGCACCAGAAGGCGTCGCAGTCGTCACACGAAAAGCAATTATTTAAAATAAAATCACTGAGCGAACAAAGTGAGCTCATGTAGAGATAGTTATTGCCGTGGTGTGATTGCCAATCTATAGATTGGCAAGGGGCACAATTGAGACCTAGGCTCAATTGTGAGGTCTGGAAATCCATTTTTCAAAGATGAAATCTTTGGGAAATTAGTTCCGACCGTCCCCCACCACCTAAAATAACTATCAAAAAAGGAAGAAAATATGTCATTAACATCGAAACAACGTGCCTTCCTCAACAGCCAGGCACACACCCTCAAACCCATCATCCAAATCGGGAAAAATGGACTCAACGACCAAATCAAAACCAGCGTTCGTCAGGCACTTGACGCCCGCGAATTGATCAAGGTTACTCTCTTACAAAACACAGATGAAAACATCCACGAAGTAGCTGAAATCTTGGAAGAAGAAATCGGTGTGGATACAGTCCAAAAAATCGGTCGTATCTTGATTTTGTATAAGCAATCAAGCAAGAAAGAAAATCGCAAGATCTCTAAAAAAGTTAAAGAAATCTAAAAATATACTCCCAAACTGTATTTTACAGAAGATTAAAGGAGATTAGCCTATGGCAATCGAATTATTAACTCCCTTTACAAAAGTGGAGTTAGAGCCAGAAATCAAGGATAAAAAACGTAAGCAAGTTGGAATCTTAGGGGGAAATTTTAACCCTGTTCACAACGCCCACCTGATCGTGGCAGACCAAGTGCGCCAACAGTTGGGATTGGATCAAGTTCTGCTCATGCCTGAATACCAACCACCTCACGTAGACAAAAAGGAAACCATTTCTGAACACCACCGCCTCAAGATGCTTGAATTGGCTATCGATGGAATCGAAGGTTTAGCTATTGAGACCATTGAGCTAGAGCGCAAGGGAATTTCCTACACCTACGACACCATGAAGATTTTGACAGAGAAGAATCCAGATACAGATTATTACTTTATCATCGGTGCTGACATGGTAGACTATCTGCCTAAGTGGTATAGAATTGATGAACTGGTTGATCTCGTTCAGTTTGTAGGGGTTCAGCGTCCGCGTTACAAGGCAGGGACTTCTTATCCAGTCATCTGGGTGGATGTGCCTCTCATGGATATTTCATCCAGTATGGTGCGTGATTTCATCGCCCAAGGTCGCACCCCTAACTTTCTCTTGCCAAAACCAGTGCTAGACTATATTGAGAAAGAGGGGCTTTACTGATGGCATACCAAGACTATATCAACTGTTCGCGTGAAGAATTGTTGGAAAAAATGGCAGAGCTCCTACCTGAAAAACGTCTAACCCATTGTCTGGGTGTAGAGCGTGCAGCCATAGAATTGGCTCAGCGCTTTGGTGTGGATAGTGAGAAAGCAGGTCTAGCAGGCCTCCTTCATGACTATGCCAAGAAGCTGTCAGATCAAGAGTTTTTAGACTTGATAGATCGTTATCAACTAGATCCAGACCTTAAAAACTGGGGCAATAATGTCTGGCATGGCATGGTCGGGATCTGCAAGATTCAGGAAGATTTGGATTTGAAAGATTCTGAAATCCTACGAGCTATTGAAATCCATACAGTCGGAGCTGGTCAGATGACGGACCTTGATAAGGTTATCTACGTCGCAGACTACATCGAGCATAATCGTGCCTTTCCAGGGGTGGACCAGGCGCGTGAGATTGCAAGTATGTCACTCAATAAGGCGGTAGCCTATGAAACAGCTCGCACTGTGGAACATTTGGCTCGCCAGGGATTGCCTATCTATCCCCAAACCCTTGAAACCTATAACGCCTATGTGCACTATTTGAAAGAGGACTAAATGAACGAAAAAGAATTACTAGAACTAGTCGTGAAAGCGGCTGATGAAAAACGTGCGGAGGATATCCTCGCACTTGATGTACAAGAATTGACCAGTGTAACAGACTATTTTGTTATCACGAGCTCTATGAATAGCCGTCAATTGGACGCTATCGCTGAAAATATCCGTGAAAAAGTAGCTCAAGCTGGCTTTAAAGGTAGTCACGTTGAAGGTGATGCAGCTGGAGGCTGGGTCTTGCTAGACCTTGGTGGAGTCGTTGTGCATATCTTCTCAGAAGAAATGCGTGCCCACTATAACCTAGAAAAACTATGGCATGAGGCGGATTCAGTAGATATTTCAGAAGCCTTAGCATAGTAGATGAACTATATCTTAGTATCGACTTTTTTTAGATTTGGCTCAGTCAACTTATTGACTGGGCTATTTTCGGGAGAATGAATTGGAATTTATAAATGAATAGAAAAAATAAATTAAGAGTACAATATTTTAAGAAGCACAATATAGATGAGAAGTATAATACAATCGAAAATGAAATTCACCATATTATTGAATGGAATGAAGCAGAAAAGGGTTTAGTTTCAAAACAAGAGGTGGACAGTATAGGAAATTTATTGCTCATCAGCAAGAATAAACATACTATTATCACGGCTAAAACTAATCAATTCAGAGAGTCAAATATTGGACAAGTTAGAAAAGAACCGCCTCGCAAGTATTATAAGGTTAAATATACTGAATTAAGCAATATGCTAACTTTAATAAATATAAATAATGATACTGAAACAATTGATTTAAAAATAGGAAAAGATGTTTTTTTATGTAAGAATATGATTCCTAATATATTAGAAGTGAATGAACAACTATTAAAGAAATATTTTAAAAGTGAGTAAAAAATTATGGCGACTTATGAAACGTTTGCAGCGGTCTATGATGCAGTTATGGATGATAGTTTATACGACAAATGGACGGACTTTTCCCTCCGTCATCTGCCTAAGACTAAGGAAAGAAAGAGACTCTTGGAATTGGCTTGTGGGACAGGAATTCAGTCTGTACGCTTTTCCCAAGCTGGTTTTGATGTGACTGGACTTGACTTGAGTGCGGATATGTTGAAGATTGCTGAAAAGAGAGCGGCTTCAGCCAAGCAAAAGATTGATTTTATTGAAGGCAATATGCTGGATTTATCCAAGGCTGGTAAATACGACTTTGTGACTTGTTATTCGGATTCAATCTGCTATATGCAGGACGAGGTGGAAGTAGGGGATGTCTTTAAAGAAGTCTATAATGCTCTCAATGAGGACGGGGTCTTCATCTTTGATGTGCATTCGACCTACCAGACAGATGAGGTCTTTCCTGGCTATTCCTATCATGAAAATGCCGAAGACTTTGCCATGCTCTGGGATACCTACGAGGATGCAGCACCACATTCTATCGTCCATGAGTTGACTTTCTTTGTCAAGGAAGCAGACGGTTCCTTTAGCCGTCATGATGAAGTGCATGAGGAGCGCACTTACGAGGTCTTGACCTATGATATCTTGTTGGAACAGGCTGGTTTTAAGTCCTTCAAGCTTTATGCTGACTTTGAAGATAAGGATCCAACAGAAACTAGCACCCGTTGGTTTTTCGTCGCGCAGAAGTAGGGGATGGATATGGTTCGATCAAAATATTCTTGGGAAGAAGTTTCGCAGTTTAATCGTATCCGTCAAAATGGAACGCTTTGGGAAAAAGATGGGCAATACTTCTATGTTCAGGAAGAAGGAACCGTGTTTTCAGAGTTAGTCGTTTACGATATGTCTAAGAAGCTTTTTGATATGTTAGTAAATGGAATAAAATCAGAGGATGATATCCGACATATGCTGATGTATGGAACATGGCCAATGACGGTTGCTGGATGCCATAGACCAACTATGTTGATAGCTTATCCTGAGTTACAAAAAAATTATAGCAACGAACAACTGGCAGAAATCCTTCCAGTAGGAGAAAAACAATGGCTTAACTGGAGAGGAAGATTGCCTGAGCGGTATCGTAGATTTCGTCATTAGAAAGGGAGATTACCATGACCATTACAGGTATTATCGCAGAGTTCAATCCTTTTCATAATGGCCACAAATACCTGCTAGAACAGGCGGATGGGGTGAAAATTGTGGCTATGTCTGGGAATTTCATGCAGAGAGGCGAGCCTGCTATCGTGGACAAGTGGACTCGGGCCCAGATGGCACTGGAGAATGGCGCAGACCTGGTAGTAGAATTGCCCTTTTTAGTCAGTGTACAAGCAGCGGATTTCTTTGGACAAGGAGCAGTAGATATCTTGGCGCAGTTAGGAATTGACAGCCTAGCTTTTGGGACAGAGGAAGTTCTAGATTACCAGAAAATTGCTGATTTATATGCAGAACGTGGTCAAGAGATGGAGAATTTTGTGGACAATCTACCTGATTCCCTCTCCTACCCTCAGAAAACGCAAGCTATGTGGAAGGAATTTGCAGGTCTTGATTTTTCGGGTGATACGCCCAATCATGTCTTAGCTCTTGCCTACGCCAAGGCAGTTGCTGGGAGAGATATCAAACTTCATCCAATCAAGCGTCAGGGGGCAGGCTATCATTCGGTGGACAAGGATGTGGACTTTGCTTCGGCGACAGCCATCCGTCAGCACCAAACAGACCAAGATTTCTTAGAACGCTTTATGCCTTCTGTTAATCTCTTTGAAAATGCTAGTAAGGTGAGCTGGGAAGATTATTTTCCACTTTTACGCTATCAAATCTTGTCAAATCCAGATTTAAGTACTATTTATCAGGTCAATCAAGAAATGGCAGTGCGGATCAAGGAAGCCATCAAAATAGCAAAATCTATTGAGGAATTGGTTGAGTTAGTGGCTACCAAACGCTACACCAAGGCGCGTGTGCGACGCCTCTTGACCTATATCTTGGTGCAGGCTAGAGAAAGTGACTTGCCAGAAGCCATTCATGTCCTTGGTTTTACCGAAAAAGGCAGACAACACCTTAAAGTTCTCAAGGAGCAGGTCAATCTCGTCAGCCGTATCGGCAAAGAACCTTGGGATGCTATGACTCAAAAGGCAGACCAAATTTATCAACTGGGACACCCTAGTATCGCAGAACAAAATTTTGGCAGAGTGCCAATCAGAATCGAAACAAACTAAGTCTACTGAAAGGTAGGCTTTTTTTAGTTTTTTGCAAAAAAATTCTTTTAAAAAATAGTTAGGTTTAAGAAGCTTATTTTACTAAGGAAAATGAAGATAATGCTCCTAAAAATAACTAAAACAACTTCCATTTAAGGTTTGTTAAAAATATTTTTTTGTGGTAAAATGTATAAGAATGCATGTCATTCGGATAAACAAATAAATTGAGGTAAAAACATGGAAATTATGGCGATTGTTATAGTTGTTTTTGCCGTCATCATTGGTTTAGTCATTGGATATGTCAGCATCTCAGTCAAGATGAAATCATCACAAGAGGCTGCAGAGTTGATGCTTTTAAATGCTGAACAAGAAGCAACTAATTTACGAGGACAAGCTGAGCGTGAAGCGGATTTATTAATCAATGAAGCTAAAAGCGAAAGCAAATCCCTTAAAAAAGAAGCACTATTGGAGGCTAAAGAAGAAGCCAGAAAATACCGCGAAGAAGTGGACGCTGAATTTAAGTCAGAGCGTCAAGAACTCAAGCAAATCGAAAGTCGTTTGACGGAGAGAGCTACGAGCCTTGACCGTAAAGACGATAATTTGACGAACAAAGAAAAAACACTTGAACAAAAAGAACAAAGTATTTCTGATAGAGCAAAAAACCTTGATGCACGTGAAGAGCAACTAGAGGAAATTGAAAAGCAAAAGCAAGATGAACTAGAGCGTGTCGGAAGTCTGACACAGTCAGAGGCGAAAGATATTATCTTAGCCCAAACAGAAGAAGACTTGACTAAGGAAATTGCTAGTCGCATTCGTGAGGCTGAGCAAGAAGTTAAGGAACGTTCAGATAAGTTAGCCAAGGATATCTTGGCTCAAGCTATGCAGAGAATTGCTGGTGAGTATGTAGCTGAATCTACAAACTCTACGGTTCATCTGCCTGATGATACCATGAAAGGTCGTATCATTGGACGTGAAGGTCGTAACATTCGTACCTTTGAAAGTTTGACAGGGGTTGATGTCATCATTGATGATACGCCAGAAGTGGTAACCTTGTCAGGTTTTGATCCTATCCGCCGTGAGATTGCCCGTATGACGATGGAAACCTTGCTTAAGGATGGACGTATTCACCCAGCTCGTATCGAAGAGTTAGTTGAGAAAAATCGTCTAGAGATTGACAATAAAATCCGTGAATATGGTGAGGCTGCAGCTTATGAAATCGGAGCACCAAACCTTCACCCAGACTTAATGAAAATCATGGGTCGTTTGCAGTTCCGTACTTCATACGGTCAAAATGTCTTGCGTCACTCAATCGAAGTGGCTAAGTTGGCTGGTATCATGGCTAGCGAACTTGGTGAAAATGCAGCCCTTGCCCGTCGTGCGGGATTCCTTCACGATATCGGTAAAGCTATTGACCGTGAGGTGGAAGGTAGCCACGTTGAGATTGGTACTGAATTGGCTCGTAAGTACAAAGAACACCCAGTTGTTATCAATACTATTGCTAGCCACCACGGAGATGTAGAGCCTGAAAGTGTTATTGCAGTTCTTGTTGCTGCAGCGGATGCTCTAAGTGCTGCTCGTCCAGGAGCTCGTAGCGAGTCTCTTGAGAGCTATATCAAACGTCTCCATGACTTAGAGGAGATTGCAAATAGCTTTGAAGGAGTACAAAATAGCTTTGCCCTTCAAGCTGGACGTGAAATCCGTATCATGGTAAATCCAGGTCAAATCAAGGACGACAAAGTCACAATCTTGGCTCACAAAGTTCGTGAGAAAATCGAAAACAATCTCGATTACCCAGGAAATATCAAAGTAACCGTTATTCGTGAACTTCGTGCAGTTGATTATGCAAAATAAATAAGAAAGAGCAGTTGAAAAATTACTGCTTTTTTGTTACACTAGATAGAAAGATTGTAGTAAGCAGAAATGCCTTCACAAAGAGAATTCTGAATGAATTTCTAAGGCATTTCACAAACTATCCAAAGGAGACATCATGGCAGACCGTGGCTTACTAATCGTTTTTTCAGGTCCTTCAGGAGTTGGAAAAGGAACGGTTAGACGAGAAATTTTTGAGAGTTCTGAAAACCAATTCCAATATTCTGTATCTATGACAACGCGGGCGCAACGTCCAGGTGAAGTAGACGGAGTTGACTATTTCTTCCGCACGCGTGAAGAATTTGAAGAATTGATTCGTCAAGGGCAAATGTTAGAGTATGCAGAGTATGTAGGCAACTACTACGGAACTCCTCTGACCTATGTCAATGAAACCCTTGATAAGGGGATTGACGTCTTCCTTGAAATTGAAGTGCAGGGAGCTCTTCAGGTCAAGAAAAAAGTTCCAGATGCAGTCTTTATCTTTTTGACACCACCAGATTTGGAAGAATTGCAAGATCGTCTCGTTGGTCGTGGTACAGATAGCGCAGAAGTGATTGCACAGCGTATTGAAAAAGCCAAAGAAGAAATTGCTTTGATGCGTGAGTATGACTATGCTATTGTCAATGATCATGTTCCTCTTGCCGCAGAACGTGTCAAACGTGTGATTGAAGCAGAACATTTCCGCGTCGATCGTGTCATCGGTCACTACCAGGATATGCTACCAAAGTCTCCAACTATTCGATAAACTATAGAAAACAGGTACAAACAAATGATGCTTAAACCCTCTATTGATACCTTGCTTGACAAGGTACCATCAAAATATTCACTCGTCATCTTGGAAGCAAAACGTGCTCACGAATTAGAAGCTGGAGCAACTCCAACACAAGAATTCAAATCTGAAAAATCTACACTTCGTGCCTTGGAAGAAATTGAATCAGGGAATGTAACCATCCACCCAGATCCAGAAGGGAAACGCGAATCTGTTCGTCGTCGTATCGAAGAAGAAAGACGATTGAGAGAAGAAGAAGAAAAGAAAATCAAAGAGCAAATCGCGAAAGAAAAAGAAGAAGGTGAAAAAATTTAAGGTTGGGGGGACTCAATCTTATTTTTTCTATTGCAAGAATACTCAATCAATTGAAACGATTTAAGTAAAGAAGGAGGTGAGGATATGGCTATTGCAAAAATCATTGTGGATGTTCCCTTAATGCAGACAGACCAGCCCTATAGCTACAAGATTCCAGAGGAATTTGAAGGGATGCTGGAAGTTGGTATGCGGGTTCATGTGCCTTTTGGGAAGGCCGATCGCTTGATTCAAGGGATTGTTCTTGGAATGGAACAAAAATCGGAAATGGCAGATGAGGACTTGAAAGAAATTGCTGAGGTGCTGGACTTTTCTCCTGTCTTAACGGAGGAACAACTCTGGTTGGCCGAAGAACTACGTAAGTCAGTTTTTTCATACAAGATTTCAATTCTAAAAGCCATGCTTCCAGGATTTTTGAATTCTAGCTATGATAAAATCCTCTATCCTCTGGAAGGCTTGAGTCAGGAGGACAAGGAGCGTTTATTCGGTTCGCAAGAGTCCTTAGCATTTTCATCTCTAGACTTAGAAAAGCAGGCCGAGATGATGCGATTGACTCGCAAAGGACTTTTGAAGTTAGAGTATCAGGCTATAGACCAGAAGAAGGTTAAAACACAGTCTTGGATTCAAGTGAATCTTGACAAATTAGAAAAGCTAGAAATCTCAAACCGTGCCAAGAAGAAATTGGAACTGCGAGATTATTTATTAGCACATCCAGAAAGTACTCCTTTGGCTGCTTTGTTAGAACATTACTCACGGGAACAAGTCAACTTCTTTGTGGAGCAGGGTGCTTTGACGATTCTTCAAAAGGAAGTTCAACGTTCAGCTACCTACTTTGAAGGAATCGAGTCAAATCAAGCCTTAGAGTTAAACCCAGAGCAAAAACAAGCCTGTGAGGCGGTTGTTGGTGCGATTGGTAAGAAACATCCTCCCTTTCTGCTACAAGGAATCACTGGAAGTGGGAAAACTGAGGTTTATCTGCAGATTATCCAAGGGGCCTTGGATATGGGGAAAACAGCGATTGTTCTAGTTCCGGAGATCTCTCTGACACCTCAAATGACAGAGCGCTTTATTGCTCGTTTTGGTGAGCAAGTTGCCATCCTCCACTCAGGCTTGTCCAACGGTGAAAAGTATGATGAGTGGCGCAAGGTGGAGCGTGGAGATGCTCAGGTAGTTGTTGGGGCCAGGTCTGCTATTTTTGCACCTTTGAAAAATCTAGGTGTTATCATTATCGATGAAGAGCACGAGGCAAGCTATAAGCAAGACAGCAATCCTCGTTACCATGCTAGAGATGTGGCTCTTTTACGAGCTCAGTACAATCAAGCTGCCCTAGTCCTTGGTTCTGCAACACCGAGTCTAGAAAGTCGTGCGCGTGCTGGTAAGGGTGTTTATCAACATCTACGTCTGACTCAACGGGCCAATCCTTTAGCAAGTATTCCTGAGGTTCAACTGATTGATTTCCGTGATTACATCGGGCAGAATGAAACATCAAATTTTACACCACCACTGATTGAGGCAATTCAAGATCGACTGGATAAAAAAGAGCAGGTTGTTCTCATGCTCAATCGTCGTGGTTATTCTAGCTTTGTCATGTGCCGGGAATGTGGGACCGTGGATACCTGTCCAAACTGCGATATTTCCTTGACGCTGCATATGGATACTAAGACTATGAACTGTCATTATTGTGGTTTTACGAAGGAAATTCCACATGTCTGTCCAAACTGTCAGAGTCGTAGCATTCGCTATTATGGAACGGGGACACAGAAGGCTTATGATGAGCTAGCGGAACTCTTTCCAGAGGCACGCATTCTACGCATGGATGTGGATACAACTCGTAAAAAGGGCAGTCACCAAGCTTTACTTGAACAATTTGGCAATGGTGAAGCGGACATATTGCTAGGAACCCAGATGATTGCCAAGGGCTTGGATTTTCCAAATGTGACCTTGGTTGGTGTTCTCAATGCGGACACAGCCTTGAACCTGCCTGATTTCCGTTCTTCTGAGAGAACCTTCCAACTCTTGACCCAGGTGGCAGGTCGCGCCGGTCGTGCTGAAAAGGCAGGTCAGGTTTTGATTCAGTCCTATAATCCTCAGCATTATGCCATTCGGTTCGCCAAGGATCAGGACTACGAAGGTTTCTATGCCTATGAAATGGGCATTAGACGTCAGTTGGGTTATCCACCTTATTATTTTACTATTGGAATCACCTTATCTCATAAAAAAGAAGAAGAGGTTCTTAGACGTGCTTATCAAGTCATGGAGATTTTGCGGTCAGGTTTATCGGATGCTAGTGTAATTCTAGGTCCGACGCCAAAACCTATCGCTCGTACTCATAACCTCTACCACTACCAAATTTTGATTAAATACCGTTTAGAAGATGAGTTGGCTTCTACCCTTAATCAGGTCTTAGCCCTAACTCAAGAACGTGAAAATAGCGAACTTCGTCTCAGTATTGACAACGAACCGCAACAATTTTTATAGAAGGAGAAAAGATGACAAAACTAATCTTTATGGGAACTCCCAATTTTTCAGCAACTGTTTTAAAGGGGCTTTTGTCAGATGACCGCTACGAGATTGTAGCGGTTGTAACGCAGCCAGATCGTGCGGTTGGACGTAAAAAAGTTATCCAGGGAACCCCAGTGAAACAAGCTGCCAAAGAGGCAGGCCTACCTATCTACCAACCTGAAAAATTATCAGGTAGTCCAGAAATGGAAGCTATCATTAATTTGGGAGCTGACGGGATTGTGACTGCAGCTTTTGGACAATTTCTCCCAAGTAAACTCCTTGATAGCATGGATTTTGCAGTCAATGTTCATGCTTCGCTTCTTCCAAAGCACCGTGGTGGAGCTCCTATCCATTATGCCTTGATTCAAGGTGATAAAGAAGCAGGAGTAACCATTATGGAAATGGTCAAGGAAATGGATGCAGGGGACATGATTTCTCGTCGCAGTATTCCCATTACTGATGAGGACAATGTTGGAACTTTGTTTGAAAAATTGGCCATTGTTGGGCGTGATTTGCTTTTGGATACTCTACCTGCTTATATAGCTGGTGAAATTCAGCCTCAATCGCAAGATCCAAGCCAAGTAACTTTCTCACCAAATATTAAACCAGAGGAAGAAAAATTGGACTGGAACAAGACCAACCGTCAACTTTTCAACCAAATCCGTGGGATGAATCCATGGCCAGTTGCTCATACCTTCCTCAAGGGAGAACGCTTCAAAATCTATGAAGCTCTGCCTGTAGAAGGTCAAGGAACTCCAGGTGAGATACTCTCCATCGGTAAGAAAGAATTGATTGTCGCAACAGCAGAAGGGGCTCTATCTCTCAAACAGGTTCAACCAGCAGGAAAACCTAAAATGGACATTGCTTCCTTCCTCAACGGTGTTGGACGAAGTTTGGCTGTAGGAGAACGATTTGGTGACTAAAGTAGAAACAGCTAGAAACTTAGCCTTAAAGGTGCTAGAGGATGTCTTTGTCAATCAAGCCTACTCCAATATCGCCTTAAATAAACACCTCAAGGGAAGTCAACTGTCAGCAACTGACAAAGGTTTGGTGACTGAGCTTGTTTATGGAACCGTAGCTCGTAAACTAACTTTAGAATGGTATTTGTCTCACTTTATTGAGGATAGGGACAAGCTAGACAGCTGGCTCTATATTTTGCTTCTCATGAGCGTCTATCAACTCGAGTATTTGGATAAGCTTCCTGATCATGCAGTGGTCAATGAATCGGTAGAAATTGCAAAACTTCGTAAAAAAGGTAGCGAAAAACTGGTTAATGCAGTCCTTCGCCGTATATTGCGAGAAGGTTTGCCAGATATTGCCAGTATCAAGCGTAAGAACAAGCGTGATTCTATCGCCTACTCTTTGCCAGTGTGGTTAGTTTCTAAGCTCAAGGAAGAGTATGGAGAAGAGCGAGCGCAAGCAATTTTTGAAAGTCTACTCCAGCGTAACAAAGCCAGTATCCGGGTGACAGATTTGAGTCGAAAAGAGGAAATCAAAAAAATGCTTGATGCAAGTGATTCTGCTTTATCAGCTTCTGGTCTGGTCAAGGAGCAGGGGCATTTTGCGGGTCATGACTTATTTTCGGAAGGACTTATTACTATCCAGGACGAGTCTAGTCAACTGGTTACTCCAACTCTTGATTTACAAGGAGAGGAACAGGTTTTGGATGCCTGTGCAGCTCCAGGTGGGAAAACAGCCCATATGGCCTCTTATCTCACGACAGGTCAGGTAACAGCTCTGGATCTCTACGACCATAAACTCACTTTGATTCAAGAGAATGCAGAGCGTCTAGGCGTAGCAGACCGTGTTCAAACACAAAAATTGGATGCCCGAAAGGTTCACGAGTTTTTTGGTAAGGATCAATTTGATAAGATTCTTGTTGATGCCCCATGCTCAGGAATTGGTCTATTGCGTCGGAAACCAGATATCAAATATAACAAAGACACTGCTGATTTCGCGTCATTACAGGAAATTCAGTTGGAAATATTAGGTAGTGTTTGTCAAACGCTACGTAAAGGTGGTATAATAACTTATAGTACCTGCACTATTGTCTCTGAGGAGAACTTTCAAGTGGTTCAAGCATTTTTAGAAAGTCATCCAGAGTTCGAGCAGGTTAAACTAGAACACGAATGCAAGGATATCCTAAAAGATGGCTGCATCCTCATTACTCCAGAATTGTACGGAAGTGATGGATTCTTTATTAGCCAATTTCGTAAGATATCCAATTAGGAAGGAACTGACACAATGGAGATTTCATTATTAACAGATGTGGGTCAGAAACGTACAAATAATCAAGACTATGTCAATCTTTTTGTCAATCGTGCCGGTCGCAAGATGATTATCTTGGCTGATGGGATGGGAGGACATCGAGCGGGTAATATTGCCAGTGAGATGGCAGTTACGGACTTAGGTGTTGCCTGGGTAGATACTCATATTGATACCGTTAATGAAGTTCGTGAATGGTTTGCAGAACACCTAGAAATTGAAAATCAAAAGATTTATCAATTGGGACGTGATGAAGCATATAAAGGAATGGGTACAACTCTAGAAGCACTTGCAATCATTGATAACCAAGCCATCTATGCTCATATTGGTGATTCTCGTATCGGCTTGGTTCGTGGAGAAGAGTACCAACAATTAACGAGTGATCATTCATTAGTCAATGAGTTGCTCAAGGCAGGTCAATTAACACCTGAAGAAGCTGAAGCGCATCCACAAAAAAATATCATTACCCAGTCTATTGGACAAAAAGATGAGATTCAACCTGATTTAGGAATTGTAAGTTTGGAACCTGGTGACTATATCGTTATGAACAGTGATGGTCTCACGAATATGATTTCAGGAAGTGAAATCTATGACATCGTGACAAGTGATATTTCACTTGAAGACAAGGCGGCAACCTTAGTACGTTTTGCAAACAATGCCGGAGGGCTTGATAACATTACTGTTGCCTTGATTGCGATTGAGGAGGAATCGAAATGATCCAGATCGGCAAGATATTTGCCGGACGATATCGGATTATCAAACAAATTGGTCGTGGTGGGATGGCAGATGTCTACCTGGCCAAAGATTTGATTCTGGATGGGGAAGAGGTAGCGGTGAAGGTCCTGAGGACCAACTACCAAACGGATCCAATCGCTGTTGCACGTTTTCAGCGTGAAGCACGTGCGATGGCGGACCTAGATCATCCTCATATCGTTCGAATTACGGATATCGGTGAAGAAGACGGTCAACAATATCTAGCTATGGAATATGTAGCTGGGCTTGACCTCAAACGTTATATTAAAGAACACCACCCTCTATCAAACGAGGAAGCTGTTCGTATCATGGGGCAAATTCTCTTGGCTATGCGTTTGGCGCATGCAAAGGGGATTATTCACCGTGATTTAAAACCTCAAAATATACTCTTGACTCCTGATGGAACCGCAAAAGTTACTGACTTTGGGATTGCAGTGGCCTTTGCAGAAACCAGTTTGACACAGACCAACTCCATGTTGGGTTCTGTTCACTATCTATCACCTGAGCAGGCGCGTGGTTCTAAGGCGACCATACAGAGTGATATTTATGCAATGGGAATTATCTTTTTCGAAATGTTGACAGGTCATATTCCTTATGATGGAGATAGTGCTGTGACCATTGCACTTCAGCATTTCCAAAAACCACTTCCTTCTGTCATTGCAGAAAATCCATCAGTACCACAATCCTTGGAAAACGTGGTTATAAAAGCGACAGCTAAAAAGTTAACAGATCGTTATCAAACTGTCTCAGAGATGTATGTTGACTTATTGAGCAGTCTTTCTTATAACCGTCGAAATGAATCAAAACTGGTATTTGAAGATACAAGTAAAGTTGACACAAAAACCTTACCGAAAATTTCACAGTCTACTTTAACAGCGATTCCTAAAGTGCAACCAAAGGAAGAAAGTCCTCAGAGCCAAAAGCCGACTCAAAAGGCAACTAGTAAAGAAACTGTTGCAAAACCAGTCAAGAAACGTCGTTTTAAAGCGAGGTATTTGGTGCTTTTAGCTAGCTTTATACTTGTTTTGGCTTCTCTCTTTTGGATAGTATCCAAAACACCAGCAACTGTTGAAATTCCAAATGTTGCAGGACAAACTGTAGCAGAAGCTAAGGAAAAACTTAAAAAAGCTAATTTTGAAATTGGTGAGGAAAAGTCTGAAGCTAGTGATACGGTAGAAGAAGGCCGAGTGATTCGAACGGATCCAGATGCTGGTTCGTCTCGTAAAGAAGGTATTAAAGTTAATCTTATTATCTCTTCAGGTCAGCAATCATTTAAGATTGGAAATTATATTGGACGCAATTCTACAGACGTCATTGCAGAGTTGAAAGGGAAAAAAGTTCCTGAAAATCTCATCAAGGTTGTAGAAGAAGAATCAAGTGAAACAGAGGCAGGACTTGTTATGAGACAGAGTCTGCCAGAAGGAACCACTTATGATCTTAGTAAGGCGACAGAGATTACCTTGACAGTAGCCAAGAAGGTAACTAGCGTTCCTATGCCAAGTTATATTGGATCAAGCCTTGAATTTACCAAGAATAACTTGATTCAGATAGTCGGTGTTAAAGAGGCGAATATTGAAGTGGTAGAGGTTTCTACAGCACCAGAAGGGACTGTTGAGGATACTGTAGTTAGTCAAAGTCCAAAACCAGGTGAAGGTGTAGATTTGAATACAACTCGTATCAAAATTTCTATCTACAAACCGAAAACAACAACAACGACAACAAATCCTTCACAAGGAAATCCATATCGTGGAGAGACATCACCACAGATTAGAGAACCTCAAACTACGACAGCACCGTCATCTCCGTCATCGAATAATCAGTCGGAGAACCATAATGGTGAGAACTAATCAATCTTTGTCACAGTTTTTGTGACAAAGATTTTTTTTCCTTAAAATTTATGATAAAATAAAAGAAGTTTAAAAAGGAGGGGAACATGGACGAATCAAAAAAACTGAATGCAGTCATTGATGTCATTATGTTAGCAGGAACAATTCTGCTTCGCAATGGATCTGAAATCTATCGTGTCGAAGACACCATGATTCGAATTGCTCATTCACAAGGCATCATGGATTGTAATGTTTTGGCCATGCCTGCAGCTATTTTTTTCTCCATTGAAAATACAAATATCTCTCGAATGAAACGAGTAACCTCCTCTGCTTATAATATTGAGAAGGTGTGTGATGTCAATCAGATTTCACGGCAGCTTGTATCAGGGCAGCTTGATTTGGAGACAGCCTTTATTCAACTTAAGCAATTAAATGCTAAGGCATCTCCCTACACCAATATTCAGCTAACTGCTGCAGCGACCCTTAGTGCTCCCTTCTTCTCGATCATGTTCGGGGGGAATGTCTACGATGCCATTGGTGCAGGAGTGGCAACCATATTTGCTTTCACCTGTTCTCTTTATGTAGAAAAATTTATCCGTATTCCCTTTATGACAGCTTTTGCTGGTGCCCTTGTCTTTGGTTTGATTGCACAATTTTGGGCGCGCTATTCTGGTTTACCGTCTACAGCTGATTTGGTCATTGCAGGTGCGGTCATGCCTTTTGTACCGGGAATTGCTCTGACTAATGCTGTTAGAGATATTATGACCAATCACATTAACTCTGGTATGAGCAAGATGTTTGAATCCTTGCTGGTTACCCTTGCCTTAGGGGCAGGCACCTCTGTCGCCCTCTTACTCATGAATTAATATGACTCTAACAACATTTTTATTGCAGGCTCTAGCTAGTCTGCTAGCTATTATCACTTTTTTAATCGTTTTAAACGTCCAACGTTCTATGCTCATTCCTGGTGGAGTTTTGGGAATGTCAATCTGGCTGCTCTATCTAATACTCAAGGAGCCAACCAATGTTATTTTGGCGACCTTTATTGCCGCTGTAATTGGTTCTTGTATCAGCCAGATTATGAGTATCCTCTACAAAACTCCAGCCGTTGTGTTTGCTTTAGCGATTTTAGCTCCGCTGGTACCAGGGTATCTCTCTTATCGAACGACTTCATTTTTTGTGACAGGCGACTATAGAAACGCCATTGCCAGTGCAATGTTGGTGATGATGTTGGCCCTTGTTATTTCAATAGGAATGGCAAGTGGGACAGTTGTACTGAAGTTGTATCACTATCTCAAAAAGAATCGAGCTAGCTAAGTCTCGATTTTTTCGTGGGTAGAGTGGTTGAAAGAACATGAGTACGACGATAGAAATGAACTTGATTTGGGGAATCAAGTCTTTTTTCGCTCATTTGACCTCAATTATGATAAAATAGAGGTGAACGAATTTTTACAATGAATGATAAAAATAGAGGTAAATATGAAAATCGGTATTGATAAGATTGGTTTTGCGACCAGTCAATACGTTTTGAAATTACAAGATTTAGCAGAAGCTCGAGGAACTGATCCTGAAAAATTGAGTAAAGGACTCCTTTTAAAAGAATTGAGTATTGCTCCTTTAACAGAGGATATTGTGACCTTGGCTGCCAGTGCAGGAGATTCTATTCTGACTGAAGAAGAGAAGCAAGAGATTGATATGGTTATCGTAGCGACAGAATCTGGAGTCGATCAAAGTAAGGCGGCTGCGGTTTTTGTACACGGTCTACTTGGAATTCAACCTTTTGCTCGTAGTTTTGAAATCAAAGAAGCTTGCTATGGTGCAACTGCGGCCCTTCACTATGCTAAGTTACACGTAGAAAATTCTCCTAAATCAAAAGTCTTGGTACTAGCTAGTGATATTGCAAAATATGGTGTCGAAACTCCTGGGGAACCAACTCAAGGAGCAGGTTGTGTTGCTATGTTGATTAGTCAAAATCCACGTGTTATGGTCTTCAACAACGATAACGTTGCGCAGACTCGTGATATCATGGACTTTTGGCGTCCAAATTATTCAACGACACCATTTGTAAATGGAGTCTACTCAACACAGCAGTATTTGGATAGCTTAAAAACGACTTGGGAAGAGTACCAAAAGCGTTATGATTGCGACTTGAATGATTTTGAAGCTATTTGTTTCCATTTGCCATATCCAAAGCTAGCTCTCAAGGGATTGAAAAAAATTCTTGATAAATCTCTACCCCAAGAGAAAAAAGATTTACTTCAAAAACACTTTGATGAGTCCATTATTTACAGCCAAAAGGTTGGAAATATCTATACAGGTTCACTCTTTTTAGGACTCTTATCTCTTCTCGAAAATTCTGATAGTCTCAAAGCAGGGGACAAGCTAGCTCTCTATAGCTACGGAAGTGGTGCTGTATCTGAGTTCTTTAGTGTAGAATTGGTTGAAGGCTATGAACAGCAATTGCAGAAAAATCGCTTAGAATTGCTAGACCAGCGTCAAGCATTGAGCGTAGCTGATTATGAACGAATCTTCTTTGAGGAAGCAAACTTGGATGAGTCCGGTTCTGCAACCATGTCAGGCTATGAAGGACAGGACTATGCTCTGGTTGAGATTGTAGAACACCAACGTCGCTACAGCAAGGTTGAAAAATAATGAAAAAAAATTGGAATGGATTTGCTAAAAAATCAATTCAAGAGCGCCTTGAGTTCGTTAAGTCTCAGGCGCTTACTTCTATGGAAGCCCAAGAAAGTCTTGAGCAAAATGAAAATCTTAGTATAGCAGTTGCGGACCAACTGAGTGAAAATGTAGTGGGGACTTTCTCACTACCCTACTCAGTAGTGCCAGAAGTGTTGGTAAATGGTCAAGAGTACACAGTTCCTTATGTGACCGAAGAGCCATCTGTCGTTGCTGCAGCTAGTTTTGCTAGTAAGATTATCAAACGTGCGGGTGGTTTTACTGCTCAGGTTCATCAACGTCAAATGATTGGTCAGGTAGCTCTTTATCAGGTTCCAGATAGGGATAAAGCATGCCAGGCTATTTTGAGTCAGAAAGCAGAGCTACTCGAACAAGCAAACCAAGCCTATCCATCTATTGTCAAACGTGGTGGTGGAGCCAGAGGGCTAACAGTTGAGAAAATTTCTGGTGACGCTGACTTTTTAGTGGTTTATCTCCATGTGGATACTCAGGAAGCCATGGGAGCTAATATGCTCAATACCATGCTTGAAGCTTTAAAACCAAGTCTAGAGGCTTTAAGTCAAGGGCAAAGTTTAATGGGAATTCTATCCAACTACGCAACAGATTCTCTAGTAACTGCAACTTGTCGGATTGCCTTTCGTTATTTGAGTCGCCAGAAGGATGAAGCGCGTGAACTAGCTGAAAAAATGGTTTTAGCCAGCCAGTTTGCTCAAGCAGATCCTTATCGAGCAGCTACTCACAATAAGGGAATATTTAATGGGATCGATGCTCTCTTGATTGCGACAGGAAATGATTGGCGTGCCATCGAAGCAGGAGCGCATGCCTATGCCAGTCATGATGGTGTTTATCGAGGTCTCAGTCGTTGGACGATGGATTTGGAAACAGAAGAGCTAATAGGAGAGATGACTATGCCGATGCCAGTTGCTACCAAGGGTGGATCAATTGGTCTTAATCCTCGTGTAGTTCTCAGCAATGAGTTGCTAGGTCATCCATCAGCTAAGGAATTGGCTCAAATTATCGTGTCAATTGGTCTTGCACAAAACTTTGCCGCTCTTAAAGCTCTTGTCAGCACAGGAATTCAGCATGGACACATGAAACTTCAAGCGAAGTCACTGGCCCTCCTTGCAGGAGCCACAGAGGCTGAAGTGCCTAAGTTGGTAGAAAGCTTGATTGCTGAAAAAACCTTTAATTTAGAAAAAGCCCAAACACTCTTGAAAAAATTTAGATCATAAGAAAAAAACTCAGACGAATTCAGTCTGAGTTTTCTTGTGCTTAAATACTTTTACCTGGTAAGAGACTAACTGGCAAGAAATAACCAGTAGTAGCAACCTCTTTGCCTTCAATTTTTTGCAGTAGCAAATCAACTGTCAGGCGAGCAATTTCTTCCATAGGTTGTTTAATGGTAGTGAGGTGAGGATAGAAATTCTCAATGAAATAAGTCCCGTCATATCCGATCACCTTGAGTTGTTCAGGCACAGAGATACCAAGTTCCTGGGCAATCTTAATAACCAAAATAGCAGTCAAATCATCAGAGGCGAAAATAGCATCTGGTTTTTGTTTGGTCAAGATATTTTTAATTTCCATTTCTTTTCGAAGGGGTGAAAAGTCACTGGAAACATTGATAATAGGAGCCTTTGGTAAGATTGAAGCAAAACCAGCATGACGAAGTCCAGTTGGTGAATTGGAATTGTCATTTCCTGTAATCATGATAATAGATTTGGCTCCAGTTTTAGCCAGAGTCTGAGCGGCTAGGACACCACCAGCATAGTTGTCAGAAGAAACGACAGGTATGTCTGGTGATAGGTTACGGTCAAATGAAATGATCGGAGCGGTTACGCGATTGTAATCCTCAATCCCAAGGTTATGACTTCCCGAAATGATGCCGTCCACCTGGTTGGCTTCTAACATTTCGATGTATTCACGTTCTTTTTCTGAATCATGCTCACTATTACATATGATAGTCTTGTAACCTTTTTTGAAGAGTTCGTGTTCCAATTTGTCAATCAATTCAGCATAGAAAACATGGCTGATTTTAGGGAAAATCAAACCGATTAACTTGGCAGATTTACCTTGAAGACTGCGAGCTAGGTTGTTGGGTTTATAGCCCAGCTCACGCATAGCATCATTAACCTTTTGAATGGTTTTTTCTGACAGATACCCCTTTTTGTTGATAACACGTGAAACAGTAGTAGGGCTGACGCCAGCTAATTTTGCGACATCAGTTAGTTTTGCGACCATATTCTAATTCGTAGTATGTTCCAGTTGGGTTTCCAGATTTAATGAAGATTCCATTTTGATCCGCATGAGGGAAGACACGACCAGAAAATACCTTTTCTCCTTTATTGATAAAAATTTCAAAGACTGAGTTGTCGATGAAGATATTGACAGTAGTTGCTTGATTAGTAACTGAGCAAGAGCGAGTAGTTCCAAATTCTTGAGCATATTGCTCACCTGCTTGACTGCGGTCAACAGTAACTTGGCCATTGACAAGGTCAAAATTGATAGATAGCGCCTTGCCGTCTTTATCAGCAAGAAGGACGATTTCACTTTGGCTATTAGCCTCTAAGTTTAGTTCAAGTTCGTAGGTGTTCTTAGTTTCAGAACGATTTGAAAATTCCTCTTTTGAAGCACGGAGTTCTTTGATAGCAGCTACAGGATACTGATAGAGTTTTCCATCTTTGATTGTAAGTTCCTTGACTAATGAGAAGGTTCCTTGATGATCGAAACGGTCAGATGGATAAGAAACATCTGGTAACCCAAGCCAGCTGACTGCTAGGGCACGTCCATCAGGAGCGTTAAAGGCTTGAGTAGCATAGGCTTCAAATCCATAATCAAGATTGTGTAGTTCAGACACATCTACCATGCGCGCATTTTCTGGGTCAAAGGAAGCGCCGATTTTATACATATTTGGATAAATGTTGTCATAGTCAAGAACCTTTTTATCCAAACCTTGTGGGCAGTAAAGAAGGACAGGCTGTTCTCCGACAAAGACTAGATTTGGGCACTCCATCATATAGGCAGTGCGGTCATTGTTGAAGTCCAAATTACCAACTTCTTGCCAGTTTGTGTAGTCGTTGTCTACAGCCTTGTAGAGACGGATAAATCCTTTTTTCTCCAAGTCCTGTCCACCAACGATGGCGTAGTATTGTCCTTTAAAGTTAAAAATTTGCGGATCGCGGAAATGGTCAGTAGCGTCAGTAGGTTGGTCAATCAAGATTTTATCAATCTTTTCAATCTTTCCATCCTTGTCCACTAAGGCACCAATCTGGTAAGGATGGCGAATCCAATTTTCATCACGAACATTACCTGTATAAAATAGGAACAAGTTATCGCCAAACTGCATGGCAGATCCAGAGTAAGCACCGTGGCTATCCAGAGGAGTATCAGGTAATATTTTTACACCTGTTTCAGTAAAGTGAACCAAGTCGTCGCTTTCAAGCTGAACCCAAGATTTCAAACCGTGAGCTGCACCAAAGGGGAAATTTTGGTAAAAAACAATCCATTTGCCATCGAAGTAAGAAAAACCATTTGGATCATTAAGGAGTCCTTCTTTTGGCTCAATGTGATAGCTGACGTGCCATGGGGATTGTGCCATCTTTTCTTGGATTTCTTTTCTTTCTTCTTGTGTCCAATCTTCATAGCGTCTATAACGACGCTCGGTAGTCCATTCCATTTATATTCCCTCCATAAATTCTACTATCTTTATAGTAAACGTTTCCTTATAAAAAAGCAAGTCTTTTATCATAAAATTAAGAAAAAAATGTCAAACGATTGACAGATATTTAGGAGCCTATTTTTATGAAAATCAATGAAAATGTGAAAGTTTTTAAAAAAATACACATAAAAACACGTAGGGACAGGCGTTTTTGAGAGAATTTTATCAAAAAAGTAGCAAAAACTATCAAAAATTTTAACAATCAAAAAACTTTTTCTGCAAAACGCTTGACATATTTTTGAAAGATGATAAAATAATACTCGTAGGGCGAATAAATCGCTTTCAAACAAGAACAAATTTTTTTATAAGGAGATTTTTGCAAATGACCAATACAGAAATTGCAAAAAAAGTCATCGAAGCCTTGGGTGGACGTGAGAACGTCAACAGTGTAGCTCACTGTGCGACTCGCCTCCGTGTGATGGTAAAAGATGAAGCGAAAATTAATAAGGATGCTATCGAGAACTTGGAAAAAGTTCAAGGTGCTTTCTTTAACTCAGGTCAATACCAAATCATCTTTGGTACTGGTACAGTAAACAAGATGTACGATGAAGTCGTAGCTCTTGGTTTGCCAACATCTTCTAAAGAAGATATGAAAGCAGAAGCTGCTAAACAAGGGAATTGGTTCCAACGTGCCATCCGTACTTTCGGTGACGTCTTCGTTCCAATCATTCCAGCAATCGTAGCAACTGGTCTTTTTATGGGACTTCGTGGTTTTTTGGCTTCGCTTGGATACACACTTCCTAATGATTTAAATGTTTACTCACAGATTTTAACGGATACAGCTTTTATTGTATTGCCAGCTCTGGTTGTTTGGTCTACCTTCCGTGTATTTGGTGGTAATCAAACAATCGGTATTGTTCTTGGTATGATGCTAATTGCAGGTCAATTACCAAATGCCTGGGTTGTAGCTTCTGGTGGGGACGTAACTCCAACTATTTTCTTTGGCTTTATTCCAGTTGTTGGTTTGCAAGGGTCCGTTCTTCCAGCCTTCATCATCGGGGTTGTCGGAGCTAAATTTGAAAAAGCTGTTCGTAAAGTGGTTCCAGAAGTTTTGGATCTTTTGGTAACACCATTCGTAACACTTTTAGTAATGTCAATTCTCGGACTCTTCCTTATTGGACCAATCTTCCACGTAGTTGAGGAGTACATTTTAGCAGGTACTCAAGCCATCCTACATTTGCCATTTGGACTTGGAGGATTCTTGATTGGTGGAGTTCACCAAGTAATCGTTGTATCTGGTGTTCACCATATCTTCAACTTCTTAGAAGCTAAACTAGTAGCTGCAGGAGCTAATCCGTTTAATGCTATTATTACAGCTGCTATGACTGCTCAAGGTGCTGCAACTGTAGCCGTTGGTGTGAAAACTAAAAATCCTAAATTGAAAGCTTTGGCTTTCCCTGCTGCTCTTTCTGCCTTCCTTGGTATTACTGAGCCTGCTATCTTCGGGGTAAACTTGCGTTACCGTAAACCATTCTTCCTTTCATTGATTGCTGGTGCTATTGGTGGTGGATTGGCATCTATCCTTGGACTTGCTGGTACTGGTATGGGTATTACTATCATTCCTGGAACTTCTCTTTATGTTGGTAATGGACAACTTCTACAATATCTTCTTATGGTAGCTGTATCATTTGCACTTGGTTTTGCTCTTACTTACATGTTTGGTTACGAAGATGAAGTAGAAGAGGTTGCAGGAGCAATTTCTGAAGCTGAAACTGACCGTTTAACAGAAGAAGCAGTAACTGGTACTATTGCTTCACCTAGCGAAGGTACAATCCAAACACCAATCGTTGGTGACGTTGTTGCTCTTTCAAATGTGAATGATCCAGTATTCTCAAGTGGAGCTATGGGACAAGGTATCGCTGTAAAACCAAGTGAAGATGTTGTTTACGCACCAGCTGATGCTGAAGTGACAATTGTCTTCCCAACAGGACATGCATATGGCCTAAGAACTGCTAACGGTGCTGAAATCTTGATCCACGTTGGTATCGACACTGTTTCAATGAACGGTGAAGGCTTCAACCATAAAGTTGCCCAAGGTGACAAGGTTAAAGCTGGAGATGTTCTTGGAACATTTGACTCAGCTAAGATTGCTGCTGCAGGTCTGGATAACACTACTATGGTTATCGTAACAAACACTGCAGACTTTGCTTCAGTAAATCCAGTTGCTTCTGGATCAGTTGCTAAGGGTGACGCAGTCATTGAAGTTAAAGCTTAATAAATCAAAAAACGAACAAATGTCATGTTTGTTCGTTTTTGATTGAATGGTAAAATTTACAGAGGAAAATCTAAAATATTGAGCAATTTTCAGTCTGGAAATATGCTATAATAGAGAAAATAAATACAAGAGGTTTATCATGACAAAACTATACGGAAGTTTGGAAGCAGGCGGTACAAAATTTGTCTGTGCTGTCGGAGATGAAAACTATAATGTTGTAGAAAAGGTACAATTTCCTACAACAACACCTATTGAAACAATCGATAAAACCATTGAGTTCTTCTCGAAATTCGACAATCTTGCAGGACTTGCCATTGGTTCATTTGGTCCAATCGATATCGATAAAAACTCAAAAACTTACGGATTTATCACAACAACTCCAAAACCTAACTGGGCAAATGTAGACTTGCTTGGTGCTCTTCGTCGCGCTCTAAACGTGCCAATGTACTTCACAACAGACGTAAATAGTTCTGCCTACGGTGAAGTTGTTGCTCGTAATAATGCCGGCGGTCGTATCGAAAACTTGGTTTACTACACAATCGGTACAGGTATCGGTGCAGGTGTTATCCAACGTGGCGAGTTTATTGGCGGTGTTGGTCACCCTGAGATGGGTCATTATTATGTGGCTAGACACCCAATGGATATTGAAAAAGAATTTAAAGGTGTTTGTCCTTTCCATAATGGATGTTTGGAAGGTTATGCAGCTGGTCCAAGTTTGGAAGCTCGTACAGGTGTTCGTGGGGAAAACATTGAACTCAACAACTCTGTCTGGGATGTTCAAGCCTACTACATTGCTCAAGCCGCAGTGAATGCGACTGTAACTTTCCGTCCAGATGTCATCGTCTTTGGTGGTGGGGTTATGGCTCAACAACATATGCTTGACCGTGTACGTGAGAAATTCACAGCCCTACTCAATGGCTACCTCCCAGTTCCAGATGTACGTGACTATATCGTGACTCCAGCTGTTGCTGGCAATGGTTCAGCTACACTAGGAAACTTCGTTCTTGCTAAGAGCGTTGCAAAATAAGAATATAAAAAACTCCCAACTGAGAAAGTTGGGAGTTTTGCTTTAGTCTTTTTCTATTTTGGTTTCCTGATGGAAAATATTTTGCCAAGTTTCGTGGCGACGCCAGATGCTGGTATGAATGGTATCACCGACTTGGTAACGGATGAGTTTAGTCTTTTGACTGATAGAGGTTAAATGAAGCTCTTTAATGGCAGAGGTTAGTTCTTTTTCAGCCTTATAGGCTCCCTTGTCCAGTTCTTGTCCGTCCTGGCGGATATAAATGAAATCTTCTGCAAGTAACTCTTCCAGTTGATTTCCTTGGTCAATCAGTTGCTCTCTCATGAGCAATTTTTTATAGACATTATCTAGGATTTCATCCTCAGGGATTGGTGCTGGTTCGATATGAATGTCTGTATCAAAGACACCAAATCGTTCTGATAACATGGATTCAACCTGGTCCGCAATTTCGTGACTTTCAAAAACAGACAGATCTGGGTTCATTTCCAGAGTGATGTCCAGATAAATATTGCTTCCGTAGGTACGACCGCGTTGTGATTTGACCTTGCTAATCTTAGGAATTTCCATGATAGCTTTTTGATAATCTTCTAGCAAGTGTTCATCAAAACCATCAGAAAGGCTGAAGGATGACTCGATAAAGATATCATAAGCAGTTTTAAGAATAAAGAAGGTAATGATAATCGCGACCAACTTATCCACGATTGGATAGTTGAAGCTACTTGCCAGGATAGCAATAGAAGTTCCAAGAGATGTCACGGCATCTGACAGATTGTCCTTAGCGGCAGCCTTGAGGGCCTTTGATTTAGCTTGCTTACTCAGATGGGTATTGTAGAGATAAACGACAAACATGATAATGGAAGAGATGACTCCCAGAGTCGCACCAAGTGGGTCAATGACCGTTTGTTCTCGGCTGAGTATCTTTTGAATGGTGTCCCGTAGAACATCAAAGCCAACGTAAAACATGATGATGGAAGTGATGAGACTTGCCAAATCCTCTATTTTCCAGTGGCCGAAGCGATGATCTCTATCTGCCGGTTGGCGAGCCAAACGAATCCCGATTAGGAGGGCCACGTTTCCAACAATATCTGAAACGTTGTTAAAACCATCTGCCACCAAACTGGATGAATGGAGGAGGTGTCCGGTCGCTAGCTTAGCTGCAGACAAGAATAGATAGGTCAAGATGCTGATAATGGCACCACGCTCAGCTAATTTTAAGTTTGAAACCGATTGATTCATCTAACTCCCCTTCTAGCATTTTAGTATTCTTTCATTATACTGGTTTTCCAAGGAAAATTCAAATGTGGGAAGTAAGTTAAACACACCTCAAAACTTGAAAACTTTTGAAATTCTGATATAATAGAACTACTCAAGGGAGTAGCTGGCGGTTAACCGCGATAGTGTCGTCATTACGAATTATTTCCGGCACTATATTAAACAGCGAGACTTGTTTTTTTAAAAAACAGGTCTCTTTTTTTGTAAAAAGAGGCCAAAAAGGAGGAGACTGTTTTGTCAAAAGAACAAAATAAAGACTTGTTTTACACACAAACCTCAGAAGAAGTCCTAAAGAACTTGGACTCATCGATCGAAGGTTTGTCAACGGCTCAAGCTCAAGAACGCTTAGCGACTTATGGTCGTAATGAGTTGGAAGAGGGCGAGAAACGTAGCCTACTAGCTAAATTCCTTGATCAATTTAAGGATTTGATGATTATCATCTTGCTTGCGGCAGCGGCACTTTCTGTGATTACAGAAGGAATGGACGGTCTAACGGATGCCATTATCATCTTGGCTGTTGTAGTCTTGAATGCTGCCTTTGGGGTTTACCAAGAAGGGCAAGCAGAAGCAGCCATTGAAGCTCTGAAAAATATGTCTAGCCCGATGGCTCGTGTTCGTCGTGATGGTCATGTTATTGAGATTGACTCAAAAGAATTGGTGCCTGGGGACATCGTCTTGCTAGAAGCTGGAGATGTCGTGCCTGCAGATATGCGTTTGTTTGAAGCAGCTTCTCTTAAAATAGAAGAAGCAGCACTTACAGGGGAGTCTGTACCGGTTGAAAAGGATATTACTCAAATGGTAGAAGCAGATGCTGGTATCGGGGATCGTGTCAATATGGGTTACCAAAACTCAAACGTAACATACGGTCGTGGTATCGGTGTCGTAACCAATACTGGTATGTATACAGAAGTTGGTAAGATTGCAGATATGTTGGCTAATGCTGACGAGACAGAGACACCATTGAAGCAAAGCTTGGAACAATTATCTAAGGCCTTGACTTACTTGATTGTTGTGATTGCAGTGATTACTTTCTTGGTTGGTGTATTCGTTCGTGGTGAACATCCTTTAGAAGGCTTGATGGTTGCGGTTGCCCTTGCGGTTGCGGCTATTCCAGAAGGACTTCCTGCCATTGTAACCATCGTTCTATCTTTGGGAACAACAACCCTTGCCAAACGTAATTCGATTGTTCGTAAATTACCAGCGGTTGAAACTCTTGGTTCAACAGAAATCATCGCATCTGATAAAACAGGTACTTTGACCATGAACCAAATGACGGTTGAAAAAGTTTATACCAACGGTCAATTGCAAAGCTCGGCATCTGAAATTGCTGCTAACAACAATACGCTACGTATCATGAACTTTGCCAATGACACCAAGGTGGACCCATCTGGCAAGCTGATTGGGGATCCAACGGAGACAGCTCTTGTACAGTTTGGTTTGGACCACAACTTTGATGTTCGTGAAGTCTTGAAGGATGAGCCACGTGTGGCTGAATTGCCATTTGACTCAGACCGTAAACTCATGTCTACCATTCATAAAGAAGCTGACGGTTCATACTTTATCGCTGTTAAGGGTGCTCCTGACCAATTGCTCAAGCGTGTGACTCGTATTGAAGTTAATGGGGAAGTTCGTCCAATCACAGAAGAAGACAAGAATGCTATCCTTGCAACCAATAAAGACTTGGCTAAACAAGCCCTTCGTGTCTTGATGATGGCTTACAAGACAAGTAACGAAATTCCAACCTTGGAATCTGAAATTGTTGAATCTGACCTTATTTTCTCTGGTTTGGTCGGCATGATTGACCCTGAACGTCCAGAAGCTGCAGAAGCTGTTCGTGTCGCTAAGGAAGCGGGTATCCGTCCGATTATGATCACTGGTGACCACCAAGATACAGCGGAAGCTATCGCTAAACGTCTCGGTATCATCGATCCAAATGATACAGAAGACCATGTCTTCACGGGTGCTGAGTTGAATGAACTCACTGATGAAGAATTCCAAAAAGTCTTCAAGCAATACTCTGTTTACGCGCGTGTATCACCTGAGCACAAGGTTCGTATCGTTAAAGCTTGGCAAAATGAAGGCAAGGTTGTTGCCATGACTGGTGACGGGGTCAACGATGCGCCTTCACTTAAGACAGCGGATATCGGTATCGGTATGGGGATTACAGGTACAGAAGTTTCTAAGGGAGCTTCGGATATGGTCCTTGCTGATGATAACTTTGCAACCATTATCGTAGCGGTAGAAGAAGGACGTAAGGTCTTCTCAAATATCCAAAAATCAATCCAATACCTCTTGTCTGCCAATATGGCTGAAGTTTTCACCATCTTCTTTGCAACCTTGTTAGGTTGGGATGTGCTTCAACCAGTGCATTTGCTATGGATTAACCTGGTAACAGATACGCTACCAGCCATCGCTCTTGGGGTGGAACCAGCTGAGCCAGGCGTTATGACTCACAAACCTCGTGGACGTAAGTCTAACTTCTTTGATGGTGGTGTCTTCGGAGCAATCATTTATCAAGGGATCTTCCAAACCATGCTCGTTTTAGGTGTTTATGGTTGGGCTCTTCTCTTCCCAGAGCACCAAAGTCATACTGAGATCCATGCGGATGCCCTTACCATGGCTTTTGCAACTCTCGGTTTGATCCAATTGCTCCATGCCTTTAACGTTAAGTCGGTTTACCAATCAATCTTTAAAGTGGGACTCTTTACAAACAAGACCTTTAACTGGTCTATCCCTGTTGCCTTTGTCCTCTTTGTGGTGACAATTTTGGTTCCTGGATTTAATAATCTCTTCCACGTGTCACATTTGAGTTTGACTCAATGGATGGTGGTCGCTGTAGGAGCACTTATGATCGTGGTCCTTGTTGAGATTGTCAAAGCAGTTCAACGAGCACTTGGAAAAGATAAAAACGCTATTTAAGCATTGAAAAGTCATCTTCGGATGGCTTTTTGCTTTTATATATGGTAAACAGAGATAGATTTTATGCTATAATCAAGTTGAGAAAAAGATGGAGGAATAGTAGTTGGAAAAGAAAATTGTAAAAGATATCTTGTTTTTGTCGCAGGTATCTCAGCCTGCTAGTCAGGAAGATTTACCCCTAGCAAAGGATTTGCAGGATACCCTATTGGCTAACCGAGAAAGCTGTGTTGGACTAGCGGCCAATATGATTGGGGTACAAAAACGCGTCATTATTTTTAATATCGGAATGATTCCCATGGTTATGTTTAATCCAGTTCTCCAATCTTTTGAAGGATCATACGAGACAGAGGAAGGTTGTTTGTCTTTGACGGGTGTAAGACCGACAACTAGGTATGAGAAGATTACAGTAAGCTACAGAGATATCCATTGGCAAGAGCAGACCATTACCCTGACAGGTTTTCCGGCTCAGATTTGTCAACACGAATTGGATCATTTGGAAGGGATTATCATATAGGCCTTGTATCCCAGATCAGGGTACATCCTTTAAGCTTAAGGAAACAACCTCGTTTTTCTTGCACTCTTGTTTGAAATTTGTGATAATAAATGAAAGAATAATAAATGGAGGACAGTCAAATGGGGTTTTATCTGATGATTGGTTCGATGTTGCTTGGTCTTTTCGCTTTGAAGATAGGATTTTCTCATCTAAAGGAGAAAAAGTTTAATCTGTCATCTATCTTGGCAAGCTGCCTTGGGACAGCACTAGTTCTCTTTGCAATCTGGTTAGGATTGCCAAAATAAGGAAAGAAGCCTCGGTATTCACCGAGGTTTTTAGGCTCAAATCCTTGGTAGTCCTAAAAAAATATGCTACACTAACACTATGAAAATTCTAATCCCAACCGCAAAAGAAATGAACACCGAAATCCCTAGTTTAGAGGCTAAACCCTTGTGTCCTGAAAGTCAGGCAGTGCTGGATGAATTGGCGACATACTCTGCCCAAGAGCTGGAGAGTTTTTACAAAATATCTGCCGGAAAAGCGCAAGAGGAGTATGACCATATCCAGGCCTTGAAAAATGAAACTGCGACAAACTATCCAGCCTTGCACCTCTTTGATGGACTCATGTATCGCAACATCAAACGAAACGATCTCACCAAGGAGGAGCAAACCTTTCTGGAGAAACACCTCATGATAACGTCAGCTCTCTATGGTGTGATTCCAGCCTTTGAACCGATTGCGCCTCACAGACTGGACTTTTTGATGAAACTAAAAGTCGCTGGAAAAAGCTTGAAAAGTCATTGGCAGGTGGCCTATGAAGAGTCGATGAAGGGTGAAGAACTAATCTTTTCTCTCTTGTCTTCGGAGTTTGAAACTGTCTTCCCTAAAGAAATCCGTGAGAAAATGGTGACCTTCAAGTTTATGGAAGAGCGAGATGGAAAACTAAAAATCCACTCAACCATTTCTAAAAAAGCCCGAGGAGCCTTTTTGACAGCTTTGATGGAAGGTCAGGTAACTTCGGTTGAAGAGATTAAAAGGCTAAGCTTTGCGGGTTTCAATTATCGAGAAGGCTTGTCTAGTGACAAGGAATTGGCTTTTGTGAAATAGATAGAAAATAGAGAGAGTGGGACAGAAATCGGTAATTCGTTAGAATTCGATTTCGTCGTCCCACCTCCGCACAGTTGAGTAGGGCTGTAAAAGCTGATGAAATCAGCGTAGTTAGAGCCCACTCAACCACTGCGTCTTGCTCGACAATCCAAAGGCAATTGAGAGGCTAGGACTTTTGTCCCAGCCTCTTTTTGTGATTTGGTGCTCCTATTTTTAGTTTAGAATGGTAGGAATTTTTACACAATTTTGGTATAATAGGACTATTAGAAAATTTCGAGGAGACAAACATGTCAGTTAAGATTGCTTTACTTGGATTTGGTACAGTAGCCAGTGGTGTGCCATTCTTGCTAAAGGAAAATAAAGAAAAAATTGTTCAAGCAGCCCAGTCAGAAATTGAAGTAGCTAAAGTTTTGGTCAAAGACGATCAAGAGAAAGCCCGCTTGCTTGAAGCAGGAAATGATTTTAATTTTGTAACAAATATCGATGAAATTTTGTCAGACAAAGACATTACTATTGTTGTTGAGTTGATGGGGCGTATCGAACCTGCTAAAACCTTTATCACTCGTGCTTTAGAAGCAGGGAAACACGTTGTGACAGCTAACAAGGATCTTTTGGCAGTCCATGGTGCAGAATTGCTTGAGGTAGCCAAAGCTCACAATGTTGCTCTATACTATGAAGCAGCTGTTGCAGGAGGAATCCCAATTCTTCGTACTTTGGTTAACTCATTAGCATCAGACAAAATCACACGCGTTCTTGGTGTTGTCAACGGAACATCTAACTTCATGATGACCAAAATGGTAACAGAAGGTTGGTCTTATGAAGATGCTTTGGCAGAAGCACAACGACTTGGCTTTGCTGAAAGCGACCCTACCAATGACGTTGATGGGATTGATGCGGCATACAAGATGGTCATCCTCAGCCAGTTTGCATTTGGAATGAATGTTAAGTTTGAAGATGTAAGCCACCAAGGAATTCGCAACATTACTCCAGAAGATGTAGCAGTAGCTCAAGAACTTGGTTACGTAGTCAAATTGGTTGGTTCTGTTGAAGAAACGGCATCTGGTATTGCTGCTGAGGTTACGCCAACCTTCCTTCCTAAAGAACACCCACTTGCAAGTGTTAACGGTGTTATGAATGCGGTCTTTGTGGAATCTATCGGTATCGGGGAATCTATGTACTATGGACCAGGTGCAGGTCAAAAACCAACTGCAACAAGTGTTGTGGCTGATATTGCCCGTATCGTTCGTCGTCTGAATGATGGAACAATTGGAAAAGCCTTTAATGAATACAGCCGTCCAGTAGTCTTGGCTAAGCCAGAAGATGTCAAAGCTAACTATTATTTCTCAATCTTGGCTCCAGACTCAAAAGGGCAAGTCTTGAAATTGGCTGAGCTCTTTAACGCAGAAGATATTTCCTTCAAGCAAATCCTTCAAGATGGTAAGCAAGAAGGCAAGGCTCGTGTTGTCATCATCACTCATAAAATCAACAAGGCCCAGCTTGAAAATATTACAGCAGCTTTGAAGGCGGTAGCCGAGTTTGAACTTCTCAACACCTTCAAGGTTTTAGGAGACTAAGATGAAGATTATTGTACCTGCTACAAGTGCCAATGTGGGTCCTGGTTTTGACTCGGTTGGAGTAGCTGTAACTAAGTACCTAGAAATTCAGGTTTGTGAGGAACGTGAAGAATGGATGATTGAGCACCAATTAGGCAAATGGATTCCACGTGATGAACGTAATCTTTTGCTGAAGATTGCTCTACAAATTGTTCCAGACCTCCAACCTAGACGTCTGAAGATGGTCAGTGATATTCCGCTTGCGCGTGGACTAGGTTCATCGAGCTCGGTCATCGTTGCTGGGATTGAACTGGCAAATCAACTCGGAAACTTGAAATTAAGCAAACATGAAAAATTACAATTGGCGACTAAGATTGAAGGGCATCCTGATAATGTTGCACCTGCTATCTATGGAAACCTCGTCATTGCCAGTTCGGTAGAAGGTCAGGTTTCTGCTGTTGTGGCGCCTTTTCCAGAGTGTGCCTTTCTAGCCTACATTCCAAACTATGAATTGCGCACTAGAGATAGTCGTGGTGTCTTGCCTAAGAAACTATCTTATAAGGAAGCCGTTGCGGCAAGTTCTATCGCTAATGTGGCTATTGCAGCCCTACTGACTGGAGATATGGTCAAAGCAGGCCAGGCTATTGAGAGTGACCTTTTCCATGAGCGTTACCGTCAAGAACTGGTGAGAGAATTTGCGACGATCAAGAAAGTTGCTAAGAGAAATGGTGCTTATGCAACCTACTTGTCTGGTGCTGGTCCGACTGTTATGGTCTTGGCTGATCCTGACAATATGCCTAAGATTAAGGCAGAGCTTGAAAAGCAACCTTTCAAAGGCAAGCTTCATGATTTGCAAGTAGATACACAAGGCGTTCGCGTCGAAGAAAAATAAACAGAACAATAGGATGGGGAAACTCTCTATTAGAGGGCTTCCTGTCCTTTTTTTGAAAATGAAATACGGGATATAAATTGTTTCCCGTGTTTAGCGACCGACAGACGGTCAAGGAGGATTTGAAATGGCAGAAATATATTTAGCAGGTGGTTGTTTTTGGGGCTTGGAAGAATACTTTTCCCGTATTTCTGGAGTGCTTGAAACAAGTGTTGGTTATGCCAATGGTCAAGTAGAAACCACCAATTATCAATTGATTAAAGAAACAGATCATGCCGAGACTGTGCAAGTCGTCTACGACGAAAAGGTGGTATCGCTCCGTGAGATTTTACTCTATTATTTCCGAGTTATCGATCCCCTTTCTGTCAACCAACAAGGGAATGACCGTGGTCGTCAATACCGCACAGGGATTTATTACAAAGATGAAGAGGATTTACCGACTATCAATACAGTAGTTCGTGAACAAGAACTCCTCATTGGTCGTAAAATTGCAGTGGAAGTGGAGAAGCTTCGCCACTATATCTTAGCTGAAGACTATCACCAAGACTACCTCAAGAAAAATCCTGGAGGTTATTGCCATATTGATGTGAGGGATGCTGAGAAACCACTGATAGATGCCGCCAACTATGAAAAACCGAGTCAGGCAGTTTTACGAGAACAACTGTCTGAAGAGTCCTATAGAGTCACGCAAGAGGCAGCAACGGAAGCTCCTTTTAGCAATGCTTATGACCAAACTTTTGAGGAAGGAATTTATGTCGATATCACGACTGGTGAGCCCCTCTTCTTTGCCAAGGATAAATTTGCCTCAGGATGTGGTTGGCCAAGTTTTAGCCGACCAATTTCTAAAGAGGTTATCCATTACTATCAAGACTTGAGCCATGGCATGGAGCGAATCGAAGTTCGTTCTCGTTCAGGAAATGCCCACTTGGGTCACGTCTTCACAGATGGACCTCAGGAACTAGGTGGTTTCCGCTATTGTATCAATTCTGCCTCCTTACGATTCATTGCTAAGGATGAAATGGAAGAGGCTGGTTATGGCTACCTGCTTCCATATTTGAATAAGTAAAAAGATGGTGGTTTTTCCACCTTCTTCATTTTGGAAATAGAAGGGACACATGAAGTACTTACTTTCTTACTTTAAACCCTATAAACAATAAGAAAAGTTGCCTTCGGGTGACTTTTTTGTTACAATAGCTAGAAAAATTATCCAGTATGAATACTTATATAGAAAAGGAGCCTAGTGATGAAAGTCTTTCAGCATGTAAATATCGTGTCTTGTGACCAAGATTTCCATGTCTATCTAGATGGGATTTTAGCTGTCAAAGAATCCCAAATCGTCTATGTCGGTCACGAAAACCAAGAGATTCTTAAACAAGCAGATCAAATCATAGACTATCAGGGTGCCTGGATCATGCCTGGCTTGGTCAACTGCCATACCCATTCTGCTATGACCGGTTTAAGGGGAATTCGTGATGACAGTAATCTCCATGAATGGCTCAATGACTATATCTGGCCAGCAGAAGCAGAATTCACACCAGAGATGACTACAAAGGCCGTCAAAGAGGCGCTAACAGAGATGCTCCAGTCAGGAACGACAACTTTCAATGATATGTACAATCCTAATGGAGTAGATATAGCTGAGATTTATGAGGCAGTCAAGGCATCCAAGATGCGTTGCTATTTTTCTCCAACCCTCTTTTCTTCAGATGTGGAGACGACGGCTGAAACTATAGCCAGAACTCGAGCTGTTATCGAGACAATCAAAGGCTACCAAGACCCAAATTTCAAGGTTATGGTGGCCCCTCATTCGCCCTACAGTTGTAGTCGATATTTGCTGGAGGCAAGTCTTGAGCTAGCAAAAGAAGAAAACATTCCTCTTCATATCCACGTGGCAGAAACTCAGGAAGAGTCAGGCATTATCCTGAAACGTTATGGCAAACGCCCATTAGCCTTTCTGGATGAGCTCGGCTATTTAGACCATAAAGCTGTCTTTGCCCATGGTGTGGAGTTAAATGAAGCAGAAATTACCCGCTTGGCAGATTCGCAAGTCGCTATCGCTCACAATCCTATCAGCAACCTCAAACTAGCCTCAGGAATTGCACCAATCGTCCAACTTAAAAAGGCAGGAGTGCCAGTCGGGATTGCGACTGACTCAGTTGCTTCTAACAATAACCTGGATATGTTTGAGGAAGGGCGGACTGCAGCACTCTTACAGAAGATGAAGAGTGGCGATGCCAGCCAATTTCCAATCGAAACTGCCCTCAAGGCCTTGACAATCGAGGGTGCTAAGGTGTTAGGAATGGAAGATGAGATTGGTAGTCTAGAAGTCGGCAAACAGGCTGATTTTCTCGTCATCCAACCCCAAGGAAAAATCCATCTTCAACCTCAAGAAAACATGCTTTCTCATCTCGTTTATGCCGTCAAATCCAGTGATGTTAATGATGTCTATATCGCTGGTGAACAAGTCGTAAAAGACGGTCAAGTGCTGACTGTTAACTTGTAAAAAGTAGTATAAATTTACGAAATCTCATAAGAAATTTCTTGTGAGGTTTTTAAAATTTTGCTAGAAATCAGGCGAGTAGATGTCTTGCAGAAATATATTGATACTAAATTAGCAAAACACCTATTAGATAAAAAAAAAAATTGTGGTATAATAATAAGATGCAAAAAAAGGAGTATGTATGGACATTTCAGAAATTCGTCAAAAAATTGACGCAAATCGTGAAAAATTAGCTTCTTTCAGGGGGTCTCTTTGACCTCGAAGGTTTAGAGGAAGAAATTGCCATTTTGGAAAACAAAATGACAGAACCTGATTTTTGGAACGATAATATTGCGGCCCAAAAAACGTCGCAAGAATTAAACGAACTCAAAAATACCTACAACACCTTCCACAAGATGGATGAGTTGCAGGATGAAGTTGAGATTTTACTGGACTTTTTGGCAGAGGATGAATCCGTTAAGGATGAGCTGGTTGAAAAACTCTCTGAGTTAGATCAGATGATGACTAGCTACGAAATGACCCTTCTCTTGTCAGAGCCCTACGATCACAACAATGCCATCCTTGAAATTCATCCTGGTTCAGGGGGGACAGAGGCTCAAGACTGGGGCGATATGCTCCTTCGTATGTATACTCGCTATGGAAATGCCAAAGGCTTCAAGGTTGAGGTCTTAGACTACCAAGCAGGTGATGAAGCAGGAATCAAGTCAGTAACCTTGTCTTTTGAAGGACCAAATGCTTATGGTCTTCTCAAGTCAGAGATGGGAGTTCACCGTTTGGTCCGTATCTCTCCATTTGACTCTGCTAAACGTCGCCACACCTCATTTACTTCTGTAGAAGTTATGCCAGAGTTGGATGATACCATCGAAGTTGACATCCGTGAGGATGATATCAAGATGGATACCTTCCGTTCAGGTGGAGCAGGTGGACAAAACGTCAACAAGGTTTCAACAGGTGTCCGCTTGACTCACATTCCGACAGGGATCGTCGTAGCATCAACCGTCGACCGTACTCAGTACGGAAACCGTGACCGTGCTATGAAGATGCTTCAGGCAAAACTCTATCAGATGGAGCAGGAAAAGAAAGCTGCTGAGGTAGACTCGCTCAAGGGTGAGAAAAAGGAAATTACATGGGGAAGTCAAATCCGCTCCTATGTATTTACGCCTTATACAATGGTAAAAGACCATCGTACCAACTTTGAAGTAGCGCAAGTCGATAAGGTTATGGATGGAGACCTAGATGGTTTCATCGATGCTTATCTGAAATGGCGTATCAGTTAAAAGAAAGGAAGTCACATGTCAATCATTGAAATGAGAGATGTTGTCAAAAAATACGACAACGGGACAACAGCCCTACGTGGCATCACTGTAAATATCGATGCAGGAGAATTTGCCTACATCGTAGGACCTTCAGGTGCTGGTAAATCAACTTTTATCCGTGCCTTGTATCGTGAGGTCAAAATCGACAAAGGAAGCTTGCAAGTTGCAGGTTATAACCTCGTTAAAATTAAAAAGAAAGACATTCCGTTCTTGCGTAGAAACGTTGGAGTAGTCTTTCAGGATTACAAACTTTTGCCAAAGAAAACCGTTTATGAGAACATTGCTTACGCCATGGAGGTTGTTGGTGAAAGTCGTCGTAACATCAAAAAACGTGTTATGGAAGTCTTGGACCTTGTCGGTTTGAAGCACAAGGTTCGTTCATTCCCAAATGAACTTTCAGGTGGTGAGCAACAACGTATCGCCATTGCGCGTGCTATCGTAAACAATCCTAAGGTTTTGATTGCCGACGAACCAACAGGAAACTTGGACCCAGATAACTCATGGGAAATCATGAACCTCTTGGAACGTATCAATCTTCAAGGGACAACTGTTTTGATGGCGACCCACAACAGCCAAATCGTAAATACCTTGCGCCACCGCGTTATTGCCATCGAGAATGGTCGCGTGGTACGTGATGAAGCGAAAGGAGAGTACGGATACGATGATTAGTAGATTTTTCCGCCATCTGTTCGAAGCTTTAAAAAGCTTAAAGCGTAATGGATGGATGACCATTGCTGCTGTCAGTTCAGTAATGATTACCTTGACCTTGGTTGCTATCTTTGCTTCAGTTATCTTCAATACTGCGAAATTAGCAACTGATATTGAGAACAACGTCCGCGTCATGGTTTATGTTCGTAAAGACGTTGAAGACAACAGTGAAACCATTGTAAAAGAAGGCCAAACAGTCACGAACAATGACTACCACAAGGTCTATAACGCCCTTAAAGCTCTGCCAGCTGTTAAAAATGTAACCTTCTCAAGTAAAGAAGAGCAGTACCAAAAGCTGACTGAAACTATGGGTGATGAGTGGAAGGTGTTTGAAGGAGATGCAAACCCTCTTCATGATGCCTACATCGTAGATACCAATTCACCAAGTGATGTAAAACCTGTAGCTGAAGAAGCTAAAAAGATTGAAGGTGTCTCTGAAGTTCAAGACGGTGGTGCCAATACCGAACGTCTCTTCAAGTTGGCTTCCTTCATCCGTGTATGGGGATTGGTCATCGCAGGACTCTTGATCTTCATCGCAGTCTTCTTGATTTCAAATACCATCCGTATTACTATCATTTCACGTAGCCGTGAAATCCAAATCATGCGTTTGGTTGGTGCCAAGAACGGTTATATCCGTGGCCCATTCTTGCTAGAAGGTGCCTTTATCGGATTGTTGGGAGCAGCTCTTCCATCAGCATTGGTTTACTTTATCTATAACCGAGTGTTCCAATCTGTCAACCCATCCTTGGTTGGTCAAAACCTATCTTTGATTACACCGAATACCTTTATTCCATTGATGATCGGTCTCTTGTTCCTCATCGGAATCTGTATCGGTTCACTAGGTTCAGGAATCTCAATGCGTCGATTCTTGAAAATCTAAGTCACATAACTGGATAAAACACATAAAAAAGTGGGATGTCATCAAGACTTCACAGCTCTTGATGCCCCGCTTTTTCTGTTGGTCTTGGTGCTCAGTCGCTTGCCAATTTTGGGTAAAGAGTGTATGATAGGAAAGGACCTTTTTACTAATATGAAAAATGAACAATGAATGAGGAAAAGATGAAACAATTTTTGGAAAAAGTGAGCATACTATCCCTATCGTTAGTATTGATCACATCGTTTTCTATTTCGAGCGCCCTGCCAGCCATGTTTGACTATTATCAGGGCTATTCGACTGGTCAGGTCGAACTCTTGGTCAGCCTCCCATCCTTTGGGATTATGGCCATGCTTTTATTGAACGGAGTTTTAGAGCGTATTTTTCCTGAACGCCTCCAGTTGACCTTGGGACTTTTGATCTTGTCAATCAGTGGAACAGCACCTTTCTGGTATCAGGGCTATTACTTTGTCTTTGCGACACGCTTGCTATTTGGACTTGGAGTTGGGATGCTCAATGCCAAGGCTATCTCGATCATCAGTGAACGTTACCACGGCAAAACCCGTATCCAAATGCTTGGTTTTCGTGGGTCAGCTGAGGTAGTAGGAGCTTCTATCTTGACTTTGGCAGTCGGTCAACTCTTAGCATTTGGCTGGACCGCAACCTTCTTAGTTTATGCAGCAGGTTTAGTGGTTCTCGCACTCTTCCTTCTCTTTGTTCCTTATGGAAAAGCAGAAGTTCATGAGTCCAAGCATCAGACAGAAGAAGCAGTAAGATTGACTGCTTCTATGAAACAGCTTATTTTCTTCCTTGCTATTGTAGCTGCAGTGATTGTATGTACCAATACGGCTATCACCTTCCGTATCCCTAGTCTCATGATTGAGGCTGGGTTTGGAGATGCTCAGTTGTCGAGTCTTGTACTTAGTGCCATGCAGTTAATCGGTATTCTAGCTGGAATCAGCTTTTCTTTCCTAATTTCAGCCTTCAAGGAAAGACTTCTATTGGTCGCTGGTGTCACTTTTGGTATCGGGCAAATCATCATTGCTCTTTCCCCATCACTCTGGGTGGTGGTTGCAGGTTCTATCCTGGGAGGATTTGCCTACAGTATCGCTCTGACGACAGTCTTTCAGTTGATATCTGAGCGAATTCCTGCAAAACTCCTCAACAAAGCAACTTCCTATGCTGTTTTGGGATGTTCTTTTGGAGCATCATTAACACCCTTCGTTCTTTCAGGGATTAGCTTGGTAACTACAGATGGTCGAATGACCTTTATCATTCTAGGAGCATGGATGATTGCTACATCAGTGCTTGTTTCCCTTTTATTGAAAAAAGAAGCCTAACAAAGAAAAACTCAAGGATGAATCCTTGAGTTTTTTGTGTATTAGCCAAACATCTGCCAAAAGTAATCGATGATATAAGTCAAGCCATAAGTGTAAACAACCAGGGTAAAGGGTTTGGTCAGGATGATAATGGTCATATACCGCTTGAAGCTCATCTTGGTCAAAGCAGCCAACATGCAGAGAAAATCAGCTGGACTAACTGGCCAAATCATCATAAAGATAAAGAATCGGTCAAAGCGATTGCCTTCATCTAACCACCCGATATACTTGTCATAGGTACGCTTGCTGACCATGGACTGGACAAAGGGTGCTCCGTAGAGACGCACCAAGTAAAAGATAATAGCACAACCAATGACAATACCGATATAGTTGTAGATGGTCCCGATGATGTGACCATAGATAAAGACACCTGCAACGGAGGTAAGAGCACCTGGAATGATAGGAACAACCGTCTGCAAAATCTGTAAAAAGATAAAGAGCGGTGGCCCCCAGATACCCGCCTGTTGGATAAAGGCAGAGAGGGTTTCCTTGGAGTGCAAGATACCAGCCTGATAGGCCCAGATGCAGAATATTACAGTAGCAACTCCACCGACGATGGAGGAAATATGAATGGCTTGCTGTAGAAGGGGAGAAACAGCTTTCATTTCTTTCTCGTGTGACATGTAAACTCCTCTTGTGTAGTATGATTCTACTATACCATATTTTAGGGAGAAAGACTACATGGTTTTTGGGAAGGAAGTAGGATCTAGAAGGCGTTTTCTGTCTGGAATATGATATAATAATAGGAAGAATGCGGTTTCCAAAAGGAGAAATATAGATGCAGGTAAAACCAGAACTGGAAATAGAAAAACAACTGATAAACCAGCTGGTAACTGGTGAAAGCCAATGGACTTATAGAGAAGACCTAAAAACAGAAGAACAACTATGGGACAATTTCTTCGAGAAACTAGCCCAAAACAACGTTGCTCTGCTAGCAGACCATCCCTTGACTGATCAGGAAAAACGCCAGATTCAGAACCAACTCAACTTTGTCAGCTACTATGATGCTGCCAAGTGGTTGGTCGGAGAAAATGGCATTGCCAAAGTCGAGGTTCAAAGAGAAGATGCGAGCCTAGGCACCATCCGTTTGTCAGTCATTTGGCGTGACAATATTGCAGCAGGAAAGTCTAGCTACGAAGTTGTCAATCAAGTCCAACGGGAAAAAGTAAATCCTCTGGACCAAGACCGTAGACTGGATGTTACTCTTCTCATCAATGGCTTGCCTATGATTCAAATCGAGCTCAAGAGCACCCAAGCAGCATTTATCGATGCTTTTCATCAGATTAAAAAATATGACCGTGAAGGGAAATTCCGTGGTATCTACTCTAGCTTGCAGATGTTTGTCGTGACGAACAAAGTAGATACTCGCTATATCGCTGCAGCTCGTGAAAATAAACTTAACAAGCAATTTCTAACCAAGTGGGTGGATAAGGATAATCATCCTGTGACAAACCTGACTAGCTTTGCCCACGAAGTCCTTTCGATCCCTCGTGCCCATCAGATGGTCATGCAGTATTCTGTCATTGATGATAGCAAGAAATCTCTCATCCTCTTGCGCCCCTACCAGATCCATGCTATCGAAGCGGTGCAGGAGGCTTCTCGCCAGCAAGCATCAGGCTATGTTTGGCATACAACTGGTTCAGGAAAGACCCTGACTTCTTATAAGGTGGCAAGGAACCTCCTTCAAATTCCATCGATCCAAAAGACTATTTTTGTCGTTGACCGCAGGGACTTGGACCAACAGACCACATCATCCTTCCTCTCTTATGCGACCAATGATGTCATTGATATCGATGAGACGGACAATACCCTTGATTTGGTCAAGCGACTAGGAAGTAATGATAAACGTGTCGTGGTGACTACCATCCAGAAAATCACCACCATGATGCGCAAGTTTGACCAAGGTCTTTACCAACGAGATGCGGACAAAATCAAGGGACTCCGAGTGGCCTTTGTTGTAGATGAATGCCACCGTGCCGTTACTCCACAAACACAAAAAGACATTAAAGCCTTTTTCCCTCAGTCCCTCTGGTATGGTTTTACAGGTACCCCCATCTTTAAGGAAAATAAACGCCAGCAAGTCGGCGACCTAGCTCAAACCACCCAGCAACAGTATGGAGACCGTCTCCATGAGTATACAGTCAAGGAAGCCATCCACGACGGAGCTGTCTTAGGCTTTAAGGTGGATTATCGCAATACCCTCATCACAGACCAGGCTGAAAACGGCATACCAGATACGGTCTACGAGAATGAGGAGCACATGCTGGAAGTCTTGGATGCTATTATCAATAAATCCCGCCAACAACTAGGCTTCCAAAAAGGAGTCGGCAATACCTACAATGCCATCCTGACAGTCAAGTCTATCCCTCAAGCCCAAGCCTACTATGACCTTCTAAAAAGAGTCAAGGCTGGTCAGACACGAGTCAAGGTATCAGAGAGAGTCAAGATGGTTCTTCCAGACTTTCCAAAGGCGACCATTACCTACTCTGTCACTGAAAATGAAGAAGACTCAAGAGCCAACCAAGACCACATGAAACAGGTCTTAGAGGACTATAACCAAGAGTTTGATACTCACTTTACTATGGCGGATCTTCGTGGCTTTAATACTGATGTCAATAACCGCCTTGCCCGTAAACAAGACAAGTATCTCTATCGCAATGAGCAGTTGGACATGGTTATCGTGGTCAATCGTCTCTTAACAGGATTTGATGCACCTTGTCTATCGACCCTCTTTATCGACAGAAAGCCCATGCAACCGCAGGATTTGATTCAGGCCTTTAGTCGTACCAACCGTATCTTTGATTCTAGTAAGACCTATGGGCATATCATCACTTTCCAAAAGCCTATAGCCTTTAAAGAAGCAGTGGATAATGCCCTCAAACTCTACTCAAATGGTGGAGAAAATGATGTCCTAGCACCTAGCTGGGAAGAAGAAAAGAGAAACTTTCTGCGAAGTTGTAGTGATTTCCGAAATCTAATCACCGATGACCCCGAAGAAGGACTCCAAATCGAGCAAATCTCTACACCTGAATTGAGAAAACTAGCCAAGGCTTATCAATCCTTTGATAAATACTTGGCTTCTATCCGAGTTTATAAAGAGTATGACGAGGAAGAAATCTATGCAGAGACTGGACTAACTGCAGAAGAATTGGAGAACTATCTAGGCTTCTATCAAAATATCCTTGCCGAACTTAAAAGTCGTTCAGAAGATGGTGATGAGGATGGGGAGCCACTGGATATCCACTACGAACTGGAGTCTATCCAAGTCGATGAGATCAACTATGCCTATATACTGACCCTGATCCAAAGCCTGATTGAGCAAGAGCAAAGTCAGGAAAAGAGTCTCAGCGCACAGGACAGAGAAGCGGTGGATACCTATATCCAAAGTCTGGAGAAGACCAATCCAAACCTTGCCCAGATCATCTCAGAACTTTGGCAAGAAGTACAGGCAAATCCTGACCGCTACAGAGGTCAATCCATCGCCAATATCTTGGACCAGATGATTGAGGCAGTCATCCAGCAGCATATCCAAGACTTTAGTAAGAACTGGTATGTCGGTGAAGATGAACTCCGCTACTATGTCAATCACTACCGCAAGGGAGCAAAAAAACAACTAGGAGAAAGTCAACTGACCAAGAGCCAGCGCTACAAGGACTATAAAGTTGAGGTGACAGATGCCCTCAACCCACTCCTCTATAAAAAACAAATCAAAGAAGCCTATACCCAACTGATTGAAGAAGTGATTGAGCCACTCAGGGTTGGGAGATAAAAAGCACTATTTTTAAAAAAATAGTGCTTTTTTTGACTTTTTTTAAAAAAAATGTTACTATTAATGTGTAATTAAGGAGGGAACTAAATGGCAATTAAACAGAAAGGTTAATACTTTTTAATGTATAGTAAATTAGAAATCGAAGATTTATTAGAAGAAATTAAAAGCCTAATTCAGAGTAAAAGCTACATGATTTCAACTGGAGAAAATCGTGAAAAGAACGAAGAATTCATGAGTGAATTTAATTTGAAGGATGAAGAAATTTGTAAGTTATTAATGCAAATCGAGTATAGCGATTTTTGTGAGTGTTTACATCCGTATGATGTTTTACGGAATCATGAAGATTATTATCTGTTTGCGCCTGAATTTACTTTAACAGATTTATTTGGTGACGAGTTGCAAGTTATTGTTTACGTTAAAATAATAATTAAAAATGATAAGGCAAACCAACCTTTTTTAGTTGTTGTATCTTTTCATAGGCCGGATGAATCAAAAGCGTTGAATTATCAATTTAAATAAATTTTCCCTCTTTAAGAGAAGACCTCTCTCTTGAAAGGAGACTAATAATGAATAATAAAAAAATATTATGCGAAAATTGCTTAGAGTCTGTAAATTATAAAGTAGTGGATGAAGAATTAACACGGTCATTAAAAGGAAAAAAATATACTTTTTCAGGTAAGACTGCTTATTGTGTTAATTGTAATAAGCCTGTTTATGTTGAAGAAATTAACGAATATAATAAACAAGCTATCTATGAAGCTTTTAGGAGCGAGAATGGTATTATCTCCAATGAAGATATAATAAATATTACGAAAAAATATAGTATTGGAGCTAAACCATTAGCTCAACTTTTGGGATGGGGAGTTAATACTATTCAAAGATATTTAACTGGTGATATTCCAAAACCTGCTTATTCTGATAAATTGAAAGAAATATTAGAAAAACCCGATACTTTTAAAGAAATTTTGGTCACAAATAAAGATAATATTTCAGATGTAGCATTTAATAAGAGTGTAGAAAAGGTTGACGAAATTTTAAATAATGAAAATGATGATAAACTTACTCAAGTTATTCACTATTTATTATCAAAAAATAATGAGATTACACCGTTAGCTTTACAAAAACTTTTATATTATGTACAAGGATTTTATTTTGCTTTTAAGAAAGATTATATTTTTCTTAGTGACTGTGAGGCGTGGGTACATGGTCCTGTATATAGAGATGTTTATTTTAAATATAGCAGTTTTGGATATAATCCAATCCAATTGAATTTAAATAGTAATCCTGGAGATGGACTTACATTTTTTGAACGTAGTTTGATCGATAGTATATTGAAGAATTTTGCTATATTTAATGGAAAAGTATTAGAAGAATTTACTCATGAAGAAGAACCATGGTTGACTATGCGTGGTGATTCGAAAGCAGAAGAACCATCTAATGAGGTAATTCCAAAGGAACTAATTGGCTCTTACTTTGTAAAAGTTAAAGAAAAATATCAGATGCTGAGAGTTGACGAAATTTATATGTATAGTTTTGAAAAGTATAGAGCAATAAGTTCTTTGTAAATTTTATTAGTTAGATTTTATTGTAGAGGTATTTAATGTTTGAGGAAGAGGATCTTATTAAAATCGGTAAGGAAGTAATTCCGAATATTTATGATGACGGAGGGAAACCAGCTATAAGGGAGGTAGGTCAATTTATCGCGAGGCCTCTTAAACTGATTAATGCTCTTTTTCAGCCTTTAGATATGTGGTTACTGAATAAAGAATATAATATTGAAAAAACTAAATTACTTTTGGCAGAACGATTAAAGCATGTTAAGGAAGATGATTTGGTTAGCCCAGAGCCACATGTCGCTATACCTGCAATTATTGCGCTCTCGTATTCGATGGATAGTGAGGAACTTAGAGACTTGTATGCAAATTTATTATCAAAAGCAATGGTATTAGGAAAGAAAGACAAAGTTCATCCATCTTTTATTGAGATAATAAAACAGCTTAGTCCGATAGATGCGATTGTGTTTAAAGATATAATGGAGATGCCAATAAGACCTATTATTGATTTATATGTTTCTAATAGTGATGAAGTTTCTGAAGTTTCTACAATTGAAAATATTACATGGCTAAATAGAGATTATGATGTTGTTTTGGTTGCATTAGCAAATTTGGCAAGATTAGGCTTGATTGAAATTCCTGATGGTTATAACTATAATAATGATTCGAATTATGATTTAGTACGTTTATCCTCAACGTATGCTAAGACATACGAAAAGTTAAATTGTGAAATAAAAACATCCAATATGATCAACCATGAGGTCAAAGAAAGAAAGAAATATATAAAGTTAAATGCTCTGTCGGAAACTTTTTATAAAATATGTGTCTGTAAATTATGAAAAAAGAAAAAACTCCTAATATAAGATTTAAGAAATTCGAACATAATTGGTTTAAAGATTGTTTGAGTAAAGTCTCAAATTCTATTGAATATGGTTTAAATGCTTCTGCTAAGGATTTTGATGGTATTCATAAATATCTTAGAATCACAGATATAGATGATTCTTCTAGATTGTTTTTAACTGATAAACTTAGTTCTCCAGATGTCAATTTTACTGAAGAGGAATATGAAAATTATAAATTGCGGATTAATGATCTCCTATTCGCACGTACTGGTGCAAGTGTTGGGAAAACCTATCTTTACAGAGAATCAGATGGTGAAGTTTATTATGCTGGATTCTTAATCAGAGCAAGATTACATGATTCATATGATGGGAATTTTATTTTTCAACAGACGCTTACTGATAAGTATAAGCAGTTTATTGAGATCACCTCACAACGTTCAGGTCAACCAGGGGTTAATGGGAAAGAATATGGAGATTGGAAGATTGGCATGACATCCTATCCCGAACAATCCGCTATCGGTTCCCTCTTTCGCACCCTCGACGATCTTCTTGCTAGCTACAAGAACAATCTTGTCAATTACCAATCTCTCAAGGTGACCATGCTCTCCAAGATGTTTCCTAAAGTTAGACAGACAGTTCCTGAGATACGTTTGGATGGATTTGAAGATGAGTGGAAAAAGGCTAAATTAAAAGATGTCGCTCATCGTGTACAGGGTAATGATGGAAGAATGGATTTGCCAACTTTAACAATTTCTGCATCTGGCGGTTGGATGAATCAAATTGATAGATTTTCTGCTAATATTGCTGGAAAAGAACAAAAGAACTATACCCTGTTAAAAAAAGGGGAACTGTCATATAACCACGGTAATTCAAAATTAGCAAAATATGGAGTTGTTTTTGAGCTAAAGGAATATGAAGAAGCGCTTGTTCCAAAGGTTTATCATAGTTTTAGAGTTAATCAACTTGCAGATGCAAAATTTATTGAAATAATGTTTTCAACAAAAATCCCAGATCGAGAATTAGGAAAACTTGTTTCATCAGGGGCGAGAATGGATGGATTGTTAAATATTAGTTTTGATGATTTTATGAATATTGCTATTATTATCCCAACTTTTGCTGAACAACAAGCTATCGGTATATATTTCTCAAATCTAGATAACCTCATAGTTGCTCACCAAGATAAAATTTTTCAACTTGAAACACTCAAAAAGAAACTCTTACAAGATATGTTTATATAAAAAGGAGAATAGCCTTATGTCAAAAATAAAATCTAATCGTCTCACTAAAGATGATAAACCAGTTGTAGCTATTTGTTATGATTTCGATAAAACGCTGTCTCCTGATGATATGCAAGCCCAAGGTTTTATCCAGAAGCTAGGTTATGAAATTGGAGATTTTTGGAATAAGTCAAATGGTTTTGCTTATAAAAATGATATGGATCAAAATCTAGCCTATATGTATACTATGAAAACAGAATCTGCAGGAAAAGTTTTATTCACAAAAACAGAGTTAGCTAGATTTGGTTCAGAAGTAGCATTATTCGATGGGGTTGAAGGCTGGTTTGAACGAATCAGAAAGTATGGGGAAGAACGAGGTGTAACTGTTGAGCACTATATTATTTCATCGGGTTTGAAAGAAATGATAGAGGGGACTTCTATTGCTAAAAAGGGAGCCTTTAAGAAAATTTATGCGACTTCTTTTTATTGTGATGAAAATGGGGTTGCAGTCTGGCCAGCTCAAGTAGTGAATTACACCAATAAGACGCAATTTTTATTTCGAATCACCAAAGGTGTTTTAGATGTAAATGACTCCGCAGTCAATAAATTTTTTCCAGAGAGTAATTTACGAGTTCCTTTTAGAAATATGATTTATTTGGGTGATAGTGATACTGATATACCTTGTATGAAGCTAGTCAAAACAAGAGGTGGCTATTCTATCGGTGTATACAATCCAAAAACTAATGACAGAACTAAAGTTCACAAAATGATTCGTGATAGTCGTATTGATTATTTTGTACCAGCAGATTATTCAGAAGGAACAGAACTTGATAATTTAATCAAAACAATTATTGATAAAACAGTATTTAATGAAAAATTAGAAACTAAGAAAAATGCTGATAAGGTTGAAGCAGGCACAAGAAAACTGAGAGCAAAGAAAAAATGAATTGAATCATTTTCAAATTTGGATAAGTATGACCTAAACATTACGGAGTATTACGTATTTTATATAAATTAAGGGAGAACTCATGGTATCTGTAACACAGCGTATAAAAGACATTCAGCAACCTCGAGGTGGTTATCTGCCCATCAAGTTATTTTCAGTAGAGCAGTTCGAAGATCACAGAGTTCTGCATCCTGTAGAGTCTGTATCTCCTAGTTTGGTAGGGATTTGTGTGGACTACTTGACACGTCTTATGAAAGGGGCAGAAGCCAGTGATGCTTTCAGAATTTCTCTCATGGGAGCTCATAAGGTTGGCATGGGAGACCTAGCAGAAGCACTGCTCGATTTGGTGACAGGATTGGATGACTTATCGATAGAAAGTGCTTGTCGTTTGGCTTCTTTTGATGTGGTTTATCGTGCGGGGATTAAGTATTATAAACCTTTTGAGGAAATTATAGTGGATACAGAAACGATAGAGAATATTCGTATCATGGTGGAGCGAAGCCTTTGCTTCTTCGATCTCTATGGTCCTTTGGTAAAGGATGGCTTTCATTTTCTTGGAGGTTATACAGATACGATTGATAAGGGGGATGGAGATTTTCTTACCAAGGATACATTATGGGATTTCAAGGTGACTAAAACAGCCCCCAATAAAGACCATACACTACAAGTCCTTGTATACTATATCATGGGTCTACATTCCTATGACCCCGACTTCCTGTCTATCGAAAATCTTGGATTTTATAACCCTCGAAAAAATATCGTTTATCAACTCCCAGTCTCTGATATTCCTTTGGACTTGATTCAAACGATTGAAAATGAAGTGATTTGTTATAAATGATTACTTATTTAAAAATAAATTGCAAAACTTAGAAAGAAACATTATGGAAACAACACAAACTTCCCAGTCGCTCTACCAAGCGCTGTGGAACTCAGCGGATGTTCTCCGCTCTAAGATGGATGCTAATGACTACAAGTCCTATCTCTTGGGCATGGTCTTTTATAAGTATCTGTCAGACAAGATGCTCTTTTTCGTGGCTGAGACTATGGAAGAGGGGACAGATAGTCTTGAGGATGCTCTTGAGGTCTATCGCAATTACTACGAGGATGCAGATACTCATGAGGATCTGGTCTCTGTCATGAACGATGAGCTCAACTATATCATCAAACCAGACTTGACCTTTACGGCTCTGGTAGCACGTGTCAATGAGGGGACTTTCCAGCTGGAAGATCTGGCGCAAGGTTTTCGTGATATTGAGCAGAGTGACGACCTCTATGAAAATCTCTTTGAAGATATCGACCTCTACTCTAAAAAGTTAGGGGCAACTCCGCAAAAGCAAAACCAAACGGTAGCAGCAGTCATGAAGGAGTTGGCTGTGCTAGATGTGGCTGGTCATGCTGGCGATATGCTGGGGGATGCCTATGAGTATCTGATCGGTCAGTTTGCGACTGACTCGGGTAAGAAAGCCGGTGAGTTCTATACGCCTCAGCCTGTTGCCAAGCTCATGACTCAGATTGCCTTTTTGGGTCGTGAAGACCAGGAAGGTTTTACCATCTATGATGCGACTATGGGGTCGGGCTCTCTCTTGCTCAATGCCAAGAAATATTCTCATAAACCGCAGACAGTCGTCTACTTTGGTCAGGAGCTCAATACCTCGACCTATAACCTAGCTCGGATGAACATGATCCTACACGGCGTTCCTGTTGAAAATCAATTTCTCCACAATGCCGATACTTTAGATGAAGACTGGCCGACTCAAGAGCCGACTAACTTTGACGGTGTTCTCATGAATCCTCCATACTCTGCCAAGTGGTCAGCAAGCTCTGGATTCCTGAATGACCCTCGTTTCTCTCCTTTTGGGAAACTGGCGCCCCAGTCCAAGGCTGACTTTGCCTTCCTCTTGCATGGATATTACCACCTCAAGCAGGATAATGGGGTCATGGCTATCGTTCTTCCCCATGGTGTTCTCTTCCGTGGAAATGCGGAGGGAACCATTCGCAAGGCCTTGTTAGAAGAAGGAGCCATTGATACGGTTATCGGTCTACCAGCCAATATCTTCTTTAATACCAGCATTCCGACTACGGTTATCATTCTTAAAAAGAACCGTACCAATCGTGATGTTTACTTTATCGATGCTTCTAAGGAGTTTGATAAAGGCAAAAACCAAAATATCATGACGGATGCCCATATCGAGAAGATTCTGGAAGCCTACAAGTCACATGAGGAGATGGATAAGTTTGCCCACCTAGCAAGCTATGAAGAAATCGTTGAAAATGACTACAACCTCAATATCCCTCGCTATGTAGATACCTTTGAGGAAGAAGAAGTCGAGCCGCTGACAGACATCGTCAGCAAGATTAACCAGACAAATCAAGCAATCGAAAGCCAAACAGCTTCATTGCTTGAAATGCTCGGTCAACTCCACGGAACCACGCCAGAAGCCGATGCAGAACTTAAAGAGTTTTTGCAAGAGTTTAAAGGGTGATGGAGCTAATCAATCCGCTCATTTTATAGATATAACTTTGTTTCCGTATTTCCTGGGAACTAGTAGAAAGTTAGGAGAAATATGGAAAACAACAACCAACGTGCCCTTTGTCAGCAACTCTGGGCGGAAAATAAATACCTTGTTTTGAGCCATTCTAGCAATATTTACAAGGACATTCGCCAGTATCTCAAGCAAGAAGTAGTGGAGCTGAGTCAGGTTCAAGAGATGATTGACCGTGCCTGCCAGATTCCAGAACACAGGGGTCAAGTTTGCAACGCTTTTCAGCATATTTGGGGCTATTTTAAAAAGAAAGCGACTGATGCTGAACGCAAGGATTATATGCTCCTGCTGGATCGCTATCGCTTTGCTCAAGCTTCCAAGGAGGACTTGATTGCTAAGACGAGAGATTTGCTTGAACGATACCCAAATGCTTATCTGCAACATTCTACCTTGCTGAAAGGAGACTCCCATGAGACTTTGGCATGAGGCTTTGATTTCACGACTTCCCCGTCCTCAGCTCTTGGGACAACATCGAGAATGCTGTGCCCTTCGTGGCAATGGTTGGGGCAAAAAGCATGCGACGGTTGACTATGTCTTTACCCACTCGCCCTATCGTCTCTATGCCTATCATCGCTTGATCATGGAGGAGATGGCTGACCGTGGCTACAATGTCAGTCCAGAGTGGCTGGATAAGAACTACCGTGGCAAGACCTGCCCTCCTTATGAAAACTTACCAGAGGAAAAGCTGAAAAGTCCTATCTATAGTGAACATGACCATGCCTACTATGAGGAGTGTCTGGCTAATCTCCGTGACAAGGGGATCAACCTATAGTCTTTTCTAATAGCAAGCCATAGGTAGTTGTCAATTTACTGTCGTTTTATGAAGAGCATAGCAACCTTGAAAGGCTATCAATCTATATTTACCAAAGAATTTAGGGAATCTTCTCTAAATCTTTTTTTGTCTTTTAAATCGAGATATAGTTTCAAACTATATCAAAGCCTAATTTTTTACAATTATACAGACAGTTTCTTTTCTGTTAAGATAGTTTCAACAACAATTTTTGGAGGACAAAACATGTCAACTACAATTATCGGTTTCCCTCGTTTAGGTGAATTCCGCGAATTAAAATTTACAACTGAAAAATACTTTAGAAAAGAAATCTCAGAAGAAGAACTTTTGGCTGCTGCTAAAGAATTGCGTGCTAAACACTGGAACATCGTCAAAGAAAAAGGCATCACTGAAATCCCATCAAATGACTTTTCTCACTATGACAACTTCCTAGATGCTGCTTTCCTTTTCAACGTAGTTCCTGCATCTGTTCAAAACTTGGAATTGTCTGATCTTGAACGTTACTTTGCTTTGGGACGCGGTTACCAAGGAGAAAAAGGGGATGTTCGTGCCCTTCCGATGAAGAAATGGTTCAACACTAACTACCACTACATCGTTCCTAAATTTGAAAAAGACACTCAAGTAAAATTGGCTGGTCACAAGATCTTCGATGAGTTCCAAGAAGCTAAAGAACTTGGTCTTAACACTCGTCCTGTCCTTGTAGGTCCATTCACTTTCCTTCAATTGTCAGACTATGAAGAAGGCGTGAAAGCAGAAGACTTCGTAGATAGCTTAGTAGCTGCTTACCAAGATGTTTTTGCTAAATTGGCTGAACTTGGTGCAACTCGTATCCAACTCGATGAAGCTGCTCTTGTCAAAGACTTGACAGAAGAAGAAAAAGCTCTCTTCTTGAACATCTACAACAAGCTTTTGGCTGACAAGAAAGGTCTTGAAGTTTTGCTTCAAACATACTTCGGTGACGTTCGTGACGTTTACGCTGACCTTGTCAAATTGCCAGTAGATGCGATCGGTCTTGACTTCGTTGAAGGTAAGAAAACTCTTGAACTCGTTAAAGGTGGCTTCCCAGCTGACAAGACTCTCTATGCAGGTATTGTCAATGGTAAGAACATCTGGCGTAACAACTACGAAAAGAGCTTGGCTGTTCTTGAGCAAATCCCAGCTGAAAACATCGTTTTGACTAGCTCATGCTCACTTCTTCATGTGCCATTTACAACTGCTAACGAAGAATTTGAACCAGCTATCTTGAACCACTTTGCATTTGCAGTTGAAAAATTGGATGAAATCCGTGACTTGGATGCTATCCGCAACGGTCAAGGTGCAGAAGCTCTTGCAGCAAACAAAGAACTCTTTGCGACTGAACGTGTTGGTGAAAATGCTGAACTTCGTGCGCGTATCGCTGGATTGACAGACGCAGACTACACTCGTTTGCCAGCCTTCGCAGAACGTGAAGCTATCCAAGAAGAAGCTTTCAAACTTCCAGCTCTTCCAACAACTACCATCGGTTCATTCCCTCAAACTAAGGAAGTTCGTGCGAAACGTTTGGCCTTCCGTAAGGGTGAATTGTCACAAGAAGAATACGATGCCTTCCTTGCTGAAACCATCGACGAATGGATCAAATGGCAAGAAGAAGTTGGATTTGACGTGCTTGTACACGGTGAATTCGAGCGTAATGACATGGTTGAGTACTTCGGTCAAAACTTGTCTGGTTACCTCTTCTCTAAGAACGGTTGGGTACAATCATACGGTATGCGTGGGGTTAAACCACCAATCATCTGGGGTGATGTAACTCGTCTCAACCCAATCACTGTTAAATGGTCTAGCTACGCACAAAGCCGTACGGACAAACCTGTTAAAGGTATGTTGACTGGACCTGTTACAATTCTTAACTGGTCATTCCCACGTGAAGACATCTCTATCAAGGATTCTACTCTTCAAATTGCTCTTGCTATCAAGGATGAAGTTCTTGACCTTGAAGCTGCAGGCGTGAAAATCATCCAAATCGACGAGGCTGCTCTTCGTGAGAAATTGCCACTCCGTCGTAGCGACTGGTACGAAGATTACCTTGACTGGGCTATTCCAGCCTTCCGCTTGGTACACTCAACAGTAGCGCCAGACACACAAATTCACACTCACATGTGTTACTCAGAATTTACAGATATCATCCCAGCTATCGACAACATGGATGCAGACGTTATCTCATTTGAAGCGAGCCGTTCAAACCTTGAAATCTTGGACGAACTCAAAGCGAAAAACTTCCAAACAGAAGTTGGACCTGGGGTTTACGATATCCACTCACCTCGTGTGCCTAATGAAGGCGAAATCGACCACACAATCGAAGCTATCCTTGCGAAAGTACCAAGCAAGAAAGTTTGGATCAACCCTGACTGTGGTTTGAAAACACGTGGTATTCCAGAAACGAAAGAAAGCTTGATCCGCCTTGTAGAAGCTGCCAAAGCTGCGCGTGAGAAATTGTAAGAAAAGACAGTTCTCTCTACACGGTTGATCAGTAAGAAATCAACTAGAAAAGGTTCATACATATGTCACGTCAAACACCATCACTCTCATTTGAAGTTTTCCCTCCAAACCCAGCAGTAGGCAATGACAAAATTATTGCAGCCCTGAAAGACATGCAGGGCTTGGCACCACACTTCATCAGTGTGACTGCCAGCAATAATAAATTTAATATCAAAGAGACGACGGTTCGTTTGGCAGACTATATCCAAAATGACTTGGAGATTCCGACCATTGCTCACTTGCCAGCTATTTATCTAACTAAGGATAAGGTGGCTGAGACTATTGCAGATTTGGATAAAGTTGGTGTTCAGAAAATCTTGGCTCTTCGTGGAGATATCATTCCAGGTGTTGAACCACAGAAGGATTTCCGTTATGCGACAGACTTGATTGAGTTCATCAAGGAGCAGGCCCCACACTTTGATATCATTGGTGCTTGTTATCCTGAAGGACATCCAGATTCGCCAAATCAAATCTCAGATATTCAAAATCTCAAGAAAAAAGTGGATGCAGGATGCTCTAGTCTAGTAACGCAACTTTTCTTTGACAATGAGCGTTTCTACGATTTCCAAGACAAGTGTACCTTGGCAGGGATTGATGTTCCCATTCATGCAGGGATCATGCCAATCCTTAACCGTAACCAAGCTCTTCGTCTCTTGAAGACTTGTGAGAATATCCATCTCCCACGTAAGTTTAAGGCTATCTTGGACAAGTATGAGAATGACCCTGAGTCACTCAGAGCAGCAGGACTTGCCTATGCCGTAGACCAAATCGTGGACTTGGTAACGCAAGACGTTGCAGGTGTGCATCTCTACACTATGAACAATGCAGAAACTGCCCAATATATTCATCAAGCAACCCATGCCTTGTTTAACCATCAGCCTGTAAAATAAAACAAGCAGACCATTCTTTTCTGGTGAGAAGAATGGTTCTTTTTTGATAGAAAAGACCGCACTTTTTAAGAAAAATATGATAAAATAGACTCTGTACGTACTTGATACAAAGATGAGGGTATTTAAGTTATTAAGGTTGCAAAAACTCAACTCTAAATGTTCAAAATTTCATGAGTAATTGAACACGCCTACAACTCTGTGGAAAAAGATAAATCTACCTAGGAGCATTCGCTCCGTCGTTCGATTTCCTATTTTCCTTTGAGTTGCTTAACGGCTTAGTATCTTGATTTTTGTAGGCAAGGCGTATAATTTTATCAATCCAAAGGGGATTAAAATGACAAAACATGTGTTTCAAACGACTTTTGCGGGTCGTGAGTTGATCGTAGAGACTGGTCAGGTTGCTAAGCAAGCAAATGGCGCTGTTGTCGTTCGTTACGGTGAGTCAACTGTCTTGACTGCAGCCGTTATGTCTAAGAAAATGGCAACTGGGGATTTCTTCCCACTCCAAGTTAACTACGAAGAAAAAATGTACGCAGCTGGGAAGTTTCCTGGTGGCTTTATGAAGCGTGAAGGACGTCCTTCAACTGATGCGACTTTGACAGCGCGTTTGATTGACCGTCCAATCCGTCCCATGTTTGCGGAAGGTTTCCGTAATGAAGTACAAGTGATCAATACAGTTCTTTCTTACGATGAAAATGCATCTGCACCAATGGCAGCTATGTTTGGTTCATCATTGGCCTTGTCTATCTCAGATATTCCATTTGACGGACCAATCGCTGGGGTACAAGTAGGTTATGTCGATGGTGAAATCATCATCAACCCAACTCAAGAACAAGCAGAGAGCTCGCTTCTTGAATTGACAGTAGCTGGTACCAAACACGCTATCAACATGGTAGAGTCTGGGGCCAAAGAATTGTCAGAAGAAATCATGCTACAAGCTCTTCTTAAAGGACACGAAGCTGTCAAAGAATTGATTGCCTTCCAAGAAGAGATCGTTGCGGCGGTAGGTAAAGAAAAAGCAGTAGTTGAATTGCTTCATGTAGATGAGGAATTGCAAGCCGAAATCATTGCGGTCTACAATAGCGACCTTCAAAAAGCGGTCCAAGTAGAAGAAAAATTAGCTCGTGAAGCTGCAACTCAAGCAGTCAAAGACCAAGTAACTGCGGTTTACCAAGAAAAATATGCGAACCACGAAGAATTTGACCGTATCATGCGTGATGTGGCTGAAATTTTGGAACAAATGGAACACGCAGAAGTGCGCCGTTTGATTACAGAAGACAAGGTTCGTCCTGATGGTCGTAAGGTCGATGAAATCCGTCCTTTGGATGCGGTTGTTGACTTTGTTCCCCGTGTGCACGGTTCAGGTCTCTTTACTCGTGGACAAACTCAGGCTCTTTCTATCTTGACTTTGGCGCCAATGGGTGAAACGCAAATCATCGATGGTTTGGATCCAGAGTACAAGAAACGCTTTATGCACCACTATAACTTCCCACAATACTCTGTAGGGGAAACTGGACGTTACGGTGCACCAGGTCGTCGTGAAATTGGTCACGGTGCTCTTGGGGAGCGTGCTCTTGCTCAAGTATTGCCAAGCTTGGAAGAATTCCCATACGCTATCCGCCTAGTAGCAGAAGTCTTGGAATCAAACGGTTCTTCATCTCAAGCCTCTATCTGTGCCGGAACTCTTGCCCTTATGGCTGGTGGTGTGCCAATCAAGGCACCAGTAGCAGGTATTGCTATGGGTCTCATCTCAGATGGTAACAACTATACAGTATTGACAGATATCCAAGGTTTGGAAGACCACTTTGGAGATATGGACTTCAAGGTTGCAGGTACTCGCGACGGGATTACAGCCCTTCAGATGGATATCAAGATCCAAGGGATTACTGCAGAAATCTTGACGGAAGCTCTTGCTCAAGCCAAGAAAGCTCGTTTTGAAATCCTTGATGTGATTGAAGCTACTATTCCAGAAGTTCGTCCAGAATTGGCTCCAACAGCTCCGAAAATTGATACCATCAAGATTGATGTGGACAAGATCAAGATTGTCATCGGTAAGGGTGGAGAAACCATCGATAAGATCATCGCTGAAACAGGCGTTAAGATTGATATCGACGAAGAAGGTAACGTATCTATCTACTCTAGCGACCAAGATGCCATCAACCGTGCTAAAGAGATCATTGCTGGTTTGGTTCGTGAAGCTAAAGTGGACGAAGTCTACCATGCCAAAGTTGTTCGTATCGAGAAATTTGGTGCCTTTGTCAACCTCTTTGACAAGACAGATGCCCTCGTACACATCTCTGAAATGGCTTGGACTCGTACTAACAATGTAGAAGATTTAGTTCAAATTGGTGATTTTGTAGATGTGAAGGTTATTAAGATTGATGAAAAAGGTCGTGTAGATGCTTCTATGAAGGCACTCTTGCCACGTCCGCCAAAACCTGAACGTTCAGAAGAAAAAGGGGAAAAAGGTCATCGTCATGGCGATCGTCCTCGTCACCACCACAAGGACCACAAACCTAAGAAAGAAACTACAGAAACACCAAAAGACTCAGAATAAGAAAGGAGAAATGTATGGGATGGTGGCGTGAAACCATTGATATCGTAAAAGAAAATGATCCAGCGGCTCGCACTACCTTGGAAGTCTTGCTGACTTATCCGGGTGTCAAGGCCTTGGCTGCTCACCGTCTCTCTCATTTTCTCTGGAAACATGGCTTTAAGCTTTTAGCTCGTATGCACAGCCAGTTTTGGCGTTTTTGGACGCAGATAGAGATTCACCCTGGTGCTCAGATCGAATCGGGTGTCTTTATTGACCATGGGGCAGGACTTGTGATTGGGGAGACAGCTATCGTTGAAAAAGGTGTTCTTCTCTACCATGGGGTTACTCTTGGTGGGACAGGTAAGGATAGTGGTAAACGCCATCCGACTGTTCGCAAAGGAGCTCTTATCTCTGCTCATGCCCAAGTCATCGGCCCTGTAGAAATCGGTGAAAATGCCAAAGTCGGTGCCGCTGCTGTCGTTGTGGCAGATGTTCCTAGTGATGTGACGGTTGTCGGCATTCCTGCTAAGATTGTTCGAGTTCACGGGCAAAAGGATGAACCAACCATTCACGAAGTCGAAGAAAAACGTGAATACTACGTCAATAAACTTGAGCATGCTAGAGAAGCCAGTCACAGGTCGTCTGGTTTGTAATGAGAAGTGACTCTTTAATTAGGAGGTTAGGCCGATGCTATTAGAAGAATTTGAAAATGTACCTGCTGTTATCGAGCCAACTGATCGAAGCCTCCTTAGTGGTGGAGAAATCTGTGATACGATTATTTTATCTTTTAATGGAGAAATCGTTGAACGAGTAAAGCAGTTTGAAGATGTTTACGAAGGTGGCTATCTAACTAATCTAAATGGTAGATTTCCATGGTATATCTATGAAAAAGATGGGACTAAGGTAGCAGTTGCTATAGCTACGATTGGAGCCCCGATGGTTGTTGGACTCTTAGAAGAACTCAAAGCAAGAGGATTTAAGAACTTTATTGTTTTGGGTTCTTGCGGAGTTCTAGATAAGTCTATTCAGGCAGATAAGATTATCCTACCAAGTTCAGCTCTACGTGATGAAGGTACAAGTTACCATTACGCTCCTGCAAGTGATGAAATAGCTTATGATGAAACTCTACTCTTAACCATAGAAGAAGCTTTAAAAAAATCTGATATTGAGCACATTCGAACAAAGGCTTGGACCACAGATGCTTTCTATCGTGAAACAGCTGATAAGGTCAAACGTAGACTAGCAGCAGGTGCGACTGTTGTAGATATGGAAGCCTCAGCAATCATGGCTTGGGCACAATTTCGACAAGCAAAAGTTTATCAATTTTTTTATACAGCTGATTATGTTGACCATCATAATCATGAGTGGGATGCAAGATACGAAGAAAGAAAAGCAGATGCTATGACTTTCTTTGAGATAGCATTAGTAATTGCTAGAGAGTTGGATTGAAACGACTCTTTACGATAAACAAGACACAGAAAGGAGTCAGTGAGTGATTAAAATCTATGACACCATGTCTCGTGATTTGCGAGATTTTGTCCCAATCGAGGACGGCAAGGTTAAGATGTATGTCTGTGGGCCAACTGTATACAACTACATTCACGTAGGGAATGCCCGTTCGACAGTAGCCTTCGATACCATTCGTCGCTACTTTGAATACCGTGGCTATGAAGTTGCCTACATTTCTAACTTCACAGATGTGGATGATAAGATTATTAACCGTGCCAAGGAAGAAGGTATCACACCTCAGGAAGTAGCGAACAAGTATATCGCTGCCTTTCGTGAGGATGTGACAGCCTTGGGTGTGAAGCCTGCGACTCGTCATCCTCGTGTAGTCGAGTTTATGGCTGATATCATCCGCTTTGTCTCTGACCTGATTGAAAAAGGCTATGCCTACGAGAGTCAAGGGGATGTTTACTTCCGTGTGGAAAAATCCCACAACTATGCTAAATTGGCTAATAAAACCTTGGAAGACTTGGAACTAGGTGCTTCAGGTCGAACAGATGAAGAGACGGCTCGTAAGGAAAATCCTGTGGACTTTGCCCTATGGAAAGCAGCCAAACCAGGTGAGATTTCTTGGGACAGCCCTTGGGGTCCTGGTCGTCCAGGCTGGCATATCGAGTGTTCAGTCATGTCAACGGAGATTTTGGGTGATACTATCGATATTCACGGTGGTGGAGCTGACCTTGAGTTTCCACACCACACCAACGAAATTGCCCAGTCAGAAGCCAAGACAGGTAAGACCTTTGCTAACTACTGGATGCACAATGGATTTGTCAATATCGACAATGTCAAGATGTCCAAGTCATTGGGTAACTTTATTACGGTACACGATGCCCTCGAAACGATCGACGGTCAAGTATTGCGTTTCTTCTTTGCGACTCAGCATTACCGCAAACCTATCAACTTTACGGAAAAGGCTGTGCGTGATGCGGAGACTAATCTCAAGTATTTGAAAAATACCTATGAGCAACCATTTACTGGAACTGTAGATTCGGGGGAGTTACAGGCTTTTAAAGATAAGTTTGTAGCTGCTATGGATGAGGATTTCAATACGGCTAATGGAATCACAGTTGTCTTTGAAATGGCCAAGTGGATCAATTCAGGCAACTATGATGCAACGGTTAAGGAAGCTCTTACGGCTATGTTAGAGGTCTTTGGTATTGTTTTTGTCGAGGAAGTTTTGGATGAAGAAATCGAAGTTTTGATTCAAAAACGTCAAGAAGCGCGTGCCAATCGTGATTTTGCGACAGCTGACCAAATTCGTGACCAATTAGCTGCTCAAGGGATTAAGCTACTGGATACCAAGGATGGAGTGAGGTGGACACGTGATTGATGTCAATCTCATTAACGGGATTGCTCTAGCTTTTGAAGGAGATGCGGTGTATTCTATGTATATTCGCCGTCACCTCATCCTAAAAGGCATGACCAAGCCCAATAAACTCCACCAAGAGGCAACCAAGTATGTATCGGCCAGGGCTCAGGCTCGCTTGATTTCCCTCATGTTGGAAGAAGAAGTCCTAACGGAAAAAGAGGAAGAAATCTACAAACGGGGTCGCAATACCAATAGTCACACTAAGGCTAAGAATGCGGATGTGGTGACCTATCGCATGTCTACGGGATTTGAAGCGGTCATGGGCTACCTTCATATGACCGAAAATGTGGAGCGCCTAGAAACCTTGATTTCTTGGTGTATCCAAAAAGTGGAGGGCTAGGTATGATTGCAAAAGAATTACTAGATTGGTTTCCACAAGCTCAAATCGTAGACCAGCCAGTCGATAAGGAAGGTTGGTTGACGCTTCCTTTGTCTTCTCAACAGTGGGTTTTACTAGAGGAAGCTGGACTTAGTGAACGTGAAAAACAGTTGGTGGCTCTCTTAACCCAGCAGGAACAAACCATCTCTCTCAATCCATGGTATAGCTATTTGATTGAGGGCAAGGGACAAGCCCCGCAGAGCTTTAAAAAGCTACAGATTGTTTATTGTCACCTTTCTTACTACCAACAGGAAAACTTAATTTCTTGGTTGGATATGATGAAAACCCTCTTTCCTAATTGCGAGACAGTGCTTCAGGTTGGCGCTCAGGATTACCTTTTTGTTCTCCAGCAGGACAAGTATACCTCGATTCGCTCAATCTTGATGGATACCTTGGAAGCCGTAGAATACGACTTTGGGGTGCGTTTGTCCATCATGCTTGGTCAGGTCTGGTCGCAAACAGGAAATCAGAGTTTGACAGATCTCATCAAAGCAGAACGTGACTTGTTTAAAAACTGGTGGCGTCAAGGTCATCAAGGATTCCATACTTTTTCTCAACTTTACCTTTGGAGTATGGGTGAAAAAATGGTGGAATTGGGTCTTATCAAAGAATATCTCCACCAGATGATTTTGGATCAGGATCAAATTCAGGAAATCATCCTCTCCTTATGGGAAAATAGTGCAGTCCTAACTAAAACAGCACAACAGCTCTATCTACACCGCAATTCTCTCCAATACAAGATTGATAAATGGGAAGAATTGACAGGGCTTCAGTTGAAAGAATTGACTGATTTGACCTTGTGTTATCAATTGATTTTACCAGATATTATTTAAAGTTTTGTGCAAGTTGCACAGAACTTTTTTATTTTTTTGGTCACCTTGCCATAGAAATGTAAAGCGTTTTCATTTATAATAAAACTATCAAAAATTAAAGGAGTTCTCCACAATGGTAGAATTAAATCTTAAAAATATTTACAAAAAATATCCAAATAGCGAACACTACTCAGTTGAAGACTTCAACTTGGATATCAAAGACAAAGAATTTATCGTTTTCGTAGGACCTTCAGGATGTGGTAAATCAACTACTCTCCGTATGATTGCAGGTCTTGAAGACATCACAGAAGGTACTGCATCTATCGACGGCGTGGTTGTCAATGACGTAGCTCCAAAAGACCGTGACATCGCCATGGTATTCCAAAACTACGCTCTTTACCCACACATGACTGTATACGATAACATGGCTTTCGGTTTGAAATTGCGTAAATACAGCAAAGAAGACATCGACAAACGTGTACAAGAAGCAGCTGAAATTCTTGGTTTGAAAGAATTCTTGGATCGTAAACCAGCTGACCTTTCAGGTGGTCAACGTCAACGTGTTGCCATGGGTCGTGCGATCGTCCGTGACGCTAAGGTATTCTTGATGGACGAACCTTTGTCAAACTTGGATGCAAAACTTCGTGTATCTATGCGTGCTGAAATCGCTAAAATCCACCGTCGTATCGGAGCTACAACTATCTACGTAACTCACGACCAAACAGAAGCGATGACACTTGCAGACCGTATCGTTATCATGTCAGCTACTAAAAACCCTGCTGGTACTGGTACTATCGGACGTGTTGAACAAATCGGTACTCCTCAAGAAGTTTACAAAAACCCAGTTAACAAATTTGTAGCAGGATTCATCGGAAGCCCAGCTATGAACTTCATCAACGTAAAATTGATCGGTGACCACATCGTTGGTGATGCCTTTAACTTGAAAGTTCCAGAAGGTGCTTTGAAAGTTCTTCGCGATAAAGGTTACGAAGGTAAAGAATTGATCTTCGGTATCCGTCCAGAAGACGTGAACGCAGAACCTGCTTTCCTTGAAACATTCCCAGAATCAGTTGTGAAAGCAACTATCTCTGTATCAGAATTGCTTGGTTCAGAATCTCACCTATACTGCCAAGTTGGTAAAGATGAATTCGTTGCTAAGGTTGACGCACGTGACTACTTGCAAGCTGGTGCAACTGTGGAACTTGGATTTGACTTGAATAAAGCTCACTTCTTCGATGTAGAAACTGAAAAGACAGTTTACTAAGATAGATTTGAATTAAAATAACACTACTAGAGTTTTTCTAGTAGTGTTTTTTTATAAAGTTTAGAAACTCGGATAGAAGGAGACTTTACTAGTTTTCTTATTGACTAAAAAGTGTTAAAATGGTAGGAAGAACTGGAGAGTATGCATGCCAAAAGAAGTAATTTATTCTGGCGATGAAGTCGTCGCTTTAACGCAAAAATATTTATCGAAAGAAGATGTGGCTTTTGTCCATAAGGCCTTGGTTTATGCTGTAGAGTGCCACAGTGGCCAATATCGTAAATCAGGCGAGCCCTACATTATCCACCCTATCCAGGTAGCAGGTATCTTGGCTAAGCTCAAGTTGGACGCCGTCACTGTTGCCTGTGGTTTTTTGCATGACGTGGTAGAAGACACAGATGCTACTTTGGATGACTTAGAGCGCGAGTTTGGTCATGATGTTCGAGTGATTGTAGACGGTGTTACCAAGCTTGGTAAGGTCGAATACAAGTCTATAGAAGAGCAGTTAGCTGAGAATCACCGCAAGATGCTTATGGCCATGTCAGAGGATATCCGCGTTATCTTGGTCAAACTCTCTGACCGCCTGCACAATATGCGTACCCTCACGCATCTTCGTAAGGATAAGCAAGAGCGTATTTCCAGAGAAACCATGGAAATCTATGCACCACTTGCTCACCGTTTGGGGATTTCAAGTGTTAAGTGGGAACTAGAGGATCTTTCCTTCCGTTACCTCAATCCGACAGAGTTTTACAAGATAACTCATATGATGAAGGAGAAACGTCAAGAACGTGAAGCCTTGGTCGATGAAGTTGTGACGAAACTCGAGGAGTATTCATCTGAGCGTAATCTTACAGGAAAAATCTATGGTCGTCCAAAGCATATCTACTCTATCTATCGCAAGATGCAGGACAAGAAAAAACGCTTTGAGGAGATCTATGACCTGATTGCCATTCGTTGTATCCTAGACACTCAGAGTGATGTCTATGCGATGTTGGGCTACGTTCATGAGCTTTGGAAACCAATGCCGGGACGTTTTAAAGATTATATTGCCAATCGTAAGGCCAATGGTTACCAGTCTATCCATACGACTGTTTATGGACCAAAAGGACCGATTGAGTTCCAGATCCGTACCAAGGAAATGCACGAGGTTGCTGAGTACGGGGTTGCGGCTCACTGGGCCTACAAAAAAGGAATGAAAGGCCAAGTTAATAGTAAAGAATCCGCCATTGGGATGAACTGGATCAAGGAGATGATGGAACTCCAAGACCAGGCGGATGATGCCAAGGAATTTGTAGATACTGTCAAAGAAAACTATCTGGCAGAAGAGATTTATGTCTTTACTCCAGACGGAGCGGTTCGTTCTCTTCCAAAAGATTCGGGGCCGATTGACTTTGCCTATGAGATTCATACCAAGATTGGGGAAAAAGCGACTGGTGCCAAGGTCAATGGCCGTATGGTTCCTCTGACTACCAAGCTGAAAACGGGTGACCAGGTTGAAATCATCACCAATCCAAATTCATTTGGACCAAGCCGTGACTGGCTCAACATGGTTAAAACCAGCAAGGCCCGTAACAAAATTCGTCAGTTCTTTAAAAACCAAGATAAAGAATTGTCCATCAATAAAGGTCGTGAATTGCTGATTAGTCAGCTTCAAGAAAACGGCTATGTGGCCAATAAATTTATGGACAAGCGTCACATGGATGAAGTACTTCAAAAAACTAGCTACAAGACTGAAGAAGCTCTCTTTGCTGCGATTGGTTTTGGAGAAATTGGAGCTATCACTGTCTTTAACCGTTTGACGGAGAAGGAACGTCGTGAAGAAGAACGTGCCAAAGCCAAGGCAGAAGCAGAAGAGTTGGTTAAGGGTGGCGAAGTCAAGGTAGAGAACAAGGACACACTTAAGGTTAAGCATGAGGGTGGTGTTGTCATTCAGGGAGCTTCTGGTCTCTTGATCCGGATTGCCAAATGTTGTAATCCTGTTCCAGGTGATGATATCGTTGGTTATATTACCAAAGGTCGTGGTGTTGCTATCCATCGCGTGGACTGTATGAACCTTCGTTCACAGGAAAACTACGAGCAACGTCTTCTTGATGTTGAGTGGGAAGACCAATTCTCAAGCAAGGAATATATGGCTCATATCGATATCTATGGACTCAACCGTTCTGGTCTTTTGAATGATATCTTGCAAGTCCTATCAAACACAACTAAGAATATCTCGTCAGTTAATGCCCAACCGACCAAGGATATGAAATTTGCCAATATCCATGTATCCTTTGGAATTTCTAACCTTTCAATGTTGACAACGGTAGTTGATAAGATTAAGAGTGTACCAGAAGTCTACTCAGTCAAACGGACCAATGGTTAAGTATGCTCGATACAGTCAGAAAGGATTTCTATGAAAATCATCGCTCAGCGAGTCAAGCAAGCTCAGGTTTCTATTGAGGGACAAATTCATGGTCAAATCAAACAAGGACTCTTGCTCTTAGTGGGTATTGGACCTGAGGATCAGCAAGAGGATTTGGAGTATGCAGTCAGAAAACTGGTCAATATGCGGATCTTTTCGGATGATGAAGGCAAGATGAACCTATCTGTTAAGGATATCCAAGGAGAAATACTCTCCATCTCTCAATTCACTCTTTTTGCAGATACTAAAAAAGGGAATCGCCCAGCTTTTACAGGTGCTGCTAAGCCTGATGTTGCAGAGGCTTTCTATCAAGATTTTAACCGAGAACTAGCCAAGGAAGTTCCTGTGAAAATAGGTATTTTCGGAGCAGATATGCAGGTGGAACTGGTCAATGATGGACCGGTAACAATCATTCTTGACACCAAAAATAGATAAGAAAAACCAAGCTAGCGGGCTTGGTTTTTTGCTGATAAAGACTTTAGTTCATTTTTTCAACATAGAGTTGTTTGGCAATTTCGAGGCTGACTTGAAGTTCTTCATTGTTGTGAATCAGGGTAAAGGTATTAGAGAAGCCATCGAACTGCTTGACTTGGAGTTGGTCTCCAATATGGATGGCATGTTTATCCAAATATTGGAGGATTTCAAAGCTGTCATGAACTCTTGTCAGAAGGTAGTTTCCTACTTCTTTGATATCAGAAAGTGGCAGGTTATTAACCTCAACTAGAAGCTCACCCTTAGCAGGAATGGTTCCTCCGTGAGGGCAAGTTTTTGGGAAACCTAGCATACTTTCTAATCTCTCTACAAAAAAGTCTGAAACGGTATGTTCTAATACTTCAGCTTCCTCATGAATTTGGTCACTGGTATAGTCTAGATGGTGGACCAGAAAAACCTCAATCAGACGATGTTTACGATAAAGTTCTGATACAAGTGTTAGCCCAATATTGGTTAGCAAGTATCCTTTTTTCTTATCTTTTAAGATGAGATTTTCAGACTGCATGCGCTTAATCATTTCAGTTACAGCTGGAGGAGATACCTGCATTCGAGCAGCAATTTCCTTATTGGTAATCTTAGGAACATCCATGCCAATCTCATAAATACATTTTAAGTAATCTTCTTTATTTGGTGTCATTTGCATTTCCTTGTTTATTATCTCCATCTAGTATACCAAAAAAAGCTAGATTTCTCTAGCTTTCTGTCTTGTTACAAGTGGGCTTTCTTTTAGTCAAGCGACTTTGCTGCTTCAATGGCTGCTTCAAAGTTTGGTTCGCTGTTGATATTGTCCACATACTCAACATAACGGATAATATTGTCAGCATCGAGAACAAATACGGCTCGAGCAAGCAGATGCCATTCATTGATTAAGAGGGCATAATCGCGTCCAAAGGAGTGGTCGAAGTAGTCTGAGAGCATGATGGCATTCTCAATTCCTTCAGCACCACACCAGCGCTTTTGAGCGAAGGGGAGGTCCATAGACACCGTTAAGACAACAGTGTTGTCTAAGCTAGCCAATTCTTGGTTAAAGCGACGAGTCTGAAGTGAGCAGATACCAGTGTCGATAGAAGGAATGACACTCAAAATCTTTTTCTTGCATTCAAAATCAGACAGTGTTTTTTTAGAGAGGTCAGTCGTTGTGAGAGAGAAATCAAGTGCCTTGTCTCCTACTTGTAGTTGTTTTCCTGTAAACGTAACAGGGTTTCCAAGGAATGTAGTCATAAGCTACTCCAATCTTTTTTCTTTCATTCTACATTAAATGTTCAGAGTTTTCCAATAATTTGACCGGATTTTGAATCATTTTAAAAACGCCAATTCATGGTGACTGACGTTTTTAAAATGATTATTTAGCTAAACCTTCAGAAATCTTGTCAAGATTGTATTTCATCATGTTGTAGTAGCTATCGCCTTCTTTACCTTCTTCAGCGATTGAGTCCGTAAAGATTTGAGCATAGATTGGGATGTTTGTGTCTTTTGAAACAGTCTTCATTGGACGATCATCGACACTGGACTCAACAAATAGTGATGGGACTTTCATTTGGCGAAGTTTTTCAACCAAGGTCTTGATTTGGTCAGGAGTTCCTTCTTCTTCAGTATTGATTTCCCAAATATAGGCACTTGGGACACCGTAGGCTTTAGAGAAGTATTTGAAGCATCCTTCACTGGTTACGATGAGTTTTTTCTCAGCAGGAATATTGTCGAATTTAGCTTTAGCTTCCTTGTCAAGTTTGTCTAGCTTATCAGTATATTCTTTGAGATTTTTTTCGTAAAATTCTTTGTTGCTAGGGTCTTTAGCGCTCAATTGTTTTGCGATGTTTTTAGCAAAGATGATCCCATTTTCAAGGTTGAGCCAAGCGTGTGGGTCTTCTTTGCCTTTTTCGTTTTGACCTTCAAGGTAGATAACATCAACGCCTTCGCTGACTGCAAAGTAGTCTTTGTTTTCAGTTTTCTTGGCATTTTCTACCAATTTTGTAAACCAAGCATTTCCACCTGTTTCAAGGTTGATACCGTTATAGAAAATCAAATCAGCTTGAGAAGTTTTCTTGACGTCTTCAGGTAGTGGTTCGTATTCGTGTGGGTCTTGACCAACAGGAACGATACTGTGAAGATCAATCTTGTCACCAGCAATATTTTTAGTAATATCAGCGATGATTGAGTTTGTGGCAACAACTTTTAGTTTTTGACCAGAAGCTGCATCTTTTTTTCCACTAGCACATGCTACAAGAGCAATGACGGAAAGAAAGAGAACGAGTAATGTACCTAATTTTTTCATTAGATCCTCCAATTTATTGGGGCTTTGCCCCTTATTTTAACAAATGTTTATTTTTCAGTTTCAAATATCGTTGTTTTGGAGCGATAAAGAAGCTAATGAGAAAGAAACTAGCAGCTGTAAGCACGATACTAGAACCTGCCGCAACGTTAAAGCTATAGCCGATAAAGAGTCCCAAAACTGAAGCTGTAGCTCCAAAGGTTGAGGAAAGGAAAATCATACTTTTCAGGCTATTAGCATACAGATAAGCAGTTGCAGCTGGGGTAATCAGCATGGCTACAATCAGGATAGTTCCGACACTTTGCATGGCTGTCACAGACACGAGAGTTAGGAGTACCATGAGTAAGTAGTGATAGAAATTGACAGGCATTCCCATGGCTTTAGCCAAGAGTTCATCAAAGGACGTTATCAAGAGTTGCTTGAAGAAAATCCAGATTAACAAGAGAATGGCTGCCCCTACACCCATAGTAATAAACATATCTGTATCTTGAACAGCAAGAATATTACCAAAAAGGATATGGAAAAGGTCAGTTGAACTTTTAGCGACACTAATCAAGATGATACCGAGGGCTAAGAAAGAAGAAAAGGTAATGCCGATGGCGGTATCGCTTTTGACAATCGAGTTTCCCTTGATGTAGGTAATGATGATAGCAGCTAGCAGTCCAAAGACAATGGCTCCGATAAAGAAGTCAATGCCCAAGATGAAGGAGAGGGCTACACCTGGTAAGACAGCATGTGAAATGGCATCTCCCATGAGTGACATCCCACGTAGAATGATGAAACATCCTACAGCTCCAGCTACGACCCCGATAACAATAGCTGTTATCAAGGCATTTTGTAAGAAATGGAATTTTTGCAATCCATCGATAAATTCTGCAATCATAGGTCACCTCCATTGAAAAAGAGTCGATTACCGTAAGCTTCTTTGAGATTGGCTTGGGTAAAGGTTTCTTTGGTCGGACCAAAAGCAATCACTTCTCGATTGACAAGCAAGACTTGATCGAAGTAGTTGGGAACCTTGCTGAGGTCGTGGTGGACGATGAGAACCGTCTTCCCAGCTTTTTTCAGATCTCTCAGCGTATTCATGATGATTTCCTCACTGACTGAGTCAATCCCAACAAAGGGTTCATCTAAGAGGATATAGTCGGCTTCCTGCACCAAACATCTGGCAATCAAGACCCGCTGGAACTGACCTCCAGACAGTTGACTGATTTGACGTTCAGCGTAGTCAGCTAGGTCGACGATTTCAAGGGCCTCTTGCACTTTCTTCCAATGTTTAGCATTTAAACTTCGAAAGAGAGGAATAGAGGGAAATAGTCCTAACGAGACGCATTCCTTGACCTTGATGGGAAAGTTGTAGTCAATATGAATTTTTTGCTCGACATAGGCAACTCGATGTAAGGATTTTTTAACTTCCTTGTCATCGAGAAATGCCTGACCTTGATGTGGGATAATTCCCAGCATACCTTTTAATAATGTTGATTTCCCAGCGCCGTTTGGACCGATGATTCCGGTAATCGTTGGTCCTTGGAGCACTAGTGAAATATCCTTTAGTGCCAACGTTTCTTTGTAGGAGACACTGAGGTTTTCAATACGTATCATACAGTTGTATTCCTCCTAATTTTTAATATACCTTAATTTTATTTTTAAGTCAAGTTAATTTTGGTAAAAATTTAAAATATTAATGATGAAATCAAATAGGAGGAGACGGCATTTTTAATTGCATTCCCCAGGGATTTTTGCTAAGCTAAGAATAAGTGAAAATAGGAAAGCGAGAACAAGATGACACGTTATCAAGATGATTTTTATGATGCCATAAATGGTGAGTGGGAAAAGACTGCTGTTATTCCAGCAGATAAATCGAGAACAGGTGGTTTTATCGACCTTGACGAAGAAATTGAAGAGTTGATGCTAACGACGACAGACAAGTGGTTGGCAGGAGAAGATGTGCCAGAAGATGCCATCTTAGCAAATTTTGTCAAGTACCATAGTATGGTCAGAGATTTCGATAAGCGAGAAGCTGATGGAATTGAGCCAGTTCTTCCTTTATTGAAGGAATACCAGAATTTAGAAAGTTTTGCAGATTTCGCAAGTAAACTAGCAGCATTTGAATTAGCTGGTAAACCAAACTTCCTTCCATTTGGAGTATCACCAGACTTTATGGATGCTAGAACCAATGTTCTCTGGGCTAGTGCTCCAGGAACTATCTTGCCTGATACAACCTACTATGCGGAAGACCATCCTCAGCGTGAGGAATTATTGAACCTTTGGAAAGAAAGTACTTCTAATCTCCTCAAAGCCTATAACTTCTCAGATGAAGAAATCGAAGATCTGCTAGAGAAACGATTGGAATTGGATCGTCGCATCGCAGCTGTCGTCCTTTCAAACGAAGAGAGTTCAGAATACGCCAAACTTTACCATCCGTATTCTTATGAAGATTTCAAAAAGTTTGCGCCTGCCCTTCCATTGGATGACTTTTTCCAAGCGATTCTTGGTCAAGTTCCTGATAAGGTCATTGTAGATGAAGAACGTTTCTGGCAAGCAGCAGAGCAATTCTATAGTGAAGAAGCTTGGCCTTTACTTAAGGCAAGCTTGATCTTGAGTGTGGTTAATCTTTCGACTAGTTATCTGACAGATGAGATTCGTATCTTGTCAGGTGCCTACGGACGAGCTCTTTCAGGAGTTCCAGAGGCTCAAGACAAACGCAAGGCAGCTTACCATTTAGCTCAAGGACCATTTAAACAAGCCCTCGGTCTTTGGTATGCCCACGAAAAATTCTCTCCAGAAGCTAAGGCGGACGTAGAGAAAAAAGTGGCGACCATGATTGACGTTTATAAGGAACGTTTGGCTAAAAATGACTGGCTGACTCCTGAAACTCGAGAAAAAGCCATCGTCAAACTCAATGTCATCAAGCCTTATATCGGCTATCCAGAAGAACTGCCAGCTCGCTATAAGGACAAGGTAGTGGATGAATCTGCTAGCCTCTTTGAGAATGCCCTAGCCTTTGCGCGTGTAGAAATCAAGCACAGTTGGAGCAAGTGGAATCAGCCGGTTGACTACAAGGAGTGGGGAATGCCTGCTCATATGGTCAATGCCTACTACAATCCACAAAAGAACTTGATTGTCTTCCCTGCCGCTATCCTACAGGCTCCATTCTATGATTTGCATCAGTCATCTTCTGCCAACTATGGTGGTATCGGTGCGGTTATTGCCCATGAAATTTCTCACGCCTTTGATACTAATGGAGCTTCCTTTGATGAAAATGGAAGTCTCAAGGATTGGTGGACTGAGAGCGACTATGCTGCCTTTAAAGAGAAAACGCAGAAGGTTATCGACCAGTTTGATGGTCAAGAATCTTACGGTGCAAAAATCAATGGGAAACTAACTGTATCCGAAAACGTTGCCGACCTTGGAGGAATCGCTGCTGCCCTTGAAGCTGCTAAGAGAGAACCAGACTTCTCAGCTGAAGAGTTCTTCCATAACTTTGCTCGTATCTGGCGTATGAAAGGTCGCCCAGAGTTGATGAAACTCATGGCCAGCGTTGATGTGCACGCCCCAGCTAAACTCCGTGTTAACGTCCAAGTGCCAAACTTCGATGACTTCTTTACGACCTATGATGTCAAAGAAGGCGACGGCATGTGGCGTTCACCAGAAGACCGTGTGATTATTTGGTAATCAAAAAACCAAGGATGATTGTCCTTGGTTTTTATATTTTAGAAAAATGGATTGAAGGTTTTTTCGTGCGCGATAGTCGTAGCCGGACCATGTCCTGGATAGACATCGTAGTTTGGAAGGGTGAAGAGCTGGGTTTGGACACTATGAAGGAGTTGTTCCATACTACCAGTTGGCAAATCTGTCCGACCAATGGTTTCTCGGAAAAGGGCATCTCCCGTTAAGACCAAGTGTCCATCTGGGAAAACCAATGAAACTCCACCGATAGAGTGGCCTGGCGTTGGTAAGACTGTAAAGCGGAATTCTTCAATCTGGTATTCTTCATGAAAGACATAAGTGTGTTCAGCTGGTTTGCAGATGACATCCGCCATATCATCGTGTCGAGGGAGTCCTGAAAGGTTGTCAACAGGAGTATAGAGCCAAGAAGCTTCACTTTCTGCTACATAGACTGGAGGATTTCCAAAAGTATCTCTAACTAGGTCAATACTCATAATATGGTCGTAGTGAGTGTGGGTCAGAAGAATGGCACAGACCGGTTTATTGATGGTTTCGATAGTCTTGCGAATGGCTTCCCAATGGCTACCAGGATCAACTACAATCAGGTGTTGCTCCCCTTCGAGATAATAAGTATTTTCATAGGCGATAGGATTCACAGTTTTATGGATTTTCATAGGATTTCCTCTTTCAAAGATTTACAGTTTCTAGTATAACACAGAAGAATAAAATAAGGAATCAACAAGAAAGTCCCTCTATAAAGGAAGGGACTTTTTTAGACATTAAAAATGATTTTTCCAGGCTTGGAAGCGTGCATCCAGTAGGAGTTGTGTCAGATTTTTTAAGATTTCAACTTGCTCGGGCTCCAGTGTCTGGGCTTGAGAAACAAGTTGTTGAATGTGTTCAATAGCATTTCTAGAAGATAAATCGTTGATGGAAGTGATTCCAGATTCTAGGATGGTTCCAAAGAAGAGATCAAAATAGAGTTCGAGTTCTTCATCGGGCACACTGTCCACCCATTCTTTAAGAGCGTCTTTGATTTGGAGACTTTCGCTACTAATTTCCTCTAGTTGGACAAAGTGGTGTCCTTCAGTTAGCCAGCTGAAAGTATTGTGTTGAGCGATTCCACCGAGAGCCGTAGATTTGACGACGGTAGGAGTATCAGGAACTTCTAGCATCATGCCGATGACAGAACCTTGTGGGACATAACGGTGAAATTTAGGGATAACATCTTGATAACCAGTCGTTTCTGTCAGATGAGCCTGCAAACCAGGAGCATCGTAGGTATAAACTGCTGATATCTTTTCCTGCAATTCAGGCTGGATTTGACTAGCAGCAAAGACGGCTAGATTCCCACCTTTAGAATGCCCAGCTATAATCACTTTTTGTTTTGGATGTTGTTTAAAGAAATCTTCCAAGTATTCAAGAGCATGCTTTTGGGCAGGGATTTCCTTCATATAGGTCAGATGGAAATCTTCCTTCCAGCCAATAATACTGTCGTCTGTGCCACGAAAGACAATGAGATAGGTATCTAGGTTCAGACGATAGGTCATAGCAGCGAACTGTTTCTGTTGCTCAGTGTCAATCTCGTTAATAAAGTTTGATAGCTTGCAATTTCTAAAACGTTTGTGTTGGGCAAGCTGGTCCAAAAGTTGCAGACGTTCTTTATTGGTCAACATGGTGCTTTCTCGCGGAACACCTGTTGCGACATCGCTTAAACGATTGACAGGCTGGTCCAATAGGTTATCAAAAGGAAGATAAGTCAGCTCTGTCAAAGCAAGTACATCCAGTTCATTTAAGGGAAGATCATAAAAAGAATCGTATTGAACATCAGTTAGATAGTCAAAAATATTGGCCATGGGAATTCCTTTCTTAACTTTTATCATATCAGATTTGCATCAATTTCGCTAGTAGTCAGAAGAATTTTGCTATAATATAAAAAAAGGAGGAGCAGATGCATAAGATTTTACTAGTAGAAGATGATCCAGTAATCCGTCAGCAAGTTGGGAAAATGCTCTCCGAATGGGGTTTTGAAGTAGTCATGGTAGAAGACTTTATGGAAGTTCTGACGCTATTTGTTCAGTCTGAGCCTCATCTTGTTCTCATGGATATTGGATTGCCTCTCTTTAATGGTTATCATTGGTGTCAGGAAATTCGCAAGATTTCCAAAGTTCCTATTATGTTTTTGTCTTCAAGAGACCAAGCTATGGACATCGTGATGGCTATTAATATGGGAGCAGACGATTTTGTGACCAAGCCTTTTGACCAGCAGGTCCTTTTAGCTAAGGTACAGGGTTTGTTGCGCCGCTCTTATGAATTTGGAAGGGATGAGAGTCTTTTAGAATATGCAGGAGTTATCCTCAATACCAAGTCTATGGATGTGCATGTCAATGGAAAAGCTATCAGCCTAACCAAGAATGAATTTCAGATTTTACGAGTTTTATTTGAGCATGCAGGAAATATCGTAGCGCGTGATGATTTGATGCGGGAACTCTGGAACAGTGACTTTTTTATCGATGACAATACCTTATCTGTTAATGTCGCTCGCTTGCGCAAGAAACTGGAGGAAGAAGGTTTGATTGGTTTTATTGAAACGAAGAAAGGGATAGGGTATGGATTGAAACATGCTTGAACTTAAAAGTTTTTTTCTAGCTTATATCCGTTCGCGTAGCCGTTTTTTTGCTTTTATTCTATCGCTTACAGGTTTGCTTTTTCTCTTTGAAATCTTGTTTGATAAGCAAGGGCCCTACTTTAACTATTTCTTCTTTCTATCTACATTTTTGACATTTTTGTTTTTGGTATTTGATTTCTTGATAGAATTGCAACGTTATCGTAAGGAATTGCTCTATGGCGAAAGAAAAGCTAAGTCACCAATGGAAGTCCTTCTAACTGAAAAATTAGAGAAAAGCGAATCTGAACTCTATCAAAAGAAATCAGATGCTGAAAACCGCTATAATGATTTGGTGGACTACTATACACTCTGGGTTCATCAGATAAAAACACCAATCGCAGCCAGTAAACTCCTTGTAAGTGAGGTGGCGGATCGCCAACTGAAACAACAGTTGGAGCAGGAAATTTTTAAGATTGATTCCTATACCAATCTCGTACTCCAATATCTACGCTTAGAAAGCTTCCATGATGATTTGGTTTTGAAGAAAGAAAATATAGAAGATCTGGTCAAGGAAGTCATTCGCAAATATGCCATTTTCTTTATCCAGAAAGGTCTAAGTGTCGATCTGCATGACTTGGATAGAAGGATTGTGACGGATAAAAAATGGCTGTTGGTAGTCATTGAACAAATCCTGTCAAATAGCCTCAAGTACACAAATGAAGGTGGGGTTGAAATCTACATGGAAGGTTCAGACCTTTGCATCAAAGATACTGGTATTGGTATCAAAAACAGTGATCGGTTGCGAGTCTTTGAACGTGGATTTTCAGGATATAATGGTCGAATGACCCAGCAGTCATCTGGACTTGGACTCTATCTAACCCAGAAAATCAGCCAAGAATTAGGACATCAGATTCAAATAGAATCCGAACTTGGGCAAGGAACAACTGTGAGGATTAAGTTCTCTGAAGTGAATTTACTGATTGAATGAAAAGAATTGTGAAGAGCTTGGAAGAAACCTTTCAAGCTCTTCTTTAGACCTTGATATAGTGAGAAAAAGGCTTCAATTAGATAAAAAATGTAATCTTACAAAAATGTAAGATTAAAGGCCTCTTTTGTAAGGTTATGTTATGGCAAGTCCTCTTTTTTTGGAGTAAACTTAGAGCATAAAGAAAAAGGAGAGGAACCATGAAAACAATTTTACAAAAGAAACATACAAGTAAGCCGAGTCCAAAGGATATCGAGCGAGTTCAAATCGGCATCGAAATGATGCAAGCTCAGTTTCAATTAATGGGATATTAAAAAGGAGAAGTTAAAATGACACTATTAGATGTAAAACACGTTCAAAAGATTTATAAAACTCGCTTTCAAGGCAACCAAGTAGAGGCCCTGAAAGATATTCACTTTACCGTTGAAAAAGGCGACTACGTTGCTATCATGGGTGAGTCTGGATCTGGTAAATCGACTCTACTGAATATTCTTGCTATGCTTGACAAGCCAACGCGTGGGCAGGTCTACCTAAATGGAACTGACACAGCTACCATTAAAAATTCTGAAGCATCAAGCTTCCGTCGTGAAAAGTTAGGCTTTGTCTTCCAAGACTTCAATTTGTTAGATACGCTTTCTGTTAAAGACAATATCTTACTCCCTTTGGTATTGTCTAGAAAGCCTATTACAGAAATGATGAAAAAATTGGTCGTAACGGCTGAAAATCTTGGCATCAATCAATTGCAGGAGAAGTACCCTTATGAAATCTCTGGAGGGCAAAAACAAAGGGTAGCAGTTGCACGGGCTATCATCACAGAACCAGAAATTCTTCTTGCGGACGAGCCAACAGGTGCTCTAGATTCTAAATCGTCTGCAGCCCTCCTTGATATCTTTGATCAAATCAATGAACAAGGACAAACCATTCTCATGGTAACCCACTCGACAGCTGCGGCTAGCCGTGCAAAACGTGTTCTTTTCATCAAGGACGGTATTCTCTATAATCAAATCTACCGTGGTGAAAAGACGGATCGTCAGATGTTCCAAGAAATCTCTGACACCTTGACTGTTATGGCAAGTGAGGTGAACTAGTATGTTTCGATTAACCAATAAGTTGGCCATTTCCAACTTAATCAAAAACCGCAAACTCTATTATCCTTTTGCACTAGCAGTTCTCCTTGCAGTTACTATCAGCTACCTATTTTATTCATTAACTTTTAATCCTAAAATGGTAGAAATGCGGGGTGGATCTTCTATTCAATTTACCCTACAACTAGGTCTCATCGTAGTAACACTTGCATCTGCCATTATCGTCCTTTATGCCAACAGTTTTGTCATGAAAAATCGTTCCAAAGAACTGGGTATATATGGTATGTTGGGCTTGGAGAAGCGTCATCTGATTAGTATGACCTTTAAGGAACTCTTGATATTTGGGTTAGTAACAGTCACTGCTGGTATTGGAATTGGTGCCCTCTTTGATAATCTGATTTTCGCTTTACTACTTAAACTTTCAAAGATGAAGGTGGAGCTAGTCGCAACCTTCCAATGGTCCGTAGTCCTTTCCATCCTTCTGGTATTTGGTTTTATCTTTTTAGTCATTGTCTTCCTAAATGCTATCCGCATTATCCGTATGGATGCTCTCCAACTATCTCGTGAGAAAGCAAAAGGTGAGAAGAAGGGCCGTTTCCTAGTGTTTCAGACAATCTTGGGACTACTCTCTTTAGGTAGTGGCTATTATCTAGCTCAAAGCGTAACAAATGCTCTATTAGCTATTTCTACCTTCTTTTTAGCTGTAATACTGGTCATTTTAGGAACCTATCTCTTGTTCAATGCTGGGATTACAGTTTTCTTGAAAATGCTCAAGAAAAACAAGAAATATTACTACAAACCTAACAATCTCATCTCTGTTTCTAACCTCATTTTCCGTATGAAGAAAAATGCGGTTGGTTTAGCGACTATCGCCATCCTTTCCACCATGGTTTTGGTCACCATGTCGGCAGCAACCAGTATCTACAATGGTTCTGAAAATATTAAAAAACTCCTGTATCCTCACGATATGTCAATTTCAGGACAAAATGTAGAAGTTGAGGATTTAGACCAACTTTTAACTCAGTATGCCAAGGAAAAGAACCTAACAATCAGCACTAAGGATGTTCTTAGCTATGCAAGTTTCGGCCTTTCTAGTCAAGACGGGACAAAATTAACCGCCTTTGAAAAAGGGCAAAACAATGTCATGCCTAAGACAGTCTTCCTGGTTTTTGATCAAAAAGATTATGAAAAAATGACTGGACAAAAGCTGAACCTTACGAATAATGAGGTGGGACTATTCGCTAAGAACGATGGCCTTAAAGGTCAAAAAGCATTCAGTCTTAACAATCAGAACTATACTATCAAGGAAGCAATCCAGCAAGATTTCCTCAGAGACCATGTTGCTAACCAGTATGTACTTTTGATCTCAGATTATAACTACCTTGTTGTCTCAAATTTGCAGGACTTTTTAGATAAATACCAGGATTCTGCTATATACACTCAGCTATATGGTGGAATGGATGTGACAGCAAGTAAAGAGGAACAGTTAAAGCTATCTGATGATTTCGATGCGTATGTGAATAATTTCAGTCACAATCTCAAGAACGAGAATGGTATGGTTTACGGTGCAAACATTGCGAGTGAGTCAACTGTCGAAATGAACGCTCTCTTTGGTGGAGTCCTCTTTATCGGTATTTTTCTCTCTATCATCTTTATGGTAGGTACTGTACTCGTTATCTACTATAAACAAATTTCAGAAGGTTATGAAGACCGTGAACGCTTTGTCATTCTGCAAAAGGTTGGTTTGGATCAAAAACAAATCAAGCAAACCATTAACAAGCAGGTCTTGACTGTTTTCTTCCTACCTCTGGCCTTTGCCTTCCTTCATCTGGCTTTTGCTTATCACATGTTGAGCCTGATTCTCAAGGTCGTTGGTGTTGTTGATTCAGCCATGATGTTAAGCGTAACTCTTTCCATTTGTGGTATCTTTGCTTTAGTCTATGTCCTAATCTTTATGATTACTTCAAGAAGCTATCGCAAAATTGTTCAAATGTAAAAACAGAAACATCAAAAAAGAGAGTGGGACAGAAATCGTTAATTCGTTAGAATTCGATTTCGTCGTCCCACCTCCGCACAGTTGAGTAGGGCTGTAAAAGCTGATGAAATCAGCGTAGTAGAGCCCACTCAACCACTGCGTCTTGCTCGACAATCCAAAGACAATTGAGAGGCTAGGACTTTTGTCCCAGCCTCTTTTCTAGAGCTGGGATTTTGTACAAGGTTTTATCTCTTATTTCACAACACGTGATTTGTTGGCGATATCAGCTAGGATTGCTGCTACAAACTCATCATGTTTAAACATTAAAACGGTATCTACTTTCAGAGGAGATATCGTTTTTCTTCTTCAACGGATAAGGATACAAAAATTTCTTCCTTTCTTTATCTTTTAAATTAATTGATTTCTTCAGAGAAAGACTGTAAAATTTTTGATATAATATCAAGGATGGACTGATGGATATTTAATACTCTTCGAAAATCAAATTCAAACCACGTCAGCGTCGCCTTACCGTACTGAAGTACAGCCTGCGGCTAGCTTCCTAGTTTGCTCTTTGATTTTCATTGAGTATAAAGGATAATTTTCAAAAGAATGACAGGTGAGAATTAAAAATATGTAAGATTGGACAGAAGTCTCTCTACCATCATCCATGCAGAAACAAGATTATATGAAATAAAAGGAGTAATCAATGACTGGAAACTATTCAACACGTGAATTCCGCGAGAAACTATATGATGACCTTCATGTTCGATTAAGAGATACAGTGATTTTGATGTGTTCGATTTTTATTGCCTCTATAGGTCTAAATATGAATTCAACAGCAGTTGTTATTGGAGCCATGCTGATTTCCCCTCTTATGACACCGATTGTTGGACTGGGATTCGGTTTAGCTATTTTTGATACACGTTTAATCAAGCAATCTCTACAGGTTTTACTTACTCAAGTATTGGTCAGTTTGCTTGTCTCGACTTTGTATTTCTGGATGTCTCCCTTATCTTATGCAAGTAGCGAGTTGATTGCACGAACCTCTCCAACCATTTGGGATGTTCTCATTGCTATTGCTGGTGGGATAGCAGGTTTCATTGGTTCAAGGAAAAAAGAAGCAAACAATATCGTACCAGGAGTAGCCATCGCAACAGCTCTGATGCCACCTATCTGCACTGCAGGCTATGGTTTAGCTAATGGAAATGTACGATTTTTATTCGGGGCCCTTTATCTTTTCTTGATCAACTGTGTCTTTATCATGCTAATCAACATTGTTGGAACAAGAATTTTTATGAGAAAATCTCCCTTAAGTTCATTTAATGAGCTAAGCATTAAAATGAAAATTGGGTTGATATCCTTGATTGTATTATTGATCCTTCCAGCCAGCTATTCAGCAGTCACTCTGACGATGGATCAAGCGCGAAAAGAAGGGATCAAACAGTTTGTAGAAAATGTGTTCGCCAATCATACGGTCATTAATCAAGTCTACAAGTCAAGTAATAATGAATTGGTCTTGACGGTTGTTGGAGATCCGATTTCAGAAGAAGAATTAGAAACCATTCGCCAAAAACAAGCCTCTTACGGTATTCAATCTGTTCAATTGAAAGTCAAGCAATTCCATAATTCGGCAAAATTAGATAGTGAGACGATTAAGGAATTTTACGAAAACATTGACAAGTATATCGATCAAAAACTCTCTGAAAAAGATTCACAAGATGACATCGTAAAAGAAATTGAGGCAGACAAGGACTAAGGATAGTCAACTTATCTAACTCATGGAAGCAAATCTTGGGAGGATATCCTATATCCAAAAGTTAATGGATAGAAAGGATTGTTGATGAGAATATCATTTGTGGTGGTTTGACCAATCACTACTAGCTCAGGTTAAATAAAATATAAAAAGCAACAACTGAAATAGTTGTTGCTTTTTCTTACTGAAAAATGTTTCTCAGACTGTGATCGTTTTATTTCTCAACACGAGATTTGTTAGCGATATCAGCTAGGATAGTTGCTACAAATTCATCTACTGATACAGTGTTTGTTTCTTTTTGTCCATAGCGACGAACGTTGACAGTTCCATCTTCCATTTCCTTGTCACCAACGATCAATTGGTAAGGAATTTTTTGAGTTTGAGAAGCACGAATCTTGAACTGCATTTTTTCATTGCGTTCATCCACATCAGCACGGACACCACGGTCACGAAGTTTCTTAGCCACTTCCCAAGCATAGTCTACGTGTTTTTCGTTAGAAACTGGGATAAGGGTTACTTGGTGAGGTGCAAGCCATGTTGGGAAGGCACCCTTGTAGTTTTCAATCAAGATAGCTGTGAAGCGCTCCATCGTTGAGATAACACCACGGTGAATCATAACTGGACGGTGTTCTTCACCATCAGCTCCGATGTATTTAAGGTCGAAACGTTCTGGGAGCAAGAAGTCAAGCTGGATCGTAGAAAGGGTTTCTTCTTTTCCAAGGGCAGTCTTAACCTGGATATCCAATTTTGGTCCGTAGAAGGCTGCTTCCCCTTCAGCTTCAAAGTAGTCAACACCCATTTCATCAAGGGCAGCACGAAGCATGGTTTGGGCATTTTCCCACATTTCATCGTTATCAAAGTACTTGTGAGTATCTTGAGGGTCACGAAGAGAGAGGCGGAAACGGTATTCATTCAAGTTGAAATCTTCATAAACATCGATAATCAACTGAAGGGCACGTTGGAATTCTTCTTGGATTTGTTCTGGAGTCACAAAGAGGTGACCGTCGTTGAGAGACATTTCACGCACACGTTGAAGACCAGTGAGGGCACCAGATTTTTCATAGCGGTGCATCATCCCGATTTCAGCGATACGGATTGGCAATTCACGGTATGAGTGAACATGGTGTTTAAAGACTTGGATGTGGTGTGGACAGTTCATTGGGCGAAGGACAAATTCTTCCCCATCTCCCATATCCATAGTTGGGAACATGTCCTCTTGGTAGTGATCCCAGTGACCAGAAGTCTTGTAAAGCTCTACAGAAGCAAGTGGTGGAGTGTAAACGTGTTGATAGCCAGAAGCTAACTCCTTGTCGACGATGTAGCGTTCTAACTCACGACGGATAGTCGCCCCATTTGGCAACCAGAATGGAAGACCTTGACCAACTTCTTGAGAAATCATGAATAAATCAAGCTCTTTACCAAGTTTACGGTGGTCACGTTCTTTGGCCTCTTCACGCATTTGAAGGTAGTTTTTCAAGTCTTTCTTGTCGAACCAAGCTGTACCATAGATCCGTTGCATCATAGCGTTGTCGCTATTTCCGCGCCAGTAAGCACCAGCTACATGGAGAAGGTGGAAGATTTGGATACGGCCTGTTGATGGGACATGAGGACCACGGCAAAGGTCTACATACTCACCTTGACGGTAGATGGTCAAGCCACCCTCGTCTTCTGAGTGCTCTTCGATCAATTCCAATTTATATGGGTCGTTCTTGAAGATTTCACGGGCTTCATCTTTAGTTACTTCTTCGCGAATAGATGGGAAGTTTTCTTTAACGATTTTTTGCATTTCTTCTTCGATACGAGGAAGATCTTCGTTAGAGATTTGACCAGCTTGGTTATCTGTATCGTAGTAGAAACCATCTTCGATAGCTGGACCGACACCCAAGTGAATGTCTGGGAAGAGGCGACGAGCTGCTTGAGCGAACAAGTGGGCTGCTGAGTGACGCAAGATATCCAATGCATCTTCGTGATCTGGTGTCACGATTTCGATGCTTCCGTCTTCAGTAATCGCACGAGTAGTGTCGATGAGTTTGCCGTTGAATTTACCAGCAAGAGCTTTTTTAGCTAGAGAATTGCTAATTGATTGAGCAATTTCAAAAGTTGTAACGCCAGATTCGAATTCACGAACAGCGCCATCTGGGAATGTAATTTTGATCATGGTATTCTCCTTTTTCCATAGTTTCTATGCATTGACTTTTTATTAGCAGCCTACTTCCTAGTTTTAATGTTCAACTGCTTTTCTTTATCAGAGAGGAAGTTTTCCATTTCCGTCAGGATGTCTATATCCAAACGTTGAGAAAGTTCTACTAGCCACCAGATATTTTCTGAAAGTTTATGTTCCAGTGTGTAGGGTGTTTCATCATAGTAGCGTCCTTGCTTGGTCATCACTAATCGTTGGAAATTTCCAATATCATTCGATAAAGCCAAGAGGTCTTCTTCTACCGTCCACTTGGAATCATGATGCTTAACTTCCAGATCATGATAAGCTTGTCGGATTGCCCAACTGCGTTCCACTAATTCTTGCAACTCCATGGTTAGTCTCCTCATAAAAAAATTGCGACATCCTAAAAAGGACGTCGCAACGTGGTTCCACCTTCATTTATGTTCCTCAAAAAAGAGGGACACCTCTGATTGGCTCTAACGTGGCCACCGTTTTATGTTTGCATAAAAGTCAGTAGAGTAGTATCAGTTTAGGCTTCCTATGCGTTCTCAGCAACCACGCACTCTCTGGTAGAAAGGGGCTAAGTGACTTGTCTCTATGCATTATTATAGCATGATTGTGAGATTTTTCAAGGATTTTGTGAAAGTTTTTTCCTTTTCAGTTTTTGCACTAGATTCTTAATAGCTACACCGACAGCCATACCCGCGAGGGTAAAGATTTCATAGGCTAGGAAGTAGAGAAGGATAAATTCTCCGAAAGTAATGATAGTAAAGCAAAAGAGCAAGCCAACTCCAATTAACCACCAAACTGAGAACTTGAAACGATAAGAGTAGAATAGTGATACTATGAAAGTCACCAGTGGAGAGAAGATAATAACGTTGCCGATGGTGAGCTCCTTCAAGATATAGTTTTTAGTAATAGTCCATAATAACAGCTCATAAAGTGGCCAATAAAAGAAAAATATGACCAGATAGTAGGGGAGATATTGCGAGAATTTACGCATGGTAATCACCTCTCTTTTCAAGATGTCAACTTAGATATCCTTCCTATAACTATTATAGCACTTTTGCGGTAAGAATAGTAAATCAGTTGACAAAGAACTTAGTTCTTGGTAAAATAAGAAATGTCGTAAAGACAAATAACTTCTTCTTGGTTACAGGCATGCCAACCTGTCACTCGGATGAAGCCAAATAAAAAGGAGAAACATCATGGCAATCTCAAAAGAGAAAAAAAATGAAATCATTGCACAATATGCACGTCACGAAGGTGATACAGGTTCAGTAGAGGTTCAAGTTGCTGTCCTTACTTGGGAAATCAACCACCTTAACGAACACATCAAACAACACAAAAAAGACCACGCTACTTACCGTGGATTGATGAAGAAAATCGGTCGCCGTCGTAACTTGCTTGCATACTTGCGTAAAAACGACGTTAACCGTTACCGTGAGTTGATCAACTCTCTTGGACTTCGTCGCTAATCTTGCGTCTAAAACGTTTCTATACTTCGTTGGCTTCGCCTCGATGTACCATCAGTACAATCTTCGGCTTGCCGCCTAGTCTACAAACGTTTTATCCAGCAAGAATCAAGCTCTCTGACTTCAGAGAGCTTTTTACTTTTTGCCAAGTGCTTAGACCGTGTTCAATTGAACATAACTTGAAAATAAGGCCACTCTAGTTGAGTAGCTTTTTTTTTATTTTTGTCACCTTACCTCGATATACTCAAGTATAATCTTCGGTTACGGTTCCTAGCACTGTAAGGTAAAATAAACCAGAATGATCTCCCTTCGGGGAGATTTTTTGTTTCACTAACATTTTTGTACAATCTTCGGCTTGTCGCCTAGTCTATAAACGTTTTATCAAGCAAGAATCATGAAGCTAAGGGCGTTAAAAATCCGTATGAAAATAGGGAAAGGACACAGTGTTCGATGAACACAAGGAGTTTCATCTTTTTCACTAGGATTTTAGCCCGAGCTCAAATTAGCTCTCTGACTTCAGAGGGCTTTTTTGTGTGCTTTTTTCTAGTCTTGTCCCTGATTTAGAAATGTGGTATACTAATTATGAAAATTGTCTAAATTTTTAATCTTTGTTAAAGGAGGGTTTCATGCTTTCCAAATTTTCTGGAAGCCATCAAAACCTGAGATATTGTTTTTTACTAGCTATCTTGTTAGGAGCTTTGGGGATTTCTCTGTTTCTGGCAGTTTCTATGGGGTCTGTTCAAATTAGCTTAAGTGATACCTATCGGATAATTTTGAGTCAGTTAGGGGCTCCTTTTGAGATAGGAGACATTTCAAAGTCTACGCTTGCTATTGTTTGGAATATGAGGTTACCACGGGTTTTTCTTGCTTTGATAGTTGGTGCTGGCCTTTCTATGTGTGGTAGCGTTATGCAGTCAACGGTCAATAATCCAATCGCAGAGCCCTATGTATTAGGAATTTCAGCCGGGGCAACCTTTGGAGCAACTTTGAGTATTATTCTTGGATTTAAAGTTATGATTGGTCTAGGTTCTTTCCTCGGAGCGATTTTAGCAACAGTTGCGGTTCTACTCATCGCATCCATGCAAGGTAGAATGACAACTTCTAGCCTCATTTTATCAGGGACAGTTGTGAATGCCCTATTTTTGGCTTTTTCAAACTTTATTATCTCTATTGGGGCCAATGCTGATAGCGTTATGACCATCAAGTTTTGGACCATGGGTTCTTTAGCAGGGACATCCTGGGCTCACTTAACCTTGCCAACTATAATCGTGGGAATCGCCTTTTTATTTTTCTCTTCCCAATACCGTGTTTTCAATGCCATGATGATGGGAGATGAGGCGGCTTTGACTTTGGGAATTCCCTTGCGTTTTTACTGGTATCTTTATGTGACGATTGTAGCTGTGATGACGGCAATCTTAGTTTCGACTTGTGGGATCATCGGTTTTGTAGGTCTGATAACACCTCATCTGGCCCGAAGTTTGGTAGGGACAAATTACAAAAGGCTTTTTCCGATAGCAACCTTACTAGGCGCCCTCTTTGTCGTCTGGGCAGATGTCTTTGCTCGCGTTCTGATTCAAAATGCTGAACTTCCGATTGGTATTTTCACGGCCCTAGTAGGTGCACCTTTCTTTATCTACATGGTTGCAAGTAGACGAAGGGAGGTGAGAGTCTGATATGGACTTAATGTGCCAGGATATTCACTTTGGAATCGGAGAAAAAAAGATTCTCAAAGGAGTCTCACTTAAACTTGAGGGAAACCAATTTCATACTATTTTGGGACCAAATGGAAGTGGAAAGACCAGCTTGCTGAAACTCTTTTATCGACAGGAAAAGCCGAATCAGGGCTTGATTTCTTTAGATGGGAAGCCTCTAGACCAAATGAGCGTCAAAGAAACGGCAAAGCAGATGGCAGTTATCACGCAGTTTAATCAACTTCAGTTTGATTGTACGGTTGAGGAGATTGTCATGCTGGGTAGAACGCCCCATCTCTCTTTCTTGCAAAAGGAAAAAGACAGAGATTTTGCTTTGGTTGAGGATGCTTTGATCAAGGTAGATCTGCTCGAAAAGAGAAATCGACTCTACTCTTCTTTGTCAGGAGGAGAGAAGCAGCGGGTTCTGTTAGCACGCGCCTTGGCACAAGAGCCGACCCTCTTGCTCTTAGATGAACCGACCAATCATTTGGATATCAAGTATCAGCTAGACTTATTGACCATTGTCAAAAATCTTCAGATCAATGTGCTAGCTGTCTTGCATGATATTCAGCTAGCTTGTCGCTATTCAGACTATCTCTACCTAATGAAAGAAGGGGAGATTGTTTACCAAGGTACTCCAAAAGAGACCATCACACCCGAGTCATTGCAGGCTGTCTATGGCGTTCAAAGTAAGGTAACTTGGACAGAAGATCAGCAAGCCATGATTCACTATTTATAAAAATTAAAAAGGAAAATAAAAACATGAAAAAAACACTCAGTATTTTGCTCGTAACAGTAGCTACCTTATCTTTGGCAGCTTGTGGTAACGCATCTAAAGAAACAGCAACGGCACCAGCTATAACAGAAGCTAGTCAAAAAGCTAATACAGAAACCAGCTATCCTGTGACTATCAAAACTTATGATGCTAAAGGAAATGAAGTCGAACAAGTCTTTGAAAAGGCACCTGAAAAGGTCATCACCAACAACCTCTCAACAACTGAAATCCTACTTGAACTCGGTTTGCAAGATAAAATTGCTGGCATGCTCAATCCTGATAATGCGGTAACTGGTAAATACAAGGATGCTATTGAAGCCATCCCTCACATTGGTGATAAAAAATCTGTCTCACAAGAAACAGTTCTTTCTTATGAACCAGATGCCTTGATGGGACGCAACATGATGTTTTCTGAAAAGTCAATGGGAACCATTAGTGCTTGGAATGAAAACAAAATCCCTGTTTATACGCAAAAAGCTTCACTTTCAACTATCCAACAGGATTTGGGAAATATCGTAGAAGATGTGAAGAATCTTGGTACCATTTTCAATGTCCAAGACAAGGCGAATCAATACGCAGAGCAATTACAAGCTAAAATCGATGCGGTTAAGAAAGCAAATCCAGAAACACAGGGTGAAAAGAAAAAGGCTTTGATTATGGTGGCCTACAATGACGAAACCTTTGGTGCCTACAAGTCAGCCCTTCAGGAAAGCTTGCTTAACCAACTTGGTTATACCAATGTTGCAACAGGAACTTCTGGCTTGACCTTGGAAAATCTAGTATCAATGGATCCTGAGTTGATTATCTATGTAACTAGTGACCGCAATCAAAAATTAGATGAAAAAGCAGTGGATTTGATGAAGGCAAATGCTGTTTTGGAAAATGTACCAGCAATCAAGAATCAAAAAATCATGACCATCTCTTACGATGAGTTGATGGATTACGGTCCTGCAGTGATTGATTCCCTTGAAAAAATCAATGACTTTATCAAGAAATAAGGAGTTTAACTGGGAAGGGATTCGAGTTAGGATCAGTCTTCCTTCAAACTATGATCCTCAACAAGCCTATCCACTTGTGCTTTTAAATGATGGACAATTGGACTATTTGTCAGACCTATCTCAATCAGTGATTTTGGTGGGTTTGATTCCAGAAAATCGTCTGGATGACTTTACACCTTGGAAGGCTGATGCTTTGAAAGAAGGGGCACCAGATTTTGGTGGAAAGGTAGACCGATACCATCAGAAGCTATTTCAAGGAATTATAGCAAGTCTAAAAAAAGACTATTTGCTTGATGAAAGTAGAATTGCTTATGGTGGCTATTCACTGGGTGGTCTTGCTGCTGTCTATAGTCTCTATAGTAGTCATCTACCTGTGACCTGTATCTTTTCTATCTGTGGTTCCTTCTGGTATCCTGATTTTACAGAATTTTGCAGGGAACATGATTTTATACAGAGCCAAAGTCTGATTTATCTGCAAAATGGTCAGACAGAAGGTGCCAATCATTCCAATCGTCTGTCTAAGGCTCCTATTTATGCCAGAGACATTCATGATCTGATTTCAGAGAAAGTGCCTTCGACTTATTGCACATTTGATGCTTATGGGCATCATGAAGCTCTTAAGGAACGTTATCATCATTTTTGTGATTGGCTGAGAGACGAATGGAAACTTAAGTAACCCTATAACACTCCTTGTTCATCGTAACTAGGAGTGTTTCTTATGTATACTTGGTTGTTAAAATGTTCATGGTATTATTCTTGACGGAAATCCAACCCCTGTAATAGACTAAATTATGGTATAATGAGTAGATAGATAGAATCGAGGAAATTATGTCATTTACACAATTTAAATTTAAAAAATATATAGAAGAAGCCTTGGAGGAGTTGAAATTTACGACTCCTACCGAGGTGCAGGAAAAGTTGATTCCTATTGTCCTGGCAGGTCGTGACTTGGTTGGTGAATCAAAAACAGGTTCAGGGAAGACTCATACTTTCTTGTTACCGATTTTCCAACAGTTGGATGAAGAGAGCGATAGCGTGCAGGCAGTTATCACAGCTCCAAGTCGTGAATTAGCGACTCAGATTTACCAAGCGGCTCGTCAGATCGCATCACATTCAGATGTTGAGATTCGTGTTGTGAACTATGTTGGTGGTACAGACAAGGCCCGTCAGATTGACAAACTAGCAAGTAATCAACCACATATCGTAATCGGAACACCAGGTCGTATCTATGATTTGGTCAAGTCTGGTGACCTTGCTATTCACAAGGCTAAGACCTTTGTAGTCGATGAAGCTGACATGACCTTGGATATGGGATTCTTGGAAACAGTTGATAAGATTGCAGGAAGTCTTCCGAAAGACTTGCAGTTTATGGTCTTTTCAGCGACTATCCCACAAAAATTACAACCATTCTTGAAAAAGTACTTGTCAAATCCTGTCATGGAAAAGATCAAGACCAAGACAGTTATCTCTGATACCATTGACAACTGGTTGATTTCGACAAAGGGTCGTGACAAGAACGCTCAGATTTATGAGTTGACTCAAGTCATGCAGCCGTATCTCGCCATGATTTTTGTCAATACAAAAACTCGTGCGGATGAATTGCACAGCTACCTAACAGCTCAAGGATTAAAGGTGGCTAAGATTCATGGGGATATTGCACCTCGTGAACGCAAACGGATCATGAATCAGGTGAAAAATCTTGATTTTGAGTATATCGTAGCAACTGACTTGGCTGCGCGTGGGATTGATATTGAGGGTGTCAGCCACGTTATCAACGATGCTATTCCACAAGACTTGTCCTTCTTTGTCCACCGTGTTGGACGAACTGGACGTAATGGTCTACCTGGTACAGCCATTACCCTTTATCAGCCAAGCGATGACTCTGATATTCGTGAGTTAGAGAAATTAGGAATTAAGTTTGTACCTAAGGTTGTTAAAGATGGAGAGTTCCAAGACACTTATGACCGTGACCGTCGTGCCAATCGTGAGAAGAAACAGGAAAAACTGGATATCGAAATGATTGGCTTGGTTAAAAAGAAAAAGAAAAAAGTCAAACCAGGCTATAAGAAGAAAATTCAGTGGGCAGTTGATGAAAAACGCCGTAAAACCAAACGCGCAGAAAGTCGTGCCCGTGGACGTGCAGAACGTAAAGCTAAACGCCAAACATTTTAAAAATAAAACAGTAGAACCAAGTGGTTTTACTGTTTTTTGACTCTTAAAGTCGAAGATAGTATAAGAAAAAAACGTTAATTAATTTGGACAGCAAACAAGAAATCGTCATAGAGACTGATGCTATAGGATTTTTAATCAATACTTTGATTCCAGAAAATATTTGAAAACATTCTTAAATTATGTTATTCTAAAAAAAACAGATTTTAAAAAAATATTAAATCTGTTAAAGAAAAGAGGTCATTATGGCAAAAGGAATGTTTAAGCAAGAACGTTTTTCGTTTCGTAAAATGAAAGTTGGATTGGCATCTGTGGCTATCCTCTTTGCTTTTGCACAACTTGGACAAGTTTCGGCTGATGAAACTAGTAAAGTTTCGTCAAGTGAAATTACTAAGGTAACTGAGGCACCAAAAGTAGTTGAAGAAGTCAAATCACCTATTGAAGTTGCAACTAAAGAAATTGCAGCAGAAAGTGAAAAAGCTGTTGTAAAAGAATCAGAAGCAAAACCAGGCGATTTAATTGATGTTTCTACCAAACTATCACCTATTGATGTCAAAGAAAGTCAAGAAGGTAATCAAAAAGTCTATGTAGAAACAGCGACTGCAGAAGTTTCAAAAACAGAAGTGATTGCATCTAAAGATGAGACAATTCCGGCACCAGCAACGACGACTACTGAAGGTACAGTAACTGGCAAGGATGAAAAAGGAAATACATTTACTCAGTACGAACGAGTAGACAAGACAACAACTGTGGAAATAACTAAAACACCACCAACTGTTAAAAAAGCAGGAGCAGCTGATATTGTTTTCGTGGTTGACCGTTCAGGCTCTATGGGTGGAACCATTAATACTGTTCGTAAAAATGTCAATGAGTTTGCAAGAAATCTTGCCAAAGATGGAGTAGCGGCACGTTTTGGATTAGCTACATATAGTGATGAAGTATACGGACGTCGATTAGGAAAAACTGACGAAGATACAATTCTAACGAAATTTGGTGAGACTTATTTTACAACAGATCCAGTTGAACTTGAAAAAGCTTTAGAAAAAATTAAGATTGCACATGGGGGAGATTCTCCTGAAACAGCAACTCCTGCTCTCACAAAGATTGTTTCTACTTACGACTGGTCTAAGTCACCAAAAAATAAAAAGTTTGTGGTGTTGTTAACAGATGCTAGGATGAAAGAAGATCCGTCAATTCCATCTATCGATGAGACTTTAACAACTCTGAAAAAAGCTGGTATTGATAGAATCGTAGCGACAACCTTTTATAATCAACGAAACTATAAAGATTTTGTGTCTGAGGGACGTTTAATGGATATTGATCGTAACTTGGCTGATTCTTTAACTAAGGATGCAGCTTCATGGATTGTGGAAACAGTCAGTGAGGGACGTCAGTACAAGGTAACAAAAGACAGCTACCAATTCTACTTGGAACGTCGTACAACTGTGCCAGTTTTGGAGCAGAAAGCAACTCCTAAACCAGAACCTACTGCTTACAAACCAGAACCAGCTAAACTTCCTGAAACTGGAAGCAATGATACAAGAAATCAAAGCCTCATGGGACTTGGTCTATTGTTCGCTGGACTTGGATTAGCCCTAGGAAACAGAAAATCAAAAGAACAGTAGTATAAAGTAATAAAAAAACACTTGATGTGGGCTATATGCTTTCCGCTCAAGTGTTTTTTTATTATAATATGAGAGCTATTAGAATTAGACTAAAGTAGGTGTGGTTCAAATATTCTGATGGGATTTTTATGTTTCTTTACGATGATTTCCAGAAAAATTTCCTATAAATTTTAGCAATCGTTAAAACGATAACGTAAACGATACCCAAGATGGTTAAAACAAATTTTCCAGGACTCACTTCTGATCCGATAATAAAGATATGAAAGAGAGGAGCGAGGCCAATGCACACGTATATCAGATAAGTAACAAGGTTTAATTCACCAAATCCTGCAAAAAAATCTTTCATTTAAATTCTCCTACAATATACTTTTAATATCAGTATACTATAAATAAAAGAAAAGAACAAAAGATAAATCAATAAAAACAAAACACCTGAATTAGAGCTGTATAGGCTTTTATCAGGTGTTTTTTGATTCATAAATTAAGAATTTTGATGCTAACAAGAAAACAAAAACGCTGATTTCATTTTTGGTATAAAATATGTGCTTTCTATGACTAGGCAATTGTCTTAATCGAAAAATCACGAAATAGAAAGAGAGATTTCAAATCCATGCATGCATCCATTCGGATTTTACGACGATGTCGATTTTTAAAGCATCTGCTAATTGTTTGACAAGATAGAGACCCATGCCTGTTGATTTTTTCCTTGTCTCTCCTGAATCACCTGTAAATCCTTTTTCAAAGATATGAGGGAGGTCGCAAGCTTTAACTCCACACCCATTATCCCTAATAATCAGGGTTTTGCGCCCCTTGTCACTTGACATAGAAATCTTGAGTTCTGGTTTGTCAGAGCTATATTTAAGGGCGTTGGCTAGTATTTGAGACAGGATAAATCCAAAACTGCGTTGATCGGTATAGCAGATTCCTTGTATGTTTTCTAACTTAATCGTAAAATTCTTTTCTTTGAGCAAGGGATCAAAGTTCTCCAAAAGATCTTGGATACACTCTTCTAGGTCAAGGTCTTCAAATAGAAAATCATTTTTCTCACTTTTCACCCTGTAGTAGAATAAGATCTGTGATACATTTCCTTGGATTTGATTTTTCACATAGTCCAATTTAAAAGCAGTATCCTCAGGTAGTTGGTCACTTTGATTGTCTAAAAGGAGGGAAAGAAGCGATAAAGGAAGTTTAATCTCATGCGCCCATTTTTCAACATAGTCCTCGTACTCGGCTAGTAATGAGTTGAGTTTTCCTATTTGAGCCTGCTTTTGATAAAGTGTATCTGCTATTTTTTCAATGCTTTCTTTCTCTGAGGCACTTGATAGATTCAATAATTCAAGCTCAGTATCGATCTTAGGATTGGCTATGAAGGATTTATAGGCAGCGGCTTTTTTTCTTTCTTTTCTTATAAGTAAGAAAGATAGGATGAAAAAAAGCAGGACGGTGGCTAAAATATAGAGAAGGATGAGAGCTTGAAACATTCTCACATCTGAAAGCCAAAGCAGGACAGCTGTAAATAGATCAAATGCTAAGAGAACAAGTAACCAAGGCAGATAACTAGCTAGATATTTTAGATTATGTTTCATCTGGACTTACCTCTTCTAGCTTGTAACCAATACCTCTGACGGATTTGACTTTAAGGGCAATGCCAGCTTGTTTCATCACCTTTTTCAGCCTTGCAATGTTCACTTGTAGGGCATTTTCATCGATGAACTCAGTTGTATTCCACAGTTTCATGCTTAGTTCTTCTTTTGTGACGACAGAATCAGTTGTCACTAATAAGGTTTCTAATAATTTCCCTTGATTTTGAGGGAGTAAAATCGAATGTCCGTTGATATAAAGAGTATAGGTATTTCTATCCAGCAGGAAATTATCTTTTTCAAGCAAATTTTGTCTACCTTCATAGCGTTTCAAGATGTTTTCTATACGAGCCAAGAATCTTTCTTTCTTGAAAGGTTTTGTTAAGTACTCATCAGCCCCTAATTTTAGGGCGTAAATCTCATCTTTTAGTTGTTCACGGGAGGTGAGAACCAATATGGGCACAGAGCGTTTGGACTTGAGATTTTTACAAATTTGAAAACCTGTTTCTCCTGGTAAATTCAAATCCAGTATGATTAAATCCGTATCGTATTGCAATACTTGCTGGCTTGTATCTTTGAAGTCAGTCAACTTATCAACTTGATAACCCGCTTTCTCTAACAAAATGACAATTTCATCTCGAATCAAGGTTTCATCTTCAATAACCAGAATATGCTTCATATCGGCTCCTCCTTTTCCTATTTTATTCTACCTTATTCATCTCTTTTGGGTTCTATTAATGACAACAAGTACTTGTTGCTATTTTTCTTTACAATTCTTATATAGATGACTTCAAATCCAGCTAACAGCAGTATTATCACCATGGCTGTGATAAATTTCTGCCCCATGGCCATTCTTGCACTGGCTGGTAATATTCCTGTGAGGAGGGAGCTCACTCCGAAGCTACTACTGATAAGTGCAAGGGCTATTGGTAGACCAAAATACCAATTGATTTGCTTTTCTGAAGATTTACAAAGAGTTTCGTAGTTGGCTCCAAGATGGATCAAGGTTTGGTATCGTCTGTAGGATTGTCTTTGTCCCATCAAAAACTGAACGCCAATGATTGTATTTGCCACAACAAGGAAGATGATAGCCAGATAGATGGTGATATAGCTGGCAGAGATAATGTAAAATAATTGTCTTCCCATATTTTGTATATAGCTTTCATAGCCAAGAGAGGTTTGATTTAGCTTTTCATTGGTATCTGAGATAGCCCTCATCAGGCCTTTTTCCTTGACTAGCTCAGGAGCTAAGATACCGCTGACATAGTTCGAGTAGCGACCGTCTGTATAGTTCATAAAGACTTCATCTGGGACTATGAGGGCAACAGAAATGGTGATTTCACGATCCGTTACAATCGGTAAAGACTGAACCTCTCCAATCAATTTTACATCATTTCCCATGACTTTGATTTGAGGCTTTGTCTTTAGGACAGAGTTGACGAGACTTTCATCTGGCAGAAAATCTTTCCCCATATACAAATATGCTTCCTTACTAGTTAATTCTAGAGGAGGGAGATTGGCAACCTTTCTAAGTTCATTGTATTCGGAAACTGGTATGAGGTGGGAAGTAGTAGACTGTTTAAATCTTTGGAGCAAAATTTCCTTGTTCTTGCTGTCTTTTTGCTTTTTCAACTCCTTGATAATCTCTTCGAAGGACACGGACTCGTGTTCTTTAGGTTTGCCTACTTTAATTTGCAGAATCTTTGAAAACTGTGATTCTAGTCCAGCAGCTTCAAGCTCTTTTTTTACTGTACTTACATCAAGATTTTCATCTGTATCCTGCTTGCTATCTCTAAATGTATAATCCAATACGTGGGTTTGATTGCTTGAATTGCCACTTGCAATGGCAACACCTGCTCCAAAGAGGCACAAGGCAGAGAAGATTAAGAGGGAGCAGATGGCCAGTATAGTTGAGCGCTGGATAACTAATTCCTGAATCTGTCTAAAATTATAGGCATGAAGTTTTCGATTGTTTCCAAGCTTGACCAAAAAGTCTATAAATAAACGCATACCAAAGAAGAGGAGGATAGTTCCTAGAGTCCCCAAGAAAACAGTGATGCCCATGGTTATGACACTCTCCCAAGCTCGTCCACTCATCCCCAAGTAATAGGCTGTTCCTAGAAGCAAAATTCCGAGGACAGAAGCAAGAAGGTACACCCCCTTGGGGAGTAGTTTCTTCATTCCAGAGGGTGAATAGGCAAGCAGGTTTCCGATTTCCATATTGGCCGTCTTTGCACTTAAAAGGACAAAAACAGCTAATTTTACGGCTAGGAAGCCGATGACTGTATAGAGTAGAGCTGTGGTAGATAGAGAAAATTGATGTTCAATAATCCCTAGTCCCACAATTTTAGCGGTTATTAGGCTGATTAGTTCTGAAATCAAGATAGAAATTGGAAGGCCTATTCCAAGGGCAAGGACACTGTTTCTCAAATCCTCGAGTAGGAGCAACAAGAACAGTTTGCTTCTTCGCATCCCTAGCGTTAGATAGACACCAAATTCATGTTTTCTCCTTTCCATCTGCATACTGCTTGCGAAGTAGACTAGAAAAAAGAGAATAAAGAGGGTTGCTACATAAAGAATGGGAATCATGCTAAAGAGTTTATTTACAGCGTCACTCTCTATTTGTTTGAGAAAGATCATCACATCTTGATGGGACAAAGAAAGGATGATGTAAAAGGAGATAATAGAAAGAACCATGGAACTGAAATACAAGCCATTATTCTTTCGATCCCTCTTGCTATTTCTTGAGACTAATTTAGAAAACATTGCCATCACCTCCAGCTAGGGCTGCCATGACCTTTAGTATTCTGTGGTAAAAATCTTCTTGACTTTCTCTTGGATAATCGCGTCGAATTTCATGGAATAGTTTTCCGTCTTGGATAAACAAGATGCGGTTGCAAAAGCTGGCAGCGACTGAATCGTGGGTCACCATGAGAATGGTGGTTTCTTCCACTTGATTCATTTCGGATAATTTTTGCATCAAAATGGTCGCATTTTTTGAATCCAAAGCTCCTGTGGGCTCATCTGCAAATACAATCTTAGGGTCTAAAATCAAGGCACGCGCAGCAGCTACCCTTTGTCGTTGACCACCTGATAATTGAGATGGGAACTTATCCAGAAGTTCAGAAATATCTAGATATTGGGAAAGCAATTTTAACCGAACCTTGCTTTCGTTGGCATCGACCTTGTGCAAAGACAAGGGGAGTAAAATATTTTCTTTGGCTGTCAGATTGTCCAAAAGCTCAAAATTCTGGAAGAGATAGCCAATTTCCTTGCCTCTATAATCTGCTAATTGACTACCTTTTAACTGACCTAAATCTTTTTCTTGCATTTGAATGGAGCCGTCAGTTGGTTTGATGATAGTAGCGAGACAGCTAAGAAGGGTTGTTTTCCCAGAACCACTGCTCCCCATAATCCCTAAGAACTCACCTTTGACAACTTGAAAAGATATACCGTTCAAGGCTTTGGTGATATTCGGCTCTTTTCCATAATACTTTTTTAATGATTCTACTCGTAAAATTGTTTCCATGTGAAACACCTCCATCTTTTGTTACTTTCATTATAATATGAATCAGAGTAGAATAACACTTACGGATGATGTAAGAAATCTTTATCATTAGGTTATTGGAGCTATACTTACTATATTATAGCATGGTTTCAAGGATTTAAAAAGAGGAGTTGAGAGTCGAGAAATTATCCTAATATTGAAATTATAAAAAATAATACCACTGTAGTCCATGCTCCAGCAGTATTATTTATTATTTTATAGGAAACTTTATTCCCACTCAACAGTTGCAGGTGGTTTACTTGTAATATCATAGACGATGCGGTTAACGTGATCAACTTCGTTTACGATACGGACAGAGATTTTCTGGAGAACTTCCCAAGGGATCTTAGCGAAGTCAGCTGTCATACCATCGATAGAAGTGATAGCACGGATAGCGATGGTGTAGTCGTAAGTACGTCCATCTCCCATAACACCTACTGAACGAACGCCAGTGTTAACAGTGAAATATTGCCAGATGTCGCGGTCAAGGCCAGCTTTAGCGATTTCTTCACGCAGGATAGCGTCTGATTCACGAACAGTTTCAAGTTTTTCTTCAGTGATTTCCCCCATGACACGGATAGCAAGTCCTGGTCATGGGAATGGTTGGCGCCATACAATGTGGTCTGGCATGCCAAGTTCAGTACCTAGTGCACGAACTTCATCTTTGTAAAGAGTGTTAAGTGGCTCGATCAGTTCAAACTGCATGTCTTCTGGAAGTCCACCAACGTTGTGGTGAGACTTGATGGTTTGAGCAGTATCGGTACCAGACTCAATCACGTCAGTATAAAGAGTTCCTTGAGCAAGGAATTTCACATCTTTGAGCTTGCTTGCTTCGTCATCAAAAACATAGACAAACTCGTTACCGATAATCTTCCGTTTTTGTTCAGGGTCAGATACACCAGCTAATTTATCAAGGAAACGTTTGGCAGCATCTGCTTTTACGATATTGAGACCAAACTTACCACCAAGCATCTCCATAACTTGATCAGCTTCCCCTTTACGGAGAAGACCGTGGTCTACAAAGATACAGATTAACTGATCGCCGATAGCTTTTTGGAGAAGAACTCCAACTACAGAAGAGTCAACACCACCAGAAAGTCCAAGGAGGACACGTTTGTCTCCAACTTTCTCACGGATTTGTTTGATTTGCATCTCGATGAAGTTATCCATAGTCCAGTCACCTTTGGCACCACAGATATTTAAAGCAAAGTTACGCAAAATATCATAACCGTGAACTGAGTGGCGAACTTCTGGGTGGAATTGGATACCGTAAATTTTCTTATCAGGGTTTTCAATAGATGCATAAGGACAGTCTGCAGAAGTTCCAGTACGAACAAAGTCAGCAGGAATTTCAGTAACAGCATCCCCGTGGCTCATCAAGACAAGTTGCTCATCTGGAGTACCCGCAAAAAGAGCTGAATCTGTGTGAGTCAATGTTGATTGACCGTATTCACGATTACCAGCATCGCCTGCAGGAACAACCTTACCACCAAGCTTGTGAGTCAATAGTTGCATACCATAGCAGATTCCCAAAATCGGAATTCCAAGTTCAAAAATCTCTGGATCAATATCAAACGATCCTTCTTCGTAAACAGAGTTTGGACCACCTGAAAGTACAATCCCAATAGGATTGATAGCACGGACTTCGTCAGCCGAAATCTTGTGACTTTTTAGTTCTGAAAAGACACCAATCTCACGGATACGACGTGAGATGAGTTGGTTGTACTGGCTACCATAGTCTAGTACGATGATCTTTTCGACATCTTGCAAATCAGTTGAAATGTTGCTCATCTTTTCCCTTTCTTGAAAGAAATATCTTCTTGAATATTCTATCATAAAAGGGTTAGAATTACCAACCAAACAAGTGCGGTTTGACTTTTCCCTATGAGTTACGGTACAATGGAAAAAATAAAGAAAAGAAGTGATCAAGCATGTTACCAGCTTATATGAAAATCCACGACCAAATCAAGAAAGACATTGATGAGGGAAGTTGGAAAATTGGGGAAAGACTTCCAAGTGAGCGAGATTTAGCAGAAGAATTTGCCGTTAGCCGCATGACCTTACGTCAAGCAATCTCTCTTTTGGTTGAAGAAGGGGTTTTGGAACGACGTATAGGTAGTGGGACCTTTGTTTCAAGTACACGTGTTCAGGAAAGAATGCGTGGAACAACTAGTTTTACAGAGATTGTTAAAGCTCAAGGGAAAACTCCGTCTAGTCACTTGATTTCTTATCGTCGAACCATTCCAAATGAGCAAGAAGTGGCTAAACTAGGTTTACTGCCAACTGACAATATCATTCGTATGGAGCGTGTTCGCTATGCCGACAAAGTCCCTGTAGTCTATGAAGTGGCGTCGATCCCTGAGAAATTTATCAAAAATTTCAAAAAAGAAGAAGTAACCAAGCACTTCTTTCAAACCTTGCAAGAGCATGGTTATCGAATTGGTAAATCTCACCAGACCATATACGCACGTTTAGCCAAAGAAAAGATAGCTCATTATTTAGAAGTTGAAAAAGGGCATGCTATTTTAGGTTTGACTCAGGTTTCTTACTTTGATGACGGAACGGCTTTTGAGTATGTAAAGAGCCAATACGTCGGAGAACGGTTTGAATTTTATCTAGAAAATAATTAGTTTATAACATCACTCTTAAAGTAGAAACTCATCTATTTTTAGAGTTTTTATTTGGTTATGATTAGAAAACATTTTCCTAGCAAGAAAAATAGCAATCATACGAGTATTTTTTAAAGATTCGTGTTATAATAGTTAGGTTATATGGTCCCGATAAGGTGGTGGGATTGATTGTAAATACTCTTCCTACCAGTTCTTTGTAACTCTATAACGAATATTTTTTAAGGGGGGACATTTTTATGTCAGAACGTAAATTATTCACGTCTGAATCTGTATCTGAGGGGCATCCAGATAAGATTGCAGACCAAATTTCAGATGCTATCTTGGATGCTATTTTAGAGCAAGATCCAGAGGCGCACGTTGCTGCTGAAACAGCTGTTTATACTGGTTCAGTACATGTTTTTGGTGAAATTTCAACAAATGCCTATGTCGATATTAACCGAGTGGTTCGTGATACGATTGCAGAAATCGGTTATACCAATACAGAGTACGGTTTTTCTGCGGAGACGGTAGGAGTTCACCCATCCTTGGTAGAACAATCACCAGATATCGCTCAAGGGGTTAATGAAGCCTTAGAAGTTCGTGGGAATGAAGATCAAGATCCACTTGATTTGATTGGTGCTGGTGACCAAGGTCTCATGTTTGGTTTTGCAGTTGATGAGACTGAAGAACTCATGCCATTGCCAATCTCACTCAGCCACAAGTTGGTTCGTCGCTTGGCAGAGCTACGTAAGTCTGGTGAAATTAGCTACCTTCGTCCAGACGCTAAATCTCAAGTTACTGTTGAATATGATGAAAATGATCAACCAGTGCGCGTGGACACTGTCGTTATTTCAACTCAACACGATCCAGAAGTTAGCAATGAACAAATCCATGAGGATGTAATCAACAAGGTCATCAAAGAAGTGATTCCAGCTTCATATCTTGACGATGAAACTAAATTCTTCATCAATCCAACAGGTCGTTTCGTTATCGGAGGACCTCAAGGAGACTCAGGTTTGACTGGTCGTAAGATCATCGTAGATACCTATGGTGGTTATTCACGTCACGGTGGTGGTGCCTTCTCTGGTAAGGATGCCACTAAGGTTGACCGTTCAGCTTCTTATGCAGCTCGCTACATTGCAAAAAACATTGTTGCTGCAGGTCTTGCTAAGAAAGCAGAAGTGCAATTGGCTTACGCGATTGGGGTAGCTCAACCTGTATCTGTCCGTATCGATACTTTCGGTACTGGAACAGTAGCTGAAAGTAAACTTGAAAAAGCAGCGCGTCAAATCTTTGACCTTCGTCCTGCAGGAATCATCCAAATGCTTGACCTCAAACGTCCAATCTACCGTCAAACAGCGGCTTATGGACATATGGGACGTACAGATATTGATCTTCCATGGGAACGCTTGGATAAAGTAGAAGCCTTGAAAGAAGCAGTTAAGTAACATAAAAATCTAGTTATCCGCATAAAAACTGGACTTATCACACTTTATCAAGGTCAAAACCACTCAATTTACTACTAATTTACTACTTATGAATGAGCTTTGATACGACGATTTATCCTTGAAAAGTGAAGATATAAAGATACTTCCAATAAAATTTGAATATTTAATAGGTAGACACTTCAAAAAATGAGGTGTCTATTTTTTTACCCGATTTTGAAAGGAAGTGAACTTATGAAAACAAAAAATCAAGAATCAAAAGGTCGTTCCCCACTCTTTAAGACCATCAAACATTCATTCAGCCAATAAAAAAGAAAGGATAGGTAAAAATATGGAACTTAAATTTGTGATTCCCAACATGGAAAAAACATTCGGCAATTTAGAATTTGCTAGCGAGGATAAAGTCGTTCAGCGAAGAATCAACGGACGGCTAACTGTCTTATCAAGAAGCTATAATCTCTATTCTGATGTTCAAAGAGCAGATGATATTGTGGTGGTGCTTCCTGCTGAAGCTGGCGAAAAACATTTCGGCTTTGAGGAACGTGTGAAGTTAGTCAATCCACGTATTACCGCAGAGGGCTACAAAATCGGCACTCGTGGTTTTACAAATTACCTTTTACATGCTGACGACATGATAAAAGAATAAAGAAAGAGAGGAAAAATGATGAGATTAGCAAATGGCATTGTATTAGATAAAGACACGACTTTTGGAGAATTGAAATTCTCTGCTCTACGTCGTGAAGTGAGAATCCAAAATGAAGACGGGTCGGTTTCAGATGAAATCAAGGAACGTACCTATGACTTAAAATCCAAAGGACAAGGACGCATGATTCAAGTAAGTATTCCTGCCAGCGTGCCTTTGAAAGAGTTTGATTATAACGCACGGGTGGAACTTATCAATCCCATTGCGGACACCGTTGCTACTGCCACCTATCAAGGAGCAGATGTTGACTGGTATATCAAGGCAGACGATATTGTGCTGACAAAGGATTCTAGTTCATTCAAAGCTCAACCACAAGCAAAGAAAGAACCGACACAAGACAAATAGTCGCTAGGTAGAAAGGAGACTTTTTCGCATGAAACAGCGTGGTAAAAGGATTCGCCCATCTGGTAAAGATTTAGTCTTTCATTTTACGATAGCGTCACTCCTGCCTGTTTTCCTGCTGGTTGTCGGACTGTTTCATGTGAAGACAATCCAGCAGATCAACTGGCAGGATTTTAACCTATCACAAGCAGATAAGATTGACATTCCCTATTTAATTATCAGTTTCAGTGTCGCAATTCTTATCTGCTTGCTGGTAGCGTTTGTATTCAAACGGGTTCGCTATGATACGGTTAAACAACTTTACCACCGTCAAAAACTGGCAAAGATGATACTTGAAAACAAGTGGTATGAATCTGAACAGGTCAAAACAGAGGGTTTCTTTAAAGATAGTGCTGGTCGTACAAAGGAAAAGATAACCTACTTCCCTAAAATGTATTATCGACTTAAAAATGGCTTGATACAGATACGGGTGGAAATCACGCTGGGAAAATATCAAGACCAACTCTTACACTTGGAAAAGAAATTAGAGAGTGGCTTGTACTGTGAGCTGACGGATAAAGAGTTAAAGGATTCCTATGTGGAATATACTTTGCTCTATGACACCATAGCCAGTCGTATTTCTATTGATGAAGTAGAAGCTAAAGATGGTAAACTTCGCTTAATGAAAAACGTATGGTGGGAATATGATAAGCTCCCTCATATGTTGATTGCTGGTGGTACAGGTGGCGGTAAAACTTACTTTATACTGACACTGATTGAAGCCTTGCTTCATACAGATTCAAAACTGTATATTCTTGACCCGAAAAATGCTGACCTTGCGGACTTAGGTTCTGTGATGGCAAATGTCTACTATAGAAAAGAAGACTTGCTTTCTTGCATTGAAACATTCTATGAAGAAATGATGAAACGTAGTGAGGAAATGAAGCAGATGAAGAACTATAAGACTGGCAAAAATTATGCTTACTTAGGTCTCCCGGCACACTTCTTAATCTTTGATGAATACGTCGCTTTCATGGAAATGCTGGGAACAAAAGAAAACACCGCAGTTATGAATAAGCTGAAACAGATTGTCATGTTAGGTCGTCAAGCTGGCTTCTTTCTAATACTGGCTTGTCAACGTCCAGACGCAAAATATTTAGGCGACGGAATCCGTGATCAGTTTAATTTCAGAGTGGCTTTAGGTCGTATGTCTGAAATGGGCTATGGCATGATGTTTGGCAGTGACGTACAAAAGGATTTCTTCTTAAAGCGAATCAAAGGTCGTGGCTATGTTGATGTAGGAACAAGTGTCATATCAGAGTTTTATACTCCCCTTGTACCAAAAGGATATGATTTCTTGGAGGAAATTAAAAAGTTATCCAACAGCAGACAGTCCACGCAGGCGACGTGCGAAGCGGAAGTCGCAGGTGTGGACTGATCTTGCTGGCTGGTGTGGCAATAGCCACGCCAGCACTTAACCCCCCGTATCTAACAGGGGGGTACAAATCGACAGGAAACAGTCAAAAAAACATTAGAAAATCCTTTGGTTACAAGGGATTTACAAAATTTCAGCGTATGTCAAATGGGCTTTAAAAGTTGACATACGCCTTTTTGATTGGAGGGATTTTTACTGAATGAACAAACTTGGTTACAGCATTTAAAAGAAAAACGCTTGGCTTATGGACTATCTCAAAACCGTTTAGCTGTTGCGACTGGTATTACAAGGCAGTATCTAAGCGATATTGAAACAGGAAAAGTCAAGCCATCAGAGGATTTACAGCAGTCCCTTTGGGAAGCTCTGGAACGCTTCAATCCCGACGCTCCCCTTGAAATGCTGTTTGATTATGTAAGAATTCGCTTTCCGACAACAGACGTACAGCAGGTGGTCGAAAACATCTTACAACTGAAACTGTCCTATTTTCTTCATGAGGACTATGGTTTCTATTCTTATTCAGAGCATTATGCTTTAGGCGACATATTCGTCCTTTGCTCCCATGAACTGGACAAAGGAGTTCTGGTGGAATTGAAAGGTCGTGGGTGCAGACAATTTGAAAGCTATCTTCTGGCACAACAAAGAAGCTGGTATGAGTTCTTTATGGACGTTTTGGTGGCTGGCGGTGTGATGAAACGCCTTGACCTTGCCATTAACGATAAGACAGGGATTTTAAATATCCCTGTACTCACTGAAAAGTGCCAACAGGAAGAATGTATCTCCGTCTTCCGCAGTTTTAAAAGCTATCGCAGTGGCGAACTGGTACGCAAAGAGGAAAAGGAATGTATGGGAAACACCCTCTATATCGGTTCATTACAAAGTGAAGTTTATTTCTGTATCTATGAAAAGGACTACGAGCAGTACAAGAAAAATGATATTCCCATTGAAGACGCAGAAGTAAAAAACCGTTTTGAGATTCGATTGAAAAATGAGCGTGCCTATTATGCAGTCCGTGATTTACTCGTCTATGACAATCCAGAGCATACCGCCTTTAAAATTATCAATCGGTATATCCGTTTTGTAGATAAAGACGATTCCAAACCTCGTTCTGATTGGAAACTGAATGAAGAATGGGCTTGGTTTATTGGGAACAATCGTGAACGATTAAAACTAACCACAAAACCAGAGCCTTACTCCTTCCAAAGGACGCTGAACTGGCTATCTCATCAAGTTGCCCCGACCTTAAAGGTTGCGATTAAACTTGATGAAATCAACCAGACGCAGGTTGTAAAAGACATTCTCGACCATGCGAAACTGACAGACCGACACAAGCAGATTTTGAAGCAACAGTCAGTAAAAGAACAGGACGTGATAACAACAAAAAAAGGATATCTGTCAACCATACCAGTTGACAGATATCCAAAAAAAGATATAATGGGAGATAAGACGGTTCGTGTTCGTGCTGACTTGCACCATATCATAAAAATCGAAACAGCAAAGAATGGCGGAAACGTAAAAGAAGTTATGGAAATAAGACTTAGAAGCAAACTTAAGAGTGTGTTGATAGTGCATTATCTTAAAATTTTGTATAATAGGAATTGAAGTTAAATTAGATGCTAAAAATTTGTAATTAAGAAGGAGGGATTCGTCATGTTGGTATTCCAAATGCGTAATGTAGATAAAACATCTACTGTTTTGAAACAGACTAAAAACAGTGATTACGCAGATAAATAAATACGTTAGATTAATTCCTACCAGTGACTAATCTTATGACTTTTTAAACAGATAACTAAAATTACAAACAAATCGTTTAACTTCTGTATTTGTTTATAGATGTAATCACTTCAGGAGAGATTACATGAACAAAAATATAAAATATTCTCAAAACTTTTTAACGAGTGAAAAAGTACTCAACCAAATAATAAAACAATTGAATTTAAAAGAAACCGATACCGTTTACGAAATTGGAACAGGTAAAGGGCATTTAACGACGAAACTGGCTAAAATAAGTAAACAGGTAACGTCTATTGAATTAGACAGTCATCTATTCAACTTATCGTCAGAAAAATTAAAACTGAATACTCGTGTCACTTTAATTCACCAAGATATTCTACAGTTTCAATTCCCTAACAAACAGAGGTATAAAATTGTTGGGAATATTCCTTACCATTTAAGCACACAAATTATTAAAAAAGTGGTTTTTGAAAGCCGTGCGTCTGACATCTATCTGATTGTTGAAGAAGGATTCTACAAGCGTACCTTGGATATTCACCGAACACTAGGGTTGCTCTTGCACACTCAAGTCTCGATTCAGCAATTGCTTAAGCTGCCAGCGGAATGCTTTCATCCTAAACCAAAAGTAAACAGTGTCTTAATAAAACTTACCCGCCATACCACAGATGTTCCAGATAAATATTGGAAGCTATATACGTACTTTGTTTCAAAATGGGTCAATCGAGAATATCGTCAACTGTTTACTAAAAATCAGTTTCATCAAGCAATGAAACACGCCAAAGTAAACAATTTAAGTACCATTACTTATGAGCAAGTATTGTCTATTTTTAATAGTTATCTATTATTTAACGGGAGGAAATAATTCTATGAGTCGCTTTTTTAAATTTGGAAAGTTACACGTTACTAAAGGGAATGGAGATAAATTATTAGATATACTACTGACAGCTTCCAAGAAGCTAAAGAGGTCCCTAGCGCCTACGGGGAATTTGTATCGATAAGGGGTACAAATTCCCACTAAGCGCTCGGGACCCCTTGTAGGAAAATGTCCTAAGTGGGATATCTGTCAACTGGTATGGTTGACTAAAAATACTTCCTACGAAAATGTAGGGGGTATTTTTTTACGAAAAAATACAATCGATTCTTAAAAAGAAAAATTTTTGATTGGCAAAACCATAACAAGTTCGTTTTAGGGTTTTGATTTTGCGATTGATGCCTTCTAAAGGACCATTAGAGTATTCAAATTTAGCGCTATTTAAGACATATTTTCTGTTTTGACGAAGGGTTTGAATAGCAGTATCCATTTCTGTATTGGTTTTTTGGTAGTCTAAGATGGTTGACTCTAGTAATTCACTATTGCGCTCGTTTAGGGCTTTCGTGATATCTTGGTAAGTTTGGTATACTTCAGCGAACTTGGAAAATTTACTAGTAATGAGATCAACAGCATTTTGGCGAGTCATATATTGTTTAACGCCGCGAAGAAAAACTACTTCTTCAGGGTGAAGATCTTCAGCTTTTTTATGGAATAGCTTCCAATGTGACTTCATAATTTTATATTCTTGGCTCTGTTTATCAAGTTGCTTTAGGATAGAGATACGACAATTGTCCAAAGCGCGACCAGCTAATTGTACAAGGTGGAAGCGATCAATAATGATATTGGCATTAGGGAAAAGGCGATAGATAAAACTTTGATATTGAGCATTTAAATCAATTACAACTGATTGAACGCATTCGCGTTCGGCTTTTGAATAACGACTTTCAAAATAATCAACAATGGTAGGTGATAGACGATCCTGTAACTTTGTGACAATTTGGTGGGTTTCAGCGTCACAACAGATAAAGGACATCACAGACTTAATTGAACGAAACTCGTCAAAACATAGATGCTTAGGCAACTTAGCCACACGATAGTGTGGTTCCATGCGCTCTAAGATTGTTCGACGAACACTGCTAGGAGAGCAGTGACACATTTCAGCAATAAGCTGACCAGATAAGCCTTTACGAGCTAAAAGCATGATTTGATTTTTGAGATCACTGGATAAGGTTTGATTTTCTTTGGTTAAATTAGTAATAGCACCAAAAGTAGTATGGCATGATTTACATTTATAGCGTTGTTTACGAAGCTCTAGTTCATATCTTCTCCCATTTAAACTTGCCAGTCGTACATGAGTTTTGCGAAAGCCATCCTTATTAACTGTGGGAAAGCCACAGTTACGACAACGATTAATCGGATAAGAAAGAGTAGCTGTTATTAGCGTTATATACTCTTTAACAGAATCGTTGTTGTGTTCAGCTTCTTCAACAGAAATAATTTTAATATTTTTATCTTTAATTCCAAGAATATTTAGGATAGAATCATTATGGGACATTTGTTTAACCTTCTTTCATGATTTTTGTGGTGAATTGATTGTATAACGAGGGGACAGCAAATGTCCTCTTTTTTGTATAAAAAAATCTGGCATGGAATCTCTATCCATACCAGAAAGTGTATACCCCAAAAAAATAACTCAAATACAAATTCATTGAATATAGAGAGGAGAACATTTTTATGAATTTTGGACAAAACCTTTATAACTGGTTTCTATCAAACGCTCAATCACTGGTGCTTTTAGCAATCGTTGTGATTGGCTTGTATCTTGGCTTCAAGCGTGAGTTTAGCAAACTGATTGGCTTTTTAATTATTGCGATTATTGCGGTTGGCTTAGTCTTCAACGCTGCTGGAGTAAAAGACATTTTACTAGAGCTATTCAATCGCATTATTGGTGCTTAAATAAAACCGTTCTTTTGTGGAATATAAGTGGTTTTCTTATGTTCCGCAAAGGAATGGTACACCAAACGAAGTGCGGTAGGGATTTTTGAATCTCTACAAAGAAAGGACGTGAATATATGGACGATATGCAAGTCTATATTGCGAATTTAGGCAAATACAATGAGGGCGAATTGGTCGGTGCGTGGTTTACCTTTCCCATTGACTTTGAGGAAGTCAAAGAGAAAATCGGCTTGAATGATGAATATGAGGAATACGCCATTCATGACTACGAGTTACCCTTTACGGTTGACGAATACACTTCCATTGGCGAACTCAATCGACTATGGGAAATGGTATCGGAATTACCCGAAGAATTACAATCGGAGCTATCTGCTCTGCTCACTCATTTTTCAAGCATTGAAGAACTAAGCGAACATCAAGAGGATATTATCATTCATTCCGATTGTGATGATATGTATGACGTGGCACGCTACTACATTGAAGAAACGGGTGCTTTAGGCGAAGTACCAGCTAGTCTTCAAAACTATATTGATTATCAAGCCTATGGTCGGGATTTAGACCTTTCAGGAACGTTTATCTCAACCAATCATGGGATTTTTGAAATCGTCTATTAAATCTGTCGGTACATTACTACTGGCAGATTTTCTATTTTACGGGGTGGCTCAATCAGCTACCCCTATTTTTTATGAAAGGATTGATTACATGAAGAAAATACGAAGCTATACCAGTATCTGGTCTGTGGAAAAGGTACTGTATTCTATCAATGATTTTAGACTTCCGTTTCCCATAACCTTTACGCAAATGACATGGTTTGTCGTGTCACTCTTTGCAGTGATGATACTTGGCAACTTGCCCCCTCTTTCCATGATAGAGGGAGCATTTCTCAAATACTTTGGGATTCCTGTGGCTTTCACATGGTTTATGTCTACAAAAACTTTTGATGGTAAAAAGCCTTATGGATTTTTGAAGTCTGTCATTGCTTATGCACTGCGACCAAAGCTGACCTATGCAGGAAAAAAAGTAACGCTTGGCAGAAACCAGCCACAAGAAGCCATTACAGCAGTTAGGAGTGAATTTTATGGCATATCCAATTAAATACATTGAAAACAATCTCGTCTGGAATAAAGACGGGGAATGTTATGCTTACTATGAGCTTGTTCCTTACAATTACTCATTTCTAAGTCCAGAACAGAAAATACAAGTGCATGATTCTTTCAGACAGCTTATCGCACAAAATCGTGATGGCAAAATTCATGCTTTACAAATCAGTACAGAATCCAGCATACGTTCTGCACAAGAGCGTTCCAAAAATGAAGTCACTGGCAAGCTCAAAGCGGTTGCCTATGACAAAATCGACCAACAGACAGACGCTTTAATATCCATGATTGGCGAAAATCAAGTGAACTACCGTTTCTTTATCGGCTTTAAGTTGCTTCTCAACGATCAGGAGTTTTCTATGAAAAGTCTTACCGTTGAAGCAAAAAATGCTTTGTCTGATTTTGTCTATGATGTGAACCATAAGCTGATGGGCGATTTTGTTAGTATGAGTAATGATGAAATCCTGCGTTTTCAGAAGATGGAAAAGCTCTTAGAAAATAAAATCTCTCGTCGTTTCAAAATCCGCAGGTTAGATAAGGACGACTTCGGCTATCTGATTGAACACCTTTACGGACAGACAGGCACTGCCTATGAAGAGTATGAGTACCATCTATCAAAGAAAAAGCTGGATAATGAAACGCTGATTAAATACTATGACTTGATTAAGCCTACTCGCTGTTTGGTGGAAGAAAAACAGCGATATTTGAAAATCCAGCAGGAAGATGAAACCGTCTATGTAGCTTACTTTACCATTAACAGCATTGTCGGAGAACTGGACTTCCCGTCCTCTGAAATCTTCTACTACCAGCAACAGCAATTTACATTCCCGATTGATACGTCAATGAATGTGGAAATTGTAGCGAATCGTAAAGCCCTATCTACTGTCCGCAATAAAAAGAAAGAACTGAAAGACTTGGATAACCACGCTTGGCAAAGTGATAATGAAACCAGCTCCAATGTGGCGGAAGCTCTGGAAAGTGTGAATGAGCTGGAAACCAATTTAGACCAAAGCAAGGAATCTATGTACAAGCTGTCTTATGTGGTAAGGGTATCAGCAAATGATCTTGACGAACTCAAACGTCGTTGTAATGAAGTGAAAGATTTTTATGACGATTTAAGCGTAAAACTGGTACGACCATTTGGGGATATGCTCGGCTTACATGAAGAATTTTTACCTGCCAGCAAGCGTTATATGAATGATTATATTCAATACGTGACCTCTGATTTCCTCGCTGGTTTAGGTTTTGGTGCTACTCAAATGCTGGGGGAAAATGAGGGGATTTATGTTGGCTACAGCTTAGATACTGGACGCAATGTCTATCTGAAACCTGCTCTTGCCAGTCAAGGGGTTAAGGGTTCAGTAACCAATGCGTTAGCGTCGGCTTTTGTTGGTTCGCTGGGTGGTGGTAAATCCTTTGCGAATAACCTTATCGTCTATTATGCGGTGCTTTATGGGGCACAAGCAGTGATTGTAGACCCAAAAGCAGAACGTGGCAGATGGAAAGAAACCTTGCCAGAGATTTCCCATGAAATCAATATCGTCACTCTGACTTCTGATGAGAAAAACAAAGGCTTACTTGACCCTTATGTGATTATGAAAAATCCCAAAGATTCTGAATCACTGGCTATTGATATTCTGACATTCCTTACGGGGATTTCCTCTCGTGATGGGGAACGCTTCCCAATCCTTAGAAAAGCCATTCGTGCAGTAACCAATAGTGAAGTACGAGGGTTGATGAAAGTGATTGAGGAATTACGGGTTGAGAATACGCCACTAAGTACCAGTATAGCCGACCATATCGAAAGTTTTACAGACTATGACTTTGCACATTTATTATTCAGTAATGGTTATGTGGAGCAGTCTATCAGCTTAGAAAAACAACTGAACATTATACAGGTTGCGGACTTGGTACTTCCCGACAAGGAAACTTCCTTTGAGGAATATACCACTATGGAGCTTTTATCCGTTGCTATGCTGATTGTCATTAGTACCTTTGCTTTAGACTTTATCCATACAGACCGAAGCATTTTCAAGATTGTAGATTTAGACGAAGCATGGAGCTTTTTACAGGTAGCACAAGGAAAAACACTATCTATGAAGCTGGTTCGGGCTGGTCGTGCTATGAACGCTGGGGTATATTTCGTGACCCAAAATACAGACGACCTCTTAGATGAAAAACTGAAAAATAACCTCGGCTTAAAATTTGCATTTCGTTCCACTGACCTTAACGAGATTAAAAAGACCTTAGCCTTTTTTGGTGTAGACCCAGAGGACGAAAACAATCAGAAGCGATTGCGTGATTTGGAAAACGGGCAATGCCTTATCAGTGATTTATATGGTCGTGTCGGTGTGATACAGTTCCACCCTGTATTTGAAGAACTGCTCCATGCCTTTGATACCAGACCACCTGTGCGAAAAGAGGTGTAAATGTGAAACCATCAATAGTAAACAGAATAAAATCAAACTGGACGCTGAAACGTCTAGGTAAAGTGGCAATGACAGTGGCTTTCACACTTGTGATTGCCATTTTTCTTTTAGCCATGCTGGGAACGGTGGTTCAAGCTGCGGGCTTGGTAGATGATACGGTCAATGTGGCAAATGAATACAGCCGATACCCACTTGAAAACTATCAACTGGATTTTTATGTGGATAATAGCTGGGGCTGGCTTCCGTGGAACTGGTCGGACGGGATTGGAAAACAGGTCATGTATGGACTATATGCCATTACCAATTTTATTTGGACAATCAGTTTGTATGTTTCCAATGCGACAGGTTACTTAGTACAGGAAGCCTATTCCTTAGACTTCATTTCCGCTACAGCAGATTCCATTGGTAAGAATATGCAGACCTTAGCTGGTGTGAGTGCAAACGGATTTTCAACAGAGGGTTTCTATGTTGGATTCCTCTTACTCTTGATTTTGGTTCTTGGGGTTTATGTTGCCTATACGGGACTGATAAAGAGAGAAACCACAAAGGCAATTCATGCCATTATGAATTTTGTGCTGGTGTTTATCCTATCGGCTTCCTTTATTGCCTACGCTCCCGACTACATTAAAAAAATCAATGACTTTTCATCAGACATCAGTAATGCCAGTTTATCACTTGGCACGAAGATTGTCATGCCCCATTCCGATAGTCAAGGCAAGGACAGCGTGGACTTAATCAGAGATAGCCTGTTTTCCATACAGGTTCAGCAACCGTGGCTACTGCTTCAATACAACAGTTCAGACATTGAAAGTATCGGTATTGACCGTGTGGAAAGCCTGCTCTCCACCAGCCCAGATTCCAACAATGGCGAAGACAGAGAAAAAATTGTTGCGGAAGAAATTGAAGACAGAAGCAATACCAATCTAACCATTACAAAGACCATTAACCGTTTAGGTACAGTCTTCTTCCTATTTGTCTTCAATATTGGGATTTCCATATTTGTATTCCTATTAACAGGAATCATGATTTTCTCGCAGGTACTTTTTATCATCTATGCTATGTTTCTGCCTGTGAGCTTTATTTTAAGCATGATTCCATCATTTGATGGTATGTCAAAACGAGCCATAACAAAGCTCTTTAATACCATTTTGACACGAGCTGGAATCACATTGATTATTACGACAGCATTTAGTATTTCAACCATGCTCTATACCTTATCGGCTGGTTATCCGTTCTTTTTGATTGCTTTTCTACAGATTGTGACCTTTGCAGGAATCTACTTCAAGCTGGGCGATTTAATGAGTATGTTTTCTCTACAGAGTAACGATTCTCAAAGTGTGGGAAGTCGTGTGATGAGAAAACCTCGTATGCTTATGCACGCTCACATGCACCGTCTACAGCGGAAACTTGGACGTTCCATGACTACTCTAGGGGCTGGGTCTGCCATTGTTACAGGTAAAAAAGGACAGTCGGGTTCGGGGAGTTCTGCAAGGACACAAGCAGATCACTCCCGACCAGACGGAAAGGAAAAATCAACACTTGGAAAACGTATCGGTCAAACCATCGGTACAGTAGCTGATACCAAAGACAGAATGGTAGACACTGCTAGTGGTTTGAAAGAACAGGTTAAAGATTTGCCGACCAATGCAAGATATGCAGTATATCAAGGAAAATCCAAAGTAAAAGAGAATGTCCGTGATTTAACCAGTAGTATTTCTCAAACCAAAGCGGACAGAGCCAGTGGACGCAAGGAACAGCAGGAACAAAGGCGAAAAACCATTGCGAAGCGTCGCTCTGAAATGGAACAGGTCAAACAGAAAAAACAGCCTGCTTCTTCTGTTCATGAAAGACCGACTACAAGACAAGAACAATATCATGATGAACAGACCTCAAAACAGTCTAATATTCAGACTTCATATAAGGAATCTCAACAAGCCAAACAAGAGCGTCCAGCAGTTAAGTCCGATTTTTCAAGTCCAAAAGTGGAACGCCAAGGCAATACCGTTCAAGAAAAAACCGTTCAAAAGCCAGCAACTTCAACCACTACAGCAGATAGAACTTCACAACGTCCAATCACAAAAGAACGTCCGTCTACTGTTCAAAGAGTACCACTACAAAATACAAGAAGTAGACCACCAATCAAAACCGCCACCATTAAGAAAGTCGGTAAGAAACCATGAAGTTGAAAACTTTAGTGATTGGTGGTTCTGGATTATTCTTGATGGTCTTCTCACTGCTTCTGTTTGTTGCCATTTTATTTTCAGATGAACAGGACAGCGGAATTTCCAATATTCATTATGGAGGTGTGAATGTTTCCGCAGAAGTGCTGGCTCATAAGCCTATGGTAGAAAAATATGCCAAAGAATATGGCGTTGAAGAATATGTCAACATACTTCTTGCGATTATACAGGTGGAATCGGGCGGTACTGCGGAAGATGTTATGCAGTCCTCGGAATCCCTCGGTCTTCCACCTAATTCATTGAGTACAGAAGAATCCATTAAGCAAGGTGTGAAGTATTTCAGTGAATTATTAGCCAGTAGCGAAAGGCTCAGTGTAGATTTAGAATCGGTTATCCAGTCCTACAATTATGGTGGTGGTTTCTTAGGGTATGTGGCTAATCGTGGAAATAAATATACCTTTGAACTGGCTCAAAGTTTCTCAAAAGAGTATTCAGGTGGCGAAAAAGTGTCTTACCCCAATCCCATAGCCATACCTATCAATGGGGGCTGGCGATACAACTATGGCAATATGTTTTATGTGCAACTGGTAACGCAGTATCTTGTCACAACAGAGTTTGATGATGATACGGTACAAGCCATCATGGACGAAGCACTGAAATATGAGGGCTGGCGATACGTTTACGGTGGAGCTTCCCCGACTACTTCTTTTGATTGTAGCGGACTGACACAATGGACGTATGGAAAAGCTGGAATTAACTTACCACGAACCGCACAACAGCAATATGATGTGACCCAGCATATCCCACTATCGGAAGCACAAGCTGGCGATTTGGTTTTCTTTCATTCTACCTATAACGCTGGCTCTTATATTACTCATGTTGGGATATACCTTGGCAATAACCGTATGTTTCATGCAGGCGACCCAATCGGTTATGCCGACTTAACAAGCCCCTACTGGCAACAGCATTTAGTGGGAGCAGGACGAATCAAACAATGAGAAAGGAAGATTTAATGATGAAATTTAGAAAAAATCAGAATAAAGAAAAACAGATACCAAAGGAAAAGAAACCTCGTGTCTATAAGGTCAATCCTCATAAAAAGGTTGTGATTGCCTTGTGGGTACTTTTAGGGCTTAGTTTCAGCTTTGCGATATTCAAGCACTTTACAGCTATAGATACTCATACTATTCACGAAACAACTATCATAGAAAAGGAATACGTTGATACTCATCATGTAGAAAATTTTGTAGAGAACTTTGCGAAAGTCTACTATTCATGGGAGCAATCCGATAAGTCCATTGATAATCGAATGGAAAGTCTAAAAGGCTATCTGACAGATGAACTTCAAGCTCTCAATGTTGATACAGTACGCAAAGATATTCCTGTATCGTCTTCTGTAAGAGGATTTCAGATATGGACGGTAGAGCCAACTGGCGACAATGAGTTTAATGTAACCTACAGTGTAGACCAGCTCATTACAGAGGGAGAAAATACAAAGACCGTCCACTCTGCTTATATAGTGAGTGTTTATGTAGATGGTTCTGGAAATATGGTACTGGTTAAGAATCCGACCATTACCAACATACCTAAGAAATCAAGTTATAAACCAAAAGCCATTGAAAGTGAGGGGACGGTTGATTCCATTACAACCAATGAAATCAATGAGTTTTTAACGACGTTCTTCAAGCTCTATCCTACAGCGACAGCCAGTGAACTTTCCTACTATGTGAATGACGGGATATTAAAACCAATCGGAAAAGAGTACATCTTTCAAGAACTGGTAAATCCTATTCACAATCGTAAGGATAATCAAGTCACGGTATCGCTGACAGTGGAGTATATCGACCAGCAGACCAAAGCAACGCAGGTATCTCAATTTGATTTGGTACTTGAAAAGAACGGGAGTAATTGGAAGATTATAGAATAACAAATATTGGTACATTATTACAGCTATTTTGTAATCACGTACTCTCTTTGATAAAAAATTGGAGATTCCTTTACAAATATGCTCTTACGTGCTATTATTTAAGTATCTATTTAAAAGGAGTTAATAAATATGCGGCAAGGTATTCTTAAATAAACTGTCAATTTGATAGTGCGAACAAATAATTGGATGTCCTTTTTTAGGAGGGCTTAGTTTTTTGTACCCAGTTTAAGAATACCTTTATCATGTGATTCTAAAGTATCCGGAGAATATCTGTATGCTTTGTATGCCTATGGTTATGCATAAAAATCCCAGTGATAAGAGTATTTATCACTGGGATTTTTATGCCCTTTTGGGCTTTTGAATGGAGGAAAATCACATGAAAATTATTAATATTGGAGTTTTAGCTCATGTTGATGCGGGAAAAACTACCTTAACAGAAAGCTTATTATATAACAGTGGAGCGATTACAGAATTAGGAAGCGTGGACAAAGGTACAACGAGGACGGATAATACGCTTTTAGAACGTCAGAGAGGAATTACAATTCAGACAGGAATAACCTCTTTTCAGTGGGAAAATACGAAGGTGAACATCATAGACACGCCAGGACATATGGATTTCTTAGCAGAAGTATATCGTTCATTATCAGTTTTAGATGGGGCAATTCTACTGATTTCTGCAAAAGATGGCGTACAAGCACAAACTCGTATATTATTTCATGCACTTAGGAAAATGGGGATTCCCACAATCTTTTTTATCAATAAGATTGACCAAAATGGAATTGATTTATCAACGGTTTATCAGGATATTAAAGAGAAACTTTCTGCCGAAATTGTAATCAAACAGAAGGTAGAACTGTATCCTAATATGTGTGTGACGAACTTTACCGAATCTGAACAATGGGATACGGTAATAGAGGGAAACGATGACCTTTTAGAGAAATATATGTCCGGTAAATCATTAGAAGCATTGGAACTCGAACAAGAGGAAAGCATAAGATTTCATAATTGTTCCCTGTTCCCTGTTTATCACGGAAGTGCAAAAAACAATATAGGGATTGATAACCTTATAGAAGTGATTACGAATAAATTTTATTCATCAACACATCGAGGTCAGTCTGAACTTTGCGGAAAAGTTTTCAAAATTGAGTATTCGGAAAAAAGACAGCGTCTTGCATATATACGTCTTTATAGTGGCGTACTGCATTTGCGAGATTCGGTTAGAATATCGGAAAAGGAAAAAATAAAAATTACAGAAATGTATACTTCAATAAATGGTGAATTATGTAAAATCGATAAGGCTTATTCCGGGGAAATTGTTATTTTGCAGAATGAGTTTTTGAAGTTAAATAGTGTTCTTGGAGATACAAAGCTATTGCCACAGAGAGAGAGAATTGAAAATCCCCTCCCTCTGCTGCAAACGACTGTTGAACCGAGCAAACCTCAACAAAGGGAAATGTTACTTGATGCACTTTTAGAAATCTCCGACAGTGACCCGCTTCTGCGATATTATGTGGATTCTGCGACACATGAAATCATACTTTCTTTCTTAGGGAAAGTACAAATGGAAGTGACTTGTGCTCTGCTGCAAGAAAAGTATCATGTGGAGATAGAACTAAAAGAGCCTACAGTCATTTATATGGAAAGACCGTTAAAAAAAGCAGAGTATACCATTCACATCGAAGTTCCACCGAATCCTTTCTGGGCTTCCATTGGTTTATCTGTATCACCGCTTCCGTTGGGAAGTGGAATGCAGTATGAGAGCTCGGTTTCTCTTGGATACTTAAATCAATCATTTCAAAATGCAGTTATGGAAGGGATACGCTATGGCTGTGAACAAGGATTGTATGGTTGGAATGTGACGGACTGTAAAATCTGTTTTAAGTATGGCTTATACTATAGCCCTGTTAGTACCCCAGCAGATTTTCGGATGCTTGCTCCTATTGTATTGGAACAAGTCTTAAAAAAAGCTGGAACAGAATTGTTAGAGCCATATCTTAGTTTTAAAATTTATGCGCCACAGGAATATCTTTCACGAGCATACACCGATGCTCCTAAATATTGTGCGAACATCGTAGACACTCAATTGAAAAATAATGAGGTCATTCTTAGTGGAGAAATCCCTGCTCGGTGTATTCAAGAATATCGTAGTGATTTAACTTTCTTTACAAATGGACGTAGTGTTTGTTTAACAGAGTTAAAAGGGTACCATGTTACTACCGGTGAACCTGTTTGCCAGCCCCGTCGTCCAAATAGTCGGATAGATAAAGTACGATATATGTTCAATAAAATAACTTAGTGTATTTTATGTTGTTATATAAATATGGTTTCTTGTTAAATAAGATGAAATATTTTTTAATAAAGATTTGAATTAAAGTGTAAAGGAGGAGATAGTTATTATAAACTACAAGTGGATATTGTGTCCTGTATGTGGAAATAAAACACGATTAAAGATAAGGGAAGATACTGAATTAAAAAAATTCCCCCTCTATTGTCCGAAATGCAGACAAGAAAATTTAATTGAAATAAAGCAGTTCAAAGTAACTGTGATTACAGAGCCAGACGCAAAGACGCAGAGCCGATAAAATGAGATTAATACAATCTCATTTTATCGGCTCTTTCCGTTATGTATGGATTCTTTTAATTAGTCTTCGATGTTTCTTGCTTCGTTGATACCGCTGGCTAAAGATTCCATTAAGGATAGTTCTTTGTCTGTAAAGCTATCCATGTATTTCTCTATCTGTAATCGTCGGGTGCTTTTTACCAAGTTATTAGCAGGTAAGAAAAATTCATCAACGGAAACATGAAGTAACGATACAAGGTCATAAAGAACTTGTATGCTGGGGTGTTGCCCTTTATTTTCAATATTAGTTAAGTACCGTGGGTCAATTTCAATCAATGCTCCCACTTGTTCACGAGTTAAACCTCGTTTCAATCGAGCTTCTTTAATGGCTAAACCAAAGGCTCTAAAATCATATTTATCTTCTTTTTTACGCATAGTAGACCACCTCTATACATTTTATTGTTCCTACTGAATTAAAAACAGGTATAGAAAAACGTGTTATATGGTTTATAGGTTTATATTTAATAAAAAGCACTACTAAACGCCAATAAAAAAAACCGTTATATGGTAGTGCTATTTACGCTGTTAAAATATTGTATATTACTTCCAAATGGCGGTTTGTTGGAGGTCAACGTCGCCATGAAGTACATCATATACAATAAATTTCCTTACATTGGGTTCTTGTCAAAAAAAGTCGTCTATCTGCAATAGATAAGTACGTCCACCAATGTGGTTTTATAAATCATATAGATAGAATAACAGAAGCATGTAAACAGAGAAATAAATCTGTTTATATGCTTTTTTGGCTATTCAGAACTTTTTTACAAAGTTTATTTATCAGTAATGCAACAAATCCCCCTTTCACATTGGGACTAAGAGTGAAAGGAGATAAACGAGCAAGGCTCACTTCCTTTCCTAGACAGAAAGGGGGTGAGAAACATGAAACCATCTTCTTTTCAGACCACAATAGAAAATCAGTTTGACTATATCTGTAAACGTGCTATGGAAGACGAGCGAAAGAATTATATGCTTTATCTTTCAAGGATTGCAAAGCGTGAGGTGTCCTTTTCGGATGTTGGCGATTATCTTGTTAGCCAGTTTGCGACAACAGATAACTATTCAACTGACTTTCAGATTTTTACACTCAATGGGTTATCAGTAGGCGTTGAAAATGATTTGTTGAGTGAAGCATTACGTGAGTTGCCAGACAAGAAACGTGAAATTCTACTGCTGTTTTACTTTATGGACATGAGCGATTCAGAAATTGCAGACCTGTTGAAATTGAACCGTTCTACTGTCTATCGGCATAGAACCAGTGGACTAGCCTTAATTAAAAAGTTTATGGAGGAATTTGAAGAATGAAAACACAATATCCTATGATTCCCTTTCCTCTCATTGTAAAGGCAACAGATGGCGATACCGAAGCGATTAACCAGATTCTACATCATTACAGAGGGTACATAACGAAGCGTTCCCTACGACTTATGAAAGATGAATATGGCAATCAAAGTATGGTCGTTGATGAAGTCTTACGTGGAAGAATGGAAACCAGACTGATTACAAAGATTTTGTCATTTGAAATTAAGTAATATCCTCTCTCCTTTCGTGGAAGCGTGCTAAACCATTCCACGCTTCCCGAACAGGGAGGTTTGTTATTCCACCAAAGCATATTGAGCTTTCAATGTGTTTTGATAGGCTAACGAGCCATTGTTCTTTGAAAACTGAATAAAAGTAATCGAATACGTTTCGATAAGAAAAGAGCCAACGGAACTAACCGCCATGACCTATCTTATAAAGATAGCGAGCGATTCATGTTAGTGATCCGAGAAGCAATCTTTAGCAGGATTGCCTGCAACGACATTCTTATCGTGATAATGATACTCCCATACAGTCAATAGTCCGAGCGTGATAAAACCGTCGCAGGCAATGAGTATGGCTACATGAGAACCATGCAGGGGTGGAACTCCCGTGAGCTTTGCTAAAGCTGTTCGATTGCTGGTAAAACAACTTTTATGAAATCCAAATAAGTGATTTGGAAAGGAGGATTTTATGAAGCAGACTGACATTCCTATTTGGGAACGTTATACCCTAACCATTGAAGAAGCGTCAAAATATTTTCGTATTGGCGAAAACAAGCTACGACGCTTGGCAGAGGAAAATAAAAATGCAAATTGGCTGATTATGAATGGCAATCGTATTCAGATTAAACGAAAACAATTTGAAAAAATTATAGATACATTGGACGCAATCTAGCGTCGCCAAAGGGTCTTGTATATGATAAAATAGTATTAAGTCGTATCAAGGCTCTTTCCATAAAGGAAAGGAGCAAATGCCATGTCAGAAAAAAGACGTGACAATAAAGGTCGAATCTTAAAGACTGGAGAGAGCCAACGAAAAGACGGAAGATACTTATACAAATATATAGATTCATTTGGAGAACCGCAATTTGTTTACTCGTGGAAACTTGTGGCTACAGACCGAGTACCAGCAGGAAAGCGTGATTGTATCTCACTTAGAGAGAAAATCGCAGAGTTACAGAAAGACATTCATGATGGTATTGATGTTGTAGGAAAGAAAATGACACTCTGCCAGCTTTACGCAAAACAGAACGCTCAAAGACCAAAGGTTAGAAAAAACACTGAAACTGGACGCAAATATCTTATGGATATTTTGAAGAAAGACAAGTTAGGTGTAAGAAGTATTGACAGTATTAAGCCATCAGACGCTAAAGAATGGGCTATTAGAATGAGTGAAAATGGTTATGCTTATCAAACCATCAATAACTACAAACGTTCTTTAAAGGCTTCATTCTATATTGCTATACAAGATGATTGTGTTCGGAAGAATCCATTTGACTTTCAACTGAAAGCAGTTCTTGATGATGATACTGTCCCTAAGACCGTACTAACAGAAGAACAGGAAGAAAAACTGTTAGCCTTTGCAAAAGCTGATAAAACCTACAGCAAAAATTATGATGAAATTCTGATACTCTTAAAAACAGGTCTTCGTATTTCAGAGTTTGGTGGTTTGACACTTCCAGATTTAGATTTTGAGAATCGTCTTGTCAATATAGACCATCAGCTATTGAGAGATACTGAAATTGGGTACTACATTGAAACACCAAAGACCAAAAGTGGCGAACGTCAAGTTCCTATGGTTGAAGAAGCCTATCAAGCATTTAAGCGAGTGTTAGCGAATCGAAAGAATGATAAGCGTGTTGAGATTGATGGATATAGTGATTTCCTCTTTCTTAATAGAAAGAACTATCCAAAAGTGGCAAGTGATTACAACGGCATGATGAAAGGTCTTGTTAAGAAATACAATAAGTATAACGAGGATAAATTGCCACACATCACTCCACATAGTTTGCGACATACATTCTGTACCAACTATGCAAATGCAGGAATGAATCCAAAGGCATTACAGTACATTATGGGACATGCTAATATAGCCATGACGCTGAACTATTACGCACATGCAACATTCGATTCTGCAATGGCAGAAATGAAACGCTTGAATAAAGAGAAGCAACAGGAGCGTCTTGTTGCTTAGTAGTACAAATGAATTTACTACTTATTTACCACTTCTGACAGCTAAGACATGAGGAAATATGCAAAGAAACGTGAAGTATCTTCCTACAGTAAAAATACTCGAAAGCACATAGAATAAGGCTTTACGAGCATTTAAGAAAATATAAAAAGATAATTAGAAATTTATACTTTGTTTCAAAGAAAATTAGTTATCCAGGATTTTTACAAAAGCCCAGTTTCCAATAGATTTTGTTCCGTATTCTAACATCATCGAATCTAGTAATTCATACTTGTTTTTTTCATAGAAGCAAACATTTTTTTCAGTACTAGTAATCAAGCCCAAGCGTTTGCAGCCTTTGGATTTAAGATAAGGTTCAACACCTTCTTGTAGAAAAGCACTCCCGATTCCTTGGTTTTGACTAGAAGCGTTGACACCTAACATCATCAAATACCAGTCAAAATTTCCTGATCTTTTCAAATGCTGTTCGGAACGTTCCACCAAATCAAGATATTTCAAGAGATTGCGAGGAGTAATAAAACGGAAAAGCTTGACCATACCATTCAGCAAATAAGATAGAATGGAAAAATCCTTTTGTTGCAGGAGGGCAACGGCCATGATTTCCCCGTCTTGTTCAGCTATCAGACAGGTCTCTCCTTTGATATAGAGTTTGGTCAGAAGGCTATCCAATAATTCTAAGAATGCTGGGTAATATTCTGTTTTTTTTAAATCATCTTTGATAAGAGTCATGAAAGGGTAGTCCATAAAGGCACCAGCCAACACTTTTCCAATTTTTTGATATTCATCTAGCCTGGCTTCTCTGTATACTATTTCTTTCATATCAAACTCCTTCATTAAAATCTCTCTATCTATTATAACGAAATTTTTCACATTTTTCGATTGAAATGTGAAATTTTCACATAAAAGCTTTATTCACAATAATTTATTTAAAGATATAAACAAGAAAAGGTATTAAAAAACCCCGCAGTTTTAACTGTAGGGTAGATTAATTCTATTTTGTAGGGATTGAAATCTCAATCAATTTATCAGAATAGAGGGTTTTAATATTTGCCTTATCAATAGCCTGTTGATTAATTTTACGACTGAGGAAAAATTCTTTAATTTTTTCCATTTCTTTTTCACGGATTGCACGATGTTTATTGGAAATGAGGATTTCGTAATGAAGTGGAGCCTGAGTAAAAATAACATCTGTATTTCCCGCAGAATAAACCTCTACAAGCGTTGCGTCTGTGTTTTCTAGCTGACTTTTAACAAGTTGCGAGTGTGAATTTGTAGTATTGATAAGCTTCATAGGGTTTCCTCCTGTATTTCTATGTCTATTATAGCACTTTTTGGGAAATTTGGTAAAGATAGTTTAAATTTGATGTTGTTTTTTCCAAGCTTCAATCGCCCATTTGTGACTTCCACGTTTTAAGTTAGAAATAGCTTCATCGATTGGGAACCAAGCTAAGTGATTGAAGTCCTCCAGAGGTTTTTGGATTTCTTGGTAAGAAGTAGCTTCATAGAGATAAGCTGGATTGTAGTAATAGGTGTCACGATGTCTAGAGTAGAAGTATTCATCAGCTTGCCCGTAGTAGGTGCCGATTTCAGCTGTAAATCCTAATTCTTCAATCAACTCTCGTTTGAGAGCTTCAAGGTGATTTTCACCTTCTTCAATTTCACCTCCTGGTAAGAACCATGCACCATTTGGAGCTTGTACGAGGATAATCTTTTCATGATTTGCATCAGGTATGACTGCATAAACGCCATATCTATTTTTGTAGGTTACTCCCTCTTTTTTTTCTCCAAATGTTGGATTTGCCATAAAATTCTCCTTCGTGAGTGCGCTTTCTTTCTATAATAGTAAAGAATGTTCTCACTGTCAAGCAAGAACATTCTTTTGTATGTGAGGAACTAGTCGTTTGACTCGATTGTTTCCGTTTTATTTTTGGACTTAATCACGATTTTACCTTTACTTGTCATGACTGCCTTGAGTTCTTTTTCGCTTGGATTTTCAAGGTAGTAGTCTGTAATGGCATCTTCGATATAGTCTTGGATGGTACGACGGAGTGGACGAGCTCCCATTTTTGGATCGTAACCAAGGTCTACAAGTTTTTCTTTAACCTTATCTGTTACATCTAAATGGATGTTATTACTTGAGAGACGTTTATTCACATCATCCAACATAAGGTCAACGATTTGTAGGAGATTTTCCTTGCTGAGAGCTTTGAATTCGATAATACCATCAAAGCGGTTCATGAATTCTGGACTAAAGAAGTTGCCTAATTCTCCAAGGACAGAATTTGTACGGCCTTCTCTAGCTGCACCAAATCCAACACTTGCTTCAGCTTTTCCTGTACCTGCATTTGAGGTCATGATAATGATGGCATCCTTAAAGCTAACAGTTCGACCTTGACCGTCAGTTAAGCGACCATCATCCAATACTTGAAGGAACATATGCATAACATCTGGATGGGCTTTTTCAACCTCGTCAAGGAGGATAAGTGAGTAGGGGTTGCGGCGCACTTTCTCAGTCAACTGACCTGCTTCATCATAACCTACGTATCCTGGAGGGGCACCGACGAGTTTGGCAACGCTATGTTTTTCCATGTATTCGCTCATATCAAAGCGAATCATGCTATCAGCAGAACCAAAAAGCTCGATAGCTAGTTGTTTAGAAAGTTCTGTCTTACCGACACCTGTAGGACCAACAAAGAGGAAGCTACCAATTGGACGGTTTGGAGTGCCTAGTCCAACACGGTTACGGCGGATAGCCTTAGCAATCTTATCAACTGCATCATCTTGGCCAATAACATGAGCCTTGAGGTCATCTGCTAGGTTGATGAGTTGAGACTGCTCTTTTTCTTTCAAATCACCAACTGGAATATTAGTCTTTTGCTCAATAATGTGTTCAATCGTCTTTTCGCTGATGATTGGTGTATCCTGATCCGTTACTTTTGTTTTTTGCATTTCTTTATATTTAGCAATCTGGTCACGGAAGTAGGCAGCTTTCTCAAAATCTTCATCTCGAGTTGCTTGAGCCTTGAGATTTTCTGCCTCGATTAAGCGTTGGTCGATAACCTTTGGATCCACAAAATTCAAGGTTAAGTTCATTTTTGAACCAGCCTCATCTAGGAGGTCAATAGCCTTGTCCGGCAAGAAACGATCTTGGATGTAGCGGTTAGAAAGAGTAGCAGCCGCTTCGATAGCAGCATCTGTATAATGAACGTGGTGGTAATCTTCGTATTTCTTTTGGATACCTTTGAGGATAATAATAGTCTCTTCCACAGTTGGTTCATCCACCTTAACAGGTTGCATACGGCGCTCAAGGGCGGCGTCTTTTTCGATGATGCGGTATTCATTGAGGGTAGTAGCACCCACTAGTTGAAGTTCGCCACGAGAAAGGGCAGGTTTCAGAATATTTCCTGCATCCATATTGCCGTCTCCAGCAGAACCTGCGCCGACAATCTCGTGAATTTCGTCGATAAAAAGGATGACATCTTTGCGCTCACGAATTTCTTCCATGAGTTTCTGCATGCGCTCTTCGAACTGTCCACGAATTCCTGTGCCTTGGACAAGGCTAACTACGTCTAAGCGGATGACTTCTTTCCCTTGAAGTTTGTGGGGAACATCACCATCAACAATTTTCTGTGCTAAGCCTTCGACAACGGCGGTCTTACCAACACCAGGCTCTCCAATAAGGACAGGATTGTTTTTGGTTCTACGGTTGAGAATTTCAATGACACGGATGATTTCTTCGTCGCGACCGATAACAGGATCGACATTTCCACGGCGGGCAATCTCGGTTATGTTGATACCGTACTCATCCAAGAGTCCTCTTTCTTGACTAGGAGGAGGTGTTTGAGCTGGCCCGCGATTTTGGGAACCAAAACCACCATTGCCACCATATCCACCACCTGACTGGGTTGGAGGAACATTATTATTTGAAGAAGGTCTAAAGTTATTCAGATCATTAAAGAAGTCTCCAAATGGATCAAAATCACGATTGTTTAAATCTGTAATGCCTTTGAATAAGCTATTGTTTGGATCTGTTTTGATAATTTTGTAGCAATTTTGGCAAAGGTCAATTTGCTTTTGTTGCCCATTAAGATTGGTGTAAAGATGGATCGTTGAGTCGTTGATTTTACAATTTTGACAGAGCATACCACTACCTCGTTTCTTTCTTGGCTTTGACTAAAACAGAAAGGTCAAAAATAGTCAAAGTTCTTTAGTCTCATTATATCATGATTGAAGGGGAAAGCAAGTAAAAAGATTGAGTCTTAGAAGTCATGATAAAAGAGTTTTGTAGATGAAATATAGGGATAAAAAGAAAAATCCTATTTGTCATGCAAAAAGGATTTTCATTGGTCAAAGCAGGAGACTTCTCCGGCATTTATTCAACAATTAGTATAAAAGTTCGTAGATTTCCATCGCAATGAGGTCGATGCTATCAAATGTATATGTTTCACGAGCTTCAACGTCACGAAGTGTAAAGAGTGGTCCGTTTTCTTCGTCGTGGTTAAAAGCAACCTCTGCGACAACAACTCCTTCGCGCTCAAAGTTACGTTTCAAGTTACCACCATCTTTAGTCATTGCTTCTAAGCGATTGATGATTCTAACCAAATGTGATTCCATTTTGATTCTCCTCCATTTCTTATCTTTACTATTTTACCATAAACAGACTCGACTTGACTAGAAAAAAACTAAGATTTCTCGCTATTTCTATCGTCTTTGAAAATTTATTGAAAATATTAGGAGAAAATGTTGAATTTTTATGCAATATATGTTATCCTTATACAAGTTTTAAGTTTAAATATTAAAAACAGAAAGTAGAATATCCATGAATTTTTCTTTTTTACCGAAATATCTACCATATTTTAACTATGGAGCCGTTGTAACAATTATCATATCTATCTTGGTGGTCTTCTTGGGGACCATTCTAGGAGTGCTGTTGGCCTTTGCACAACGTTCAAAAATTAAACCACTTGCCTGGTTTGCTAATCTATATATCTGGGTCTTCCGTGGGACTCCGATGATGGTGCAGATTATGATTGCATTTGCCTTGATGCATATTAGTGCTCCGACTATTCAAATTGGGATCTTAGATGTTGATCTGACTCGCTTGATTCCAGGGATTTTGATTATCTCTATGAATAGTGGTGCCTATGTATCAGAAACAGTTCGTGCTGGGATTAATGCAGTGCCAAAGGGACAATTAGAAGCAGCTTATTCACTAGGTATTCGCCCTAAGAATGCCATGCGCTATGTCATTTTACCCCAGGCTATCAAAAATATCTTACCTTCTCTAGGAAATGAGTTTATCACTATTATCAAGGATAGCTCGCTCTTGTCAGCTATCGGGGTTATGGAGTTGTGGAATGGAGCTACTACAGTATCAACAACCACATACCTACCTTTAACACCGCTCTTATTTGCAGCCTTTTACTACTTGATTATGACCTCTATCTTGACACTGGCCTTGAAAGCTTTTGAAAATCGTATGGGACAAGGAGATAAGAAATAATGACTGAAACACTTATAAAAATTGAAAACCTTCATAAAAACTTTGGAAAAAATGAAGTTTTAAAAGGAATTGATCTTGAAATTAAAAAAGGACAAGTAGTGGTGATTATCGGACCTTCTGGTAGCGGTAAGTCAACCCTCCTTCGTTCGATGAATCTCCTCGAAGAAGCTACTAAAGGAAAAGTTATCTTTGAAGGTGTTGACATTACCGATAAGAAAAATGACCTCTTTGCCATGCGTGAAAAGATGGGAATGGTTTTCCAACAGTTCAATCTCTTCCCGAATATGACAGTGAAGGAAAATATCACGCTGTCTCCAATTAAGACAAAAGGCGAAAGTAAGGCAGTTGCTGAGAAGAGAGCCCATGAGCTCTTGGAAAAGGTTGGTTTGCCAGATAAGGCAGATGCTTATCCTCAAAGCTTGTCGGGCGGTCAGCAACAGCGTATCGCTATTGCGCGTGGTCTTGCTATGGAACCAGATGTCCTACTATTTGATGAACCGACTTCTGCCCTAGACCCTGAAATGGTAGGAGAAGTACTAGCAGTTATGCAAGAACTTGCTCAGTCAGGAATGACCATGGTTATCGTAACGCATGAAATGGGCTTTGCGCGTGAAGTAGCAGATCGTGTCATCTTTATGGCTGATGGTGTTGTTGTTGAAGACGGAACTCCAGAGCAAGTCTTTGAACAAACCCAAGAACAAAGAACCAAGGATTTCTTGAGTAAGGTTTTGTAAGAATATCATGAAAAGCTCCAAGTGAGCTTTTTCTTATAGTTTCAGACTATAGGGTATCTTAGGTAAGAAGTGTTAGAATGCCGAACGATTTTTTGTTATAATAGAAAATATTTGTTAGAAAAGAGAAAATACATGACACAGATGATTGATGGCAAGGCTTTAGCAGCCAAGCTACAAGGACAGTTGGCTGAAAAAACAGTCAAACTAAAGGAAGAGACAGGTTTGGTTCCAGGATTGGTCGTTATTTTAGTCGGAGAAAATCCAGCAAGCCAAGTTTACGTACGCAACAAGGAGCGTTCTGCTATCGCTGCAGGCTTCCAAAGTGAAGTCGTGCGAGTTCCGGAAACCATTACTCAAGAGGAATTGTTAGAATTAATCGCTAAATACAATCAAGATCCAGCTTGGCATGGGATTTTGGTTCAGCTTCCATTGCCAAAACACATCGATGAAGAAGCTGTTTTACTAGCTATTGATCCAGAAAAGGATGTGGATGGTTTCCATCCTCTCAACATGGGACGCCTCTGGTCTGGTCACCCAGTTATGATTCCTTCAACACCTGCAGGAATTATGGAAATGTTTCATGAATATGGAATTGACTTAGAAGGTAAAAATGCGGTCGTAATTGGTCGTTCAAATATTGTTGGGAAACCCATGGCCCAGTTACTGTTGGCTAAAAATGCAACTGTAACCTTGACCCACTCTCGCACCCACAATCTAGCCCAAGTAGCTTCTAAAGCCGATATTTTGGTCGTAGCTATCGGTCGTGCCAAGTTTGTGACTGCTGACTTTGTCAAACCAGGAGCTGTTGTCATTGATGTGGGGATGAACCGAGATGAAAATGGCAAGCTCTGTGGAGATGTTGATTACGATGCTGTTGCACCAATTGCTAGTCATATCACCCCTGTACCTGGTGGAGTTGGTCCAATGACCATTACCATGCTGATGGAGCAGACTTATCAGGCTGCTTTAAGAACGCTGGATAGAGACTAATCTCTACTACAATCATTAATGAATTTTTAAAAAGCAAGTTCTAAAGGACTTGCTTTTTTCTTGCTCTATTTGTACTAAAATTCCAGTAAAACTTCTACAAATTATTGAAAAACTTCTACTATTTTGATATATTAAAAGTATCAATATGTATATGCAAAAATAAGTAAGCGTCTAGAAGGAGGTTTATTTTTTGAGGAAAAATGTAATCGCTTACTAAAACTTAGAAAGGAACCATAATGGATAAGAGATTTTTTGAAAAACGGTGTCATTTTAGTATTCGTAAATTTGCTATTGGTGCGGCTTCGGTTATGATTGGAGCTAGTATCTTTGGTCTTCAGGTAGCACAAGCAGCCGAAACTGAAACGTCAAGTACTACTGAAGAAACAATTCATCAAGTTCAACCTTTGGATAAACTTCCAGATGATCTAGCTGCAGCCATTGCAAAAGCTGAGCAAAATGTCCCACAAGATTCCGCTACCGAAAAAGAAGAAAAAAATACGGATGAAGCAGCAAAACCAGTAACTGAAGATAAAGTAACTGAGGAAACAAGTCCTAAGGAAAAAAAGGAAGCAGAAGTAGTTAGTCCTAAGGAAGAAAAAACTGAAAAACCTGCTGCTGAAGTGAGTACTGAAAAGCCAGCAGTTTTGGAAGAACATACTGCTGAAGCTAATCAGAATAAACCGGTATCTGACGATAAGGCTAAGGAAGAAAAAACATCTTCAACAGACTTACCTCAAGTTACCAAAGAGAAAGAAAAAGAAGACCAACTTTTACAGGAAAGAAAACAAAATTTCAATAAAGACTGGTATTTTAAATTAAATGCTCAGGGTGATTTTTCTAAGAAAGACGTGGACGTTCATGACTGGTCTAAGTTGAACCTTCCTCATGACTGGAGTATCTATTTTGATTTTGACCACAAGTCTCCTGCTCGAAATGAGGGTGGTCAATTAAATGGTGGTACTGCCTGGTATCGTAAGACCTTTACTGTAGACGAAGCTGCCAAGGACAAGGATGTTCGGATCAACTTTGACGGTGTCTACATGGACTCTAAGGTCTATGTCAATGGTAAATTTGTAGGTCATTATCCAAGTGGTTACAATCATTTTTCATATGATATCACTGAATTTTTAAATAAAGATGGCAGTGAGAATACTATTGCTGTTCAAGTTACCAATAAGCAACCAAGTAGTCGTTGGTACTCAGGAAGTGGTATCTATCGTGATGTGACGCTTAGCTATCGTGACAAGGTGCAGGTGGCTGAAAATGGAAATCATATTACAACTCCGAAATTAGCTCAACAAAAAGATGGCAATGTTGAAACTCAAATCCAAAGCAAGATCAAAAATACTGCCAAGACTCTAGCCAAGGTATTTGTGGAGCAACAGATTTTTACTAAGGAAGGTAAGGCTGTTTCAGATTTGGTTCGTTCTGTAACCAAGAACCTAGCAGGAAATGAGACAGCTGACTTTAAGCAAACAATCTTAGTGAATAAGCCAACTCTCTGGACAACCAAAAGCTACCATCCTCAGCTCTATGTTTTGAAAACCAAGGTTTATAATGAAGGTCAGCTAGTTGATGTAACAGAAGATACTTTCGGTTATCGTTATTTTAACTGGACAGCTAAAGAAGGCTTCTCACTGAACGGTGAGAGAATGAAATTCCACGGGGTTAGTATCCACCATGATAATGGTGCCTTGGGGGCAGAAGAAAACTATAAGGCAACCTACCGTAAATTAAAACTCCTGAAAGATATGGGAGTTAACTCTATTCGTACAACCCACAATCCAGCAAGTCCACAGTTGCTAGATGCTGCTGCTAGTCTAGGACTTTTGGTTCAAGAAGAAGCCTTTGATACTTGGTATCGTGGTAAGAAAACTTATGACTATGGACGCTTCTTTGACCAAGATGCGACTCACCCAGAAGCCAAAAAGGGTGAAAAGTGGTCTGATTTTGATCTGAGAACCATGGTTGAACGAGATAAAAATAATCCTTCAATCATTATGTGGTCACTCGGTAATGAAGTGGATGAAGCAGATGGTGGAGAACGTTCACTAGAAACAGCCAAGCGTTTGAAAGCTGTTATCAAAGCAATTGATACAGAGCGCTATGTGACTATGGGTGAAAATAAATTCAGTCGTGCTTCTACGGGCTTGTTCTTAAAATTAGCAGCAATCATGGATGCTGTCGGTATGAACTATGGGGAGCGTTTTTACGATGCTGTTCGTAAAGCCCATCCAGATTGGTTAATCTACGGTTCTGAAACGTCTTCAGCAACTCGAACACGTGATTCCTATTTTTATCCTGCTAAAAATCTCTATCACGATAATCGTCCAAATCGTCATTATGAACAATCCGACTATGGTAATGACCGTGTAGCCTGGGGTAGAACAGCTACTGAATCTTGGACCTTTGACCGTGATCGTGCTGGCTATGCAGGTCAGTTCATCTGGACTGGTTTTGACTATATCGGTGAGCCTACACCTTGGCATAACCAAGATCATACACCAGTAAAAAGCTCTTACTTTGGTATCATTGATACGGCAGGCTTGCCTAAGAATGATTTCTACCTTTACCGTAGTGAATGGTATAGTGCCAAAGAAAAACCAACTGTTCGTATCATGCCTCACTGGAATTGGACTGATGAAACGCTTAAGGAACGTAATATGCTTATCAATAGCAAGGTTCCAGTTCGGACATTCTCAAATGCTGCTAGCGTAGAATTGTTCTTGAACAACGAGTCCCTTGGCAAGAAGGAATTTACCAAGAAAACTACTGCGGATGGTCGACCTTATCATGAAGGTGCAAACCCTGGTGAATTGTATCTTGAGTGGTTGGTGGAATATAAACCAGGTACCTTGACTGCTATTGCTCGTGATGAAAATGGTAAAGAGATTGCGCGTGACAGTGTAACAACAGCAGGAGAACCTGCTAGAGTTCGTCTCACCAAGGAAGAACATGTTATCACTGCAGACGGTAAAGATTTGTCTTATATCCATTATGAAATTGTTGATGAAGACGGCAATGTCGTTCCAACAGCTAACAATCTTGTTCATTTCAATCTTCACGGGCAAGGGCAAATCGTTGGTGTGGACAATGGGGAACAAGCTAGCCGTGAGCGTTATAAAGCTCAGAAAGATGGTACATGGCAAAGAAAAGCCTTCAATGGTAAAGGTGTCGTCATTGTAAAATCTACTGAAAAAGAAGGAAAATTTACTCTTTATGCTGATTCTGCAGGTTTAGCTTCTGATCAGGCGACGGTTACAACCGTTTCAGGAAAAAAAGAAAATCGTCATTTTGTCGCTTTTGCCCCTGTTAAAGCAACTACTGATGTCAGCGAAAATCCAAAACTACCAGAGACAGTAACAGCTATTTATAGTGATGGTAGTGTCGAAGAAAAATCTGTGGTTTGGGCAATCCCAGATGATCTCCTTACAAGTGCTGGTGAGAAAAAAGTTCTTGGTAGTGTGGAAGGTCTCGAAGCTAAGGCTGAAGCCCTTGTTAAGGTCATTGCTCTTGATAAGTGGTTGCCTAAAGTTGCAACTGTACCAGTTGGTACAGCTACAGAGGATTTGGATAAAACGGTAACGGCTGTTTTGTCAGATGGTAACTTGGTTGATGCGGATGTCGTTTCTTGGACCTTGAAAGATCCTTCTGCCTTGACAAAAGAAGGTGGACGAACTGAAGCAACTGGTAAATTAGTAGGAAATGACTACGAGGTGACAGCAACCTTTATCGCAAGTAATCAGGAAACCGAAAGTACTGTTACAGGTCTCACGGTTGGAGATAAGACTCTTGAAAACTTTGAGCCTGGAAAGACCTACTACCGAGTATCCCTTCCTTACAGTGCTGAGATTCCAAGTGTCGGAGCACAAACAAGAGGCTATCAGGTAACAGTTCAACAAGCTTCAGCAGCTAATGATTATCAGGCTTCTGTATTCTTGAGTGACCAGAAGGGCGATTTAGTTCAAACTTATTTGATTCAGTTTGTGAAAGAAGCCCCTGCCTTGACACGCTTGGAAGTAAGTGTAGAAGGTAAAGAAAATGCAACAGAAGACCAAGTCCTTCCTTATCATGTCATTGGGCATTACGAAGATGGTACACAGACTGAATTTTCAGCATCAGATATTCACTTGGATGCTAGCTCTACTGATGGTGGGCATCTTGAAGTAAACGGACAGAACTTGCTACTTTACACTAAAGGTAGTGTGACGCTCACACCTCGTATTGACAATCAAACTGATAAGACTCAATCTGTAGCCACCGTAGTGGTCATCAAAGAAAACAAAGTAGCTAAGAAAATTGTTAAGCTTCATCCTGTTTCAATCTCTACAGATATCAATCAGCAACCAATCTTGCCTGATAAAATCGGAGCAGAATTTGACAAAGGTTTGCCTCGTAAGCTATCTGTAACTTGGGACAAGGTGGATGAAAAAGAACTCGCTAGTTATCATAGCTTTACCCTAAAAGGTCATGTAGAAGGAACAGATATTGAAGCTGTGGCAAATGTGACTGTTGAAGGATTGCAGGTTGCAGAAGAAATCAGCCTGACTCTTCCTAAGGGTGAAACGGTTCAATTACCAGCTAACGTTCGTGCCTACCATTCTAATGGAACAACTGTCTATAATGATGTCGTTTGGGATAAGGTGCCAGCTAACTTTAGTCAAACTGAAGGAATCTTTGAAATCAAAGGTCAATTGGTTGGTAGCTCTCTGCCTACCAAGGCTCATGTTCGTGTTTCCAGTCAGGTTGTTGCGGGAAATAATATCTCGAAACAATGGACAGGTTCACAATTGCCAGCAGCTATTGTATCCAATACTGGTGGAGATGATTCGGCCAATGCTCTGAACGACTTGACCGTTTCAAGAGCCAATACAGATGTCAAAAATCGATGGACAACATGGCAAACAAATACAGATAACGATTGGGCATCTATCTTGTTTGGTAACTCAGGCGATTTGACCAAGCGCTTTGTCGACAATCTTTCAGTTGATTTCTATACTGATGGTGCGATTGGACTTCCAAAAGAATATGTTATTGAATACTACGTTGGTCAAGAAATTCCAGATTTGCCAACTGATGTCAATCATGCTCAAGGAGATGCAAAACATCCATTTAACAATGCTGCTAACTGGAAAGAAGTTGAACATCTTAAAGCCCCAGGACAATTATCCGCAAGTCAAACTAACCACTTTACGTTTGACAAAGTTGAGACCTATGCCGTTCGTATTCGCATGAAGAAAGCAAATGGAACGGATGGTGTCGGTTTGACCGAAATCACTATCTTGGGAAATAAAGTTCCAGCTGCTTCAAGTTCAGAAATTTCTATTAGAGTAGACGGTCAGAAGCTAGAACATTTCAATCCGTCTAAGACAGACTACCATATTCCGCAAACTAGTAAAGTGATTACTGCAACAGCAAGCGACAATGGTTTGGTAACAATTGTCCCTGCTACAAGCCCAGAAGGAGCAACACGTCTCATTTTGAAGGCAGAAGACGGAACCATCTTGAAAGAGTATCGCATTTTCCGTGATGATCAAAAAGAATCTACGCAACCAGTAGCTGCCGAAAATGCTGCCATGACATTGAGTGTTGGCGATAAGCTTCAATTACCTACAGAAGTGACAGTCTACTATCCATCAGAAACAGATTGGACTACAGATAAACTAGCCGTAGAATGGGATGCAGTCCCTGAACATGCGACAGACCAAGAAGGTACCTTTGAAGTGCTTGGTCATATCCTAGGAACAGACTTGACAACTAAGATGCAAGTAACCGTTTTGGCAAGAGGAAATCAGGTTATCTCTGAGAATGCAAGCAATAATGCGACTGATTCTAAAGCCTTTGCCTCTACTACAAACGATACCGATGCCGCTTCTAATGATAGAATCTTCTATATCAACGATGGGCGATTTAATGAGGATGGACGTTGGACTAACTGGTCTCGTACGCCAAAAAATCAGGAAGTGTCGGTAGGAGTTCTCTTTAAGAAGAACGGTCAGATTACACCTCGCTCTGTAGGAAAAGTAGCAATTCAGTTCTTCAAAGACAGTGGAACAGATGCACCAGCGACAATGGTACTCGAAAGATATGTTGGACCAACTTATTCTGAACCAAGCACCATTTCACGTTATGAAGAAAATGCGGATCATCCGTTTAACAAGGCAGAAAATTGGCAAGAAATTCCTTATAAGGCATCTGGAGCAATCGAGGCTGGTAAGCCAATCGAATTTACCTTTGATCCGATTCAGACAACCGCTATTCGCGCACGTATGACTCGCAAATCAACCACTAATGGTCTCGCAATGGTCGAGTTTAGTGCATATTCTCCAGCCAAAGCCAGTGATTCAGAAACACCTTCAGTGACAATTTCAATTAATGGAAAAGCATTGGAAAACTTTGATCCTGCGGTTTCAGAATATCGATTAACCTCTAATGGAGCGAAACCAGAGGTGACTGTCCAAACAAGCGGTCACGGTGTAGCGACTGTCGTTGAGTCAAATCAAGGCAACCTTCCAACACTTGTTCGACTCCTTGCTAAAGATGGTAGTCTTGTGAAAGAATATCGCCTTCACTTTGAAGCTGGTTCAGAAGCTAGTCATGCAGTGGATGACCAAGCTCTTGTTCTAGACCGTCCAAGTCTAGAAGTTGAGAAAGCTGTCATTCCATTCAAGGAAATTATTCGTGAGAATAGTGATTTAGCCAAAGATGAACGTCGTATCGTCTCAGAAGGTCAAAATGGAGAAAAGGTAGACTACGTCGAAGTATTAGGAACAAGTCGTAAGGTTGTTCACACTGAAACAAGAGATGCAAAAGATCAAATTGTTGAAGTAGGAGTGAAAGCAGTTGCTACAAGTAGCAAGGGTGATGAGCCAGCCCCAGTTCTTGAAGTTCCAGAGTACACGGACCCTATTGGAACTGTAGGTGATGAGCCAGCCCCAATAGTAGAAGTCCCAGAATATAGCAACTCTATCGGTACTGCAGGAGACCAAGCAGCCCCAGTTCTTGAAGTACCAGAGTTTAAAGGCGGAGCTAATTGGGTCGAAGCTGCTACAAATGAAGTACCAGAGTTTAAAGGCGGAGCTAATTGGGTTGAAGCTGCTACAAATGAAGTGCCAGAATTCAAGGGTGGAGCTAATTGGGTTGAAACTGCTACAAATGAAGTACCTGAATTCAAGGGTGGAGTCAATGCTGTGCAAGCAGACAAGAACGAACTCCCAGAATATACAGGAACTCTAGGAACCGCAGGAGACCAAGCGGCTCCAACAATCGATAAACCTGTTGCAGATATTCGAGGTTTATCTGATAAACCTTCAGAAACTCAGGCTTCTGCTGAGCAGACTCAGGTTTCACAAGTTCTTGGAAATGCTTCGGAAAAAGCAGACTCAGCAAGACTTCCAGAAACTGGGGAAAGTCTATCAGATACAGCAATTTTCCTAGCAGGTCTCAGTCTAGCCTTATCAGTAGCATTCCTAAATGGGAAACGCAAGGAAGAATAATGATTCATAACTCACTATTCTTAAAAGGCTGATTATTATAAAAAAGGAGAAGACTACATAGTCTTCTCCTTTATTAATTGGGTAGTGAGGTGTATAATGAAAGTAAGAACAAGCATGAAGGAGTAGCTTATGAAAGTCATTAATCAAGCTCTACTGAAAAAAGTAATCATCGAGCGTCCTCGTTCTAGTCATAAGGGAGACTACGGCCGTCTTCTCTTGATTGGGGGAAAGTATCCTTATGGTGGAGCGATTATTATGGCTGCTTTAGGGGCGGTTAGAAGTGGCGCAGGATTGGTGACAGTAGCAACGGATAAAGAGAATATTTCAGCTCTACATAGCCATCTGCCAGAGGCTATGGCTTTTGACCTTGATGATAAGCAGTTACTTAAGCAACAGTTGCAGAAAGCTAATATTGTCTTGGTCGGACCTGGACTAGTGCATGATGAGCGTGGAGAAGAGCTTCTCCAAACAGTTTTTCATCATTCAAATCAAGACCAGACCCTCATACTGGATGGTGGTGCTCTATCCATTTTTGCTAAGACGGGAATGAAATTTCCTAAGGCTCAGCTTGTTTTAACTCCACACCAAAGGGAATGGCAAGTCTTGTCAGGCTTAGATTTGGATTCCCAAGGAACCGATGAAACAGGGGAGGCCTTGAAGAGATTTCCTTCAGGAACGATTCTAGTTCAAAAAGGTCCTGCTACCCGAATTTGGCAAGATGGTCAAACTGATTGTTATCAGTTGAGTGTTGGTGGTCCCTATCAGGCGACTGGGGGAATGGGTGATACTCTGGCTGGGATGATTGCTGGCTTCGCAGGGCAATTTCTCCAAGCAAATCTCTATGAAAGAGTGACAGTAGCGACCTATCTGCACTCAGCAATTGCTCAAAAATTATCTGAGGACAACTTTGTAGTTCTGCCAACCACGATTAGTCAACATATCCCTGCATTTATGAAAAAAATACAAAAAGACACCTGATTTTTCAGGTGTCTTTTGATGATTAGAAGAGGCCTTTGACCTTATCTACAAGACCGTCAAGTCCTTCTGATCCTGAGACCAAAGCTTGTGCTTGGCTTAGGTACTCACCGAGTTGATCCTTGTTTTCTTCAACAAAAGTTTTTGCTGCAGAAAAATCTTTGTTCTCAATGAGTTCTTTTACTTGGTTAAACAAATCTAATGGGTTCATGAGTTCCCTCCTTTTCTACAATTCTATTCAATCATTTTTTATAAAAACTTGCAAGAAACTTGACTCTTCAAATAAAGTTCAGGGATGTCAAATGGTGCAAATTTTGATATAATTTTTAGTGATGAATTTTAGAAATAATCGGTATGTGGTTGTAGATTTAGAAGCAACAAGTACCGGAAGCAAGGCAAAAATCATCCAAGTGGGAATTGTAGTCATTGAAGATGGTGAGATTGTTGAACAGTATGCTACTGATGTCAACCCTCATGAACGCTTGGATTCTCATATCAAAGAATTAACGGGTTTGACTGATAAACGTTTGGCAAAGGCTCCAGAGTTTTCTCAGGTGGCTGAAAAGATTTTTGAACTGGTCAAAGACGGTATTTTTGTTGCGCACAATGTTCAATTTGATGCTAATTTATTGGCAGAATTCCTCTTTTTTGAGGGTTATGAATTGCGCACGCCTCGTATCGATACAGTGGAATTGGCTCAAATATTTTACCCTCAGCTTGAGAAGTATAATCTCGGCATTCTTTGCCAAGAGTTGGGGATTCCTCTAGAGCAAGCCCATTCAGCTCTATCTGATGCCCAAGCAACAGCAGAACTCTTTCTTTGTATGAGACAAAAGATGTTTGGACTGCCAAAAGGGTTGTTGGAGCGATTATTGAGTTTATCAGACAGTTTACTCTATGAATCTTACATAGTCATCGAGGAGGTTTATCAGAAGCAGTCTCTTCTCGTTGAGCATGATTTGGTAGAAGTGCAGGGCTTATTCTTAAGAAAAGAAAAGCCAGTCCTTTCTCCACGCAAACTCTCAAAAGATTTCCAAACTAATATTGCCTTGCTAGGTTTGGAAGAGAGAAGTCAACAAGAAGAATTTGCCCAAAAGGTTCAAGAGTTTTTACAAGGGGAAGCCATTTCCTTTATTCAGGCTCAAACAGGAATTGGGAAAACCTATGGTTACCTGCTGCCGGCCTTGTCACTTGAGAATGAAGAGGGAATCCTACTCAGTGTTCCGACTAAAATCCTTCAAAATCAGGTGATGCAAGAGGAGGCTAAAAAACTAGAAGAGATTTTCCATATCTCTATTCATAGTCTTAAAGGTCCTCAGAATTACTTGAAGCTAGATGCCTTTCATGCAGCGCTAGAGGAAGAAGAGTCCAATCGTTTGTATACTCGTTTCAAGATGCAACTTCTAGTTTGGTTGACAGAGACAGATACAGGAGATTTAGACGAAATTGGTCAGCTATATCGCTACCAGCAGTTTTTACCGAACTTGGTTCATGATGGCAACCTTCACAAAGACTCTCTCTTTTGGCTAGAGGATTTTTGGAAACGAGGTCAGGACAAGGCTCGTTCTTGCAAGTTGCTTGTGACCAATCATGCTTACCTCGTTACTCGACTTGAAGATGATCCTAGTCTCTTAGAAGGGCGTCTCTTGATTTTAGATGAAGCCCAGAAAATCTTGTTGACATTGGAAAATCTTTCTCGAAAATCTTATTTGCTAACAGATTTGGTGGAGCAACTAGATCAAGCTCTATTGAGGGAAGAAGGTATGCTTCAAAGACGCTTGCTAGAAAGTATTCGTTTTGAAGTTTCTTACCTACTCGATCAGTTTCTATCTGGTAAACGGAAGATGTGCCCAGCTAGTAGCATTGACAAGCTCCGCCAAGATTTTTCTGAGTTGAACTTACCAGAATTTAAAGACTATCAGAGATTTTTTACATCTGAGGGAGAATTTTGGTTATCGACTTCAGATGTGTCTAGTAAGAAGGTTGAAATCACTTCTAGTCGCAATCATCGTTTGCTCTTTTCTCAGATTTTCCCAGAATCCTGTCAACTTTTAGGAATCTCTGCAACCCTTGAAATTAGTAGTAGGGTTTCTTTACCAGAATTGTTAGGTTTTCCTCAAGCGGCCTTTTACTGCATGGACGAACAGTTTCAGGAAAATCAGGAAATCTTGGTGGTGAATGATTTTCCGTTGGTGACAGAAACTTCATCTGAGGAATATGCACAAGCAATTGGAGAAGTTCTAGAAGAATTATTCCAGCTTGAAGAACCCATTCTAGTTTTATTTACTGCAAAAGATTTATTGTTGCAAGTTTCAGATGCTTTGAGGGTTCCCCATCTGGCCCAGTACAAGCACGGAGAACCAGCCCAATTGAAAAAACGCTTTGAAAGAGGCGAGCGTGAGCTCTTGCTTGGGGCGGGAAGTTTTTGGGAAGGTGTCGATTTTTCAAGACATCCTCGAGTGATTGAAGTGGTGACACGTTTGCCTTTCCAAAATCCAGAAGATCCCTTTACTAAAAAGATGAATCAAGAACTGCGTTTGGAAGGGAAGAATCCTTTTTACGATTACCAGCTTCCTATGGCAATTATTCGCCTCAAGCAAGCGATTGGACGAACCATGCGTCGAGTGGGGCAATGCTCTGCAGTTCTGATTCTAGATAGCCGCATGGCAAGTAAACGCTATGGTAAGCAAATCAGCAAGTCTTTGGCTCGAAGCAATCGTGTTAGAGTCATTAGCCGAGAGCAAGTATTCTCAAAAGTTCAAGAATTTTTAAATAAACAATGAAATGAATACCTGAAAGAATGAAGGAGGCCTTTTATGAAACGTTCTCTCGACTCTAGGGTCGATTATAGTTTAATATTACCAGTATTTTGTTTGTTGGTGATTGGAGTTGTAGCTATTTATATAGCAGTTAGTCATGACTACCCAAACAATGTTTGGCCCATACTTGGACAACAACTGGCTTGGATATCGCTAGGGATTGTTTTTAGCTTCATAGTCATGTTTTTTAACACAAAATTTCTCTGGCAGTCCACACCTTATTTATATGGACTCGGTCTAGTCTTGATGGTCTTGCCTTTAGTCTTCTACAACCCGAGTTTAGTAGCTGCAACTGGTGCGAAAAACTGGGTATCAATCGGTGGTTATACACTCTTTCAACCCTCCGAATTCATGAAGATCTCCTATATTTTAATGCTGGCATACGTTATCGTAACCTTTACCAAGAAACATAAAGACAAAGAACGAACGATTGGCCTAGATTTTCTATTGATTTTGTGGATGATCGTTTTCACGATGCCAGTTATGGTTTTACTAGCCTTGCAAAGTGACCTTGGAACAGCTATGGTTTTTGTTGCAATCTTTGCAGGACTTGTCTTATTGTCTGGTGTTTCTTGGAAGATTATTATTCCAATTTTTGTAGCAGTTGTATCGGCGATTGCAGGCTTCCTAGCAATCTTTATCACAAAAGACGGGCGTGCCTTTATGCACCAAATTGGGATGCCGACATATCAGATTAATCGTATCCTTGCTTGGCTCAATCCCTTTGATTATGCCCAAACGACTACTTATCAACAGGCTCAGGGTCAAATCGCGATTGGTAGCGGTGGTATCTTTGGTCAAGGCTTTAATGTGTCTAATCTCCTTATTCCAGTCCGCGAGAGTGATATGATTTTCACAGTAATTGCGGAAGATTTTGGATTTATTGGTTCAGTTGTAGTGGTTGCACTATACCTACTGCTCATCTATCGCATGTTAAAGATTACCCTAAAATCCAATAATCAATTTTATACCTACATCTCAACTGGATTTATCATGATGCTCTTGTTCCATATCTTTGAAAATATAGGTGCGGTTACTGGTCTTCTCCCTCTGACAGGGATTCCTTTGCCCTTTATTTCCCAAGGGGGATCCGCTATTATCAGTAATCTAATTGGTGTCGGTTTGCTGTTATCGATGAGCTACCAAACTCATTTAGCTGATGAAAAGAGTGGTCGAACAAGATTCAAACGTAAAAAAGTCGTGTTGAAAAAAGTGAAATAAGGAGGTCGCTATGCCTAAAGTTGCAGTTATCCTAGCAAATGGTTTTGAAGAAATTGAAGCCTTGACGGTCGTAGACGTCATGCGCCGCGCAAATATCACCTGCCATATGGTAGGATTTGAAGATAAAGTGACAGGTTCACATGCTATTCAAGTTCAAGCTGATCGAGTGTTTGACGGTGATTTATCAGAGTATGACATGATTGTCCTTCCAGGAGGTATGCCTGGTGCTGCCCACTTGCGGGACAATGAACAATTAATCTCTGAACTTCAAAAATTTGAGAAAATTGGTAAAAAGGTGGCAGCTATCTGTGCTGCTCCAATCGCTTTGAATCGAGCGGGTCTCCTAGAAGGAAGAAACTTCACCTGCTATGATGGAGTCCAAGAACAAATTGCTGACGGTCACTACCACAAAGAAACAGTCGTAGTGGATGGAAATATCATTACGAGTCGTGGACCAGCAACAGCTTTAGCCTTTGCTTACCACTTGGTTGAAATACTAGGAGGAGATGCTGAGTCTCTAAGAAATAGCATGCTCTACACAGACCTATTTGAAAAATAATGAACAAACGGAGGAGAATCTTTCTTGATGGAGAAGATTCTTCTCTTTTTTAATGGCAAAAACCAAGGTAAACATCGCTTTTTTTTATAAAAAATGGTATAATGAAGGGTATGAAATATCACGATTACATCTGGGATTTAGGTGGAACCCTGCTTGATAATTATGAAACTTCTACAGCAGCTTTTGTAGAAACATTAGCAGAGTTCGGGATTGAGCAGGAACACGATAGTGTTTACGAGGCTTTGAAGGTTTCGACTGCCTTTGCCATCGAAAAGTATGCTCCAGCTATTGAAAACTTTCTTAAAAAATATAAGGAAAATGAAGCCCGTGAGCTGGAGCACCCAGTTTTGTTTGATGGGATTCCTACTCTTTTAGAAAATATTTCGGACCAAGGTGGCCGTAACTTCTTGGTTTCTCATCGAAACGATCAGGTATTGGAGATTCTAGCGAAAACTGAGATAGCTCCTTACTTTACAGAAGTAGTGACGGCTAGTTCAGGTTTTAAACGCAAGCCTGATCCTGAATCGATGATTTATTTACGTGATAAGTATCATATAACGTCAGGTCTAGTCATTGGTGACCGTGCCATTGATGTAGAAGCAGGACATGCTGCAGGCTTAGATGCCTATCTCTTTGAGGATGTTGTGTCCTTAAAACAAGCAATAGACATGTAAGAAAAAGGGGAAAAATGACAGAAGATATTAAAAACCAACAGGCACAAGATTATGATGCCAGTCAAATTCAAGTTTTGGAAGGTCTGGAAGCTGTTCGTATGCGTCCAGGGATGTATATTGGTTCAACTGCCAAAGAAGGTCTTCACCACCTAGTCTGGGAAATCGTAGATAATTCTATTGATGAGGCCTTGGCAGGATTTGCTAGTCATATCGAGGTCTTTATTGAACCTGATGATTCCATTACAGTTATCGATGATGGTCGTGGAATTCCAGTTGATATCCAAGAGAAAACAGGACGTCCTGCCGTTGAAACAGTCTTTACTGTTCTTCACGCCGGAGGTAAATTCGGCGGTGGCGGATACAAGGTATCTGGTGGACTCCATGGTGTAGGGTCATCGGTTGTAAATGCTCTTTCTACTCAGTTGGATGTTCGCGTTCATAAAAATGGAAAGATTCACTACCAAGAATACCGTCGTGGACATGTTGTTGCAGACCTTGAGGTGATAGGGGATACGGATAAAACAGGAACAATCGTTCACTTTACTCCAGACCCAGAAATTTTTACTGAGACAACGACATTTGATTTTGATAAATTAAATAAACGGATTCAAGAGTTAGCCTTTTTGAACCGCGGGCTTCAAATTTCTATTACTGACAAACGTGAAGGACTTGAACAAACCAAGCATTATCACTACGAAGGTGGGATTGCGAGCTACGTTGAGTACATTAACGAAAACAAGGATGTTATCTTTGATACACCAATCTACACGGATGGTGAAATGGAAGATATCACAGTCGAAGTTGCGATGCAGTACACAACGGGCTACCACGAGAATGTCATGAGTTTCGCTAACAATATTCATACCCATGAAGGTGGAACACATGAGCAAGGTTTCCGTACAGCCTTAACTCGTGTTATCAATGACTATGCTCGTAAAAACAAACTTCTAAAAGATAACGAAGATAACCTAACAGGTGAGGATGTCCGTGAAGGATTGACAGCCGTTATCTCTGTGAAGCATCCAAACCCTCAGTTTGAAGGACAAACTAAGACTAAACTTGGAAATAGTGAAGTTGTGAAGATTACCAATCGCCTCTTCAGCGATGCATTTTCTGACTTCCTTTTGGAAAATCCACAGATTGCGAAGCGCATCGTTGAAAAAGGGATTTTGGCTGCCAAAGCGCGTGTTGCTGCCAAGCGTGCGCGTGAAGTTACACGTAAGAAATCTGGTTTAGAAATTTCAAATCTTCCAGGAAAATTAGCGGACTGCTCATCAAACAATCCAGCTGAAACTGAACTTTTCATCGTCGAAGGAGACTCTGCAGGAGGTTCTGCAAAATCAGGACGTAATCGTGAGTTCCAAGCCATCTTACCAATTCGTGGTAAAATCCTTAACGTTGAAAAGGCAACTATGGATAAAATCCTTGCTAATGAGGAGATTCGCAGTCTTTTCACAGCTATGGGAACAGGATTTGGCGCTGAGTTCGATGTTAGCAAAGCTCGCTATCAAAAACTTGTTATCATGACAGATGCCGATGTCGATGGCGCCCATATTCGTACTCTCTTGTTAACTCTGATTTATCGTTATATGAAACCTGTTCTAGAGGCTGGTTATGTTTATATCGCTCAACCACCAATTTACGGTGTCAAAGTTGGTAGTGAGATTAAAGAGTATATTCAACCTGGAGCAGACCAAGAAATCCGCCTACAAGAAGCCCTAGCTCGCTATAGCGAAGGTCGTTCTAAACCAACCATTCAACGTTATAAAGGTCTTGGAGAGATGGATGACCACCAACTTTGGGAAACTACTATGAATCCTGAACATCGTCTCATGGCTCGTGTATCAGTAGATGACGCAGCAGAAGCAGATAAGATTTTTGATATGCTCATGGGTGATCGAGTAGAACCACGTCGAGAATTTATCGAAGAAAACGCTGTTTACAGTACTCTTGACGTATAAAAATATTGGGAAATAGTTCCCAAGGTTTGAAAAATATGATATAATCATTACAATTGTGTCATGTATAAAAGGAGTTTGATATGTCAAATAATCAGTTGATTATTACTTTGATTGGAATTGCAGTCCTGCTTCTTATTGCTTTTGCAGTAGCAATTTTGCTACGTAAACGAAATGAGAGTAGACTTGTAGCTTTAGAAGAAAAAAAAGAAGAACTATATAACCTTCCTGTTAATGATGAGGTAGAGGTTGTAAAAAACATGCATCTGATTGGTCAAAGTCAGGTTGCTTTTAGAGAATGGAACCAAAAATGGGTAGATTTGTCTCTTAACTCTTTTGCAGATATTGAGAATAATCTCTTTGAAGCTGAAGGATACAATAACTCATTCCGTTTCTTGAAAGCTAAGCACCAGATAGATCAAATTGAAAGTCAAATCCAACTTGTTGAAGAAGATATTGCAGCAATTCGCAATGCCTTGTCTGAGTTGGAAAAACAAGAGTCAAAAAATAGTGGACGTGTTCTGCATGCCCTAGATTTATTTGAGAAACTACAAAACACTGTAGCTGAAGATCCTGAAAAATATGGTCAAGCTCTTCCAGAAATTGAAAAACAATTGGAGAACATCCAATCTGAGTTTTCTCAATTTGTAACTTTGAATTCATCAGGGGATCCGGTTGAAGCAGCAGGGATTTTAGATAACGCTGAAAATCATATTTTGGCTTTGACACATATCGTTGAAAGAATTCCAGCGATTGTCACTAAGCTTACTACTGAATTGCCAGAACAACTTGAAGATTTAGAAGCTGGTTACCGCAAGCTTTTAGATGAAAACTACCATTTTGTAGAAACTGATATCGAATCTCGTCTTCAACTTCTCTATGAAGCCTTGAAGAATAATCACGAAAATATCCGTACATTGGAGTTGGATAATGCAGAGTATGAAAACACTCAAATCCAAGAAGAAATCAATGCACTTTATGATATTTTCACTCGTGAAATTGCAGCCCATAAAGCTTTTGAGAAATTGGTAACTACCCTTCCTACCTATCTTAAACACTTGAAAGAAAACAATCAGGTACTAGTTAAAGATATCGAACGTCTTGGAAAAACCTATTTGATTTCAGAAAGCGATGTGAATCGAGTTCGTCGTCTTCAAGCTGATATCTCAGCCTTGAATGCTACTATTGAAGAAATGACTCATGCAGAGTCAGAAGTTTCAGAAGCATATTCTGTATTACAAGAACGTCTGGAAAATCTCCAATCTACATTAAAAGATATTGAAGATAACCAAATCGGTGTTAGTGAACGTCTCGTTCAAATTGAAAAAGATGACATCAATGCTCGTCAAAAAGCAAATGTATATGTCAACCGTCTGCATACGATTAAACGCTACATGGAGAAGAGAAATCTTCCAGGAATTCCACAAAAATTCTTGAAGCTCTTCTTTGATGCAAGTCACAGTACAGAAGACTTGATGGCTGAGTTGGAACAAGCGCAAGTGAATATCGAATCTGTTAATCGCATCCTTGAGATTGCGACAAATGATATGAATATGTTGGAAGAAGAAACATACAGTATCGTTCAAAATGCAACTTTGACAGAACAATTGCTTCAATATTCGAACCGTTATAGATCATTTGATGATCGTATTCAACAAGCTTTCCAGGAAGCTTTGAATATCTTTGAAACAACATTTGATTATCAAGCATCTTTCGAAAAAATCTCTCAAGCATTAGAAGTTGCTGAGCCTGGTGTTACCAATCGCTTCGTTACTTCTTATGAAAAAACAAGAGAAAGTATTCGTTTCTAATTTATAAAGGAATCCTAGATTTTTCTAGGGTTCTTTTACTTTTCTTTACCTATTTTAAATCTTTCCCTGCCATGTTTTCATTGAAATTATAGCTCATATTTGATATGATAAGACTATGACAAAAAAGAGATTACCCCAGAATAAAGTAAAGAAGAAAAACAATAAAAAACTTGGCATTCTTGTCTTGCTTTTGTTTTTCACAATGCTAGCACTCGGTGGTGTGATTGCCTATAAAGTGCTGAATAAACAAGCCTTTGAACAGAAGATTGAGAGTCTCAAGAAGGAAAAAGATGACGCCTACTCCCAAGGAAGTCAAAAAGAGCATTTCCGCAAAGAGAAATCGGAAATTATCACCTATTATCCACTAGTTGGAGACAGCCTTATTTCCCCTGTCAAAGATATCATCGTAAAAGACATCACTGACAAAGTAGAAGGTAAAGAACAGTTAATTTTTTATTACTCAGAAAAAGGGGATTCCTCTTTAACTGGGGTTGAAAATCGTTTGATTAAAAAACAGGCCTATGACTTAGCAAATTCTAATGTCGTTGAATTAGAAAATACTACTTTAGACCAGCTGTATCTGAAAGAGGATGGCTCTATCTTTACCTTGGATCAACTCTTTACAGACCCATCCACAGCTAAAGAAAAAATCCTTGAGGGTGTTAAGTCAGCTCTCCAAGATAAAAAAGTAGATCAATCAGTAGTTGACCAAGTTTTAGCTGATTTCTCAGCTGCAGAATTGTCAAGCTGGAAGTTTGCTTACAAAGATAGTCAATTGGTTCTATATCCAGTCAAAGCAATGACTAATGTAGAAGAAATAGCAATGCCTATTTCAGATTTCTTTGACTATATTCAAACATCCTATCTAACAGAAAAAGATGCTGAACTTTATAAAAAAGTTCAAGCAGAAAAACATAAAAAAGTGGTAGCTCTTACCTTTGATGATGGTCCCGATGGCAATACAACACCACAAGCCTTGGATATCTTAGCTAAGTACAAAATCAAAGCTACCTTCTTTGTCCAAGGGAAAAATATTGCAGGTAATGAAGCTATCCTCAAACGTATGCAGGCTGAGGGGCATGAAGTCGGAAATCATAGTTGGAACCATCCAGTTTTAACACAACTCTCATTAGAAGATGCTAAGAAACAAATTACGGATACAGAATCAGCAATCACTAGTGTTCTCGGAAAGAGTTCAAAATTGATGCGCCCACCATACGGTGCCATCTCAGATGATATCCGTAATAGTCTCGATTTGAGCTTTATTATGTGGGATGTCGATAGCTTAGACTGGAAGAGTAAAAACGAAGCTGCTATTTTAACAGAAATTCAACGTCAGACGACTGATGGTTCTATTATATTGATGCATGATATTCACCAGACGTCAGTAAATTCACTACCAAAAGTTATTGAATATTTGCAGGGACAAGGGTATAGCTTTGTTACAGTCTCTGAGTTACTAGGGAATCATGTAAAACCACATGAGATATACTATTCTCGTAACCAATAGTTGAAATTAAATTCAAATATTAGAAAAGAATTAAAAAAGATTATTTTTATCTTGACAAGTAGGGAAAAACTTGATATCATATACAAGATGAGAAAAGCAGAAGTGAGAACTTCTCGCCTTGCGACTAACGTTGTCTGGCCCCTACAGATCAAGTTTCAGAAATGAACTATAATCATGTAGAGCGGATTTGCGTTAGCAAGTCCGCTCTTGTTTTTCTCTAAAATAAAAAAAGAGGTGAAAACCATAGCAAAGCAAGACTTATTCATCAATGATGAAATTCGTGTACGTGAAGTTCGCTTAATCGGTCTTGAGGGCGAACAATTGGGTATCAAACCACTTGGTGAAGCGCAAGCACTTGCGGACGACGCTAATGTGGACTTGGTTCTCATTCAACCTCAAGCTAAACCTCCTGTTGCGAAAATTATGGACTACGGTAAGTTCAAATTTGAGTACCAGAAGAAACAAAAAGAACAACGCAAAAAACAAAGCGTTGTGACCGTGAAAGAAGTTCGATTGAGTCCAGTTATTGATAAGGGTGATTTCGATACGAAACTTCGCAGTGCTCGCAAGTTCCTTGAAAAAGGGAACAAAGTGAAGGTTTCCATTCGCTTTAAGGGTCGTATGATTACCCATAAAGAGATTGGAGCAAAAGTTTTAGCCGATTTCGCTGAAGCAACTCAAGATATTGCTATCATCGAACAACGTGCTAAAATGGATGGTCGTCAAATGTTCATGCAGTTGGCCCCAGCAACTGACAAGAAATAATCTGTCAGAAAGTTAAAAAAAGGAGAAAATATCATGCCAAAACAAAAAACACACCGCGCATCAGCTAAACGTTTCAAACGTACAGGTTCTGGTGGACTTAAACGTTTCCGTGCTTACACTTCTCACCGTTTCCACGGAAAAACTAAGAAACAACGTCGTCATCTTCGTAAAGCATCTATGGTGCATTCAGGAGATTTCAAACGTATCAAAGCAATGCTTACTCGCTTGAAATAATCGCGTATTTGTAAGTTAACAATTCTAGGAAATATTGGAGGAAATATAAATGGCACGTGTTAAAGGTGGCGTTGTATCACGCAAACGTCGTAAACGTATTTTAAAATTAGCAAAAGGTTACTATGGAGCTAAACACATCTTGTTCCGTACTGCAAAAGAACAAGTAATGAACTCTTACTACTATGCATACCGTGACCGTCGTCAAAAGAAACGTGACTTCCGCAAATTGTGGATCACACGTATCAATGCGGCAGCTCGTATGAACGGACTTTCATACTCACAATTGATGCATGGTTTGAAATTGGCTGAGATCGAAGTTAACCGTAAAATGCTTGCTGACTTGGCTGTTAACGATGCAGCAGCTTTCACAGCTCTTGCAGATGCAGCTAAAGCAAAACTTGGTAAATAATTATTCACAAGACTGGTGCAAATTTGTCCCAGTCTTTTTTAAACAAAGGAGAAAAAATGGCTTCAAAAATGTTACACACTTGCTTGCGAGTAGAAAATCTTGAAAAATCAATTGCTTTTTATCAAGATGCTTTTGGATTTAAGGAATTGCGTCGTCTGGACTTCCCAGAACACGCTTTTACGATTGTTTATCTAGGTCTTGATGGCGATGATTATGAATTGGAGTTGACTTACAACTACGATCATGGACCTTATGTTGTAGGTGACGGTTTTGCGCACATCGCTCTAAGCACACCTGACCTTGAGGCTCTTCATAAAGAACATAGCGACAAGGGTTACGAAGTGACAAATCCAAATGGACTTCCAGGAACACAACCAAACTATTACTTTGTCAAAGATCCAGATGGATACAAGGTAGAAGTGATTCGTGAAAAATAATAAAAACTCCTCATTTTTCAAATTGAGTTAGACCATTTCACCTGACTCAGAAAAACTTGATAGGGAGGAGTGTAGGTCATTTATGTTAGTTTCTTTCAGACAAATGTGTGCGTTTATCTGAGACTAACATAGATGGCTTTTTCTATCTAGCTTAATGTGACAAATTGGGATATAATAAAAATAACTTAACAAATTAGTTGGAGAAAAAAATGTCAGACCAAAATCCAAATGTAGAGCTAAACAAAGAAGAAGATAAACTAATTGTAGAGGATAATTTAGTTAAAAATACGGAGAATGGTCCAAAAGCAGTCAAGAAACCTTCGGCTCTTCTGTCTTTCTCATTTTATTTGGCACTTGCCTATATTCTTCTATTTATAACTCTTGCTTTATTTACTGCTCCATGGGGAATTGTATTCTTGATTTTTCTAGGTCCTAATTTAATTGCATACGCTATAGCAACTTTTTTAACTAGGATAGGAATCAAGAAAGTAAATAGAAAGTTCTTGTATGCGAGTGCAGGATTTTATCTGCTTTCCGGACTTTTAGCATTCGACCCGGATTGGCGGATGTTTAGGGTTTTTCCTTATCTCTCACTAGTCCTAGTTCTAATCGGGATATTTTTAACGAAAGATACAAGTAACTAAGTTAAAAAAGCTAGGCGCAACTCTTCTTCGAATTTATTTCATCTCATAAAACCATAGCCTTTAAGGCTGTGGTTTTTTAGTTTCATGATTAGAAAGAAATTGTGCTTCTATTTTTTAAAATGGTATAATAGAAAAAGAAAAAGGGAGGTGAGAAAGAATGATTGCCCAACTGGATACGAAAACTGTCTATAGTTTCATGGAGAGTATGGTTTCAATCAAGAGATATGTTAGCCTTGGGAAAAAATATGGCTATTCATCACTTGGCATCATGGATGAAGACAATCTCTATGGAGCCTATTATTTCATCAAAGAATGCCAAAAACAGGGGATACAGCCTTTATTAGGTCTTGAGATGACTGTTCATCATAAAGATAAATGGATCAATCTACGCTTTTTAGCCCTGTCAAACCGAGGTTATCAAAACCTGATGAAGCTGTCGTCTTTAAAGATGACAGGTAAAAAAGAATGGACTGATTTCTCTTCCTACCTTGAAGATATTTGTGTCATTGTTCCTTACTATCCTGAAATTGATTCCGTGGACTTAGGGCATGACTACTATATCGGAGTGTATCCAGATACACCTCAATCGAATTTTTCTCACCCCATTCTCCCTCTTTATCGTGTTAACTCTTTCGAGTCTGAGGATTTAGAAGCTCTACAGATGCTTAAAGCGATTAAAGAGAACGTGACCTTGAGAGAGGTTGATGTTCAATCTCAACAGGGCTTGTTTTTGCCTGCTGAACGTCTTGAACAGTTTTTTCTAGAGAAGTTTCCAATCGCACTGGATAATCTTGCAAGATTGGTCAAGGATACTTCCTACGAGATTGATAGTAGTCTCAAGCTTCCACGTTTCAATCCAGAGAGACCTGCTGTTGAAGAACTTCGGGAAAGAGCTATCAAGGGCTTGGAACAGAAAGGATTATGGAATCAGGTTTATCAGGTACGTTTAGAAGAAGAACTGTCTGTGATTCATGATATGGGATTCGATGACTATTTCTTGGTTGTCTGGGACCTTTTACGTTTTGGTCGGTCTCAAGGCTATTATATGGGGATGGGACGTGGTTCTGCGGTTGGAAGTCTAGTGGCCTATGCCTTAGATATTACAGGGATTGATCCTGTAGCTAAAAATCTTATCTTTGAGCGTTTCTTGAATCGTGAACGTTACACCATGCCAGATATTGATATTGATATTCCAGATATCTATCGCCCTGAGTTTATTCGTTATGTTCGTGACCGCTATGGTAGTATCCATGCTGCGCAGATTGTCACTTACTCGACCTTTGGAGCTAAGCAAGCCATCCGAGATATCTTCAAGCGTTATGGTGTCCCTGAGTATGAGTTGACAGCTATTACAAAAAAAATTGGATCTAAAGATACTCTAACGACAGCCTATGAAGGAAATCTTGGTTTTAGACAACTCATTCAGAGTAAGATGGAGTACCAAAAGGCCTTTGAAATTGCCAAAAAGATTGAAGGTTATCCACGACAGACTTCTATCCATGCAGCTGGTGTCGTTATCAGTGACAAAAATCTAACAGATTATATCCCTCTCAAGTATGGAGAGGATATGCTCATTACCCAGTATGATGCCCATGGAGTTGAAGGAAATGGCCTGCTCAAGATGGATTTCTTGGGTCTACGAAACTTAACCTTCGCTCAAAAAATGCAGGAGCTCTTATATGAAACTCAAGGTATTTCACTAAGAATTGAGGATATTGATCTTGAAGATAAGGCAACCTTAGCCCTCTTTGCAGCTGGTAAGACAAAGGGAATCTTTCAGTTTGAACAACCTGGGGCTATTCGCTTATTGAAGCGCGTGAAACCACAAAATTTTGAAGAAGTAGTAGCAACGACTTCCCTTAACAGACCAGGTGCGAGTGACTATATCGACAACTTTGTGGCTCGAAAACATGGTAAAGAAAAGGTGACGGTTCTGGACCCTGTGCTAGAAGATATTTTAGCTCCAACCTATGGCATCATGCTTTATCAAGAGCAAGTGATGCAAGTAGCTCAACGCTATGCAGGTTTCAGTCTTGGAAAAGCCGATATGTTACGTCGTGCTATGGGGAAAAAAAATGCGGCCGAGATGCATCGGATGGAGGAGAGTTTTATCCAAGGCGCCCTCGAAAAAGGGCATGGACAAAAACAGGCTCAAGAAGTTTTTGCTGTAATGGAAAAATTTGCCGGTTATGGTTTTAACCGTTCGCACGCTTATGCATATGCTGCCTTAGCTTTTCAGCTTGCCTACTTTAAAACACATTTTCCAGCAATCTTCTATCAGGTCATGCTTAATTATGCCAGCGGGGATTATATTCTAGATGCGCTTGAAATGGGCTTTGAACTAGCTCCGCTTTCTATCAATACGGTTCCATATCAAGATAAGTTAGCTGATAAGACAATTCATCTAGGACTTAAGAGTATCAAGGGAATGCCTCGTGATTTTGCCTACTGGATTATCGAGCATCGTCCATTTAGCAGTGTTGAAGATTTTATCACACGATTACCCAAAAATTATAAAAAGATTAGCCTCTTAACCCCTTTAGTGGAAGTAGGTCTTTTTGATGGATTCGATAAAAATCGTCAAAAAATATTAACCAATCTACCAACTCTATTTATCTTTGTAGAAGAATTAGGTAGCCTCTTTGCGGATTCTAGCTATAGTTGGACAGATACAGAGGACTTTTCAAATATTGAAAAATTCCAAAAAGAGCAGGATTGGTTAGGTGTTGGAATTAGTCAACACCCATTGCTGGTTTTAGCGAAGAATCCTTTGTATCCAATTGTGAGTTTATCTGAGCTTTCCGAGGGACAGACAGCTACAGTGCTCGTTGAAATTCAGTCTATCCGAGTGATTCGAACTAAAAAAGGTGAAAACATGGCCTTTTTGAAAGTTACTGATAGTAAAACAAGTCTTGAAGTCACTGTTTTTTCTGAACAGTACCGCCAATTTAAAAACCTTTTGCACGAAGGAAGTTTTTATTACCTAAATGGAAAAGTTCAGGCTAGGGACGGACGTCTTCAATTAGTTTTAAATAATTTAAAAGAGGCAGTGAGTGAGCGTTTTTGGATTCAAGTTCCCAATCATGACCACGATTCTGAAATTTATCATATTTTAGATCAGTACAAGGGACAAATTCCTGTTGTCATTCGTTATGAAAATGAACAAAAGAATATTCTTTTGCCTGGTTATTTAGTTGCAAAAGACGCTGGCTTACAAGAATCTTTAAAACAGATTGTCATGAAAACGATTTATCGTTAAAAATCAATGAAAATAAAAGAATTTTAACTTTAAATATGGTATAATCAGTTAGAATGTTAAAGAAAAAGGAGCAAAACCAAATGAAACGTATTGCTGTTTTGACTAGTGGTGGAGACGCCCCTGGTATGAATGCTGCCATTCGTGCAGTTGTTCGTCAAGCAATCTCAGAAGGAATGGAAGTTTTTGGTATCTATGATGGATACGCTGGTATGGTTGCTGGTGAAATTTATCCACTTGATGCTGCTTCAGTAGGAGACATCATTTCACGTGGTGGTACTTTCCTTCACTCAGCTCGTTACCCTGAGTTTGCAAAACTCGAAGGTCAACTTAAAGGGATTGAGCAATTGAAAAAACACGGTATCGAAGGTGTCGTGGTTATCGGTGGTGACGGTTCTTATCATGGAGCTATGCGCCTGACTGAACATGGATTCCCTGCTATTGGACTTCCTGGAACAATCGATAACGATATCGTAGGTACTGACTTCACAATCGGATTTGACACTGCAGTAACAACTGCAATGGATGCAATCGATAAGATTCGTGATACATCATCAAGTCACCGTCGTACTTTCGTTGTTGAAGTAATGGGACGTAACGCAGGTGATATCGCTCTTTGGGCAGGTATTGCAACAGGTGCTGACGAAATCATCATCCCTGAAGAAGGCTTCAAATTTGAAGATATCGTAGCAAGCATCAAAGCTGGATATGAACACGGTAAAAAGCACAATATTATCGTTTTAGCAGAAGGTGTCATGTCAGCAGCTGAATTTGGTGAAAAACTAAAAGAAGCTGGAGATACAAGCGACCTTCGTGTAACTGAACTTGGTCACATCCAACGTGGTGGTTCACCAACAGCTCGTGACCGTGTATTGGCGTCACGTATGGGTGCACACGCTGTTAAACTCCTTAAACAAGGAATCGGTGGTGTCGCTGTCGGTATTCGTAACGAGAAAATGGTTGAAAATCCAATTCTTGGAACTGCAGAAGAGGGAGCTTTGTTTAGTTTGACAGCTGATGGTAAGATCGTTGTCAATAACCCTCATAAAGCTGACCTTGAACTCTCTGACTTGAACAAGAGCTTGTCATAATCAACTTTAACTAATCTGGTAAAATGACCATAAAAGGTCGAATTATATAAAGGAGTCACAAAATCATGAACAAACGTGTAAAAATCGTTGCAACCTTAGGTCCCGCGGTAGAAATCCGTGGTGGTAAAAAATTCGGTGATGACGGATACTGGGGTGAAAAACTTGACGTTGAAGCATCAGCTAAAAACATTGCTCAATTGATCGAAGCTGGAGCTAACACTTTCCGTTTCAACTTCTCACACGGTGACCACCAAGAACAAGGTGACCGTATGGCAACTGTTAAACTTGCAGAAAAACTTGCAGGTAAAAAAGTTGGTTTCCTTCTTGACACTAAAGGTCCAGAAATCCGTACTGAATTGTTCGAAGGTGATGCTAAAGAGTATTCATACAAGACTGGTGAAAAGATCCGTGTTGCTACTAAACAAGGAATCAAATCAACTCGTGAAGTGATTGCTTTGAACGTTGCAGGTGCGCTTGACATCTATGATGACGTTGAAGTTGGTCGCCAAGTATTGGTTGACGATGGTAAATTGGGTCTTCGTGTTGTAGAAAAAGATGACGCAACTCGTGAATTCGTTTGTGAAGTTGAAAATGACGGTGTGATCGCTAAACAAAAAGGTGTGAACATCCCTAACACGAAAATTCCTTTCCCTGCTCTTGCTGAACGTGATAACGCTGATATCCGCTTCGGTTTGGAACAAGGTATCAACTTCATCGCGATCTCATTCGTACGTACTGCTAAAGACGTCAACGAAGTTCGTGCAATCTGTGAAGAAACTGGTAACGGTCACGTTCAATTGTTCGCTAAGATCGAAAACCAACAAGGTATCGATAACTTGGACGAAATCATTGAAGCTGCTGACGGTATCATGATCGCTCGTGGTGACATGGGTATCGAAGTACCATTCGAAATGGTTCCAGTTTACCAAAAAATGATCATCACTAAAGTGAACGCTGCTGGTAAAGTTGTTATCACTGCAACAAACATGCTTGAAACAATGACTGAAAAACCACGTGCGACTCGTTCAGAAGTATCAGACGTATTTAACGCTGTTATCGACGGAACTGACGCTACTATGCTTTCAGGTGAGTCTGCAAACGGTAAATACCCACTTGAGTCAGTAACAACAATGGCTACAATTGACAAGAACGCTCAAACTCTTCTTAACGAATACGGACGTTTGAACTCAGATACATTTGAACGTAACTCTAAGACAGAAGTTATGGCTTCAGCGGTTAAAGATGCTACTAACTCAATGGACATCAAATTGGTTGTAACTCTTACTAAGACTGGTCACACAGCACGTTTGATTTCTAAATACCGTCCAAATGCTGATATCTTGGCATTGACATTTGACGAATTGACTGAACGTGGATTGATGTTGAACTGGGGTGTTATCCCAATGTTGACTGAAGCTCCATCATCAACTGATGATATGTTCGAAATCGCTGAACGTAAAGCAGTTGAAGCAGGTCTTGTAGAATCTGGTGACGATATCGTTATCGTTGCAGGTGTGCCACTTGGAGAAGCTGTTCGTACAAACACAATGCGTATCCGTACAGTACGTTAATCTAACATTAAAAACCTATCATATCAGGCTTTACAGCTTGTATGATAGGTCTTTTTTTGTTTCATAAGGTCCAGAACCCTATTCGTTTAAGAAAAGAAAAAAAACTCTCTGGAAAAACCAGAGAGTGTGAGAGGCATCTCCATGTGAGAAACTGGTTCACACAATTTCTCAAGGTCCGCTCCTGCGTTATGACCTCCTTTGCGCAATTGTAGCTCTCGCTACATATCGACTCATCGCAGACTTTATTTTACTATAGAGCCAATGCTTTGTCAAGAAAAAAACAGCTCCCCAGATAGGAACTGCTGAATTGATGCTAATTGCCGGGATCGAACCGGCGACCTCATCCTTACCATGGATGCGCTCTGCCTACTGAGCTAAATCAGCTTACTTTGAAAGTATACTATAGATTTAAGCTTTTGTCAATATGCTAATTAGTATGCTAACTCATTGGAAAAGCCCAAGTAATAAACTTGGGCCTGTGAAAATTAGACTATTGTAATTGCTCTCTCTTTTTATCTGGGTTCCAAACAAAACTTGCAACAAAGGTAAAGAGGATTGTCAAAATTCCGATTATAATTGCTAGAATCAAGGCAGGGATACGGATCAGCCACCACAGTGGATTTGGTTTTTTATTGTTGTGCCACTGTTTTGTTTCCTCATCCAGGCGTTGAAATTCAGATTGGATGCGGTCTGCAACCATCTCAATTCCCTCATCATTCATCTTTTTAATATCTGAGATATCAATCGGATTTCCGAAGTTCATATCAATACGTTCACGGCTGACAAGTCCTTTTAGAGTCATAGGACCAGTATAGGTAACTGGCATAATTCGAACCTTAGCCATCTTAGCGATGAGGGCTACACCACCCTTAACATCATTGGAATGACGACTACCACTCGGGAACATAATCAGTGAGCGCTTGCTCTTTTTAAGAACATTAATTGGATATTTGATAGCAGAAGAACCTGGGTTATCACGGTCGATAGGGAAAGCACCACACATGCGAATCCACCAACCAAAGATGCGATTTGAAAAGAGTTCTTTTTTTGCCATAAAGACAAATTGCTTTGGTTTTGTTGCAAAAGCCATATAGACTGGATCCCACCAGGTACGGTGTGGCGCAACAAGGATATAGTTTTCATCTAAACTTGGAATTTTTTCAGTATTGTGAAAGTGAGCATTTCCATTGATTGACCATAGAATCAACATAACCAGCCCACGCAGATAAGTATAAAACATGATGTCTCCTTCAGTTCTCTTTCTTTTATTATACCTTATCATACTAGGACAGGCAAATGTTTTTTGTTTAGGCGGAATAGCTTTTTATATGAAATTAGAAATATTTAAAAAAAAATGATATGATAGAATTTATGGATAAAAATAAAATTATGGGATTAAGCCAATCAGAAGTCAAAGATCGTCAGAAACAGGGACAGGTCAATGATTTCCAAGCTTCAGCTAGTACTAGTACATGGCAGATTGTGAAGAGAAATGTCTTTACTTTATTCAATGCTTTAAACTTTGCCATTGCCTTAGCGCTCGCCTTTGTTCAAGCTTGGAGCAACCTAGTTTTCTTTGCGGTTATCTGTTTTAATGCATTTTCTGGGATTGTAACCGAGCTACGTGCCAAACATATGGTTGATAAGCTCAATCTCTTGAATAAAGAAAAGATTTTCACTATTCGTGATGGACAAGAGATAGCTTTGGACCCCGAAGAACTTGTTTTAGACGATGTGATTCGCTTGTCAGCAGGAGATCAGATTCCAAGTGATGCCATTGTATTAGAAGGTTTTGCAGAAGTCAATGAAGCTATGTTAACGGGCGAGAGCGACTTGGTGCAAAAAGAAGTAGAAGACTTAATGTTGTCGGGTAGCTTTCTTGCAAGTGGTTCTGTCCTCGCTCAGGTACATCATGTTGGGGCGGATAACTATGCTGCTAAACTCATGCTTGAAGCTAAGACAGTGAAGCCAATTAACTCTCGTATCATGAAATCGCTAGACCAGTTAGCCGGCTTTACTGGGAAAATTATCATTCCTTTTGGTATTGCTCTCTTGCTTGAAGCCTTGGTCTTAAAAGGTCTGCCACTCAAGTCTTCTGTAGTCAATTCATCTACAGCTCTTTTAGGAATGTTGCCTAAAGGTATCGCGTTACTTACTATAACTTCGCTTTTGACCGCAGTGATAAAATTAGGACTTAAAAAGGTTTTGGTGCAGGAGATGTATTCTGTTGAGACCTTGGCGCGTGTGGATATGCTCTGCTTGGATAAGACAGGGACCATCACCCAAGGGAAGATGCAGGTTGAGACGGTCCTTCCTCTTACGCAAGCTTACGACAAAGATGCCATTGCCAAAATACTAACTAGTTATATGGCACACAGTGAGGATAAAAATCCAACAGCTCAAGCTATTCGAAAGCGTTTTGCGGGAGAGGTAGCTTATCCGATGATTTCTAGCCTTCCATTTTCAAGTGATCGAAAATGGGGAGCAATGGAGTTGGAAGGTCTAGGAACTGTTTTCCTAGGCGCACCGGAGATGTTGTTGGATGCTGAAGTTCCTGAAGCTAGAGAAGCTCTTGAACGAGGATCTCGTGTCTTGGTGTTAGCGCTCAGTCAAGAAAAACTTAACCATCACAAGCCACAAAAGCCATCTGATATTCAGGCTTTGGCTTTACTTGAGATTCTAGATCCGATTCGAGAAGGTGCTGCTGATACGCTAGACTATCTTCGTTCTCAGGAAGTGGGATTGAAAATTATCTCTGGTGATAATCCAGTCACTGTTTCAAGTATTGCCCAAAAAGCAGGTTTTGCAGACTATCAGAGCTATGTAGATTGTTCGAAAATTAATGATGAAGAATTGATAGCCATGGCTGAGGAAACAGCCATTTTCGGACGTGTCTCGCCTCATCAAAAGAAACTGATCATCCAAACTCTGAAAAAAGCAGGACATACTACAGCAATGACAGGGGATGGTGTCAATGATATCCTTGCTCTTCGTGAGGCAGACTGTTCCATTGTTATGGCTGAAGGAGACCCAGCAACTCGTCAGATTGCAAATCTGGTCCTCTTGAACTCAGACTTTAATGATGTTCCTGAGATTCTCTTCGAAGGTCGTCGTGTGGTCAATAATATTGCCCACATTGCTCCGATTTTCTTGATTAAGACAATCTATTCCTTCTTGCTAGCAGTTATCTGTATTGCCAGTGCTTTGTTGGGACGTACTGAATGGATTTTGATTTTCCCATTCATTCCGATTCAGATAACTATGATTGACCAGTTCGTGGAAGGATTCCCACCGTTTGTATTAACTTTTGAACGAAATATCAAACCTGTGGAACAAAACTTCCTCAGAAAATCCATGCTTCGAGCTTTACCAAGTGCCTTGATGGTAGTCTTTAGTGTTCTCTTTGTTAAAATTTTTGGAACCAGTCAAGGCTGGACCGACATTGAAATTTCGACACTTTTGTATTATCTATTGGCATCGATTGGTTTCATGTCTGTAGTTAGAGCTTGCTTGCCATTTAGCTTGTGGCGTGTGCTATTGCTTATTTGGTCAGTTGTAGGTTTCCTTGGAACAGCTCTATTCCCAAGAATCCAAAAATTGCTTGAAATTTCAACCTTGACTGGACAAACGTTGCCTGTTTATGGGGCCATGATGCTGGTCTTTATTGTGATGTTCATACTGACAAGTCGTTACCAAGTTAAAAGATAAAGAAAGACTGCAATCCATGATTGCGGTCTTTTTTAGGTGCAGGATTGCCAGATAAAATATGGTATAATAAAGGGAAATAGAGTTTTTGAAAGTGAGAGAAGATGATTTCAAAGAGATTAGAAACAGTTGCTTCTTTTGTTCCCCAAGGAGCTGTTTTGCTGGACGTCGGTAGCGACCATGCTTATCTACCTATTGAATTAGTTGAAAAAGGTCATATTGAAGCTGCCATCGCTGGTGAAGTTGTAGTCGGCCCCTATCAGTCTGCAGTTAGAAATGTTGAAAGTCATGGATTAGCTAATAAAATTCAGGTTCGTTTGGCAAATGGTTTGGCTGCTTTCGAAGAAAGTGACCAGATCTCTGTTATCACTATTGCAGGAATGGGTGGTCGTTTGATTGCTACGATATTAGAAGAGGGTTTTGACAAACTAGCCAATGTTGAGCGATTGATTCTTCAACCCAATAATCGTGAAGATGAGTTACGTAGCTGGTTACAAGAGCATGGATTTCAGATTGTAGCTGAAAGTATTTTAGAGGAAGCTGGAAAATTTTACGAGATTCTAGTTGTGGAAGCTGGAGAAATGAAATTGTCAGCAAGTGACACCCGTTTTGGTTCTTTTCTATCTAAAGAACTTAGCCCCGTATTTGTCCAAAAGTGGCAAAGAGAAGCAAGTAAGCTCGAATTTGCCCTTAGTCAAATCCCAGAAAAAAATCATGAAGAACGTCAAGTTTTAGTAGATAAAATTCAAGCCATCAAGGAGGTGCTCCATGAAAGCAAGTGAAGTGATTAAGCGTTATGAAACCTATTGTCCTCAAGAATTTTCTATGGAAGGCGATAATCGTGGACTGCAGATTGGAACTTTAGACAAGGACATCCAGAAAGTCATGGTTGCCCTTGATATACGTGAAGATACAGTGGCAGAAGCTATTGAAAAGGGTGTAGATTTGATTATCGTTAAGCACGCGCCTATCTTCCGTCCGATAAAGGACTTGGTAGCTAGTCGCCCTCAAAATCAGATTTATATTGATCTTATCAAGCATGATATTGCAGTCTACGTTAGCCATACCAATATTGATATTGTTGCAAACGGCCTTAATGACTGGTTCTGCCAACTATTGGATATTAAGGATACAACTTTTCTACAGGAAACAGGTCCTGAACGTGGCATCGGGCGTATTGGCAATATTAAACCTCAAACGTTTGACGAATTTGCTAGTCATGTTAAGGAAGTATTTGGTCTGGATAGCCTTCGTATGGTGTATTATAAAGAGACTGATTTGCAAAAAACAATCTCAAGAGTAGCTATTTGTGGTGGTAGTGGGCAGTCTTTCTACTCTGATGCTTTAGCAAAAGGAGCTCATGTTTACATTACTGGTGACATCTATTACCACACTGCCCAAGATATGTTGTCAGACGGCTTGTTGGCTCTGGATCCAGGCCACTATATTGAAGTTCTCTTTGTTGAAAAAATTGCATCGTTCCTGAATGAATGGAAGGAAGAGAATGCTTGGTCTCTAGAGGTTATCGCAAGTCAAGCGTCCACCAAACCATTCCATCATATCTAGTTAGAAGGTAAAGACAATGAAAAAAGTTGCCATTATAGGTGCAGGAATTGTAGGGGCCACAGCTGCCTACTATCTTTCTAAGGAAGCCGATATCGAAGTAACTGTTTTTGATTTTGGACATGGGCAAGCAACCAAGGCCGCGGCAGGAATTATTAGTCCCTGGTTTTCTAAACGACGCAATAAGGCTTGGTATAAGATGGCGCGCCTAGGAGCTGATTTCTATGTAGATTTATTAGCTGACCTAGAAAAATCGGGTCAAAAAGTTGATTTTTACCAAGGTTCTGGTGTCTTTCTTCTTAAAAATGATGACTCTAAGCTAGAGGAACTCTATCAACTAGCCTTGCAACGTAGAGAAGAATCTCCCTTGATTGGAGAATTAGCCATTTTGGACCAAGCGACTGCTAGTAACTTATTTCCCGGTCTAGAGGGATTTGAACGTTTACTCTATGCTTCTGGTGGAGCTCGAGTAGATGGGCAACTCCTAGTGAGTCGCTTACTGGGAGCTAGTCAAGTGAAGGTCATAAATAAAGAGGTCAGTCTAACCCCTCTATCATCGGGCTATCAGATAGACAATCAAATGTTTGACCAAGTCATCTTATCTACAGGAGCTTGGCTTGGCCACATCTTAGAGCCATTAGGATATGAGGTAGACGTTCGTCCTCAAAAGGGGCAACTCCGAGATTACCAAGTGCCACAAGATATGGGAACTTACCCTGTAGTTATGCCGGAAGGTGAGTGGGATTTGATACCATTTCCGGGCGGTAAATTATCTCTAGGAGCTACCCATGAAAATGACATGGGATTTGACCTAGCAGTTGATGAGAATTTGCTCCAACGAATGGCTGAAGCAGCAAGTTCGTTTTATCCTAGCTTAAAAGATGCAATGATAAGTGGTGAACGTGTGGGGATTCGTGCTTATACGAGTGATTTTTCGCCGTTTTTCGGACAGGTGCCAAACTTGTCAGGAGTATTTGTTGCGAGTGGATTAGGATCGTCAGGATTGACAACTGGACCCATTATAGGCTATCACCTAGCCCAAATGCTTCAAGGGGAAAGTGGAGTCTTGGATCCAGCGGATTATCCGACTGAAAGATATATTAAAGAGAAATAATCGTAAACTTTTTACCTAGTTTTTACGATAGGATTAGGATAGCAAATGACTTTCCCTATCAAAAATGGTAAAATGAAAAAAATAATTTAAGAATAGAGGAAAAAAGATGCAAGAAAAGATTTTGGTAACAGGTGGTGCAGGTTTTATCGGAACTCACACTGTCATTGAATTGGTCCAAGCTGGACATCAAGTTGTCGTAGTGGATAATTTAGTCAACAGTAGCCGTAAAAGTTTAGAAGTAGTGGAAAGAATTACAGGAGTTGAGATTCCTTTTTATGAAGCTGATATTCGAGATACGGATACACTTCGCGATATTTTCAAACAGGAAGAACCTACAGGAGTCATCCATTTTGCAGGTTTGAAGGCAGTTGGTGAGTCAACTCGTATCCCTCTTGCCTACTATGATAACAATATTGCCGGTACAGTTAGCCTTTTGAAGGCAATGGAAGAAAACAACTGTAAGAACATTATCTTCAGTTCTTCAGCAACAGTTTATGGAGATCCACATACTGTTCCAATCCTAGAAGATTTCCCACTTTCAGCTACCAACCCTTATGGCCGTACCAAGCTTATGCTGGAAGAAATCTTGACAGATATCCATAAAGCAGATTCAGAGTGGAACGTTGTCTTACTTCGTTACTTCAACCCAATTGGGGCGCATGAGAGTGGTGACCTAGGAGAAAATCCAAACGGCATTCCAAATAACCTTCTACCGTATGTAACACAAGTCGCAGTTGGTAAGTTAGAACAAGTTCAAGTCTTCGGAGATGACTACGATACTGAAGATGGAACAGGTGTTCGTGACTATATCCACGTCGTTGACTTAGCAAAAGGGCACGTTGCTGCCCTTAAGAAAATTCAAAAAGGCTCTGGACTCAATGTGTATAACCTTGGTACTGGAAAAGGCTACTCAGTTCTTGAAATTATCCAAAATATGGAAAAAGCTGTTGGGCGCCCAATTCCATACCGTATCGTTGAACGTCGCCCAGGTGATATTGCAGCCTGCTATTCAGACCCAGCAAAAGCTAAGGAAGAGCTCGGATGGGAAGCAGGACTTGGTATTACAGAAATGTGTGAAGATGCATGGCGTTGGCAAAGCAAACATCCAAATGGATTTGAAGACTAATCGTTTGATTAAACAAAAAAGAGGAAGTAATTCCTCTTTTTTTATAACTTTATATGTGGTTGAAATAAAAATTTGATTAGTGCTTAAGTGATAGAAAAATGTCTTAAAAGAACAGTTTATTTATTATTGAAATCCTGGAACAAATAAAAGTAAAATTGTATAAAAATAGCTAGCAAAAGACTATAATTTTCTAGAAAAATATGCTAAACTAGAGGGAGTGGAAATTAGAGATTGATGTTCCACCAAATTTTAAGATTCATCTATAATCAGAGCACGAGTAGGGCAATTTTTAACGGCTTCTAAAATGTCGTCGTTGCAAGCAATTTCTCGCTCTAATTGCTCAGATTCATCGTAAAAACGGACAATACCATTATCATGGTAATCAAATAATTCTGAATAAGTTTGGCAGAGCCCACAAGCGATGCAACGTTCAGGTATAAGTCTAATCTTCATATTTATATTGTAATAAGAAACTAAAAAAAACTCAAGGAGTAAGGTATGGAAAAGGAACCGTGGCAAGAAGATATTTATGAAAACCAAGAAGAGGAATCAAGAACTGAACGCCGTCAACGAAACAAAAAAGGTTCAGGTGTCGTGGCCAATCGTATTTTAACAGTTCTAGCTATTTTCTTCTTTGTGATTGTTGTTGGGATGGTAGTTGTATTGGTCTACTTGTCATCAGGCGGAAGTGATCGCACTTCAGCTTTGAAAGATTTTTATGATTCTTCGGCTCCAAAAGTAGAAGAAGTTACAACAGTGGCTACTACTGCCCAGTCAACAGAGTCAACAGAAGCAGAGACAACTCAACAAGAACATACAGAGGCACGTACTGATTCTGAAGGAACTATTACAGTCATGGCAGGAGAAGGGGAAGCAGCAATTGCGGCTCGCGCTGGAATCTCTATTGCTCAACTTGAAGCCTTGAATCCTGGTCATATGTCTTCAGGAACTTGGTTTGCAAATCCTGGTGATGTCCTTAAGACAAGATAGGAGTGACAATGAAAACAATTCAGATTGCTATTGATGGGCCAGCTTCCAGTGGTAAGAGTACAGTAGCTAAGATTATTGCTAAGGACTTTGGCTATACTTATCTGGATACAGGCGCTATGTATCGTGCGGCGACTTACATCGCATTGAAAAACCAAATTAGCCCAGATGAGCCATCTCAACTTCTTGAATTATTGGAACAATATCCAATTAGCTTTGGCCGCGCTGAAACAGGAGAGCAGCTTGTTTTTGTTGGAGATGTAGATGTAACAAATCCAATCCGAGAAAATGAAGTAACCAACGCTGTTTCTGCTTTTGCAGCGATTCCAGCTGTTCGTGAAAAGTTAGTAGCCCTTCAGCAAGAAATTGCCCGACAAGGTGGTATTGTCATGGATGGCCGCGATATTGGAACAGTAGTCTTGCCTCAGGCTGAATTGAAGATTTTTCTAGTAGCATCTGTAGATGAGCGTGCGGAACGTCGTTACAAGGAAAATCTTTCAAAGGGAATCGAAACAGATTTGGAAACTTTGAAAGAAGAGATTGCTGCGCGTGATTATAAAGATAGTCATCGTGAAACTTCACCTCTCAAGCAAGCTGAGGATGCAATCTATTTGGATACGACTGGTCTCTCTATTTTAGAAGTTGTTGAAAAAATTAAATCAGAAGCTCAAAAACATTTATAAGAACTATAAAACGATGAACTGAATTTCGGTTTGTCGTTTTTTATCATAATTTGTCAAATAGTCTGTTTTAAGGTATAATAGTTGCTGTTGAAGAAAATTTGACATTCAAATAATCATAAATTTTTTTAAGGAGATAACATGAGTCAATTACCAAATTGCCCAAAATGTAATTCAGAATATGTGTATGAAGATGGCGCACTTCTAGTTTGTCCAGAATGTGCTTACGAGTGGAATCCTGCTGAGCAAGCAGAAGTTGAAGAAGGCATTGTTGCTATCGATGCAAATGGGAACAAACTAGCTGATGGAGATACAGTAACCTTGATTAAAGATTTGAAGGTTAAAGGTGCTCCTAAAGACCTCAAGCAAGGAACCCGTGTGAAAAACATCCGTATTGTTGAAGGTGACCACAACATTGACTGTAAGATTGATGGTTTTGGTGCTATGAAGCTTAAATCAGAATTTGTGAAGAAGATTTAATCATGATTAAAAATGAAAAAGTAATTTTTTATAGTCGTATCTTTTTATTTATAGCAGCCTTTATCGGTGTATTCTTGGAGATCACCAAACGCGGTGGTTTAGGGATGTTGCTTTACTACACAGTACTTTCTAACCTTTTGGTTGTACTTTTTACAGGTTATCTTTTGTTAAAGATGCGTGGTGGAGGTGATAGTTGGCAGAGTCCTGGTATTCTACGTCTCAAAGGTGGCGTCACTATGAGTATTATGATTACTTGTGTGATCTATCATTTCATGCTAGCTCCCTTGACGACAGATTTTTACCGTTTGGAAAATTTTCTTTGTCATTATATTGTCCCTCTCTGGTTTTTAGCAGATACAATTATTTTTGATAAGAGTCGTCAATATAAGTTAGCTGATCCCATGCTTTGGACTAGCCTTCCTTTGCTTTATATGATTTTTGCCCTTTTAAACGGTTTTGTTTTAAAGATGGATGTCCCTAATGCTAAGGATAGTCCCTTCCCTTATTTCTTTTTGAATGCTACCAAACATGGTTGGGGCTTTGTCTTTAAATGGGCAGCAACTATCTTTGTTGCCTACATGGTTTCAGGATATCTCTTTTATCTTGTGAAAAGTATTAAAAAATCTAAGAAATAAAAGTACCCAATGTGGGTGCTTTTTTTGTGATAGAGATAATTGTACCCGGACAAATTGATTTATTTTATCTTGTTATGCAGTCTTTTATACCTTACAATAAAACTGTAGCTACCAATACAACTATTGAGGAAGAAAAAATGACTGAAAATCGTTATGAATTAAATAAGAATTTAGCACAGATGCTTAAGGGTGGCGTCATCATGGATGTTCAAAATCCTGAACAAGCAAGAATTGCTGAGGCTGCAGGTGCGGCAGCAGTTATGGCTTTGGAACGAATCCCAGCTGATATTCGTGCGGCGGGTGGTGTCTCTCGCATGAGCGATCCAAAGATGATCAAGGAAATCCAAGAAGCAGTCAGCATTCCAGTAATGGCTAAGGTTCGAATTGGGCATTTTGTTGAAGCACAGATTTTAGAGGCCATCGAGATTGACTATATCGATGAGAGCGAAGTTCTATCTCCAGCTGATGACCGTTTCCATGTGGACAAGAAAGAATTTCAAGTTCCTTTTGTCTGTGGCGCTAAAGACCTAGGAGAAGCCTTGCGCCGTATCGCTGAAGGAGCTTCTATGATCCGTACAAAAGGGGAACCAGGAACAGGAGACATCGTTCAGGCGGTTCGTCATATGCGTATGATGAATCAAGAAATTCGCCGCATTCAAAACCTCCGTGAGGACGAGTTATATGTTGCTGCAAAAGAACTCCAAGTACCTGTAGAATTAGTTCAATATGTCCACGAAAATGGAAAATTACCAGTTGTTAACTTTGCGGCTGGAGGAGTCGCAACACCAGCGGACGCTGCTCTTATGATGCAGCTAGGTGCAGAAGGTGTGTTTGTTGGCTCAGGGATTTTCAAGTCAGGTGATCCTGTTAAACGTGCAGCAGCAATTGTCAAGGCTGTTACCAATTATCAGAATCCTCAAATTCTGGCTCAAATCTCTGAAGATTTAGGAGAAGCCATGGTTGGTATCAATGAGAATGAAATCCAAATTCTCATGGCAGAGCGAGGAAAATAGATGAAAATCGGAATCTTGGCCTTGCAAGGTGCCTTTGTAGAACACGAGAAAATGCTTGATCAACTAGGAGTTGAAAGTATTGAACTGCGAAACCTAGAAGATTTTCAGCAACACCAGAGTGACCTGTCGGGGTTAATCTTGCCAGGGGGAGAGTCTACAACGATGGGGAAACTGTTGCGAGATCAGCAGATGCTAATTCCTCTAAGAGAGGCTATTCTCAATGGTTTACCAGTCTTTGGAACTTGTGCGGGTTTAATTTTGCTAGCAAAACAAATCACTTCTAAAGAGGAAAGCCATCTAGCGACTATGGACATAGTAGTAGAGCGCAATGCCTATGGACGTCAGCTAGGAAGCTTTTATAGCGAAGCAGACTGCAAGGGCATTGGTAAAATACCCATGACCTTTATCCGTGGTCCAATTATCAGTAGTGTTGGTGAGGATGTTGATGTTTTAGCAATTGTGAACGATCAAATCGTTGCGGCACAAGAAAAGAATATGCTGGTAACCTCCTTTCATCCTGAATTGACAAATGATCTTCGCCTGCATCAGTACTTTATGAATATGTGTAAATAAAAAAAGAGGTTGGGATTTTTCCCAACTTCTTTTTTTACATGTAATAAACAATAGCAATGTATTGGAGAGCAGAAGCTGCTAAGATAAACAAATGCCAAATCATGTGAAAGTATGGTTTTTTCTTGGCGTAAAAACCAGCTCCAACAGTGTAACAGAGTCCGCCCGATACCATGAGGCTCCAGAAAATTGGAGTTGTTTGACTGATGATTACTGGTAAGATAGCCAAGACTAGCCATCCCATGATGAGGTAAAGGATGAGACTGAATTTTTCATTGACCTTCTTGGCAAAGATTTTATAAAGAATACCGAAAATAGTTGTTCCCCACTGAATGGCGATAATGAGATAACCAAACCAATTATTCATCAGGGTTAAAACCACCGGGGTATAAGAACCCGCAATCGCAACATAAATCATGGAATGGTCGATGATACGAAGCACGTACTTATGAGTGGAACCATAAGCCATAGAATGATAAATAGTCGATGAAAGGAACATGAGAAAGAGGCTGATGACGAAGATGGACACACCGACAGACGATAAGAAACCATGGGCCTCATAACTGTAAGTAGATGAAATGGGAAGTAGGATGAGCATGATAAATGCTCCTACAGCATGGGTGACACTGTTGGCAATTTCTTCTCCAAAACTAAGTCGTTTACTAAGTTTGAAACTAGTATTCATTTGTTTCCTCCTCTTCGGTTTCTGTATAGACTAATGCAAGTGTTTGATGATAGAGTTTGACCGTTTGGCAGCTTGCCTGGATAATGGGATTAGCTGGATCAATATCTTCATTCATATAGTCCACAAAAGCATTGTAAAGTTCTTCTGAATTAGTGTCTGTGTGTAGGGTATTAAGGGTTTGAGCAATTTCTTGGATAGAAAAAACAGATTTTAGAGTGGTAATAGCAATTAATCGTGCGATTTGTTTGCGTTGGTATTTTTTCTTTTCAGGTTTTGTCAGATAGCCGTGTTTGACATAGTTATTGACCATAGAAGCAGTTAAGCCTTTGTCAGATTCTGGTGAGATAGGTTCGCATACTTGATTTACATAAAGTAAGACTTGGTCTAGATAGAGATCAATATTTGGAATTTCTTTCCATTTTGGATAGGAAAAAGTGGGATTCATTTTCAACTCCTTTTTATCTAGTTTTAATAACTAGATTATAAAATATTAGAAATAATAAGTCAAGTTTCAAGTGCTTGTAGAAAGAAATAATTTATGCTATGATGAGAGAAAATAGTATGAAAAGAGGATAAATGATGGAGATTAGCTTAGCCTTTCCAAACGAAGTTGATGCAATTATGCAAGTGATTGAGGGAGCCAAGAAATATTTGGCAGAAGCTGGTAGCACTCAGTGGCAAAACGGCTACCCAGATGCAGATACCATTATTGAAGATATCATCTCTGGTCAAGCTTATGTAGCCCTAGATGAAGGTGACCTCTTAGCCTATGCAGCAGTGACTAAGAGCCCAGAAAAAGCTTATGAAGCAATCTATGATGGCAACTGGGAGGGAAATGAAGCAGAATACTTAGTATTTCACCGTATTGCCGTTGCTAGAGATGCGCAAGGTCAAGGTGTTGCTCAGACCTTTTTAGAAGGCTTGATTGAAGGCTTCGATTACCTAGATTTTCGTTCAGATACGCACGCTAAAAACATAGCAATGCAGCATATCTTTGAAAAACTTGGCTTCAAACAGGTTGGTAAAGTTCCAGTAGACGGGGAACGCTTGGCCTATCAAAAATTAAAATCAAATGCCTAAGAAGTATGCAAAGATGCTATACAAGTCACCGATTGGCCCCCTATCTCTGCTAGCAGATGACCACTATTTGTTTGGGATATGGATTGAAGAAGAGAGCGATTTTGAGAAGGGATTATCTGAAAATGATGTAACTGTTGTTGAGAGTCATCCCATTTTAAATCAAATTACTTCCTATTTAGAGACTTATTTTAAGGGGCAAGATCAAGACTTATCTGGATTACCTTTAGCTCCTGTCGGTAGTGACTTTGAAAAAAGAGTCTGGAACTACTTGCGAGGAATTCCTTTTGGTCAGACTGTTACTTATGGGCAAATAGCTAAGGACTTGCAGGTGCCTTCTGCTCAAGCAATCGGAGGAGCAGTAGGTCGCAATCCCTGGTCTGTCCTTGTACCTTGTCACCGTGTGTTAGGTGCTGGAGGACGTCTGACAGGATATGCTTGGGGACTTGAAAAGAAGGCTTGGCTCTTGAGGCGTGAAGGTGCAAGTTATCAAGAAAATAAAAAATAGAAAGAGAAGAAAATGTTAGAATTTATCGAATATCCAAAATGTACAACTTGTAAAAAAGCAAAGAAAGAATTAGATCAACTCGGACTAGAATATAAAGACGTTCATATCGTTGAAGAGACTCCGAGTGAAAAGGTCATTTTAAACTGGCTCGAAACTTCGGGATTTGAATTGAAGCAATTTTTCAATACTAGTGGAATCAAATATCGTGAACTCGGATTGAAAGATAAGGTTGGAACATTGTCAAACAAAGAAGCAGCCAAACTCTTGGCCAGTGATGGTATGCTATTGAAACGTCCAATACTAGTTGAAAATGGTCTTGTAAAACAAATTGGCTATCGTAAATCATACAATAATTTGGATTTGAATTAGTTTTTTTCTATCTCCTTGATAGATAAAATATATAACCTCCCACTTTTAAAGTATGATAAACTAGAAGGTAGATGAAATCTGATATGCTCGTAGCAAATATTTTTAATTAGAGCATAAGTATGATAGAATGAATCATTATCTTGAGAGGATGTTTCTATGAATGTTACAACGATTTTAGCATCTGATTGGTATCAAAATTTGATGCAATATATTCCAGATGGCAAACTTTTTAGTTGGCGTTCTGTCTTTGATGGGATCCCAAGAATTGTACAGCAATTACCTACAACATTGATGTTAACGGTATTTGGTGCCTTTTTTGGTATCATGCTAGCCCTAGTCTTTGCTATCGTGAAAATCAACCGAGTTAGATTTATTTACCCATTACAAGCCTTTTTTGTTAGTTTCCTAAAAGGAACCCCAATTTTAGTTCAACTGATGTTGACTTATTACGGGATTCCACTAGCTTTGAAAGCCTTGAATCAACAATGGGGAACTTCTCTGAACATTAATGCTATTCCAGCAGCGACGTTCGCGATTGTGGCATTTGCTTTTAACGAGGCAGCCTATGCTAGTGAAACCATTCGTGCAGCCATCCTTTCAGTCGATCCTGGGGAGATTGAGGCAGCTCGAAGTCTTGGTATGACACGTGGACAAGTTTATCGTCGTGTGATTATTCCCAATGCAGCAGTAGTTGCAACACCAACCTTGATCAACTCCTTGATTGGCTTGACCAAGGGGACTTCCCTAGCCTTCAGTGCAGGTGTTGTAGAAGTCTTTGCCCAAGCTCAGATTTTGGGTGGTGCAGACTATCGTTACTTTGAACGTTTTATCTCAGTTGCCCTTGTCTACTGGGTGGTAAATATCGTTATTGAAAATCTTGGCCGTTTCATTGAAAGAAAAATGGCTATTACAGCACCAGATAATGTTGAGACAGATGTGAAAGGAGAGCTTCGCTAATGATTAAAATTTCAAATTTAAGCAAATCCTTTTCAGGTCAAACCGTTTTGGACCATCTGAACTTAGATATTCAAAAAGGAGAAGTTGTTGCCTTAATTGGTTCTTCAGGAGCTGGGAAATCAACTTTTCTTCGTAGCCTAAACTATCTAGAAACTCCTGATAGTGGTTCTATTCAGATTGATGATTTCAAAGTTGATTTTTCTCAAATTACGCAAGAAGAAATTCTAACTCTTCGTCGCAAACTATCGATGGTTTTCCAACAGTTTAATTTATTTGAGCGTAGAACAGCGCTAGAAAATGTTAAAGAAGGCTTGGTTGTCGTTAAAAAACTATCGGACGAAGAAGCGACTGAAATTGCTAAGGAAGAGCTGGCTAAGGTTGGGCTTTCTGATCGTGAACAGCATTATCCGCGTCACTTGTCTGGGGGACAAAAACAACGGGTAGCTATAGCGCGTGCCCTAGCTATGAAACCAGACGTCTTACTCTTGGATGAACCGACTTCAGCACTGGATCCAGAATTGGTTGGTGAGGTAGAAAGATCGATTGCCAATGCTGCAAAATCAGGTCAAACCATGGTTTTGGTTAGTCATGATATGTCATTTGTTGCTCAAGTTGCGGATAAGGTTTTATTCTTGGATAAAGGGAAGATTATTGAATCTGGAACACCGGATGAGATTATCAACCATCCTAAAGAAGAACGAACAAAAGAGTTCTTTGCTAGTTACAAACGGACCTATATCTGATATAATAGAAGATAAGAAAAACTCAGTTGGCTAAGCTAACTGGGTTTGCTCTTTAAAAATAATAGAAATGAGAGAGAGCATGCTAGTTCAGCTATTTGCTTTGTATTTAGAGAGTTTGGTTTTGACGATTTTACTAGTCTTGGTTGTCTTAGGGATTTGGATTGGTTTAAGAGCTCTATCAGGTGTGGATAAAACTGCTAAGGAGCGTCAAGCTCACCTCTATGATATGATTATGATTGGAGTTCTAACAATTCCAGTATTGTCTTTTGCAACCATGAGCATCTTGTTGGTTCTCAAGGCTTAATAGTTGTCAAATAGGATTTTATCCGTTAGAATAAGAATAGTTACAACAAGAAAGAAGGAAATAGAATGTACGATACGATTATTATCGGTGCAGGTCCTGCTGGGATGACTGCAGCCTTGTATGCAGCTCGCAGCAATCTCAAAGTAGCTTTGATTGAAGGTGGCCTTCCTGGCGGTCAGATGAACAACACTTCTGACATTGAAAACTATCCAGGTTATGCTAACATTAGTGGACCTGAGTTAGCAGAAAAGATGTTTGAACCTCTTGAAAATCTAGGTGTTGAACATCTCTATGGCTTTGTAAAAAATATTGAGGACCATGGTGATGTTAAGAAAGTAATCACAGACGATGAAGAATTTGAAACTCGCACAGTTATCGTAGCGACTGGTTCAAAACATCGCCTCTTAGGAGTTCCAGGAGAAGAAGAACTGAATAGTCGTGGAGTTTCCTACTGTGCGGTTTGTGATGGAGCCTTTTTCCGTGACCAAGATTTGTTGGTTGTAGGTGGTGGTGACTCAGCGGTTGAGGAAGCAATCTTCTTAACACAGTTCGCCAAATCTGTAACCATCGTTCACCGTCGTGATGAACTTCGTGCCCAAAAAGTCTTGCAAGACCGCGCCTTTGCCAATGGTAAAATCAACTTCATTTGGGATTCTGTTGTCAAAGAAATCAAGGGTGAAAACCGTGTGGAGTCAATTGTCATTGAAAATGTTAAAACAAATCAAGTGACTGAACATGCCTTTGGAGGTGTCTTCATCTATGTTGGTTTAGATCCAGTTAGCGATTTTACAAAAGATTTACAAATCCAAGATGAGTCAGGTTGGATTGTGACAGACGACCACATGAAGACAAGTGTTGCAGGTGTCTTTGCAGTTGGAGATGTTCGTCAGAAAGACCTTCGCCAAGTTACAACAGCAGTTGGTGATGGTGCTATTGCAGGTCAAGAAGCCTATAAATATATTACTGAACATAGTTAAAAAGGCGGTGGGACAGAAATCGATAGACAAAGTCTCGATTTCGTAGTCCCAGCCCCGCGAGGATGATTAGGAGCTTTTTGGAGTCTAAAAGACGAACAAAAAGTTCAATCAGCTACCGCGTCAAAGTTTGATTGCTAATAAAAAGTGAGGTCGGGATCTTTTGTCCCAACCTCACTTTTTTATAATCGATTGCGGAAGACTTCGTACATAAGAATAGCAGCAGCAACGCTTGCATTGAGACTCTGTACATGTCCATTCATTGGAATAGTGATCATCTCGTCCACTTGCTTTTTGATGTTACTTGAGATACCTTTTCCTTCATTTCCGATAATGAGGGCGACCTTTCCGCTGGTGTTCCATTTATGGCAAGGAGTTCCATTCATATCAGTTCCAAAGGTCCAAAAGCCTTCTTCTTTTAGCTTGTCCAAGGTTTGGCTGAGATTGGTAACGCGAGCGATAGGCACATGCTCGATGGCGCCCGTTGCTGTTTTTGCAACTACGGGTGTCACACCAACAGCTCGATGTTTTGGAATAATAACACCTGAAACGTTGGTTGCATCGGCTGTTCTTAGGATAGAACCTAAGTTATGAGGGTCAGTTAGTCCATCTAGAATTAATAGTAGTGGGTTTTCTTCTTGACGAGTCTGAGCAAGAATCTGCTCAAGTTCAGTATAGGCAAATTCAGAAACACGTAAAACGAAGCCTTGGTGGACAGCTCCTTCAGTCATCTCGGAAAGTGATTTTTTTGAAGTCCAAGAGATGGATACTTTCTTTTCAGTCGCCAGTTCCTTAACTTTTTCTACATTCTTACCTCGTAAATCATCCTGGAGATAGAGTTTGTTTCCAGTATTTGCTAACAGTGCTTCGGTAACGGCGTGAACGCCATAGACAATATCATTTGTTTTCATGGCTCTATTATAACATAAAACCCCGTCTTTCAACGGGATTTTCTTTATTCCAGAATGAGTAAACCTTCTTTGACTGCGAAAGGATCCTTTTCATTGATACGATCATAAAACATAACACCATTTAAGTGGTCGATTTCATGTTGTACAACGATGGAGTTGTAGCCTTTTAGCTTGATGCGATGCTTTTCGCCATCTTTGTCAAAGTAGTCGACAGTTACTCGAGCATGGCGGATAACATAACCTGGGACAGTACGATCGACTGATAGGCAACCTTCTCCCTCTCCTAGAGCAGCGTCTTGGACTGAGTGTGAGACAATCTTAGGATTGTACATAACAGCTTGTAAGTCATAGGCTTCTTGAGGTGTTTCACCTTCCTCGGTGATATTAGGAACTAAAACAGCAATGATGCGTTTTGAGATATCTAATTGTGGTGCAGCAAGTCCGACTCCTCCACGTAGACCTAACTTTTCAGCCATAACTGGGTCTTGTGAATGTTTCAAAAATTGCATCATTTTCTCACCAAGGATGATATCTTGATCGCTCAATGGGAAACTGACTTCCTCGGCAACTGCACGTAGGGTTGGATTGCCCTCGCGGATAATATCTTTCATGTCGATTAAATGTGAAGCTTTTGTAATACGTTCTATAGCAGACATCTTCTCTCCTTCCTTCCATTACAATTCCATGATAACACAAAATAGTTGAGAAAGAAAGTCACAGAAGTTGCTAATAAAGGGAAATAGCTATTTGTCTGTGGTATAATAAAGTAAGGAGACTTGCATCAAAAAGCAAGGAGAAAAGATATGGAAAAACGTAGTAGAAGAAAAAAGCAATCAGGATTACCAGTTGTCAGAGAGTCTATCCAATTTTTCAAAAAATATCGACAGTGGAGTAATAAAAACTTTGTTGTTGTGTTGTTGATTGTTGTTGCGATTTCGATGGCTTTGACTTTATTAGCTCAAGGAATTAAGGGAGTTCCATTGTGGAATAGGAATGCACCTGCAGTGAGTCAGAATTCAGACTCTAATGGTAAGAATTCCGTAACGGAAGAAGAAACGAGTGTGCGCATCATGGCAAATGGTGACCTCCTCTACCATATTCCGATTTATCGAACTGCCCTAAAGGAAGATGGGACTTATGATTTTCATGAAAACTTTGAGTATGTAAAACCTTGGCTCAAACAAGCAGACCTAGTTATTGGTGATTTTGAAGGAACCGTAAATAAAGACCACTATCTTGCAGGTTATCCTTTGTTTAATGCACCAGGAGAAGTCATGGATGCTATAAAGGATGCTGGTTACCAAGTGTTAGACTTGGCTCACAATCATATCTTAGATTCTCAGATCGAGGGAGTTTTTTCAACTGCTGATGCTATCGAAAAAGCTGGAATGACACCAATCGGAGTTTACACCCACGAACCAAGAGATAAGGCGCCTATCGTCATCAAGGAAGTCAAGGGAATAAAAGTTGCTCTTCTAGCTTATTCTTATGGCTTTAACGGTATTGAAGAACATATTTCTAAAGAAGACTACGACAATCATCTTTCTGACCTCAATGAAGAAAAAATGAAGGCAGAAATTGAACGAGCTGAAAAAGAAGCAGATATAACGGTTGTTATGCCTCAGATGGGAATTGAGTATCAATTGGAACCAACAGAAGAGCAAAAGGAACTATACCATAAAATGATTGACTGGGGGGCTGATATTATCTTCGGTGGTCACCCTCACGTTGTTGAACCAGCTGAGACAGTTGAAAAAGCTGGAGATAAGAAACTCATCATCTATTCTATGGGGAATTTCCTATCGAATCAGCGTATTGAAACCATGCAGGATGAGGGAAATGCCAAATGGACAGAACGTGGCGTTCTCATGGATGTGACCATTAAGAAAAAAGCAGGAAAGACTACGATTGAGACTGCTAAAGCTCATCCTAGCTGGGTTAATAGAACACCAAAAGGAACTTATTCTCCAGAAGGTTATCCACTCTATCTATACCAGACCTATATCTTAGATGATTTCATTGAGGGTGGGAAATATCGTAGCCAGTTAGATGATGAAACCAAAGAACGGATAGACACAGCTTATACAGAAATGAATGAGCATGTAGGTTTGAAATGGTAGCAATGGAGAGCGATAAGAAAAAGATGGATATTAGAGTAATTGCGACGGACATGGATGGAACCTTGTTGGACCCCAAGGGACAACTGGATCTACCTCGTCTAGAAAAAATTTTGGACAAGCTGGACCAATGTGATATTCGTTTTGTCATTGCAACGGGAAATGAAGTTCATCGTATGCGACAATTACTGGGACATTTAGCAGAGAGAGTGGTTCTCGTAGTTGCTAACGGTGCTCGGATATTCGAGAACAATGAATTGATTCAAGCACAAACTTGGGATGATGCCATTGTTGATAAAGCTTTGGGCCACTTTAAAGGTAGGGAATGTCAGGATCAGTTTGTCGTAACTGCTATGAATGGTGGTTTTGTAAAGAAAGGCACTGTTTTTACAGAACTAGATAAATTTATGACTCCAGAGATGATTGAAAAGCTCTATCAACGAATGAACTTTGTCGATGAATTTGACTCCAGTCTCTTCGGTGGCGTTCTCAAGATGAGCATGGTAGTTGGTGAAGAGCGATTGGATTCAGTTTTACAAGAAGTTAATGACCTATTTAATGGGCATGTGCGAGCTGTTTCCAGCGGTTATGGCTGTATTGATATCTTACAGGACGGGATTCATAAAGCGTGGGGGCTAGTAGAATTGCTCAAACGTTGGAACTTAAAACCTGAACAAATCATGGCCTTCGGTGATAGTGAAAATGACATTGAAATGTTAGAGTTGGCAGGAATTTCATACGCTATGGAAAATGCAGAAGAGGCTGTTAAAGAAATTGCGACAAAATTAGCTCCAGCCAACAGTCAGGCAGGTGTTTACAAAGTTTTAGAGAACTGGCTAGAAAGAGGAGAATAACTTGGCAGTACAGCTATTAGAAAACTGGCTCTTAAAAGAGCAAGAGAAAATCCAAACCAAGTATCGTGAACTCAATCAGATTTCGGTAATTGAACCAGATATCATTTTTATTGGAGATTCTATTGTTGAGTATTATCCCTTGCAAGAATTACTAGGGACAACAAAGACTATTGTGAACCGAGGTATTCGAGGCTATCAAACTGGCCTTTTACTTGATAACCTTGATGCCCACCTATATGGTGATGCAGTGGATCAAATTGTGCTTTTGATTGGGACCAATGATATTGGGAAAGATGTTCCAATGAGTCAAGCATTAACAAATCTTGAAAGTGTAATTCAAAGTATTTCTCGTGACTATCCGCTGTCACAGATTAAGCTAGTTTCTATTCTGCCAGTTCATCAAGGGGAAGAATACAAACAGACAGTTTATATTCGTACAAATGAGAAAATCAAGGCCTGGAACCAAGCCTATCAAGAGCTAGCTTCTGCTTACATGCAGGTAGAATATGTATCTGTCTTTGAAGAGCTACTCGATCAGGAAGGGCAACTCAAATCAGACTATACAACAGATGGGCTTCACCTTAGCGTTTCTGGCTATCAGGCTCTAACGGAAGCTTTGAAAACTAGTCTTTCCTAGACATCTACTTGCATTTTTGCTTTTTTAACCTAGATAAGGTATAATATCTTTATAGTCTTTGGGGTCGTTACGGATTCGACAGGCATTATGAGGCATATTTTGCGACTCGTGTGGCGACGTAAACGCTCAGTTAAATATAACTGCAAAAAACAACACTTCTTACGCTCTAGCTGCCTAAAAACCAGCAGGCGTGACCCGATTCAGATTGCTCGTGTCTGATGACAGGTCTTAATTTTAGCGAGATACGATCAAACTTTGTCTAGCAGTTTGATAAGAGATTGATAGACTCGCAGTTCCTAGGCTTGAGTTATGTGTCGAGGAGCTGTTAAAACAATACATAACCTATGGTTGTAGACAAATATGTTAGCAGATGTTTGGACGTGGGTTCGACTCCCACCGGCTCCATTGATAATTTACATTGTTTTGTAAATCTTTCTAAAACGTTGTTTTTACAACGTTTTTTATTTTATTCTTTGGTATTCTTTTGCAAAAAAAGAATACAACATTTTGTTGTATCCTAAATATTAAATCAAGTCCTGAATTTTCTTAAGTTTTTATCATATTTTCTGTTATAATTAAGGTGCCTTAAGAAAAATAATGAAAAAACTAAATGTTTTTCATATAGTTTTCATTGTTTTAATAGTTTAAAGTCAATCTTATTTTTCTCTAATAGAAAATAATGAAAAAGTAGGTTTAGAAAGAGGCAAGTATCTATGTATTCTCATAAAAAAGTGTCACTCTCTGAGATTAATCAATCTATCGATACTCCAAATAACAATCATTTCTGGCAAAATTTAAAGGCCTTTTTAGGTCCGGGTGCTCTTGTCGCAGTTGGTTATATGGATCCAGGAAACTGGATTACCAGTGTAGTCGGTGGTGCTTCCTATAAGTATAGTCTCTTGTTTGTCATCTTTATTTCATCTCTTATTGCCATGCAGCTTCAGCAGATGGCAGGAAAACTTGGGATTGTAACCCAGATGGACCTGGCTCAAGCAACGGCTCATCACTCACCAAAGTGGTTGCGTTATAGTTTATGGGTGATTTTGGAGTTGGCCTTGATGGCGACGGATTTGGCAGAAGTTCTAGGTTCAGCCATTGCTCTCAATCTTCTCTTTAAGATTCCGATTATGATAGCCATCCTCTTGACGGTTCTAGATGTCTTTCTCTTATTGCTCCTGATGAAGTTTGCCTTTAAGAAGATAGAAGCTATCGTGACAACACTTATTTTAACGATTCTAGCAATCTTTACTTATCTAGTAGCTTTATCAAATCCAAGCTTCCAAGGAATCGCTGAGGGTTATTTACCCAATTCGACCTTATTTGAGAGTCCTTTGCCAGGACATGAAAGTCAATTAACATTAGCCCTTGGGATTGTAGGTGCGACGGTTATGCCCCATAACCTCTATTTGCATTCTTCCTTATCTCAAACTCGGAAAATCAATCACAAGGCCAAGGATGATGTTCGAAAAGCGGTGCGCTTTATGACCTGGGATTCAAATCTTCAACTGTCCTTGGCCTTTATCGTTAACTCCCTTCTATTAATCCTCGGGGCGGCTCTCTTTTTCGGCCATGCATCCGAGATTTCTGCCTTCTCTCAAATGTATAATGCCTTGCAGGATTCTACCATTGCGGGAGCTATAGCTAGCTCAACCTTATCAACCTTGTTTGCCTTGGCCCTATTAGCCAGTGGTCAGAATTCGACAATTACGGGTACCTTGACTGGACAAATCGTTATGGAGGGTTTCTTGCATATGAGATTGCCTCAGTGGTTCATTCGTTTGGCAACTCGTCTCTTTGCCTTGTTGCCTGTCATGATTGTAGCGGTTCTGTTTGGTCATCAGGAAAAAACCTTGGATCAGTTATTGGTATATTCGCAGGTCTTTCTTTCAATCGCTCTTCCGTTTTCAATCTTCCCTTTGATTTATCTAACTTCTAAGAAATCACTGATGGGCGAATTTACCAATGCCAAATGGAATACCATCCTTGGTTATATTGTTTCAATTATCTTAACAATTCTCAATGTGAAATTGTTATTTGATATTTTCTAAGAAATTCACCCAAGTTAGAAAACAAACATATAAGAAAAAAGATACCCAAGATTTCTTGGGTATCTTTTTTGAAAATAAACGGAAGACATGGGATTCGAACCCACGCACGCTTTAACACGCCTACCGCGTTTCCAACACGGCCTCTTAAGCCTCTTGAGTAATCTTCCATTGTTTACTAACCTAGTCTACCATAAAGCCTTCTTTCTTGCAAATTTATTTGAAGATGAGGAGCTAGTGACAGAAAATGAAAGAAAGTGACAAAAAATGCTTGACTTTGATATTTTTTATGATAGAATGAATAATGTAATCGTTAACAGGAGGTAAACTAGTGCTAAAAAGTGAACGAAAACAGGTGATTTTAGAAGAATTGAAACAGCATAAAATCGTCTCACTTGAGAAATTAGTAGGTTTGTTAGATACTTCAGAATCAACGGTCAGACGTGATTTAGATGAATTGGAGTCTGAAAATAAACTTCGTCGAGTGCATGGAGGAGCAGAGTTGCCTCACTCCTTGCAAGAAGAAGAAACCATTCAAGAAAAATCTGTCAAAAACCTTCAAGAGAAAAAGTTGATTGCTCAAAGAGCATCTTCCCTCATCAAAGAAAAAGATGTTATCTTTGTAGATGCAGGAAGTACGACAGCCTTTCTCATTAAAGAATTGGAGCGAAAAGACATTACAGTGGTAACCAATTCCATTCACCATGCGGTTCAATTAGTTGATAAGCAAATCCCAACAGTCATTATCGGTGGTGGAGTCAAGATGACAACTGATGCCAGTATCGGAGGAGTAGCTCTCAACCAGATTAACCAACTGCACTTTGATCGTGCCTTTATTGGAATGAATGGTGTAGATGAAGGTTACTTTACAACTCCAGATATGGAGGAGGGCGCTGTCAAGCGTGCTATCTTAGAAAATGCTAAACAGACATATGTTCTAGCAGATTCATCCAAGCTTGGTCAGTCTTGTTTTGCTAAGGTGGCTCCTATAAAACGTGCTATTGTCATTACAAGCAAGGATCATGAGCTCTTGTCAGCTATCAAAGAGAAAACGGAGGTAATAGAAGTATGATTTATACAGTCACACTCAATCCATCTATAGACTACATTGTCCGTTTGGACAAAGTGGAAGTTGGTAGTGTCAATCGTATGGATAGTGATGATAAGTTTGCTGGTGGTAAAGGTATCAATGTTAGCCGTGTCTTGAAGCGTTTGGATATTCCAAATACAGCGACAGGTTTCATCGGAGGTTTTACTGGAAAATTTATCACAGATACTTTAGCTGAAGAACAAATTGAAACGCAATTTGTCCAAGTGGCAGAAGATACGCGTATCAATGTTAAGATTAAAGCCGACCAAGAAACAGAAATCAATGGGACAGGCCCTAATGTTGAGCCCGAACAACTTGAAGAGTTAAAAGCCATTCTTTCAAGTCTGACAGCAGAAGATACAGTAGTATTTGCTGGATCAAGTGCTAAAAACTTGGGTAATGTTGTTTACAAAGAATTAATTGCTTTGACGCGTCAGACAGGCGCTCAAGTAGTCTGTGACTTTGAAGGTCAAACCTTGATTGATAGTTTGGATTATCAACCACTTTTAGTCAAACCAAACAATCATGAACTGGGAGCTATCTTTGGAGTCAAGCTTGAAAGCCTTGATGAAATAGAGAAATACGCTCGAGAATTGCTGGCTAAAGGTGCTCAAAACGTTATTATCTCTATGGCTGGTGATGGAGCCCTTCTGGTAACATCAGATGGAGCATACTTTGCTAAACCGATTAAAGGAACCGTGAAAAACTCAGTTGGTGCTGGTGACTCGATGGTTGCTGGATTTACGGGTGAGTTTGTCAAATCAAAAGACGCAGTAGAAGCCTTCAAGTGGGGAGTGGCATGTGGAACAGCGACCACCTTCTCAGATGATTTGGCAACTGCAGCATTTATTAAAGAAACTTATGAAAAAGTTGAGGTAGAAAAAAGATGAAAATTCAAGATTTATTGAGAAAAGATGTCATGTTGCTTGATTTGCAAGCAACTGAAAAAACAGCAGCTATCGAAGAAATGATTCATAGCTTGGTTGAACACGGATATGTGACAGATTTTGAAACCTTCAAAGAAGGAATTTTAGCGCGTGAAGCTTTGACTTCTACAGGCTTGGGCGACGGTATCGCTATGCCACACAGCAAAAATTCTGCTGTAAAGGAAGCTACAGTTCTCTTTGCTAAGTCGAACAAGGGTGTTGACTATGAAAGTTTAGACGGACAAGCAACTGACCTCTTCTTTATGATTGCTGCTCCAGAAGGTGCCAATGATACTCACTTGGCTGCCTTGGCAAAATTGTCACAGTATTTGATGAAAGACGGATTTGCTGATAAACTTCGTCAAGTAACATCAGCTGATCAAGTCATTGAACTCTTTGACCAAGCTTCAGAAAAAGCTCAAGAACCAGTTCAAGCTCCTGCAAATGAATCTGGTGACTTTATCGTAGCAGTTACAGCTTGTACAACAGGCATTGCCCACACATACATGGCCCAAGAAGCTCTTCAAAAAGTGGCTGCAGAAATGGGTGTTGGTATCAAGGTTGAAACCAACGGTGCAAGTGGTGTTGGCAACAAATTGACAGCAGAAGATATCCGCAATGCCAAAGCTGTTATCATCGCTGCAGATAAAGCAGTTGAGATGGATCGTTTCGATGGTAAACCATTGGTGAATCGTCCAGTTGCAGATGGTATTCGGAAGACAGAAGAGTTGATCAACTTGGCTCTTTCTGGTAATGCTGAAGTATATCGTGCTGCTAATGGAGCGCAAGCTTCAACAGCATCTAATGAAAAACAAAGTCTAGGTGGTGCCTTCTACAAACACTTGATGAGTGGTGTATCACAAATGTTGCCATTCGTTATTGGTGGTGGTATCATGATTGCCCTCGCCTTCTTGATTGATGGTGCTTTGGGGGTTCCAAATGAGAGCCTTGGAAATCTTGGTTCTTACCATGAACTCGCTTCAATGTTCATGAAAATTGGTGGTTCTGCCTTTGGTTTAATGCTTCCAGTATTTGCAGGATATGTTGCTTACTCAATCGCTGAAAAACCAGGTTTGGTAGCCGGTTTCGTAGCTGGTGCCATCGCTAAAGAAGGTTATGCCTTTGGTAAAATTCCTTACGCTCAGGGTGGTGAAGCAACTTCAGCTCTTGCAGGAGTATCATCAGGTTTCCTTGGAGCCCTCGTAGGTGGATTTATCGCAGGTGCCTTGGTGCTCTTGGTTAAGAAATACGTGAAGGTTCCTCGCTCACTTGAAGGTGCTAAATCAATCCTTCTCTTGCCACTTTTTGGAACAATCTTGACAGGCTTTGTCATGCTAGCTGTTAATATCCCAATGGCTGCAATCAACACTGGTATGAACAACTTCCTTGGTGGTCTTGAAGGTGGATCAGCTGTCCTTCTTGGAGTCGTTCTTGGAGGAATGATGGCTGTCGATATGGGTGGCCCTGTCAATAAAGCAGCCTACGTCTTTGGTACTGGTACTCTTGCAGCAACAGTGGCAACAGGTGGTTCAGTAGCCATGGCAGCAGTTATGGCTGGAGGAATGGTTCCACCACTTGCAATCTTTGTGGCAACGCTTCTCTTTAAGAATAAATTTACCAAAGAAGAACGTAACTCTGGTTTGACGAACATCGTTATGGGCTTGTCATTTATCACTGAAGGTGCGATTCCATTTGGTGCAGCAGACCCAGCTCGTGCTATCCCGAGCTTCATCCTTGGTTCAGCGGTAGCAGGTGGACTCGTTGGTCTTGCAAATATCAAACTCATGGCTCCTCACGGAGGAATCTTCGTTATCGCCCTTACTTCAAATGCTCTTCTTTACCTTGTCTTTGTCTTGGTAGGAGCAATTGTCAGTGGTGTAGTTTACGGTTACCTTCGTAAACCATTAGAAAAATAATCACAAACACATTCAAATGACTGAACACGAAAGTGGGCAGTCATTTTTTTAACCTCTCGAAAAGTTCATGAAATATGATATAATAGAAGCATGGCAAACAAGAATACAACTAAAACAAGACGAAGACCGTCTAAAGCAGAATTGGAAAGAAAACAAGCGATTCAACGAATGTTGATTTCCTTAGCTTTGGCTATCTGTTTAATTTTTGCTGCTCTTAAATGGGGAGCTGTCGGAATCACTGTTTATAACCTGATTCGCTTACTCGTAGGGAGTTTAGCATACTTAGCTATTTTCTCTCTCTTGATTTATCTATTCTTCTTTAAATGGATTCATAAACAAGAAGGCTTGCTAGCAGGTTTCTTCTTTATTTTTGCAGGCTTACTCCTCATCTTTCAAGCTTATCTTGTCTGGAAGCTTAGCATGGCAAATGCTATTTTTCAAGGAACGATTGGACAAATCTTTAAAGATTTAACCAGTTTTCAAGTAACCGGTTTTGCAGGGGGAGGCTTGTTAGGGGTAGGTCTCTACATTCCGGTAGCCTTTTTGTTCTCAAACATCGGTACCTATTTCATCGGGGCAATCTTAATCTTAATCGGAGCTCTTTTAATGAGTCCATGGTCTATCTATGATATTGCTGATTTTCTTTCAGCTCGATTTGCTATTTGGATGGAACGCCGTGAACAGAAAAAACAAGAGCGCTTTATCAAGCGTGAAGAAGAAAAGGCACGAAGAGAAGCAGAAGAGCAAGCAAGACTTGAAAAAGAAAGAGAAGAGCAGGCTTTGCTTGACATGCAGCCTGTAGATATGGAAACTGGAGAAATCTTATCAGACCAACCACTGCAAGAATTTCCTCCACTTCCAGAGGAGGAATGGGTAGAACCTGAGATTATTCTCCCGCAAGCTGATTTTGATTACCCTGAAGAAGGAGACTATCCAGAGGAAGAAGTTTTCTCTGAAGAAGATGATGACGAAGAGGTTGAAGTAGATTTTTCTGCTAAAAAGGCCTTGGAGTATAAGCTTCCAAGCTTGCAACTCTTTGCGCCAGACAAACCAAAAGATCAGTCAAAAGAAAAGAAAATCGTTCGAGAAAATATTAAAATTTTGGAAGAGACCTTCGCAAGTTTTGGTATTAAAGTGACTGTAGAAAGAGCGGAAATCGGTCCGTCGGTGACCAAGTATGAGGTTAAACCTGCAGTTGGTGTCCGTGTCAACCGTATTTCAAACCTAGCAGACGATTTAGCTTTGGCTTTGGCAGCTAAAGATGTCCGTATCGAAGCACCGATTCCTGGGAAATCCTTGGTAGGTATCGAAGTTCCTAACTCAGAAATTGCAACTGTATCCTTCCGTGAGCTTTGGGAACAATCTCAAACAAAACCTGAAAATCTTTTAGAAATTCCTCTTGGGAAAGCAGTCAATGGTACGGCTCGTAGTTTTGATTTGGCTAAAATGCCTCACTTGCTAGTGGCCGGTTCTACAGGTTCTGGTAAATCCGTTGCAGTTAATGGCATTATCGCAAGTATTTTGATGAAGGCCCGCCCTGACCAGGTTAAGTTTATGATGGTGGACCCTAAGATGGTTGAGCTTTCAGTATACAACGATATCCCTCATCTCTTGATTCCAGTTGTGACCAACCCTCGTAAGGCCAGCAAGGCCCTTCAAAAAGTCGTTGATGAGATGGAAAACCGCTACGAACTATTTGCTAAGGTTGGCGTTCGAAATATTGCCGGTTTCAATGCTAAAGTTGAGGAATTCAACGCTCAATCAGAGTACAAACAAGTGCCTCTACCTTTAATCGTCGTGATTGTGGATGAGTTGGCTGACCTCATGATGGTTGCTAGCAAGGAAGTAGAAGATGCCATTATCCGACTCGGACAAAAGGCGCGTGCAGCTGGTATTCACATGATTCTTGCAACCCAGCGTCCTTCAGTGGATGTTATCTCTGGTTTGATTAAGGCCAATGTGCCGTCACGTGTAGCATTTGCTGTTTCTTCAGGAACGGATTCACGTACGATTTTAGATGAAAATGGTGCGGAGAAATTGCTTGGTCGAGGGGATATGCTCTTTAAACCAATCGATGAAAATCACCCTGTTCGCTTGCAAGGTTCCTTTATCTCTGATGATGATGTGGAACGTATTGTTAGCTTCATTAAGGCTCAAGCAGATGCGGATTATGATGAAAGCTTTGACCCAGGAGAAGTATCTGAGACAGAAGGTGATTTTGGTTCTAGCGATGATGCTGGAGATCCACTTTTCGAAGAAGCCAAGGCTTTGGTTATTGAAACTCAAAAAGCAAGTGCATCCATGATTCAGCGCCGTCTATCTGTTGGTTTTAACCGAGCAACTCGATTGATGGAAGAATTAGAGATGGCTGGAGTTATTGGTCCTGCTGAAGGGACAAAACCTCGAAAAGTCTTACAACAATAAATTGTTTGAAAATAGAATAAAAATTCAAGAAATCACCTTTCGAAAATAGGGATAATCTACTCTAATTTTTCGAAGGTGATTTCTTTTTTTATGCCTATGATTATAGGTTTTCTTGTAGTAAAAGGACTTTCAATCTGGTTCGGAATTTTGATTTTACTTTTACTAATTTTAACTAATATAGTATTGATTTTTAAACTGATTTTTGATATATTAAAATGGTATAAGAAATATTTATATGTTTAAAAAATAAGCGAAAATAATGAAGGGGGTTATTTTTTTAAGACGAAATGCAAACGCTTACTTTTTAAGCAGAAAGGAAAAAAATAATGGATAAAAGGTTATTTGAAAAACGTTGTAAATATAGTATTCGGAAATTTTCATTAGGTGTTGCTTCTGTTGTCATTGGTGCTACATTCTTTGGAACAAGTACTGTTTTGGCAGATACAGCCCAAACTGGTTCTACTGCAAATATGCCAGCCGATTTAGCAGCTGCTCTGGCAAATGCAAAAGATGATAATGGACATGATTTTGAAGCACCAAAACCTGGAGAAGATCATGGTTCTCCTGAAGTTACCGAAGGACCAAAAACTGAAGAAGAATTACTGGAGAAAGAAAAAGAAGTTACAGCAAGTTCAGCAACTGAAAATGAACTTCCAAAAGATTTGCGTGAAAAACTCGATAAGGCTGAAGATAGTGGACATTCTGCTTCAAAAGATGATTTAGCAAAAGAAGATAAAAGTTTAGTTCCAGAAGATGTCGCTAAAACAAAAAACGGTGAATTGAACTACGGTGCGACTGTTGAAATTAAGAGCGAAGCTGGTACTGGTAGTGGTATTGTTATTGGAGAAAATCTTGTCTTATCAGTATCTCATAACTTTATCAAGGATGTTCCGGATGGCAATAATCGCAAGGTAGCAGACAACATCGAAAGTGATAAAGATGTGTATACAGTTTCTTATGAAGGTGCACCAGACGTTAAGTTTAGTAAAAATGATGTAAAACACTGGGACCGTGAAGGCTTCCTAAAAGGTTATAAAAATGACTTAGCTATTGTCAAACTTCGCAGTCCACTTGCAAATGCTCCAGTTGAAGTTGCGGATAAACCATCAACTGTCAAGACAGGAGATAAGGTACATGTGTTTGGCTATCCAAAAGGAAAGCTTGATCCAATCCTTAATACCACTGTCGAAGATATTAATGACCATGGAGAGGGCGTTCGTGGAATTAGCTATCAAGGAAGTGAACCTGGTGCCAGTGGTGGCGGAATCTTTGATGAAAATGGAAAATTAATTGGGATTCATCAAAACGGTGTATCTGGTAAACGTAGTGGTGGTATTCTTTTCTCACCTGCTCAATTAGAGTGGATTCAAAACTATATCAAAGGTATTGAAACAACTAAACCAGCGGGTCTAGATGCACTTGATAAACAAGTAGAAGATAAAGAAGAAAAACCAAAAGAGGACAAACCTCAGGAAGAAAAACCAGTTGAAAATAAACCAGCTGAGAATAAACCGGCTGAAAATAAACCAGCTGAAAGAAAAGAAGTCAAACCAGAATGGAAAACTGTTGATAAGAAGGAACAACAAGGAACAGTAGCAATTCGTGAAGAAAAAGGTGTTCGATACAATCAACTAGCTTCAACGGCTCAAAATGATAACGGTAAAAATCCAGCCTTGTTCGAAAAAGAAGGTTTGACAGTTGATGCTAATGGGAATGCTACAGTTGATTTAACCTTCAAAGAAGAGTCTGAAACAGGCAAGTCTCGCTTTGGTGTCTTCATGAAATTTAAAGATACTGATAACAATGTTTTTGTAGGGTATGACCAAGGCGGATGGTTCTGGGAATACAAGACAAACGGTAGCGGATTATGGTATCAAGGCGAACGTGTCGCTGCACCAGTGAATGGATCTGTTAACCATTTGACGATCAGTCTCAAATCGGACGGACAACTTAACGCAACAAACAATGATGTCAAGTTATTCGATACTCTTACCTTACCTTCTGCAGTTAATGACAAATTAAAAGATGAGAAGAAGATTGTTCTTAAAGCTGGAACATACAATAGTAGCGAAAGAACAATTGTAAACATTAAAACAGATGACCAAGAAGGCGTTAAAGCAGACCAAGAAGTCGCTGAAAAAGAAAAAGGCGATGAAGTCGATGATCGTAACGTGAAATACGATACAATTGAGTCTACTGTTTTGAAAGCAGTCATTGACCAAGCCTTCCCTCGTATTAAAGAATATGTCCTTAATGGCAACAAGCTTCCAGGTCAACTTCAACCAATTAATCAAGTTGTTATCAATAAGCATGCCGTAACTCCGGAAGTTACCTATAAAAAAGTAAATGCAACAACTGCTGAGTATGAAATGAAACTCCGTGATGAGGAAAATCTCATCAATGCAGATATGACTGTTCGTTTGCAAGTAGTGGGTAATCAACTTCACTTTGATGTGACTAAGATTGTCAACCATAACCAAGTAACGCCAGGACAGAAAATTGATGATGAACGTAAATTACTTTCTTCTATCAGCTTCCTAGGCAATGCCTTGGTATCTGTTTCAAGTGACCAACCTGGAGCTAAGTTTGATGGGGCAACCATGTCAAACAATACTCACGTAAGTGGTGACGACCATATCGAAGTAACCAATCCAATGAAAGAATTGGCCAAAGGTTACATGTATGGATTTGTTTCAACAGATAAACTTGCTGCTGGTGTATGGAGCAACTCACAAAACAGTTACGGTGGTGGTTCTTATGACTGGACACGTTTGACAGCCTACAAGAACACTATTGGTAATGCTAACTACGTTGAAATCCATAGTTCTGAATGGCAATGGGAAAAAGCACACAAAGGTATTGTCTTCCCAGCATATACTAAGGAACTTCCAAGTGCTAAAGTTGTCATCACAGAAGATGCCAATGCTGATAATAAAGTAGACTGGCAAGATGGTGCGATTGCATACCGTAGCATCATGAACAACCCTCAAGGTTGGGAAAAAGTTAAAAATATTACAGCCTACCGTATCGCCATGAACTTTGGTTCACAGGCACAAAACCCATTCCTGATGACCTTGGATGGTATCAAGAAGATTAATCTCCACACAGATGGTCTTGGACAGGGTGTCCTCCTTAAAGGTTACGGTAGTGAAGGACATGACTCAGGTCACTTAAACTACGCGGATATCGGTAAACGTATCGGTGGTACGGAAGACTTTAAAGCTCTTATTGAAAAAGCTAAAAAATATGGTGCCCACCTCGGTATCCATGTTAATGCTTCAGAAACCTATCCTGAATCAAAATACTTCAATGAAAATATCCTACGTAAAAATGCTGACGGTAGCTATAGCTATGGTTGGAACTGGCTTGACCAAGGTATCAATATCGATGCAGCCTATGACTTGGCTCATGGACGTTTAGCGCGTTGGGAAGAATTGAAGAAAGAATTGGGTGAAGGCTTAGACTTCATCTATGTCGACGTTTGGGGTAATGGTCAATCAGGAGACAATGGTGCTTGGGCAACTCACGTTCTTGCAAAAGAAATCAACCAACAAGGTTGGCGTTTTGCAATTGAGTGGGGCCATGGTGGTGAGTATGACTCTACCTTCCATCACTGGGCAGCTGACTTGACTTATGGTGGCTATACCAATAAAGGTATCAACAGTGCCATTACTCGCTTTATCCGTAACCACCAGAAAGATGCTTGGGTTGGTGATTACAGAAGCTACGGAGGTGCGGCAAACTACCCACTTCTAGGCGGATACAGCATGAAAGACTTCGAAGGTTGGCAAGGTCGTAGCGACTATAATGGTTATGTAACCAACTTGTTTGCCCACGATGTTATGACTAAATACTTCCAACACTTCACTGTTAGCAAATGGGAAAATGGTAAACCAGTAACCATGACTGACAATGGTGGTACTTACAAATGGACACCTGAGATGAAGGTTGAATTGGTTGATGAGGAAAACAACAAGGTAGTTGTTACTCGTAAATCTAATGATGTTAATAGCCCACAATACCGTGAACGAATTGTTACACTCAATGATCGTGTCATTCAAGATGGTTCAGCCTACTTGACTCCTTGGAACTGGGATGCCAATGGTAACAAGCTTACTGGGGACAAGGAAAAAATGTACTACTTCAATACTGAAAAAGGTGCAACAACTTGGACACTTCCTAGTGACTGGGCAAACGGTAAAGTTTACCTTTACAAACTAACAGACCAAGGTAAGACTGAAGAAAAAGAAGTGGCTGTCAAAGATGGTAAGATTACACTTGACCTTCTAGCAAATCAACCTTATGTTCTTTATCGTTCTAAACAAACTAATCCTGAAATGTCATGGAGTGAAGGAATGCACATCTATGACCAAGGATTTAACAGTGAATCTTTGGATCATTGGAAGATTGAAGGTGACGCTTCTAAAGCAACAGTTGTCAAATCTCAAGGTGCAAACCAAATGCTCCGCATCCAAGGCAATAAAGAAAAAGTTAGTCTCACTCAAAAATTGACTGGCTTGAAACCAAATACTAAATATGCTGTCTATGTCGGTGTGGATAACCGTAGTGATGCCAAAGCAAGCATTACTGTTAACACTGGTGAGAAAGAAGTGACCAACTACACGAACAAGTCACTGGCCCTTAACTACGTTAAAGCTTATGCTCATAATACTCGTACTGATAATGCAACAGTTAATGATAGAAGTTACTTCCAAAACATGTATGCCTTCTTCACAACAGGTTCAGATGTATCAAATGTAACTTTGACCTTGAGTCGTGAAGCAGGAGATGAAGCAACTTACTTCGATGAAATCCGTACCTTCGAAAATGACTCTGCTATGTATGGTGATGGTCATGATACCGCAACAGGCGTTTTCAAACAAGACTTTGAAAATGTCGGACAAGGTATCTTCCCATTTGTCATCGGTGGAATCGAAGGTGTTGAAGATAACCGTACTCACTTGTCTGAAAAACATGGTCCATACACACAACGTGATTGGAATGGCAAGAAAGTTGATGACGTTATCGAAGGAAAATGGTCACTCAAGACAAATGGTCTTGTTAGCCGTCGTAACTTGGTTTACCAAACAATTCCACAAAACTTCCGCTTTGAAGCAGGTAAGACCTACCGTATCACTTTTGACTACGAAGCTGGATCAGATAATACTTACGCATTTGTTGTAGGTAAGGGAGAATTCCAATCTGGCCGTCGTGGTAGCCAAGCAAGCGATCTCGAAATGCATGAATTACCAAACTCATGGACAGATTCTCAAAAAGCGAAACGTGCGACCTTCCTTGTGACAGGTGCTGAAACTGGCGATACTTGGGTAGGTATCTACTCTACAGGTAATGCTAGCAACACTCGTGGTGACTCTGGTGGTAATGCTAACTTCCGTGGTTACAATGACTTCATCATGGATAGACTTCAAATTGAAGAGATTGTCTTGACAGGTAAGATGATGACAGAAAATGCTGTCAAGAATTATCTTCCAACTGTAGCCATGACTAACTACACCAAAGAAAGTATGGATGCTTTAAAAGAAGCAGTCTTCAACCTCAGTCAAGCAGATGATGACATTAGTCTGGAAGAAGCTAAAGCAGAAATCGATAAGGTCAATGCTCTTAAAGATGCTTTAGTAATGAAGAAAACAGCTCTTGTAGCAGATGACTTTGCAAGTCTTTCAGCTCCTGCTCAGGCTGGTGAAGGTCTTGAAAATGCCTTTGATGGTAACTTGTCTAGTCTATGGCATACATCATGGGGCGGAGGCGATGTTGGTAAACCAGCAACAATGGTCTTGAAAGAACCAACTGAAATTACAGGCTTCCGTTATGTTCCACGCGGTTCAGGTTCAAATGGTAATTTGAGAGATGTGACTCTTGTTGTTACTGATGAAACAGGTAAGGAGCATACCTTCAATGCAACTAATTGGGCTGATAATAACAAACCAAAAGATATCGACTTTGGTAAGACTATCAAAGCTAAGAAGATTGTCCTAACTGGAACAAGAACTTATGGAGATGGTGGTAATCAATATCAATCAGCTGCAGAATTGATCTTTGCTCGTCCTCAAGTTGCTGAAGCAGGTCTTGACACAAGTGCATATGAAGCAGCCTTGGCTAAAGCTCAAAAATTGACTGATAAGAGCAATCAAGAAGAAGTGGCAAGCGTTATTGCTAGCATGAAATATGCAACAGATAACCACCTCTTAACAGATCGAATGGTGACATTCTTTGCAGAGTATCTGGATCAATTGAAAGATTCAACTCCAGATCCGAAACCAACTCCAGATCCAGAGCCAACTCCAGATCCAGAACCAATTCCAGATCCGAAACCAACTCCAGATCCGAAACCAACTCCAGATCCAGAGCCAACTCCAGATCCAAAACCAACTCCGGATCCAGAGCCAACCCCAGATCCGAAACCAACTCCAGATCCAGAGCCAACTCCAGATCCAGAACCAACTCCAGATCCAGAGCCAACTCCAGATCCAGAGCCAACTCCAGATCCAAAACCAACCCCAGATCCAGAGCCAACTCCAGATCCGAAACCAACTCCAGATCCAGAGCCAACTCCAGATCCGAAACCAACTCCAGAACCTGAAGTTCTTTCAAGTAAGGGAGAACAGCAACCACCAGTAGTTGAAATTCCTGAATTTACAGGTGGAGTTAATGTTGCAGAAGTGGCTGTTTATGACATTCCAGAGTTCAAGGGTGGCGTTAATTGGGTTGAAGCTGCTAAGAATGAGGTCCCAGAATTCAAGGGTGGAGCTAATTGGGTTGAAGCTGCTAAGAATGAGCTCCCAGAGTTCAAGGGAGGAGTTAATTGGGTTGAAGCTGCTAAGAATGATGTTCCTGAGTATAAAGAAACATTAGGTGCAGGAGACAATCAGACAAGTCCAGTTGCAGAAAAACTTGATCAGAAACCTGCTCTTACACCAACACCTGCTATGCAAGCAGCACAAAAAGAAGCAGATCAGTCTAAACTTCCTGAAACTGGTGAAGGCACAACTGAACACCTCTTCCTAGCTGGTCTTACATTAGCAATGTCTGCTCTATTTCTTCAAAAAAGAAAAGAAGATTAAAATATAATAGAGTTTTATACTATGAAAACTCAAACTCCTAACTTATTGTAATGGAGAAAACCAAACACCTAGAGAGGACCTCTTGGTCCTCCCTTTTTAAAAGGGAAATGATAACGCTTACCCAATTTAAGCGTGGGAAAGGAAATAAAGAAAATGGGAAAACATTTTTTTGAGAGACGGTGTCATTACAGTATACGTAAGTTTGCAATAGGCGCGGCTTCTGTCATGATTGGTGCAAGCATTTTTGGTGCTGGTATGGTTCAAGCAGCAGAAACAGAAGGGCCTGCAGAGACAGAAGGCACGGTGACACAGGTTCAGCCCATGGATAAGTTACCAGCGGATATAGCAGCGGCTATTGAAAAAGCTGAATCAGCTAAACCAACTGATCCTACTGAAACGAATCCGACTGATGCGGAAGCTCAGCCTGAAAATACTGGAGAAGTATCTCCAAAACCAGCTGAAACTCCAGTTCCTAAGGAAGAAGCAACACCAAAACCAGCTGAAACTCCAAAAGAAGAAGCAGCACCAGTAGCTAAACCAGCAGAAAAGCCAGTTACTAAAGATTTGGTTGAAACTCCAGATGTCAATCATTTGGAAAAGGCTACTACGACAGCATCAAACCATGAAGCGAACACACCATTTACAGCTGAGAAGGCGATTGATGGAAATCCAGATACTCGTTGGGCAACTGACCGTGATGTTGTGAAACCAACAATCGAATTTAAGCTTGAAAAGACAACCTTAATCAAGCATGTGGAAATCGATTGGGACCGTCGTGTTCGTGGCGAGCAAAATGATCCAAACATCAAATCTTGGAATCTCTATTATGCAGGTCAAGACGAAGTCAATGGATCGGGTCCTGGAGAATGGAAGTTGGCTCATCAACGGACAGGAACTCCGGTTCTAGATGAAAAAGTTGACTTAAAAGAAGCCGTTCAAGCTAAGTATCTTAAACTTGAAATTACAGATTATCAAGCCGGTACTATGCAATGGAAAAATGTGGGTATTCAAGAAATTCGTGCCTACTCAAATATTCCAGACACCAGCAAACCAACAGATATTCGTCAAGTTACAGAAATAGCGGTTGCTGAAGACGGAAAATCACTTGTATTGCCTAAATTACCTGGTCAAGTTAGCTTGATTGGAAGCAATAAGCAAGGTGTTATCGACCTAAATAATAAAATCTACACACCGCTGACAGAACAACATGTCAAAGTGATGGTCCAACAAACCAATGATAACCATACCTTCACAAAAGAATTTGAAGTTGTCATTAAAGGTTTGCATGCTGATGAAGGTGTTGGAACCAAACCTGCAGTTGCTCCAGCAGTTCAACAATGGTACGGCACTGAAGGTAAAACTTCTATTACTTCTGAAACTGTCATTTCCGTTGGGAATTCTGGATTTGACAAGGAAGCTAAGTTCTACCAAACTGACCTTGAAAATCGTGGTTTGGAAGTCGCAACCGGTGGTCAGGAAGCACAGAACCGTATTGAGTTTAAAAAGGTTGAAGACAAGGGTTATGGTAAAGAAGGCTATGGTATCACCATTAAAGATGGAGTTATTACTGTAGAAGCAGCGACTAATACTGGTGCCTTTTATGCAACTCGTACCCTCCTTCAGTTGGGAGAAAATGACTTGCAAAACGGAGAAATCCGTGACTTCCCAAGCTTTAGTCACCGTGGCTTTATGCTAGATACAGGTCGTAAGTTTATCCCTTATGATACGCTTGTAGATATTATGCTCAATATGGCCTACTACAAGATGAACGATCTTCAATTGCACTTGAATGACAACTATATCTTCTTAAAAGATCATTTAGCAGGGAAAAATCTTACTCCTCAAGAGGAACTGGATTATGTTCTTAAAAATGCTAAGACAGGCTTCCGTGTAGAAACTGATGTTGTCGGTGAAAATGGTGAAAAATTAACATCAAAAGAACATTACACCAAGGAAGAAATGCAACAGATCATTAGCCTTGCGAAAGACTTGCATATCAACCTTGTTCCTGAAATTGACACTCCAGGACACGCATTATCCTTTGTCAAGGTACGTCCAGACTTGATGTATAAAGGACGACTAAGTGCCAACAAGCATAATGTCGAGAGAGTTGCAATGCTAGATTTGGATAACAAGTACGAAGAGACGCTCGCTTTTGTCAAATCAGTCTATGATAAATTGCTCGATGGTGAAGACGCACCACTTCATGGCGTTTCTACTGTTCATATCGGTACAGATGAGTACTATGGAAGTCCAGAAAGCTATCGTCGCTATGTCAATGATATGATCCAGTACATCAAAGGCAAAGGCCTAACACCGCGTATTTGGGGTTCACTCTCTGCCAAACAAGGATCTACACCTGTTGATTGGAATGGTGTAGAAGTGGATATCTGGAGTATCCACTGGCAACGTCCACAGGCAGCAATTGCTCAGGGTGCTAAGATTATCAATATCACAGATATTCCAACCTATAGTGTTCCAAGTGGAAGCAATAGTCAAGGTGGTTATGGGGATTATGCAAACTATGAAACTCAATACAACCGCTGGACACCAAATGACTTCTCAACAGGTGGAGGACCACGCTTAGAAGCCTCTAATCCAAATATCCTTGGTGGTGGTCATGCAGTCTGGAATGACAACATTGACCTCCATGAAACTGGACTTACTTCTTACGATATCTTTAAACGCTTCTTCAAGAGTATGCAATCAACTGCAGAACGCACTTGGGGTTCAGACCGTGCAGCAAAGACCTATGCAGAACGTATTCAACCAGCAAGTGTTTATGCACCACAATCTAATCCAGATAAGACCGTTGCTGAAGAAGATTTGTTCAAGATTAATCCTGAGACTGTCAAAGATTATCTTGCTAAGAAAGTACAGAAGACTGAAGCAGGTTTGAACTTCGAAAAAGATTCTAGTATCGAAGGTTTAGTTGGTGATGTTGGTCCTAGTCATGTTTTGAAATTGGATGTAACTGTTACAGGTGATGGAGAGCAAGTCTTCTCTACAAGTGGGGACAACCAACTTTATCTTGCGGACAAGGATGGCTACTTAGCTTATAAATTTGAACAATTCCATATTCAATTTGACAAGAAGCTAGAGAAGAATAAACGTTATCAAATCTCTGTTGTTACGAAACCACAAAAAACAGAAGTTTATGTAGACGGTGAAAAGGTTGAGCGTATTGCAAATCCAGCTCATCCTCGCTTTGCTCACAATAGCTTGGTACTTCCACTTGAAACAATCGGTGGCTTCCAAGGAATCTTGCATAGTGCAGAGTTATCGAATGAAGCATTTGTAAACCCACGTTTAATCCCAACAGATCACTTCACAGTTTCTGCAACTAGTCAGGAAACACCAGGAACAGAGAATGAAGGACCAGTTGAAAAAGCTTTCGATAATGATCCAAATACCTTCTGGCATTCTAAATGGACTGGAGACCGTGCTCCTTATACCGTTGCTATGAATTTGAACGCTCCTGAAAAAGTCAATGGTTTGACTTATCTTCCACGTCCAGGTGGTGGTAACGGAGTCGTGACCTCTTATGAGATCTATGCTCAAAAAGATGGTCAAATGGTTAAAGTTGCTTCAGGAACTTGGGAAAATAATACTAAAGAAAAAACTGTTAATTTTGCAGCAGTTGAAACTAATAAGGTAGAATTTAAAGTTCTGTCAGGTGTCGCAGGATTTGGTAGTGCCGCAGAAATTCAACTACTCAAGCCACTTTCTGATAGTGAAACAGAAGAACCAGTTGTTCCAGAAAAACCGGTAACTCCTGAGAAACCGGTAACTCCTGAGAAACCGGTGACTCCAGAACAACCAAAAGTTGAAGAAGTGGGCGATGGTACAACTGAACTTGCTGATAGCTTTGTAGCTACAAAACCAGCCAGTGATGATGCGATTGCTGCTGCAGCACAAAGTCAAGACTATCTCAAGAAAGAATACAAGGTATTCCCAACACCACAAAAAGTCACTTACGGCGAAGGTGTCACTAAACTTCAAAAACAAGTGAATCTTGTTATGGGAGAACATCTAGATATTTATACTCGCAACCGCTTGAAGAGTGTACTACAAGATCATCAAATCTCTTATACAAGTAGTCAAGCAGCAGTAGCAGGTGCTACAAATATTTATCTTGGTGTTCATGGTCAACATTCACAGGCTGAAAAAGAAATATCTGGTATTTCTCAAGGACTCTTTGATAAGATTGATGCTTATGCTTTGTCAATCAAGAACAATACAATCTCTATTGTCGGTAAAGATACAGATGCAGTCTTCTATGGATTGACGACTCTTAAACACATGCTTAATGAAAGTGAAGCTCCAGTTTTACGTAATGTAACTGTTGAAGACTACGCTGAAATTAAGAATCGTGGTTTTATCGAAGGTTACTATGGAAATCCATGGAGCAATGCTGATCGTGCTGAATTGATGCGCTATGGTGGTGACTTGAAGTTGACCCAATACTTCTTTGCACCAAAAGACGATCCATACCACAACAAGAAATGGCGTGAACTTTATCCAGAAGAAAAATTAGCTGAAATCCGTGAATTGGCGCGTGTCGGAAACCAAAACAAGACTCGTTATGTTTGGACCATCCACCCATTCATGAACAACCGTATCCGTTTTGGCAACGATGCTGATTACCAAAAAGACCTTGAAACCATTAAGGCTAAGTTCACTCAATTGATGGATGTCGGCGTTCGTGAGTTCGGTATTTTGGCCGATGATGCTCCAAGCCCAGTTGGTGGCTATAATAGCTACAACCGCTTGATGAAGGACATGACAGATTGGTTGACTGAAAAACAAGCAACTTATGTTGGCCTTCGTAAGGAAATGATTTTTGTCCCAGGTCAGTATTGGGGTAATGGTCGTGAAGATGAGTTGAAATCTCTAAACGAAAATCTTCCAACTTCAACTTCTATGACCCTTACTGGTGGTAAGATTTGGGGTGAAGTATCTGAAAGCTTCCTTTCAAACCTTAAGAATAATCTGACTGCAGGAGGTAGGACCTACCGCCCAGTTTCTCTATGGATTAACTGGCCTGTTACAGATAACTCTAAACAACACTTGATTTTGGGTGGCGGTGAGAAATTCCTTCATCCAAATGTGGACCCAAGTCTCCTTTCAGGTATCATGTTGAATCCAATGCAACAATCTGAGCCTTCTAAGATTGCCCTCTTCTCGGCAGCTCAGTATGCATGGAAACAATGGAAGTCTGAAGAAGAAGCTAAGAAAGTAAATGACATCGCCTTCAACTTTGTTGAAACAGGTAAGTTTACTGACAGTGAAACATCTGTTGCCTTCCGTGAACTTGGTAAACATATGATCAACCAAAACATGGATGGTCGTGTTGTGAAGTTAGAAGAGTCTGTTGAACTCGCACCAAAATTGGCGGCCTTCATGTCTAAGTTGAAAGCTGGTCAAGATGTCAATGCAGAGCGTCAAGAATTGCGTGCAGAATTTGCTAAAATAAAAGCTGCAGCACAACTTTATAAAGCATCTGGTGACGAAAAGATGCGTGCTCAAATCCACTATTGGTTGGATAATGCTATTGACCAAATGGATGCTTTGAGTGCTTTCCTAGATGGATCAGAAGCTATTGAAAACAATGATTCTGCTAGACTTTGGGATAGCTATTACAAGGGCTTGAAACTTTATGAACAATCACAAACTTATACTTTCCATTATGTAGATCATGATGAAAGAGCTGAGTTGGGTGTACAACATATCCGTCCATTCTTGCTTGGCCTTCGTGAAGTATTGGCAACTGAAGTTCAAAAAGCCCTACACCCAGACCAAGTAATCAGCACCTTTATCACAAACCGTACAGGTGTAGAAGGTGGACTTGCTGAAGTCACTGATGGAGATTTAGGAACACATGCTCTTATCAAATCACCAAACAGCATCCAAACTGGTGACTATATTGGTTTGAAATTTAATAAAGCTGTTCCAATTCAAAACTTGACATTTGCAATGGGAACTCAAGCAAATCCACGCGATACCTTTAACAATGCTAAGGTTGAGTATCTCAATGAAAATGATGAGTGGGTAACACTTTCAGAACCAAGCTACACTGGTAATGAGCCTCTTCTTAAATTTGAAAATCTCAATATCAATGCTAAAGCTGTTCGAATGATTGCAACTTCTGATCGTGAGAACACTTGGTTTGCTGTACGAGAAATCGCTGTGAACCGTCCTGTAGAAGTAAGTCGTCCTAAACAGGCAGCTACAGTGACCATCAGTCCAAATCTTATGTACAAGTACAATACGACAGTTGCTCAGATTACAGATGGTCGTGACAATACTGAAGCCATGCTGGCAAATGCTGATCGAACAGATACAACTCCAGTCGGTGGTTGGGTTCAACTAGACTTGGGTGGAGTCAAACCTGTAACTAAGGTCCGCCTCGTTCAAGGATCAGGAGATAAATTGGCAGAAGGTGTTCTTGAGTATTCTACAGATGGTACTTCATGGCAAGAATTGGATCGTTTGACTGGTGAACAAACTAAAGAAATCGAAACTCCAATTTCAGCTCGCTATGTTCGTGTTCGCAATACTAAGAATATCAATCTATGGTGGCGTATCGCTGACTTCTCAGTTGAAACACGTGCTGGCAATAGCGAGATGACAGATACCAATGTTGAAAGTTTGAAATCAACACCAGTATACGACAGTCTCGGTCGTTATGACATGCAAATTCCAAGTGGAACTAAGCTTCCAGCTCATAGCTACTTGGGTATGAAGCTAGACCGTCTACACCAGGCTGAAAGCATTCAGGCTATTGGTATTGGAAATCCAGCCCTTGACTTGGAATTCTCTCCAAATGCACAAGAATGGTATCCAGCTAGCCAAGTAACTGATAAGTCCTTGGTGCGTTATGCTCGTTTGGTTAATAAGACTGACCAAGAACAAGCAGTGACAGCGACATCTCTACTCGTTAAGACAAAAGAAGTGGAGCCAACTGAGCTTGATTCTACATCTATGGGAATTGATGCCTACTATGGTGCAAATGATGTTCGCAAGATCAAGAATTTGGATCAGTTGTTTGATGGTGTTTACAATAACTTTGTAGAGTTCTCTGACTATGCACGTAAAGATGGTCATATTACCTTGAAACTTGGTAGCGAACGTGAAATCAAGAAGATTAGAGCCTATATCCAAGATGGTACGAAGAACTATCTTCGTGATGGTAAGATTCAGGTTAGTCAAGATGGTAAGACATGGACAGATGTTGTAACAGTAGGTGATGGTGTCGCTAATGAAATGCGTGATGATTCATTGACAGATGGATGGACACATGATTCTAAGATGCCTGGAAATCGCTACATCGAAGGAGAACTTGCAAGCCCAGTTAAAGCTAACTATCTCCGTGTTCTCTTCACTGCTAATTACGATGCTCGTTTTGTTGGATTTACTGAGTTGGTTATCAATGACGGCGAATTTGTGAAACCTATCAATGACCCAACTGTTCAAGGAAATAGTGGAGAAAGTCGAGGCAACCTTTACACAAATCTTGTAGATGGCAAAGTCTTGACAAGCTATAAGGCTGAGAAAGACCAGGGTGAGTTGGTTTACCACTTGTCAGAACCAACAGACGCCAACCACATCCGACTTGTTTCTAGTCTGCCTCAAGGAGTAGCAGCTCGTTTACTCGCTCGTACTCTGAAAACAGACAGAGACGGTGCTTGGACAGATTTGGGAGCAATTACCTCAAGCTTCCAAACATTTGCAGTGAGAGATAAGGCTCCGTTGCTTGATGTTAAACTCATTTGGGAAGGTGGCAAACCAGAGTTCTATGAAATGACGACTTACTACCAAGAACTTTCAGAAGAACCTGAGCAACCAACTCCAGATCCAGAGCCAACTCCAGATCCAGAACCAACTCCAGATCCGAAACCAACTCCAGATCCAGAGCCAACTCCAGATCCAAAACCAACTCCAGATCCAGAGCCAACTCCAGATCCAGAGCCAACTCCAGATCCAAAACCAACTCCAGATCCAGAGCCAACTCCAGATCCAAAACCAACTCCGGATCCAGAGCCAACTCCAGATCCAAAACCAACTCCAGATCCAGAGCCAACTCCAGATCCAGAGCCAACTCCAGATCCAGAACCAACCCCAAATCCAGAGCCAACTCCGGATCCAGAACCAACTCCGGATCCAGAGCCAACTCCAGATCCAGAGCCAACTCCAGATCCAGAACCAACCCCAGATCCAGAGCCAACTCCGGATCCAGAACCAACCCCAGAACCTGAAGTCCTTTCAAGTAAGGGAGATCAGCAACCACCAGTAGTTGAAATTCCTGAATTTACAGGTGGAGTTAATGCTGCAGAAGCAGCTGTTCATGACATTCCAGAGTTCAATGGCGGCGTCAATTGGGTTGAAGCGGACAAGAATGAGCTTCCAGAGTTCAATGGCGGCGTTAATTGGGTTGAAGCGGACAAGAATGAGCTTCCAGAATTCAAGGGTGGCGTTAATTGGGTTGAAGCAGCTAAGAATGAGGTTCCAGAATATAAAGAGCCTGTTGCAAACCCAGTTACACCAATTGCGAATCACAAGCAACCTTCAAGTTCAACAAACCAAAAACAAGAACCAGAAGGACCAAATGCACCAGTAACTGAAGCAAAAGGTCAACTTCCAGCAACTGGTGAGCAAGATTCAGTAGGCTTAGCCTTCCTAGCTAGTCTTGGATTGGTTCTCTCTGCAACCTTTATCAAAAAAGGGAAAGAAGACTAAGTACGAATCTTCATTCGATGCAGAATATCTTGTTTTAAAAAAGAAAAACCAGGGACATTAGTTCCTGGTTTTTTGTGATAAAAATGAAATGAAAAACTAACAAATAAAAACACCAACGAAGTAACCGTTGGCGTTGAGCAATGTTTAGGATGCTCCGTTATTAGCGCTAGCTCCTGCTTCAGTAGTTGGAGTATTTGATGAAGAATCAGATTGCTCATTTTTCTGAGAATTGTCATCTGATTTTGTATCTTCCTTCTTGCTAGGTGTTTGAACTTCTTCTTTTTGAGTTGTTTCTTGATTATTAGACTGATTCTGTGCAGGTGCATTGGATTCAGCGGGAGCTTCCTTTTGAACTTCCTTGATAATGGTTGTTTGTGGAGTCGTATCTTTATGATCCTTGTTTTTATCCAAAGCATTCATGATAGTGATACTAGCTGTAATCAAACCAAGGATACTGGCTAAAGTTGCAATTGTTTTTTGAAAGACGGTAAAGCCTTTTTTGATATGTTCAGTTTTAGGTTTTGATTTTCTGCGATAGTTAGACATAATTTCTCTCCTTTACCATGATTCATTATACCCAAAATCTTTAAAAAAAACTTAAATGAACCTGAACGGCATTTCTTGTCGCCTGAACTGTTTCGTGTTACAATAGAAGGAGTGATTTTAGAAAGTGTGAGAAACAATGATTTACTTTGATAATTCGGCTACGACCAAGCCTTATCCTGAAGTACTTGAAACTTACATGCAGGTGTCTGCAAAAATTATTGGTAACCCATCTAGCCTTCATCGTTTGGGTGATCAGTCTACCAGAATTTTAGAAGCTTCTCGTCAGCAGATTGCAGATTTAATTGGTAAGAAAAGCGAAGAAGTCTTCTTTACCTCTGGTGGTACCGAAGGAGATAACTGGGTTATCAAAGGTGTCGCTTTTGAAAAAGCTCAGTTTGGTAAACACATCATCGTGTCAGAAATTGAGCATCCAGCGGTTAAGGAGTCTGCTCTTTGGCTTCAGACTCAAGGATTTGAGGTGGATTTTGCACCAGTAGATGAAAAAGGATTTGTAGATGTAGCTGCTTTAGAAAATCTACTTCGTCCTGATACAACGCTAGTCTCTATCATGGCTGTTAACAATGAAATTGGCTCAATTCAACCTATTGAAGCGATCTCAGAACTATTAGTAGATAAGCCAACGATTTCCTTCCATGTTGATGCTGTTCAAGCTTTAGCTAAGATTCCAATAGAAAAGTATTTGACTGACCGAGTGGATTTTGCGACCTTCTCTAGTCATAAATTCCACGGAGTTCGTGGTGTTGGATTTATTTATATCAAGTCTGGCAAGAAAATCACCCCCCTATTAACTGGTGGTGGCCAAGAGCGTGACTATCGTTCAACAACTGAGAATGTAGCAGGAATTGCAGCAACAGCCAAGGCACTGCGTCTAGCTATGGAAAGATTGGAATTGTTTTCTAACAAAACGGGTCAGATGAAGGCAGTCATCCGTCAAGCACTACTCGAATATCCAGATATTTTTGTTTTCTCAGGTGAGGAAGACTTTGCGCCTCATATTCTGACTTTTGGGATTAAGGGTGTCCGTGGTGAAGTCATCGTTCATGCATTTGAAGACTATGATATTTTCATTTCCACAACCTCTGCTTGCTCGTCCAAGGCAGGGAAACCTGCCGGGACCCTGATTGCCATGGGGGTTGAAAAAGATAAGGCTCAGTCAGCAGTACGTGTCAGCCTAGACCTAGAAAATGACATGAGTCAAGTTGAGCAATTTTTGACCAAACTAAAATTAATTTACAATCAAACTAGAAAAGTAAGATAGGAGCATTCATGCAATATTCAGAAATTATGATTCGCTACGGGGAACTTTCAACCAAAGGTAAAAACCGTATGCGTTTCATCAATAAACTACGTAATAATATCTCAGATGTTTTATCTATCTATCCTCAAGTCAAGGTAACTGCTGATCGCGACCGTGCCCATGCTTATCTTAATGGAGCCGACTATGCAGCAGTAGCTGAGTCTCTCAAACAGGTTTTCGGGATTCAAAACTTTTCTCCAGTATATAAGGTTGAAAAATCTGTAGAAGTTCTTAAATCTGCTGTCCAAGAGATTATGCGGGACATCTATAAGGAAGGCATGACCTTTAAGATTTCTAGCAAACGTAGTGATCACAACTTTGAACTGGATAGTCGAGAACTCAACCAAGTTCTTGGTAGTGCTGTTTTTGATGCCATTCCAAATGTACAAGCCCAGATGAAAAATCCCGATATCAATCTGCAAGTGGAGATTCGTGAAGAGGCGGCTTATCTTTCCTATGAGACCATTCGTGGGGCTGGTGGTTTGCCAGTTGGCACTTCTGGGAAAGGTATGCTCATGTTGTCAGGGGGGATTGACTCTCCTGTAGCAGGTTATCTTGCACTAAAACGTGGCGTAGATATCGAGGCTGTTCACTTCGCTAGTCCACCATATACTAGTCCAGGTGCCCTCAAGAAAGCGCAGGATTTGACCCGTAAATTGACCAAGTTCGGTGGGAATATTCAGTTTATCGAAGTGCCTTTCACGGAAATCCAAGAAGAGATTAAGGCTAAGGCTCCAGAAGCTTACCTCATGACTCTGACTCGCCGCTTTATGATGCGGATTACCGACTGTATCCGTGAAGTTAGAAAAGGTTTGGTCATCATCAATGGTGAAAGTCTTGGTCAGGTGGCAAGCCAAACCCTAGAAAGTATGCAGGCTATCAATGCCGTAACCAATACACCGATTATCCGACCAGTTGTGACTATGGATAAATTAGAAATCATTGACATTGCGCAGGAAATTGATACCTTTGAAATTTCTATCCAACCTTTTGAAGACTGCTGTACGATTTTTGCGCCTGATCGTCCCAAAACAAATCCTAAAATTAAGAATGCTGAACAGTATGAAACACGTATGGATGTTGAAGGATTGGTTGAGCGAGCAGTAGCAGGAATTATGATTACTGAAATTACCCCTCAAGCTGAGAAAGATGCGGTTGATGAGTTAATTGATGAGCTCCTTTAATCAGAAAAACCAGAGGAAAAAATAAAATAAGTAAAAAAAGTTAGTTTATTGTCCTAAATTTGGACGGGAACTGACTTTTTTTCTATTTTTATGATATAATTAGGTAAAATTTTGAATATAGAGAGTTTTCTGACAATGAATCAATCCTACTTTTACCTGAAAATGCGAGAGCATAAACTCAAGGTTCCATACACAGGCAAGGACCGCCGTGTACGTGTTCTTCTCCCGAAAAACTACGAGAAAGACACGGATCGAACTTATCCGGTTGTCTATTTCCATGATGGTCAAAATGTCTTTTACAGTAAAGAATCCTATGTCGGTCATTCATGGAAGATCATTCCTACCATTAAACGGAATCCGGATATCAGCCGTATGATTGTAGTGGCCATTGATAATGATGGCCTAGGACGGATGAATGAGTACGCGGCATGGAAATTCCAAGAGTCTAATATTCCCGGTCAACAGTTTGGTGGTAAGGGAGTCGAGTATGCTGAGTTTGTCATGGAAGTGATCAAACCCTTTATCGATGAAAACTATCGTACAAAATCAGACCGCAAGCACACTGCTATGGTTGGGTCTTCTCTAGGCGGCAATATTACCCAGTTTATTGGCTTGGAGTATCAAGACCAGATTGGCTGCTTGGGTGTCTTTTCATCTGCTAATTGGCTTCACCAAGAGGCTTTTGATCGCTATATAGAGCGTAAAAAACTATTGCCAGACCAGCGAGTCTTTATCTATGTTGGGACGGAAGAAGCAGATGACACGGATAAGACTCTTATGGCTGGTAATATTAAGCAGGCCTATATTGACTCTTCTCTTCGCTATTATCATGATTTGATAGCAGGAGGAGTGCAGTTGGAAAATCTCTCACTCAAGGTTCAAGCCGGGGCTATCCACCATGAAATTCCATGGGCAGAAAATCTTCCAGCTTGCCTACGTTTTTTTGCAGAAAATTGGTAATTAGTATAAAGGAGACAGGATATGCATATTGAACATCTTAGCCACTGGAGTGGTCATCTTAACCGTGAAATGTATGTCAATCGATACGGACATGGAGGCATCCCAGTTGTTGTCTTTGCTTCTTCAGGTGGTAGCCACAATGAATATTATGACTTCGGCATGATTGATGCTTGTGCGTCCTTTATCGAGGAAGGCCGTGTTCAGTTCTTCACCCTTTCAAGTGTCGATAGCGAGAGCTGGCTTGCGACTTGGAAAAATAGTCATGACCAAGCTGAAATGCACCGTGCTTATGAGCGATACGTTATTGAAGAAGCCATTCCTTTTATCAAGCACAAGACAGGCTGGTTCGACGGCATGATGACGACAGGCTGCTCTATGGGAGCCTATCATGCACTTAACTTTTTCCTTCAGCATCCAGATGTCTTTACCAAGGTAATCGCCCTCAGTGGTGTCTATGATGCGCGTTTCTTTGTAGGTGACTACTACAATGATGATGCTATCTATCAAAATTCACCAGTAGACTATATCTGGAATCAAAATGATGGTTGGTTTATTGACCGTTACCGTCAGGCTGAGATTGTGATTTGTACTGGCTTAGGTGCTTGGGAGCATGATGGTCTGCCTTCTTACTACAAGTTAAAAGAAGCCTTTGACCAAAAACAAATTCCTGCCTGGTTTGCAGAATGGGGGCACGATGTTGCCCATGACTGGGAATGGTGGCGCAAACAAATGCCTTATTTCCTCGGTCATATGAGTCTATAAAAGGAGTTGCTTATGAATTATCTTGTAATTTCACCCTATTACCCACAAAATTTTCAGCAATTTAGTATTGAGTTAGCCAATAAAGGAATCACAGTTCTAGGGATTGGGCAAGAACCCTACGAACAGCTAGATGAACCATTGCGCAATAGCTTGACGGAGTACTTCCGAGTTGATAATCTTGAAAATATCGATGAGGTTAAACGTGCAGTTGCCTTTCTTTTCTATAAGCATGGTTCAATTGACCGCATCGAATCTCATAATGAATACTGGCTAGAGTTGGATGCTGCTCTTCGTGAACAGTTTCATGTCTTTGGTGCCAAACCAGAAGACCTCAAGAAGACCAAGTTCAAATCTGAGATGAAAAAACTCTTCAAAAAAGCTGGAGTTCCAGTTGTGCCAGGTGCTGTCATTGAAACAGAAGCAGATGTTGACAAAGCTGTGAAAGAAATCGGTCTTCCCATGATTGCAAAACCTGATAATGGAGTAGGTGCAGCAGCAACCTTCAAACTTGAAACAGAAGATGATGTAAACCACTTTAAGGCTGAATGGGACCATTCAACCGTTTATTTCTTTGAAAAGTTTGTTACCTCTAGTGAAATCTGTACCTTCGATGGTTTGGTAGATAGAGATGGAAATATTGTCTTTTCAACTACCTTTGACTATGCCCATACACCCCTTGATCTCATGATTTACAAGATGGACAATTCTTATTATGTTCTTAAAGATATGGATCCGAAACTTCGCAAGTATGGTGAGGCAATTGTCAAGGAATTTGGTATGAAAGAACGTTTCTTCCATATCGAGTTCTTCCGTGAGGGTGATGATTATATTGCCATTGAGTACAATAACCGTCCAGCGGGTGGCTTCACTATTGATGTCTATAACTATGCGCATTCCTTGGATTTGTACAAGGGCTATGCAGCTATCGTTGCAGGTGAAGCATTCCCAGAGTCTCCATTTGAAACCCAGTATTGCTTGGCAACATCTCGTCGCGCCAATGCTAACTATGTTTATTCAGAAGAAGACTTGCTCGCTAAATATGGTCAACAGTTCAAAGTAAAGAAAATCATGCCGGCAGCCTTTGCTGAATTGCAAGGAGACTATCTCTATATGCTTACGACACCAAGTCGTGAGGAAATGGAGCAGATGATTAAGGATTTTGGTCAGCGTCAGTAATAGGCTATG
>NZ_GL732439.1:1069628-1077350 GCF_000187465.1 Streptococcus infantis ATCC 700779 | reverse complement strand
TCGCACTCCCTTTTTAAAAGCCCTAAATAAAAGCGTTTCCATAGGATTCTTTTAGAAAATCTGTTGCTAAAAGCTTTAAAAATTGATAGAATAGGGATTGTCAAAAAAATATTAAGGAGAATCTATCAATGGATTTCGCATGGGCAGTCAAATATGCCACTGAATTTTTGGGAACAGCTATCTTGATTATCTTGGGTAATGGTGCAGTTGCCAACGTTGAACTTAAAGGTACGAAAGGTCACCAAAGTGGCTGGCTCGTTATCGCTGTTGGTTACGGTATGGGGGTTATGATCCCAGCTTTGATGTTTGGTAACGTTTCTGGTAACCACATCAACCCAGCCTTCACTCTTGGACTTGCAGTTAGCGGTCTCTTCCCTTGGTCACAAGTAGCCCAATACATCATCGCACAAGTTTTGGGAGCAATCTTCGGACAAGCCTTGGTTGTTGCGACTCACCGTCCATACTACTTGAAGACAGAAAACCCAAACAACATCTTGGGTACTTTCTCAACAATTTCAAGTATCGACCACGGTACAAAAGAATCACGTTATGCAGCAACTGTGAACGGATTTATCAATGAGTTTATTGGATCATTTGTTCTTTTCTTTGCAGCACTTGGTTTAACAAAGAACTTCTTTGGTGCTGAGTTAGTTACAAAAGCTCAAGCATTGATTAATGAACAAGTGGCACAAGCGACTGCTCAAGGTCAAACAATTCCTCAAGAACAAGTCGCTACATATCTTGAACAAGCAAAAACTCAAGTGGCTCCATTCTTGTCACCAGGTCTTGGTATCGCGCACTTGGCACTTGGTTTCCTAGTAATGGCCTTGGTAACATCTCTTGGTGGACCTTCAGGACCAGGTTTGAACCCAGCTCGTGACTTTGGACCACGTCTTCTTCACGCAGTACTTCCTAAATCAATCCTTGGTGAACACAAGGGTGATTCAAAATGGTGGTATGCTTGGGTACCAGTAGTTGCACCGATTGCTGCTGCTATTGCCGCTGTAGCACTTTTCAAATTACTTTACCTATAATACTTAAGAACTGGGTTTTCCCAGTTTTTTCTTTTTAGTACAGTTGTGTCTTATAGAATTAAAGGGTGAAATCGTCAGACTTTTTTCATTTTAAATCAAAAGATGTAAATATGGCAAAAATATGGTAAAATAGAGTATTAAGTAAACGTTAAAAAGGAATATTATGCGTAAAGAAATTGCACCTGAATTATATAATTACAATAAATTTCCTGGTCCAGAATTTCATCTATCTGGAGATAAAGTCGAGGCTGAAGGATTTACCTTCAACTTGGTTGAAAATAGTAAGGAAGCCTTTGATGCAACAGCTTTTACTCAACGCTTTTCGGAAGTTTTAAACAAGTATGATTATATTGTAGGAGACTGGAGCAATGAGCAGTTGCGCTTGCGAGGATTCTACAAGAATGAGCGAGCTGAAGAATCTCTCGAGAAAATCAGTCGTTTACAAGATTATCTACTCGAGTATTGTAGCTATGGATGTGCCTATTTTGTCTTAGAAAATGAGACACCGAAACGAGCACCATTTGACCAAAAAATGCGCAAGAAAGAAGAAGAGAAAGACAACCGTAAAGGGAAAAAGTCTTCTCAAAATAAGAAAAGAAATCATACGGACAAGAGAAATAGACGTCGTCGTAAAGAGCAGAAACCACAGAATGAAGAAAAGGGACAACGTCATTTCGTCATCCGTAAGAAAGACTAGAAAATAAGGAGAAAAGATGAAACCATCGATTTATAGTTTAACTCGTCATGGAATGCAAGAATGGATCTTAGAGCAAGGAGAAAAGAAATTCCGAGCGGATCAAATCTGGGAATGGCTTTACCGTAAACGTGTTCAGACATTTGAAGAAATGACTAACTTGTCTAAGGATTTGATTGCCAAACTCAACGAGCAGTTTGTAGTCAATCCCTTGAAACAACGTATCGTTCAAGAGTCAGCCGATGGTACTGTGAAGTATCTCTTTGAGTTGCCAGATGGTATGTTGATTGAGACTGTGCTTATGCGTCAACACTACGGCTTATCAGTCTGTGTAACGACTCAGGTTGGATGCAATATTGGTTGTACCTTCTGTGCGTCAGGTTTGATTAAAAAGCAACGGGACCTCAATAACGGAGAAATTGTAGCTCAAATTATGTTGGTTCAAAAATATTTTGACGAACGTGGACAAGATGAACGTGTTAGCCATATCGTTGTTATGGGGATTGGAGAACCATTTGATAACTACAATAACGTTTTGAACTTTATTCGTACCATCAATGATGACAAGGGAATGGCTATCGGTGCTCGTCATATCACCGTATCAACCTCTGGCTTGGCTCATAAGATTCGTGAGTTTGCCAATGAAGGAGTCCAGGTTAACCTTGCTGTTTCTCTTCATGCTCCAAACAATGAACTGCGTTCAAGCATTATGAAGATTAACCGTGCCTTTCCAATTGAAAAACTCTTTGCAGCGATTGAGTATTATATCGAAACAACCAACCGCCGTGTAACTTTTGAGTATATCATGCTTAATGAAGTCAATGATGGAGTTGAACAAGCACTTGAGTTGGCAGAATTGCTCAAGAATATTAAGAAATTGTCATATGTCAACTTGATTCCTTACAACCCGGTCAGTGAGCACGACCAATACAGTCGTAGTCCGAAAGAGCGTGTCATGGCTTTCTATGATACACTCAAGAAAAAAGGCGTCAACTGTGTTGTTCGTCAAGAACACGGTACAGATATCGATGCCGCATGCGGACAATTGCGTTCAAATACCATGAAACGTGATCGCCAAAAAGCAGTAGCTGAAGTAAATCCATAAGATGAATCGAAAAAAATTACTAGGCCTGGGAATCGTGCTATACAGTCTTTGTATCGTCTGTTTTTGTTTTACTCCCCAGCCTCAACTTCCTACAGGAGTGGAAACTCCAGGTATTCAAACTTTTGGACGCCTGGTTTTTCTTTTGACGCCTTTTAACTCCCTTTGGAATCTGGGAGAAGTAACCAGCTTTTTACAGCTCTTTTGGATCTTTTTACAAAATGCTTTAAATATCCTCTTGCTCTTCCCATTAATTTTCCAGCTTCTCTATCTTATACCTGCTCTAAGAAAAACGAAGCGTGTGATTTTGTTTAGCTTTTTATTGAGCTTGGGAATCGAATGCACACAGCTAGTTTTAGACTTTTTCTTTGATTTCAATCGGGTCTTTGAGATTGATGATTTATGGACCAACACTTTGGGTGGTTACCTGGCTTGGGTCCTCTATAAACTACTACATAAAAACAAGATAAGGAATTAAAATGAGTATCTTAGAAGTAAAAAATTTAAGTCACGGTTTTGGTGACCGTGCGATTTTTGAAGACGTATCCTTCCGTCTCCTAAAAGGTGAACATATCGGTCTGGTCGGTGCTAATGGTGAAGGGAAATCAACCTTCATGAGCATCGTGACTGGTAAGTTGGTACCTGATGAAGGTAAGGTGGAATGGTCCAAATATGTGACAGCAGGTTATCTGGACCAGCATGCAGTTCTCAAAGAAGGTCAAACCGTGCGTGACGTTCTTCGCACTGCCTTTGACGAATTATTCAAAGCTGAAGCTCGGATTAATGACCTTTATATGGAAATGGCAGAAGAGGGCGCAGATATTGATGCATTGATGGAAGAAGTTGGCGAACTTCAGGACCGTTTGGAAAGCCGTGACTTCTATACCTTGGATGCTAAGATTGACGAAGTCGCGCGTGCTCTTGGTGTCATGGATTATGGTATGGATACGGACGTAACAGCCTTATCTGGTGGACAAAGAACCAAGGTACTTTTGGCCAAACTTCTTCTTGAAAAGCCAGATATCCTACTTCTTGATGAGCCAACCAACTATCTAGATGCAGAGCATATTGACTGGCTCAAGCGTTATCTGCAGAACTATGAAAATGCCTTTGTTCTTATCTCGCACGATATTCCATTCCTGAATGATGTGATCAATATCGTATATCACGTTGAAAATCAACAGTTAACTCGTTATTCTGGAGATTACTACCAGTTCCAAGAAGTCTATGCCATGAAGAAATCACAGCTAGAGGCAGCCTATGAACGTCAACAGAAGGAAATTGCTGACCTCAAGGATTTCGTAGCCCGTAATAAGGCGCGTGTTGCTACTCGTAATATGGCTATGTCTCGCCAGAAGAAATTGGATAAGATGGACATTATCGAACTTCAAAGTGAGAAACCAAAGCCGTCCTTTGATTTTAAACCAGCTCGCACACCTGGACGCTTTATCTTCCAAACCAAAGACTTACAGATTGGTTACGACCGCCCACTTACAAAGCCATTAAATCTTACCTTTGAGCGCAATCAAAAGGTTGCCATCATCGGTGCCAATGGTATCGGTAAAACAACCCTCTTGAAGTCTCTTTTGGGCATTATTCCACCCATTGCTGGTGAAGTTGAACGCGGTGATTATCTAGAACTCGGCTACTTTGAACAAGAAGTGGAAGGTGGCAATCGCCAGACACCTTTAGAAGCTGTTTGGAATGCCTTTCCAGCTCTCAACCAAGCAGAAGTTCGTGCAGCCCTAGCCCGCTGTGGTTTGACAACGAAGCATATCGAAAGCCAGATTCAAGTTCTATCAGGTGGAGAACAAGCCAAGGTTCGTTTCTGTCTCTTGATGAATCGTGAGAACAATGTCCTTGTTCTAGACGAACCTACCAATCACCTGGATGTGGATGCTAAGGATGAGCTCAAACGAGCTCTAAAAGAGTATAAGGGCTCTATCCTTATGGTCTGCCACGAACCAGACTTCTATGAAGGCTGGATGGATCAAATCTGGGACTTCAATGATCTAGCATAAAAAGAGAAACTCGCAAAACTAGAATAGGAAAAAGCCAAGTCTGTGTGACTTGGCTTTTTGACTAGTAATTCAAATAGGTTTCAATCTCAGACTTTTGAATTTCTTTACCGTAGTGACAAATCGGGCAAGAAACGAAATAGGTTTTACCATAAGGGAAGAGCGGAATCCAGTAAAGAGTAAACTTACGTCCGTATTCCGTAATTTCCCAAGTACCAAGATTGTTACAATGACCACATTCGATAGCAGTTTGTGTATGTCCCAACACTTTTTGGTAACCTTTTGACCCCCAAAATAGAATCATTTTAACATCTCCTTATAGTTATAGTTAATGGTGTTATTGTTTACTGAAATCGTAGTCTTTAACAATTTCGATACTGTCGATAGTGATAGCAGTAGTCGGCTTGTCTTTTTCATCTTTTTCAGCCTTAGCAATTTTATCTACAACGTCCATCCCATCGATTACTTGACCAAAGACTGGGTGTTTTCCATCAAGAGTTGGATTTCCGCCTTCTTTGTAGGCTTCGATAATTTTCTTAGGATAGCTACTTGTAGGAAGTTTAGCAGAATAGTCTGTTGTACTTTGGTTGATGAAGAATTGGCTACCATTTGAGCTTGGTTGACCAGTATTGGCCATGGATAGGGAACCACGGATATTATAGAGGTATGGAGAGATTTCATTTTTAAAACCGGTTCCCTTGTCCTTGGTTTTGTCTTTATCATGCCAGATAGATTCACCACCTGTTCCATCTCCCTTAGGATCTCCGGTTTGTACCATAAATCCGTCAATCACACGGTGGAACGTAACCCCATTGTAGTAGCCTTCCTTAGCGTGAGTAAGGAAGTTTTCAACGGCAAGTGGAGCTAACTTTGGAAAGAGCTTGATACGGATATCGCCTAGGCTTGTGTGGAGGATAGCTTCAGCCTCGTCTTCAGCAACTTCCTTAGAAAGTTGAGGGAAGTTAGCATTTTCGTTTGTTAAGGCGTCTTTCAAATCTTTTTCTGCTTGGGCAGTCGCTTTTGAACTTTCCTCAGCAGCAATCTTAGAATCTACGTAATCATCTCCACGAAGCGCACGTTGGATACTTGTACATCCACCGAGGGCAAATGTTGAGATGAGTAGTAGTGTAGCTAATTTTTTCATGTTATTCCTTTCAAAATTCATTTCTACCATTGTACCGTAAAAGAAAGGGGATTTCAAATATTAGTAGTTTACAGAACTGGCTTAGATAATAGTTGGGATTTCATCATCATCTTTAAAATCATCAACTTCTTCTTCCCCAGTAAATGGTTTCTGAAAAGAACTTAGTATAAAACGGGCAATTGGTCCAACAATTAGGAAATTTAGAGGAAGAGCCGCAATAAAGTTTACGGTCCAGGCACTTAGATAGGTCTTGGGTGTGATAGCAATGCCATAAGAATTACTATATTTTAAAAGAGCACATTTTCAAAGGATTTTTTCTTTTGGCTTCAATTCCTAATGAATCAATGAACTTAATGCTAAATCTCGAAAAGAATTATGCTTCCTCTTTCTGTCTGAGTTCAAAGAGGTCTTCTACTTTCAGATTAAAAACTTGAGCAATTTTAAGAGCCATTTCCAGTGAAGGATTGTAACGGTTATTTTCCAAGTGCAGAATTGTCTCGCGTCGCATGCCGATGAGGTCGGCTAACTCCTGCTGGGTCATGCCTGTGGACTCACGAACAGATTTGAGATTAGTAATAATCTTGCTTTCTTTGGCCATGCTTATCCTCTCCGTTCTAAGATAAGATAGACAACCGCAAAGATGCAAATCAAGGCAGCTATGCTAATAAAGATCTGGCCCATGTAAAGAGAGAGAGACCCCATATACCCAATGATAACTGCTAGGATTATCAGTGCGCCTAGTATAAAAACAAACATCAAGCTAGCTGCCTTGGCTAAATTAGCATAAAAGCGTTCGTCCGGAGTTTCCTTGACATTTTTCAAAGAGAAAAAACCAAATACAATCACTTCAATAACGAGGCCAATTCCCAAAATCCATTCTTTAATACCAGAACTTACGCTTGGGGTCGCAACCCAAATCCCTACTGTATAAAAAATGCTTGCTGCAAACAAAAGTATCGTGTAAAGCTTAGCAGACAAGTCGAAAATAGTCTTTCCCTTACCCTTCTGAATCTTATGAGGTCGTGGTTTCATATGTAGCCAGCCCCAAATAGCTACAATCTGACTTAACACTGAAATACCAACAATAACTAACTTGGGTCCCCAACTAAGATTAGAACCAAATAAAACAATAAAATCAATAGAGAGAGCTACGGCAATCATTGAAATGAGGCCACGCATTTTTTGACTTTTTTTCATGATAGACTCCTTTTTTGTGTTATAAATATATCACACTTAAATTTTATGTTATAAATATATCACACTTAAATTTAGAAAGCAAGAATTTTATGTGTCAATGTGGCAATTATTTGAAAAAATTTTTTAATTAAAGACCTCGCTAGTCAAACAACTAAAGAATTCTTTGAAGCAATGCATCGGATTTGGTTTGGATAGTTTGGTTAATAATATCTGATGATAAAGAATTTTTTTAAAATCTAGATACTGTATGCATCTCTGCTTTTTTTCTTAGACTGTTATAAAGTCTGTCAGAATAAGCTTTGTAGGTGTAGAAGTTAATTTTTACAGAAGTGAAGTAAGCATTCAATACGAATCAATACATAAGAAAAACGCTGATTTCAAGCGTTTTTTCTTTTTTCAATTTTAATACATTTCACTATATTTCAGTCCAATCTCTACCTTCTTATCTATACTTTGATGGAGCTGAAGTTGACATCTACAAAGTTTAATGTTAGAATACATTCAAAAATATATTTGAATGAGGTGTTTTATGA
>NZ_GL732439.1:982104-1069021 GCF_000187465.1 Streptococcus infantis ATCC 700779 | reverse complement strand
CTAGGAGAAAAAATTATGAAAAAAGATAGTATCTGCCAAGTGGATGTTATTAATCAACAAAATGTTACAACCGCAACGAACTACCTTGAAAAGGAAAAAGTCCAAAAATCACTTCGTATTTTATCAAAGTTTACCGATAATAAACAGATAAATATCATCTTTTATCTCCTTGCTGTTGAAGAACTCTGTGTCTGTGATATAGCCTGTTTACTAAATCTCAGTATGGCATCTGCCTCCCACCATCTTCGTAAACTAGCCAATCAAAACATCTTGGATACTAGAAGAGAGGGGAAAATTATATATTATTTTATAAAAGATGAGGAAATCAAAGACTTTTTTAATCAACTAGGATAACAACTATTTTTACTACTTTACCATGATTATATATAGGACTTATCTATGAAATTTTTTGATGAAATTTTCCCATAAGAAATACCTACTCGTATCAAATGTTTAAGAAAAAAGTATAATTTAAAGCAAAGAGACCTAGGTAATGCAGGTCAAGTTAGCCAAGTTGAAAAGGAAGAAATCTGAAAGAAAATGTATCTTTGATAGTAGTCATTTATTGTGAAATATGATATATTTATTGATTAGATGGATGAATATTTCTAAAGTTAAATAAGATATGACAGATACATGTTTTTTTAGTGTATCTTGTTTGTACTCAAAGTATGAAATGAATATCTAATATTTAAGATTAAAAAATATTATACGATGAGATAGAATGCTACAAAATGAAAGGCGATGTAATCTGATGAAGAAAGATAGATTAATTGCATTGACAGATGCTGTTATAGCAATTATTATGACCATTTTGATTTTAGAGTTAGAAAAGCCAACGACACCAAGTCTTCAAGCTTTTTGGGATTTACGGCAAAATTTCTTTGCTTATTTTCTTTCCTTTTTCTGGTTGGGATCGTTATGGATGGCGCTAAACACATTATGGGAAAAGGTTGAGAGAATTTCCCCACAAATTGTTTGGTGGAATTTGTATCTTTTATTTTTTGTTTCATTTATGCCCTATGCTACTGGAATCGTTAGTAGTCATTTCATGAACCATACGGCACAGCTCTTTTACGGATTAATCGTTGTTGCTTCAACAGTAGCCAACTGGTTTTTACATAAAGTAATTGATAAACCCAATATGGATCAGAAAGAATTACTTGAAGCTACCGCACAATATAGAAAGTTATTGATACCTGACCTAATAATTAAAGGAGTGGGATTGATTCTATCCTTAATTGTCTATCCTCCAATTATGATGTATAGTGTTTTAATTGCGGCATTTTACATCCTAACTTTAAAAACACTATCTGAAAAAAGAGTGAATAACTAAAAAACGGTGACCAAAGTTGGGTGTATTATTTTAATGCTTACAGACTTAAACTATTCCCCTATTTATAATTTATTGATTCATATTTTATGAAATCAATCAGTAGATATCGTTCTGAAAATCCTTGATATTACGCTGTTTTTAGTCCGACTGAAATCCATACTTTCCAAACCAGGTCTTAAGAAAGCTCGTAAAGCATCACAATTATCAAAACGTTAATCAACACGCTTATATCAACGTTTACAGACATTTAAGAAATTTCTCTTGGATGTCTTTTTTTGTCTAGCTAAATTTTACAAATTGGGCAATTTAGGTTACTCAATAATATAAAAAAGATAAAAATTTAAAGTTCGAATTTTAATTTTAAAAAAAGTAATTATTATTGAATATCTGTTCAAACATTTTTTCTTTTCTAAGGTTAATATAAATATATATACTTTAAAAAAGGAAGTCAAACATCTTGCTCATAGATTTTTGCATTTTTAAAAAATACATTTTGTCATATAATAATGTGGAAAATTGACGGATTCCTTAAATAATCATATAATACGAATATGTAAACCCTTACATACTATTCTACTTATACTTGATAAAATGCAAGTTCTTGAGGATCTATAAATATATAGACACTCTTCTATTTATAAAGTGAAATAAAGAATCAAGGAGAAAGTTTATGGATATTAAAGAGACATTCAACCAGCTAGACAATACAAAATTTAATGATTTCAATAATCGCCTTGAAGGTTTTGAGAAACTTTTTAAAGACAAATATTATTTTACCCATCCCGAAGATTTTAGCTCAATCTTTAGCATTTTGGTAAAGTATGGAAAAAGTACAAGTAAATATATTTTATCGAAAGGAGAGATATATGAGTGAAATAGTTATTAATGCTCAGAATTTATCTAAAAATTTTTATAATTTTGATTCAAGACTCCCATTTATCAAGAGATTTTTGAAACGTAATCAAATAACGATTCGAGCTGTTCAAGATATTAGTTTTACGATTAAGAGAGGGAGTATAGTTGGCTTTATTGGGAGTAATGGAGCTGGTAAATCCACAACGATTAAAATGTTGACTGGGACTCTTTATCCTAGTTCCGGAAAATTAGAAGTGAATGGAGAAATTCCATTTAAAAGAAGTATAAATTTTAGAAAAAAAATTTCAATAGTAGTAGGAAATAAATTACAGTTATTTCAAGATGTTTCGGCTATGGATTATTTTCAATTGATTGGTACTTTATATGAGGTAGAACCGGCGATTTTACAAGAACGAATTCAGGAATTAAGCAATTTGTTGAATGTAAAAGATCAGCTTTACCAGCAGGTCCGGACCCTCTCTCTTGGACAAAAAATGAAAATGGAGTTTATCGCGGCATCTTTAACAAGTCCGGAAATATTATTTTTAGACGAGCCTACTATAGGGTTAGATATACAGTCTAAAAAAGATATCAGAACATTTTTAAAGAAAATGAATGAAGAATGTCATACTACTATTATTTTAACGAGTCATGATATGGATGATATTTCGTCTGTTTGTGACGAATTAATCGTCATTGACAAAGGAAAAATTATTTTGCAGGAGTCAATGGATGTTATTTTATCTAAATTTTCTGATTTTAAATATTTAAAGATAAAAATGACATTAGATTTGGTACCAGAGTTATGCTCTGTTAAAGGAGTAGTAGTCATTTCTCAAACAAAATCGGAATGTATACTAAAAATACCTAGAGATTTTGTCTTTGAGACATTAGAATCAATCAATAAGCTTGTAGATATAGAAGATTTTGAAATATCAAATCTTTCTTTAGAAGAAATTATTTTACAAAACTATTTTACAAAAAAGGAGCACAATTGAAAAAAGAAATGTCTATTATTCTGATATCATTTCGATCTATTTTGAACTATAAATCAAGTGTACTATTGTTAATGTTACAGGCAAGTATACAAATTATGATATCAGTATTTTTATGGACGTATATATATCAGAGTAACCAGATAAATATAGCAGGATATGATTTTACCTCAATGGTTCAATACTATTTGGGGACTATAATTTTTTCATATTTTGTTTTTTATCCAGTTGATTGGGAAATCAATGACGATGTTCATTCAGGAAATTTTTTTAGCATATTAATAAAACCTGTTACTTTTTATAAGTATTATTTTTGTAAAATGCTTGGAGATAGGCTTGCTCATTTATTATTTATCATCATTCCTGTCATTTTATTCTCCAGTGTTTATTACAAGAATGAGTTATTAACCATTGAAATTCTTATTTTAGGAAGTATTGCAATTATTCTATCTATGGTTCTATGGTTTTTAATATCATGTTGTGTAGGTATGCTTTCTTTTTGGTTAGAAAATATATTTTTTGTCCTTACTGTTAAAGAAATAGTAATTCAGTTTTTATCAGGAATATTATTGCCTTTAAGTTTTTTTTCAAATAATTTTCGTCTGTTTTTAGATGTATTACCTTTTAAATACTTAGTATATGAACCGCTTCAGATGTTTAGTAATGATACATATAAATTAATAGACTATTTGAGAATTATTTGTATTCAATTGATTTGGTGCATCATTTTTTATATTATATCAAGATTCATATTGAGAAAAGGAGTGGAGCACTTCTCAAATGTGGGAGGATAAAATGTTTAGAATAAAAGTAATTTTTAGGCTACTTCATTTTGGTTTTAAATCTGATATGAATTTTCATTTTGACTTCTTTTGTGGTCTATTTTCGTCGATACTGTGGATTGGTTTACCTATTGTATTTTTTAGATTGATTTTCTTAAACATAGACTCTTTTAATGGTTGGGACTATTATCAAATTTTATTTTTGGTAGGTTCCTACACTATTGTAGATGGAGTTATGATGGGATTGTTAATTAGAAGTATGGGAATTTTAGAATCAGATATTTTGAGTGGTAACTTGGATCAAATTTTATTGAGGCCGTTTGATACTCAGTTGTTCTATATTTTTAGATCATTTAATTTAGTTCAATTCGTGAATACTTTTTTTGGTCTTGCGATCATTTTTATAAGTTATGGAAATTTAAATGTACATTTAAATTCATTAAAAATATTATTTTATATCCTTTCTTTAATGTGTGGTTGTATTATATATTATTCAATTTGGTTTCTAATAACGATTAGTTCATTTTGGTTCCCAACTAAATTTTCAAAAGTAGATGTATTTTTGAATTATATTGGAATTTCTAAGTATCCATATAATATTTTTACAGGTATTAACAGATTGATCACTATGTTATTTGTTCCCAATTTATTAATTGCCAATCCTGCAGTATTAATATTTTTAGGGAAAGATACATTGAACCTATTTTTCTATCAAATAGTTTTTACAGTTTTTTTGATTATTATCAGTCGTACAATTTTTAGAAAAGGATTGAAAAAATATGAAAGTGCAGGAAGATAAACAATGTTGTTCAGTTATATGTTTGACTAAAGGAAGTGATTCGCTGTACTTTGTTTTGTGGTCATTGAAACATCAGATAATTATAAACTATAATTTAAAGAATAGTATTATTAACTTATAGGTGCTAAGAAAAAATTTAAAGAAATTCCCTCATTCAATCAAACTTATTCATATTTTTTAAAATAAGAAAATAGTTGGATTTTGATGATGGTTGATATAAAGCTAAACTGAAAGTACCTGAAATCCAACTGTGTCAAACCAGGTTTTAAGAAATCTCGTAAAGCTAGGTAGTTTTCTAAACGTTAAAAACTAGCTACAATACAGCATTTACAACACTTCATGGTTCACACCATGGGGTGTTTTTGATGATTTTAAGCAAAATTCACACCATTTAATTGAAAGTTATTTAAATTAGATGAAAATTTGTTTTCTGAAAAAGTGGGAAAACATTGATTTTAAGCGAATTTTGAATCATATTCGAATGGGAGTTTTTAAAATCATGTTTCGGTTGTAAAAGTGCCAAAGTTGATTCTCCATAGGAGAATGATATCTCCTGCTAGTAAATCATCTGCTAATAGGTCCATGTGTCATTTGGGAACGGGCTTGAGATTTAGTAGCCAAGCTTCGACATCACGATTAAGAGAGATATAGGGCTTGACAGGGTAGTTATCAAAAGTAGTATTCATAAATTTTTTCTTTATTATCCCTATTAGTCTAAAAAATTTAAAAATTTTAAAGTCTGTCAAGTTTTTTTCTTGACACCTCTCAGAAATCTGTTATAATAGAACATGTGCTAAATAGCTTAGCTATTTCACCGAAATAAAAAATAAAAGAAAAGAGATATTAAAAATGGCAGTAAAAATCCGTTTGACTCGTATGGGTTCTAAGAAAAAACCTTTCTACCGTATTAACGTAGCAGATTCACGTTCACCACGTGACGGACGTTTCATCGAAACAGTTGGAACTTACAACCCACTTGTTGAAGAAAACCAAGTAACTTTGAAAGAAGACCGTATTTTGGCATGGTTGGCTGATGGAGCTCAACCTTCAGATACAGTTCGCAACATCCTTTCAAAAGAAGGCGTATTGAAGAAATTCCACGATTCTAAATTCTCAAAATAAGTTTAAAGTAGGTTGACAGATGGATACGATTGAAAATCTCATTATTGCAATTGTGAAACCTTTGATTTCACAACCAGATGCCTTAACTATCAAGATTGAAGATACACCAGAATTTTTGGAATATCATTTGGATCTTGACCAGAGCGATGTGGGTCGTGTAATCGGTCGTAAGGGTCGCACTATTTCTGCGATAAGAACGATTGTCTACTCTGTCCCAACTGAAGACAAAAAAGTAAGAATCGTTATTGACGAAAAATAAAAAAAGCGGGACATGATCTCGCTTTTTTTGCAAGAAAATCCTTGAATGTTCTTCATAATTAAAGAATCGTTATCCCTTTCTCCAACTTGTGAAAATCCCTGTAACATGATAAAATAAAGGGAGAAACAGATACAGGAGACAAGATGAACTACTTTAACGTTGGGAAAATCGTCAATATGCAAGGTTTGCAGGGTGAAATGCGAGTCTTGTCAGTGACAGATTTTGCTGAAGAACGCTTTAAAAAAGGGGCAGAGCTTGCCTTATTTGATGAAAAAGATCGGTTTGTGCGAACAGTGGTCATTGCAAGCCACCGTAAACAAAAAAACTTCGATATCATCAAGTTTAAAGATATGTACCATATCAATGATATCGAAAAATATAAGGGGCACAGTCTGAAGGTTGCTGAGGAGAATCTCAATGACCTCGATGATGGTGAGTTTTACTACCACGAGATTATCGGTTTAGAAGTCTATGAGGGAGATAATTTGATTGGAACCATCAAGGAAATCCTTCAGCCAGGAGCCAATGATGTCTGGGTAGTCAAACGAAAAGGCAAACGAGACTTACTCTTACCTTATATCCCGCCTGTAGTTCTTAATATAGATATTCCTAATAACCGTGTGGATGTTGAACTCTTAGAAGGGTTAGACGATGAAGATTGATATTTTAACTCTCTTTCCAGAAATGTTCACACCCTTAGAACATTCCATCGTTGGCAAGGCTCGTGAAAAAGGACTCTTAGATATTCACTATCATAATTTTCGTGACTACGCTGAAAAGGCTCGTCATGTGGATGATGAACCTTATGGAGGTGGTCAAGGGATGCTCCTTAGAGCCCAACCCATCTTTGACGCCTTTGATGCCATTGAAAAAAAGAACCCGCGCGTGATCCTCTTAGACCCTGCTGGGAAACAATTCGATCAGGCTTATGCGGAAGATTTGGCGCAAGAAGAAGAACTAATCTTTATCTGTGGTCACTACGAAGGCTATGATGAGCGTATTAAGACCTTGGTAACCGATGAGATATCCCTTGGAGATTATGTCTTGACTGGTGGAGAACTAGCAGCGATGACCATGATTGATGCGACGGTTCGCTTGATTCCAGAAGTTATTGGGAAGGAAGCAAGTCACCAAGATGATAGCTTTTCATCAGGACTCTTGGAATATCCTCAGTACACAAGACCTTACGATTATCGTGGAATGCTAGTTCCAGATGTTCTTATGAGTGGACACCATGAAAACATACGTCAATGGCGACTCTATGAGAGCCTCAAGAAAACCTACCAACGTAGACCTGATTTGCTGGAAGAGTACGAACTGACAGCAGAAGAAGAGAAAATGTTAGCAGAAATTAAAGAAAATAACAATTAAAAGGAGAAAACTATGCAAGTAATTAAACGTGATGGACAAGTCGCTGATTTTGATCCAGATAAAATCTACCAAGCTATCCTTAAGGCGGCTCAGACAGTCTATGTTTTGACTGACGATTTGCGCCAAAACCTAGCTCAAGTTACTAAAAAGGTTGTGTTGGATCTAGAAGAAGCAAAAGTAGAACGTGCGACTATCAGTATGATTCAATCAATGGTTGAACACCGCTTGCTTGGTGCTGGCTACATTACAATCGCAGAACACTATATCTCTTATCGTTTGCAACGTGATTTGGAGAGAAGTGGTTATGGCGACCACATCGCTGTTCACCTTCATTTTGAACAAATTCGCTAAGATAAAAAGAGTGAGATGATAGAAGCATCTCACTCTTTCTTAAATCTTCTTTTTTGGGCCGTTTGGATAGTAGAAGGAACGAAAGTTACTCTTCGAATATCCGACACTCGAATAATACGGCTAACGTTTTTTGCGAAATTTTTAACGATAATTTGTTGGCGATCAGTATCATACTTGATAATATCGCCTGTAAAACTCGTTTCCGCAAAGATGATATGTACAGCCTTTTTTTTGACTAAGGCTTCTTCAAGTCTAGCAATTAGGGGATCGCTTTTTTCAGGAATGGAATCTTCATGTCCATTGACAAAATCATGGACTTTTTGCAAAGCCTGTTTTAATAAATCTTTCATTCCGGCCTCCCTTCTTTACATCATTATATAAAAATTTTATGAAATCTACAAGATTTTTCGAATAATCAATTGAGAACAAAAAGGAGAAAAACATGGCAGAATTTACATTTGAAATTGAAGAACACTTGCTTACTCTATCTGAAAATGAAAAAGGATGGACCAAAGAAATCAATCGTGTCAGCTTTAATGGTGCACCAGCAAAGTTTGACATTCGTAGCTGGAGTCCTGACCACACCAAGATGGGGAAAGGAATTACCCTCTCAAATGAAGAATTTCAAATCATGGTGGATACTTTTAAGAATCAATAAACGTTCATCTAAGATTCATTAAAAAGAGGCTAGGGAAAATCCCGGCCTCTTTTATTTGCTTGAAAAATAAGCTTGTGTACGGAGACGTTGGAGTAGTGGTCGGCTGATGAAGCTAATGGCTACAATTTTGGCAAGATCAGGTATGATAAAGGGAATAACACCGACAGCCAGTGCTTTATCAAAAGGCATTCCAGCTAAGAAGTGGAGACTGAGAATACCACCGACAAAAACAAGTGAATCTCCCAAGAGATTTGCAAAGAAAATACGTAGGACACCACTATTGGTGTGAATGAGATAGGAAGCAAGCCCTGCATAGACAAGGTCGAACCAAAGATAACCAGCGCTTGGTCCAACTAAAACATGAAATCCAGCTCCACCGTTAGCAAAGACCGGAAGGCCAATAGCCCCAAGTAAAAGATAGAGTCCGACAGAGAGAACAGCTTCCCTTGGTCTAAAAACAGTAGCGATGAGTCCAATAGCAAAGTTTTGCAGAGTGAAAGGAACTGGACCAATCGGCATACTAATTTGTGCCAATACTGCAATCAGTGCAGCCCCGATAGCTGGGATAGCGTAAATGTGTGCTTTTTTCAAAATAGTTAACCTCTTCTATAAATTATAGTAACTATTATACTGAATGAGATATAAATGTCAACCTATTTTAAAATAAAAGGTTACAAATTTGTAACGGCCGATTTAGAGTAAAAAAGAGACCAAGGGGTCTCTCTTTTCTTTTAACGCATGGTCACAAATTCTTCTGAGCCAGTTGGGTGGATAGCGACTGTAGCATCAAAGTCAGCTTTTGTAGCTCCCATCTTGATAGCAACTGCAAAACCTTGAATCATTTCGTCAACGCCATAGCCGATTCCATGAAGGCCAACTACCTTTTCATCTGCACCAGCTGTTACGAGCTTGAAGCGAGCTTCTTGACGGTGACTAGTAACGGCAGAATACATAGATGCAAATTTTGAAGTATAGACTTTAACGTTTTCTTGGCCGTACTCTTTGATAGTTTCTTCCTCAGTCAGACCGACTGTTCCGATTGCTGGGTGTGAGAAAACTACAGTTGGAATAGTAGTGTAGTCCATTTTAGCATTGGTTTTACCGTTGAAAAGTCTCTCGGATAGGGTACGACCAGCCTTGATAGCAACAGGAGTTAGTTCCTTTTCACCTGTGACATCTCCAAGAGCGTAGATTCCGTCAACGACTGTGTTCTGGTATTCATCAACATGGATAAAGCCGCGTTCATTGAGGGTGACACCAGCTTTTTCGAGTTGAAGTCCTTCAACATTTGGACGGCGACCAGTTGCCCAGATAACTTGACTGGCAGTATGAGTGCTGCCATCTTCGAAATGAATGGTAATGCCTTGTTCAGTTTCTTCAAGTTTAGCAGGAACCTTATGTGTGTGGAGGTTTAGTCCTGTATTTTCCATTTCTTGAACTAGACTCTCAACGATATAGCTATCAAATCCACGTAGCGGACGTTCACGACGGACGAATAAATCTGTCTGAACACCAAGTGTATGGAGCACACCAGCCAATTCGACAGCAATGTAACCAGCACCTAGAATGGCTACAGATTCAGGCAACTCTTCCCAGGCGAAGACATCATCTGAGCTACCACCTAGTTCAGCACCAGGAATAGCAGGGATATGAGGATGAGCTCCAGTCGCAATCACAATATACTTAGCGTGAATCAACTCACCATTAACGCTGACAGTATGAGAATCAACGAACTCGGCACGTCCTTCAATCAAATCAACTCCGTTGCGCTTGAAGCTTCCATCGTAAGACGAGCGAGCACGATCAATATAGGCTTCACGATTCTTACGAAGAGTTGCATAATCAAATTCGTTCCCAGTATTTGTGAATCCATAGTCAGGTCCATATTTGTGGATACTCTCTGCAATTTGGGCTCCATACCACATGATTTTTTTAGGGACACAGCCGAGGTTGACACAAGTGCCACCTAATTTCTTTTCCTCAATAACTGCAGCTTTAGCACCATGTTCGCCAGCACGATTCATGGTAGCAATTCCCCCGCTACCTCCACCAATGGCAATAATGTCATATTCTCTCATAAGAAAGCTCCTTTAGTTGTTTTCTAGTCATATTCTATCTTTTTTTGAAAGTCAATGCAAAAATGTGCTACGCTTAAATTTCTTAAGAAAATGCTTGCAAAAATAAAAAAGAAGTTGTATCATATAACTAACACAACAATAAAAGATTTGGCGATTGTTTTTGGATAGTCAGAAAGCAATTGTCCATTTTTAGGACTTGTGCTATAATCTTAATATATGTTTATAAATGAGGTATGGATATGAAAAAGAAGTCAAAAGCTAAAAAATGGCCCCTATTTACAGCTATAGGAGTTACGTCAGTTCTTGTAGTAGGAGCAGCTGCTGTCCTTCTATTGAGACAACCAAATCAAGCTGCAACACAAGACGAAACTGCAAAAATCGTTCTTGCCAAAGAGGGGTCAGTGGCTTCATCGGTTCTCTTATCTGGTACCGTAACAGCTCAAAATGAACAATATGTTTATTATGATGCTAGTAAAGGTGACTTGGATGAGGTTTCGGTCTCTGTCGGAGATAAGGTAAGTGAAGGCCAAGCTCTTGTTAAGTATAGTAGTACAGAAGCTCAGGCTGCATATGATGCTGCCAGTCGTGCAGTTGCGAAAGCTGACCGTCATATCAATGAATTGAATGAAGCTCGAAATACCGCCGCAGCAACACCTGTGCTCCCTCAAGCTGGGATTGAAGGCGCTACGGACCAAACCCGAGCACAATCTTCTACATCAGCTACAGCTTCTATCGATTCACAAATCAGTGATGCGCGTGATGTTCGTGCAGACGCAGCAGCGCAACTTGAAAAAGCACAGGCACAGTTGGATGCCGCTACAGTTTTGAGTACAGTAGAAGGTACAGTTGTCGAAGTCAATCGCAATGTTTCAAAATCTCCAACAGGAAATAGCCAAGTATTGGTACATATCGTTAGTAACGACAACTTGCAGGTCAAGGGAGAACTTTCTGAATACAATCTTGCCAATCTCTCTGTAGGCCAAGAAGTTACCTTTACTTCAAAGGTTTACCCAGATAAAACTTGGAATGGTAAGATTAGCTATATTTCAAATTATCCAAAGAATAGTAGCGAAGCAAGTAGTAGCTTAGCTGGTTCAAACTCAGGATCTAAGTACCCATATACGGTCGATGTAACTAGTGAAATTGGCGATTTGAAACAAGGTTTTTCTGTCAGTGTCGAAGTGAAAAGTATGAGTAAAGCATTGCTTGTTCCTATTACAAGTATCGTCATGGAAGAAGATAAAAACTATGTTTGGATTCTTGATGAAAATCAAAAGGCCAAAAAGGTTGAAGTTGGATTGGGCAATGCAGATGCAGAAAACCAAGAAATCACATCTGGTCTGACAGATGGAGCAAAAGTCATCAGTAATCCGACAGCTTCCTTAGAAGAAGGAAAAGAGGTGAAGACTGATGAAGCAACTAATTAGCCTCAAAAATATCTGCCGTAGTTATCGAAATGGTGATCAAGAGCTTCAAGTTCTCAAAAACATTAACCTTGAAGTTCACGAGGGAGAATTCGTGGCTATCATGGGACCATCTGGTTCTGGTAAGTCTACCCTCATGAATACCATTGGTATGTTAGATACCCCTACAAGTGGTCAGTATTTTCTAGACGGAAAAGAAGTAGCTGGTTTGGGTGAAAAACAATTAGCCAAGGTGCGAAATCAAGAGATTGGCTTTGTCTTTCAGCAATTCTTTCTCTTATCTAAGATGAATGCTCTCCAGAATGTCGAACTTCCCTTGATTTATGCGGGAGTTTCAGCTTCAAAACGTCGCAAATTAGCAGAAGAGTATCTGGAAAAGGTTGAACTGACTGAGCGTAGCCATCACTTACCATCAGAATTATCAGGTGGTCAGAAGCAGAGAGTAGCCATAGCGCGTGCACTCGTTAACAATCCTTCTATCATCTTAGCAGATGAACCAACTGGAGCTCTGGATACCAAAACGGGTAATCAGATCATGCAACTCTTGGTTGAATTGAACAAAGAAGGAAAAACCATCATTATGGTAACGCATGAGCCTGAAATTGCCGCCTACGCCAAGCGTCAAATCGTCATCCGCGATGGTGTCATTTCATCTGATAGTGGTATCGAAGAAAAGGAGGAAAACTAAGATGCAGAATCTGAAATTTGCCTTTTCATCTATCATGGCTCACAAGATGCGTTCCTTCCTGACCATGATTGGTATCATCATCGGTGTTTCCTCAGTTGTCGTGATCATGGCCTTAGGAGACTCTATGTCTCGTCAGGTCAATAAAACCATGACCAAGTCCCAGAAAGACATCCATGTATTTTTCTCCCCTACAAAGAGTAAGGACGGTTCCTTTACCCAGAAGCAATCTGCTCTAACCCTGTCTGGAGGACGAGAAGAAGATTTTGTTGAACCACCAAAACCTCAAGAAGCCTGGGTTAAGGAAGCTGCTAAGCTCAAGGGAGTGGATAGTTACTATGTGACCAACTCAGCCAATGTGACCTTGACCTATAAGGATAAAAAGGTGGAACACGCTAACATGACGGGTGGGAATGTCACCTATATGGATGCGGTCGAAAATAAAATCATTGCAGGTCGAAGTCTTAGAGCACAAGATTATAAAGATTTTGCAAACGTGATTATTTTAGATGAAGAACTTGCCAATAGCCTTTTTGGTTCAGCACAAGAAGCTCTCAATCAGATTGTTGAAGTAAATGAAATCAGTTATCGTGTTATTGGTGTTTATGAAAGTAAAGAAGCTAAGGCTGTAAAATCCTTTGGAGTCGGAGGACTACCAATTACGACCAATATTTCTCTTGCAGCTAATTTTAACACAGACGAGATTTCAAATATTGTCTTCCGTGTCAATGATACTAGCTTGACTCAGACTTTGGGTCCAGAATTGGCTAGAAGAATGACGGAGATTGCAGGTCTCCAACGAGGGGAGTATCAGATAGCAGATGCAACGGAAGCCTTCAATGAAGTGCAACAAATGTTTGGCTTCATAACAACGATTATTAGTGCCATTGCGGGGATTTCCCTCTTTGTCGGTGGTACGGGTGTTATGAACATTATGCTTGTTTCGGTGACAGAGCGTACTCGTGAGATTGGTCTACGCAAAGCGCTAGGAGCAACTCGGGGTAATATCCTAGTACAGTTCTTGATTGAATCCATGATTTTAACCTTGTTAGGAGGGTTCATCGGTCTTGTGCTGGCTGCAGGGGTGACCATGCTTGCAGGAGTTCTTCTTCAAAACTTGATTGCAGGAATTGAAGTTGGAGTATCCATCCCAATAGCTCTCTTTAGTTTAGCGGTCTCAGCAGGTATCGGTATGATATTCGGTGTTTTACCAGCAAACAAAGCCTCTAAGCTAGATCCTATCGAAGCACTTCGTTATGAATAATTTAAAAGATAAAAAACGAGATAGACATTTGTCTGTCTTGTTTTTGAATGGATTTCTCTATCGAAAATCACTAAAAATGTGGTATAATGAAGTGTTAGAAAAACAGGTTTCATTAGCCTGGAAAGGAAATATTATGTCTGAAAAGAATTTTTATATTACAACACCGATTTACTATCCATCTGGTAAACTTCATATCGGTTCTGCCTACACAACTATCGCATGTGATGTCTTAGCACGTTACAAACGCCTGATGGGCTACGATGTCTTTTATCTGACTGGTCTTGATGAGCATGGCCAAAAGATTCAACAAAAAGCAGAAGAAGCTGGTATCACACCACAAGCCTATGTTGATGGTATGGCAGTTGGAGTTAAAGATCTCTGGAAATTGCTTGATATCTCATACGATAAATTCATCCGTACAACTGATGACTACCATGAAAAAGTAGTAGCGCAAGTTTTTGAACGCTTGCTTGCCCAAGATGACATCTACCTAGGTGAATACTCTGGCTGGTATTCAGTCTCAGATGAGGAATTCTTTACAGAAAGCCAGCTTGCGGAAGTTTTCCGTGACGAAGCTGGAAATGTGACGGGTGGTATCGCTCCATCAGGTCACGAGGTTGAATGGGTTTCAGAAGAATCTTACTTCCTTCGCCTCAGCAAATACCAAGACCGCTTGGTCGAATTTTTCAAATCACATCCTGACTTCATCACTCCAGATGGTCGCCTTAATGAAATGTTGCGTAACTTCATTGAGCCAGGCTTGGAAGACTTAGCAGTATCTCGTACAACCTTTACCTGGGGTGTACCAGTCCCATCAAATCCAAAACACGTTGTCTACGTTTGGATTGATGCCCTTCTCAACTATGCAACAGCTCTTGGTTATGGTCAAGAGGATCATGCTAACTATGATAAATTCTGGAATGGAACAGTCTTCCATATGGTCGGAAAAGACATCCTTCGTTTCCACTCAATCTACTGGCCAATCCTTCTTATGATGTTGGATATCAAATTACCTGACCGTTTGATTGCCCACGGTTGGTTTGTCATGAAAGATGGCAAGATGTCTAAGTCTAAAGGGAATGTCGTTTACCCTGAAATGTTAGTAGAGCGTTATGGTCTCGATCCACTTCGTTACTACCTCATGCGTAGCCTTCCAGTTGGTTCAGATGGCACCTTCACTCCAGAAGACTATGTAGGTCGTATCAACTATGAATTAGCAAATGACCTTGGAAACCTTCTTAACCGCACGGTTTCAATGATTAACAAGTATTTTGATGGACAAATTCCTGCCTACGTAGAAGGCGTGACAGATTTTGATAAGGCTCTTGCTGACGTTGCAGAACAATCAATTGCTGACTACAATGCCTACATGGAAGCAGTTGACTATCCACGTGCACTTGAAGCAGTCTGGACTCTTATCTCACGGACTAATAAATACATCGATGAGACAGCTCCATGGGTACTGGCTAAGGACGAAGCTCACCGTGACCAATTGGCAAGTGTGATGAGCCACTTGGCAGCTAGCCTTCGTGTCGTAGCGCACTTGATTGAGCCATTTATGATGGAAACCAGTCGTGCAGTCTTGACTCAACTTGGACTAGCAGAAGTTTCTAGCCTTGAAAACTTGAGCTTGGCTGATTTCCCTGCAGGTGTAACAGTAGTTGCTAAAGGAACACCAATCTTCCCACGTCTCGATATGGAAGAAGAAATCGCCTATATCAAGGAACAAATGGAAGGCAACAAGCCAGCAGTTGAAAAAGAGTGGAACCCAGATGAAGTCGAACTCAAACTTAACAAGGAAGAAATCAAGTTTGAAGACTTCGATAAAGTTGAAATACGTGTCGCAGAAGTCAAAGAAGTTTCTAAAGTAGAAGGTTCTGATAAGTTGCTTCAATTCCGCTTGGATGCTGGTGATGGTCAAGATCGTCAAATCCTCTCAGGAATTGCGAAATACTATCCAAACGAACAAGAATTGGTCGGCAAGAAAGTCCAAATCGTTGCCAACCTCAAACCACGTAAAATGATGAAAAAATATGTCAGCCAAGGGATGATTCTCTCAGCTGAACATGATGGCAAATTAACCCTTCTAACAGTTGATCCAGCTGTACCAAACGGAAGTGTGATCGGCTAAAATCTATAGATAAAAACAGTTTTCTATTTTTCGCATAGAAAGACTGTTTTTTTACTAAAATAAATAATATTTTGGAGATTGGGAATGAAGAAAAATGCTATTCTTTATTTAGGAGTCGTTTTACTACTTGCTATTTTTCTTTTGTTTTCTTTATTTATAAATCGTAAAGAAAGTAAACGTCAAGAAGTGCAATCAACTACTACTGAAGTCATAAAATCAGATTTTGAGGATATTTCAGGTGATTATATTTCTTCTACAGGTGAGAAAGCTACTGTTGCTAAAAATAATCAAAATTGGAGAATCTCATATAATACAGACGAAGGTAATGTATTTGGAGACTTTTCTACGGATTGGAAGAAAGATGGCAACAATAGGTCTTCTGTTACAGAATTTAATAAATCAGATGGAAATAAGGATTTTAAAATCTCTATTTTAGTTAATAATGTAGATGATTCATCTAACATTTTAACGGTAATTACCTTATCAGACGGAAATAAGAATCATGAAATGGTATTTGCTAGTAGGACAGATTATTTTAAAAATAGTAAGGATAATATTCTTCAAGGCGATTTAAGCGATTTTAAAGGGACATATTCTAATGACAATTTAGAAAAAGCAATTGCAGAATCAAATTTTACTTTGTATGGGTATAAGAGAGAAGATTACTATAAAGGCATAACTTCTGTTTTTCCAAGATTGTCTTATCAAGATGGATATTGGATGTTTTGGAGTGGTTCTATGCATGCTCAATTTAAGTTGGATAAAAGTAAAAAACCGAAAAAAATTAATGATTATTATGAAGTCTATTTTGTAGGGGATAATAAAAATGCAATCATTGGGCAAGAGTTAGTGCTAACATTTATTCCTGCTAATGAAACTGGACCAGATAATGAGAAAATTCAAGAAAATAGAATTCTTTATGGGAAAAGTTATCTTAAACCATATAAAGCGGGTTGGTGGGAAATATATCAAAAAAATTTAATTTCAGAAGTAGACTTAGATATTGAAGCGATTGAAAATGGAGATATTTCAACACTTGTTGGAACATGGAGAAATGGTCGTGGTAAGGAATTGATAATTAATTCTGATGGAACAACTGGGGATGGAAATAGGATTAAAGTAATAAAAGATTCATCTAAGAAGAGCGGTGTTCCATATGTTAGTTTACAAAGTGGTCATACGAGTGCTGCTATTGGATTGTTTAAAATAGGTTTTAAAAATCCAATGGGTGATCAATCAGATAGCTCACGGCCGCGATTAATTATTACTCAATCAGCTGGAAATTATAATGCAGATTTTTATTATTATAGAGTAGAGGAAAGTGATTCTCAATAGTAGTTAAAATATTAAGTATTATGAAGAAAAACGGAGGAAATTGCCATGAAATACATTCCATTTGGTCAAGAGAAAAGAGAATTGTCCGAAATCGTTCTAGGCATGATGCGAATCAGTGACAAGTCGGTTAAAGAGGTTGAGGAGTTGGTTGAAACAGCCCTATCTGTAGGAATCAATGCCTTTGACTTGGCAGATATCTATGGTGGAGGTCGTTGCGAAGAATTACTGGGTCAAGTGTTAAACAATCGTCCTGACCTGCGAGAAAAGATGTGGATCCAGTCCAAGTGTGGCATTCGCATAGCAGAATTTACCTATTTTGATTTTTCAAAAGATTATATTTTAGAATCAGTAGACGGGATTCTAAAAAGATTGCAGGTTGATTATCTAGATAGTTTGCTTCTCCATCGTCCAGATGCTTTGATGGAAGCTGTTCAAGTGGCTCAAGCCTTTGAAATTCTACACAAATCAGGTAAAGTTCGAGACTTCGGTGTGTCCAATCAAAATCCTATGATGATGGAATTACTGAAGAAAGAGGTCAAACAACCTTTATCTATCAATCAATTACAACTAAGTGCAGCTTTCACTCCAGGATTTGAATCAGGTTTCCATGTCAATATGGAAGGTGACAAGGCAGCTTTGCGTGATGGTAGCGTCTTTGAATACTGCAAATTAAACGACATGGTTATTCAGGCTTGGTCAGTCTTGCAGTTCGGATATTTCAAAGGGAATTTTGTCGGCAATGAGAAGTTCCAACAACTAAACCAAGTCCTAAATCGACTAGCCTTAAAATACGGGGTGAGCCCATCAGCTATTGCTATCGCTTGGGTGTTACGCTATCCAGCTAAGATGCAGGCAGTAGTAGGAACAACCAACCCTATACATTTGATAGAAGCAAGCCAAGCAAGTAATGTTAACCTAACTCGAAAAGAATGGTATGAGATTTACCTCGCAGCAGGGAATGATTTGCCATAGGAAAAAATGCATTTTAAGAAATCACAGTCAAAAAGCCGTTGCAAAACGGTTTTTTGTTATAATAAAACAAGAGAACTATAAAGGAGAGATACATGACATTCGAAGAAATCCTGCCTGGACTAAAGGCGAAAAAGAAATATGTACGTACTGGATGGGGTGGAGCTGAAAATTATGTGCAGCTTTTTGATACCATCGAGCAAAATGGCGTCGCCCTTGAAGTGACACCCTATTTCCTCATCAACGTATCTGGTGAAGGAGAAGGTTTTTCTATGTGGAGTCCAACTCCTTGTGATGTCTTAGCGACGGATTGGGTGGAAGTCCATGACTAAACGTGTATTGATTACAGGTGTTAGCTCAGGGATTGGTCTGGCTCAAGCTCGACTCTTTTTAGAAAAAGGTTATCAGGTTTTTGGAGTGGATCAGGGTGAAAATCCTGATTTACAGGGTGACTTTTACTTTTTGCAACGTGATTTAACGCTTGACTTGGAACCCATTTTTGATTGGTGTCCTCAGGTGGATGTCCTCTGCAATACAGCTGGGGTTTTAGATGACTACAAATCTCTGCTAGAACAATCTGCTCAGGAAATCCAAGAAATTTTTGAAATCAACTATGTGACACCAGTAGAACTGACGCGACATTATCTTACGCAAATGCTAGAGAATAAAAAAGGGATCATCATCAATATGTGTTCCATTGCTTCAAGTCTAGCAGGCGGGGGTGGTCACGCCTATACCTCGTCAAAACATGCCTTGGCAGGCTTTACCAAGCAGTTGGCTTTAGACTATGCTGAAGCTGGGATTCAGGTCTTTGGCATTGCTCCTGGTGCGGTTAAGACTGGTATGACAGCAGCTGACTTTGAACCAGGTGGTCTGGCAGACTGGGTAGCCAGTGAAACACCTATCAAACGCTGGATTGAGCCAAGTGAAATAGCTGAAGTCAGCCTCTTCCTAGCAAGTGGGAAGGCATCTACCATGCAGGGACAGATTCTGACTATTGATGGTGGCTGGTCTTTGAAGTAATATAGTTGATACTCAGTGAATATGTGGAGGTAAGTTATGAAAAGAAATGAGTTCGGATTTGTGTTACCAAATCTCTATTATCAGTTTTTATCAGAATGGGACGAAGTGGATCCTTATGAGATTGGTGACTCAGGTATCTGTTTATATGCTAAGGAGGATCTCTTAGAGCGTAATGAGACCTATCAGATAGAAGTAGATGAACCAGACTTCTTTTTGATTGGTCAAGAGGGAGATTTGGCCTACTTTATTAAGAAAAATGCAGATGATTGCATATATGAAAATGACTTGGGTGCTTTAGGATCCTTAGAAATGCAAAAAGTAGCTACAAATGTCTATGACTTTATTGATAAGGTATTGGAAGAAGAATTGTAAAAAAGGAAGAGATTAATCATGTTTAGAGTGCTAGATGCAGATTCACCGATTTCAAAAGAAGATTTTTTACAATTTGAGGAGATTCTTGGAAAGAAATTACCGGAAGCTATGAAGGATTATTATCTCAAGTACAACGGAGGTCAACCCCAAGTAAAGGGTGTCCACGATGAACATCATCTCTTTCCTTTTAATTCCTTTAATTCACTTGATGAGATGAGGAAGTCTATGAAATGGTTTGACGATGAGGCTGTGTCTGCAGGATTTAAGGGCACAGATCTTCTCCATTTTGCCTATGATCCTGGATCGGGCAACTATGCTCTTTCTTTAAGGGCAGAAGATTATGGCAAGGTTTACTTCTATGTTTTAGAAGAAAAAGCTGAGTTGTATGGTCAATGGCCATCTTTTGAGGATTTTTTGAATTCCTTTGTTGAAGAGTGAGACTAAAAAGGAGAAGATATGCGGAAACACCAAGAACTTTCACTAGAGCAGATCATCGAGCAGGTGCGCGTGGACAAGTTGGTATCAGATGATTTTTGCATCTATGGCAAGGAGGATGGAGAACTGAGACTTAATAGCCTCTATTGGGTATCAGCTTATCCGGATGTAGTGGAAGACCGTGATATTTACCCGACAGATGTAGAGGAGCAAGATCTCCAGCTAGTCTACTATGGAGAGCAGTTGATTGATGTTCTTTCGGTTGCACTTGAAGAAAAACCAGAGGCTAGTCACCAAGACTTGGTTGAGGCTTTGAATTATTATCAGCAGCATGATAGCTTTATAAAATTTGAAGATTAGCTAGGCCGATTAGAGAAATGGCATCCGAAAGGAGGAAAGATAGTGATGAGAGAATTTAAATTTGATGTCCATAACGAGATGTTTGTATCGATTCCAGAGGAAAGAGAAAAGGTCTGCCTTGCTTTAAGTGATTCTTTAAAGGTTATCAATGAGGAGTTAACTCCGTCTTATAAAGCAAAACTCGATAATCTCCTGGATCAATCATCAGTATGGTATCCCACAGCTTTGGAAAAAATTCAGGAGGAATTTCCAGAACTAGCGCACGCCAGACTCCTATCCATTTTTATTTTGTCTGAACAAAGGGATATAGACCTAATTTTTGGTTTGGAATTTGGACTAAGAGAGGACTCGGAGCATGGTAGAGGACTTAAATTCTCCCTCGATAGTTTTGAAATTTTAGAATATGGTATAGGCGAAGTCGCTTATTACTAGGTGTAGTCGATAACAAGAGAAGCACTAGAAGATGGAGCAGGATATGGTTGAGAAAGAATGGCGTTTTTATTCATCAGAGGATGATAGGGAGTGGGTGATTTTATCAGAACGTGACAGAGCTGAAACAAAAGAGGATATCCACTCTGTTAATCAGAAAGAATCCGTCATGCGAATGTATCGAAGACCGGGGGACTTTATCTCAGTGTCTTTGCTGTCTGCTTCTTATGAGATAGACGATGTAACAGGGAAACTTGGACAAGAGCGAGATTTCTATTTAAAAATTGAATGCCTGCAAGATGGATGGGCCAGTATTAGTTCTCAAGTCTATAAAAAAGAGGAAGCAGTAACCTTAGGAAGCCTCTTTATGGGACTCAGAAAAGATGCGGCTATCAAGCTTTGGAGGTTAAAAAAATTGGGTGAAAAGAATCTAGGAGATCGGATAGAAAAATGACAGTTACTATTGATGAATTAGTGAAGGAGCTTGGTTTTTGTGTGGTATCTACAGAGGAGAAACCACTTCGTCTGGATGAAATCCGTTTCAACCTTTTGGCTTATTTAGAGGATTATTCCAAAATGGGATTTTCTTTTGTCAAAGTAGCTACTGATCTAGTAAAACTAAGGAAAGAGCAAGAGAGTTATAGGCTTTTTGGCCAGTGTTTTTTAGGATTTTTTGTGATTGGAGAAGAGGAGCAAATCTTTTTATTTTGTAATCAAGAAGGAAGGGAAGTTTTTCAAGAAGCGAGGATTTATGTCAACTCTTCCTTGCAAGATTTTGTTTCCTCTTATTCACTTTTTCTATCAGGCATCTTTCTTTTGAAAGCAAAGTTTTATGAGATTGAGCAAGATGAAGTCGAAGAGATTGCAGCAAATTTGAAGAACCAAGTACTTGCCTTGGAAAAGCCCCTTGAACAAGAATTGCCTTTCTGGGAGCACATGGCCTATTTGATAGAAGACGATGGAATCGTTCTAAGAGATGATCTCTTTCATATCTTAAATAAAGAGCAGTAGGAATAGAATTAAATTAATTATGGAGAAAAAATTGCCCCAGATAAAGATTCGTGAGTGGAATGAAAAGCCAAGAACAAAACTTCGATTTATTAAAATTGGTGATATTTTTTGCTATCAATTTTCGGAGGAAATGTCTGTATTTGGTCAAATCCTTGGAAAAGTGAATGTTGGTCATGTCATTCAATTTTTCGATATCTTTCAAGCAAGTCCTACTATAACAGTTGAGGAGCTAAGTCGTGCTCAATTTATAGGTAAGCCCATCATTATAGATTCCTACACCTTGTTTGATCGAAGTCCAGTATGGTTTTGGCAGATAATTGGTCACCAAGTGGATTTTGATCCAAGCCATTTTAAGGATTTAGCCTTTAAGTGGGGAGACCCAAATGGTCTTCACTTTGGGAAGGTCTGGCTAGATGGTAGGCGGGAACCTAAGATTTTTTCTAGGGAAGAAGTTGAGGACCTAGACTGGGAAGCCTGTGTCGGAAGTATAGTTTATAATAGAATATTGGAAGAAGAACTGGCAAGCAGAGAAAATAAAGGAGTTTGAGATGGACTATGTAGAAGAGTTAACTTCAGGACGTACGCCCTTGGTAAAAAAGGCTGCGAAAAAAATTTTAAAGGGCAGACTAAAAGGATATGGACCATTCTTGCATCAGGCCTTGGAGGGCGAGATGGAAAAGCCTAAATCATGGGAATCACAAATGTATTTGCTCTACGCCATGGCTGCAACGGATTGCACAGAAGAAATTCCCTATCTCAAGTCATTACTGCTGAGAGACATCCCAACCCTTGTAACCTATCGCTCTCTAGCAGTAGCGATTGCTTATCTAGAAAATTTAGAAACAGAGAACTTGTCTTTTGTTTATGAGTCATTAGAATCGAATAACTCATCTCAAGCTGCAGGTGCTTGTGCAGCGATATATCAGAGAAAGATTGTTCTGAAAGATGACGATTTTAACAAAATTATGTCTCATGTGACTCAGCCTAAATACTTTGAGCATATTGGTCAAGTCATAAATCCATTTTTATTTATCTTAGCAGCATCTTATCTATATCCAGAAGAGAATCGCCAGAAAATTGTTGACTTTTCTCGTCAGTTCGATATATCTATTGTCAAGGACTTAATCAATGACGTTACAAAAGGAAAGGACGGCAGAAGAGTTAGTCTGTTCTAAAATCTACTTAAAGAGCGAAACAATAACTCTTAAAAATAAGACTTTTATTCATTTTTAAAAAAGGAGTTCATCTTGTGAAATGGTTTGAAAAAGCAGTGGGCAGGGAAAAGATTATTCATTTGTTTGATGGTGATTTGGAATTGAAGAATGTATTTCTTGATACTGTATTATGTTACGATTACAAATTAGATCTTGTCTTTTATGTATTTGATTTGCCAACTAATTTCCCTGAAAAGTGGCAGAAAAGCGCATTTAATGCCATAAAAATTAATTTAGAGTTTTTTAATTTAGATGAAATCCATTTTTATTCTAAGGGGATTTATAAGGTGAATGGACAACTGGAACTGCTCTTTTTAGAAAAAAAGGTTGAATTCAATTTTATAAACCAAAATGATGTGATGTTATCAGGATCTTCTGACCTTGTTAGAATTGCTGAGATTGGTCCTGTGAAGATTGATACTTAAAGATGTATTCCTAGCTTATTTGCGGAGATTCCGTATGATCAAAGAATCCTCCATTGCTAGGAGGGACACCACGACTATGGGAAAAAGTGAAGGAAGAGCACAAACATTAGAACTTGACCTAAGGATAAACCTTTCTACAAGAAAAAAACTATGAGACCACGAATATGAAGTTACAGTATTTTGAATTAGATAAGCCCTATGTGGAAAATCAACAGAGGATTGAGGAGCTGATGGACTCCGCTGCGCTAACTTACGATGAAGCTAGAGTTGAAGACTACCGACAAAATTGGAAAGATCGGAGAAACGAATTCATATATGAATCCAAATGTATGACCTCTATGGTAGAGCGCCTCTTCAAACCAGTTATGACCAAGGATTGCTGGAAAATCATCGTAGAATGTGTAGATACGATTAGCAATCCAGCTATCATGAACCTACTTGGTGTCTATACTGTTCAAGTCTTATTTGATTTTTCTAGCTATAAAACCTTGAGTCCATTGGAACAGAAAAAGCTGCTCTTAGAGGCCTTGGTAAAAGGGATAAAGCGCGTGTTTCAGGAGCTCTCTATTCCCTGCTCCTTGATAGAGGATGTAGTCAATGAAATAGAGAGAAACGATTATGAAAACAGCTGGGAGTGGAAAAGGAAGAAGATCCAATCCACGACCTATTCCATTCAAGTGGAGCATCAGCTGGATAAGGTGGATTTGTTTTGGAAGATAGAGCACAAGGATAAGAGCATCTGTCAGTTGATTCAATCCTGCCCTGCTCACGAGATGGACTATGGGGCTAAGCTTGGTAAACTGGAAATAAAAGGGAACTTCCTTTATCTGTTGGATAATCAGAATGAGGTTGTGAGCAGAATTTCTGTTTTAAAATGATGGAGCAAGAACAATGAGTGACGTAAAAAAGAAATTATCCTTATTAAAAGTAGAAAAACGAATCAAGGGTTTGAAGGGGAACAAGGATGTTCATTTTCTGACCGATAAACCTAAAGAAATTGCTTGGTATGCTGGGGAGTTGAATCCTATCGATTCTCCGATTCCTTGCCTTTATGAGTTTTCTATCGACCTTACTACTAAAGATCTAAGTAGGTCAATTCAAAGTCTTGTTGGCAATAGCAGTCGGTTTATCCTAGTTTTTTGGGAGTTTTCACCAGTTTACGTCTTGTTTCAAATGGAGTCTTTGGATGACTTTTTGCCCTCTTATTTTACTGAATTTTCTACCAGAGACCTGACACTTTTCTTTCAAGACCAGGAAAAAGTATTGGATCTCCATTTAGCGGAGGATAAAGTAGAAGTGAGAGTCTTGGAGAATAAGGCTAAGAACTGGTAGATTCTATAAATTGAAAATGAACATAGAATTAGTCGATGAAAGAGGCAAAGAGGAAAGAATGCCATTCTTGGAGAGACAAATGGTAAAGGAAGATTCTAATGTGTGAAAAAGAATATTATTATTATGGCAATAGTGAGTTTATGTCAGGCCTAGGAGTTATTTATACAGAGTTTACTGGTCAGCGTGCAAGTCGACAAATTAACGTTTTGAATGGGCACTCTTATGCTTCCTCTTGCCTACAGGATTATGTTCCAGAAATAGGGTTTCTACTCTATGATGGTCGAAAAGATGAGTTGGATCTATCAGACTCCATCAAGATTAGTCAAGAGGAATTTGAACGAATTTGGACTCAGGCTGTCGCTAGCGGTCAGAATGATGCGTAATCGTCAGTTGAAAATAGCCAAATATAACCCCAAAAATGTGAGAGGAGTCCAATAATGATGCTCAATTTGTTGAAGGAATTCGTAGAAGTCTATCATAGAAACAAGGGCTTAGGAGAGCTTGTATTTACTAGTGACTGTCTCCATGTCGAAAAGCCAGATTTGTCTGGTCAATTGAAAGAGTTCTACCAGCATTTAGACTTTGATGAAGAAGCTTATTTTAGAGGAGCTCCCTATGATCTTGCTCTAATTCCTCTCCCTCTATGTGAAGCTGCATCAGAAGGATGGCAGGATCCTAGCTGGAAAGAGAGTTATGTGATTTTTGCCCACATGATGGGCGATGAGCCAATCTTTTGTGATCTAACTAGCAAGCTTAGTCCTGTATTTGGCAAGATTCCTGGGAATTCCAAGCTCTATTGCTTAAGCCCCTCTTTATCTACTTTCTTGTCTACCTATAGTCAGATGAAAGAGCTAGAAATCACCAAGTTTGAGAATGACATCTACATTGATGAGGCTTTGTCAGACTATAAAGAAGGTTTTTTAATAGGAATCATGGCTATTATCGAGGAGCAACTTCCTGAAGACTATCGAAAAGACTTTATTGAATTTATGCTTGGCTAAAGCCAAAGATGAAGAGATGAGAAGCAAATGAAAATGAAGAATTTTTTAAAATGTTGTGAGGATCTGGTCATACAAGAAAGTGGGGCTTCAGCTCTTGAACTAGAAAAACTCAAAGCCAGACAGTTTCCGCAAACTCACCTGGATTTGCTCTCCATAACCAACGGCTTGGAATTTTATGGTGGCTATTATCGCTTGTTTGGTACAGATTCTGCTCAAGCCATCACGCTGGACTCTTGGAATTCGGATGAGCTATGGAAAGATGTCTGGAGAGATTATGCATCAGACTACTATTTTTTTGGTATGTCTGCTATTGGAGATCAATTCGCTTATAGATTGAAGGATGGGAACATTCAAAGTCATCAAGTTTATTATTTAGATGGGATTACTATGGATGTCATCGAGATTTACGACAGTTTTGAAGCATTTTTCGAGAGAGAATTTGTTCTGAAAGCCCAAGGTGGGATGGAATCTATTTTTGTGTCTGCTAGGGAGCGATTTGGAAATCTAGACCTCTCCACAAGCTGTATTTATTCCCCTTCCTTAATGATTGTGAATGATCCAAGCGTTGAGAATCTCATGCTTTTACCGACAAAGGATGTCATGACTATCAATGGGGATTTGCTTGTTCAATTATCTGATTCGGAGGAGTCGATTACGAAACTGGAGCAATATCTAGACGCTTTGGGTAGAGCTAGAGTCAAGGTTGTCTTTGATCGAGATTGAGCAAGCAGGATAAAGTTTATATAGAAAAGAATACTCTTGAGATTCATGATTTTAGTTTTTGAGACAAGCAATGGCTTATTCTTCTTGTAAAAGTGTCATTGTAAAAATAGATAGGTTGAACAAAGAAAACGAAGCATGATATTCATGAAAAGAGGTGAATGATGACCAGTTTAGATAAATATTTAGAGATCATTAAAAAAGGATTTTCCGAAAGAGAGAATCTAATGGCAATGGAGCCTCTACATTCTATTGAAGAGATTGCACCATTATTGGATGAAACATTGACTTATAAAGAATTCATCGATATCAATCGCTTATTAAGACAAAAGTACATTGTTGAAAACCCAGAGGATATGCTGAAGGATGTGGATTTTAATCAGCTTTCATTACCTAGCAATACGAGGGTGATTTACTTGATGGGAAGTAAATCTGATGTGCTAGACTTTTCAATATACGAACAAGTAGAAAAAATTTTATTAGTTGGGGCTAGAAGAGTAAGAAAGATCATCTTACCCCAAAATGATTGTGTGAAAGCTCTAGGGATATCTTCTATGACAAATTTGGAAACGATAGAGAACATTTCTTTTCATACAGGTATGCGTTATCTGCACGTTGATTATGGTGTAAAGTTGCCGGACTTTGATTTTATAAGGGATTTAAATCAGTTGCTCTATCTTTCATTTACAGCAAATAAAAATTTACCAGAATTGGATTTTATCCAGTCCTCTAGTGAGCTTCGTTTTTTAGATTTTGTTGACACGTCTATTTTTAACTACGCATCAACAGTTAGCTACCTGAAGAGTCTGAAACATCTCCGATTTTTAACAACGGGAAGAACAAATCAAAAGCAAAGGGAACTTCTTAGAAGAGAGTTACCACATGTTTGCATGCGTGAGGAGTAAAAAATGCCTTTAATACAGCTTTTTATGACCGATGTCTTCATAATAAACGAACCTTTAGTCCCGTTGTTTAAGTAGGAGGAAATATGAGCCATACGAATCTAGCAAAAGAAACCTTACTCCAGTTTATGCAGGCTATGTATTCTTGGGAGAAAAAGGCCACTAGGAGCCTAAGAAACAAAGCTGATAAAGAGATGTTGAAGGATGAATTAGCTCCGATTTTTGATCAGTTTTGTACATCTAAAAAAACACTCAGAGCAAGGGAAGAGTCCTTATCAGTCCGCTTTCCATTTGAATACAAATTTGAGACGCATCCTATCGTTGATGAAGAGCATGACGGGAATCAAGCTTATTTCTACATCAAGGAGAATCGTTCTGGTATAGAAACCCTCTATCGTTTTCAAATGGTGTTTCAAAAGGGGAAATGGTGGATTGATAAGAAAGAATGGCTCGATGATGGGAAGTGGATCAATTCTTCCTTGTGAAATACTGGATAGCATAGGAATGCAGGAAGAGATGTACTTCAAAAAACAGTGGTAGTTAAGTGTAAGAAATGAAATTTTAGAAGTCAATATGAATAAAACACTTTCAAATCAAAAAAGGAAATTAACTGCTATAAAAAATAAAATACTGAAGGCGAGAGATTTTCACTTAGAGCCAGAAAACCTATCTAATACTGAAGCCATTTTAACAGCTCTAAAATCTGATAAGAAAAGCGTTAAAATTAACTACGAAGAAAATGGTGAGATAAGATCATACCTGTATGATCATATAGATATGATTGATTCTATAAGTTCGTATCCTCTAGTCTCTAATTTTATAGAAAGTAAAACATCTGAAAACTACCAGTTATTATTGAACGGCTGTTTTTGTTCTGTAATGGCAGATATGGCTTCTGCTAAATATTTAGCTAAAGGGGGCTCAAACTTTGATACAGATATTTGTTTGAATATCTTATTTACACTTGCCTATTTAGATGATACTTATGTCGAATTTTTAATTGATAAATTAGTTTATTTTAAAGATGCTCAAGTTGAAAAAAGGAAGAAACCTATTTTCTTTTCATCAAAAAGTTTAATGCCTTTAGTTGTTTTCCTTTATGGAAATGGACAGGGAGACCGGTTAGCTAGCTTGCTCGAAAATGCCTGTGATGCTAAATATAAACCCTTGGACTCGAACCCTTATCATAATGTGAATGATGCCTATAAACAGGTTATGGAAACTATTTTTTCAGAGGATGTTGACGTTTTTAGAGAAACAATTATATCCATGTGTGATTATCATTTAGCGAACGCCAAAGACAGTCATTTAGTTGAATTCAATACCTTACTATGGCAGTATTTCCCAATTGAAATCTTGATTTTATTAAAAGAACGTCAGAAAAGAGGGTTCCCAATCGACGGGCTTAGCCATCCCTTGCTTGATGACTTTTTACCCTATTTGATGGATGAATTTCAGATATTCGAGCAAAATAAGATGATTCTAGGAACGATCTTAGACTAGTTGGGTAGAATGGATGGAAATTGTCAACATCCCGTGGAATCGAAGCTAATTGTGGGGAAAAGACTGCTAAGAGGGGGAAACACGTGAATCTAGAAGCTATAAAATTTGATGATGATCTTGAAATGAGCGTTTTTATACCAGAGCAACACGATTCTATTCGCCTGGTTTTGTCGGATGGGCTTGCTTTAGCAGATGAAGTAATGGCCAATGACTACAAAGAAAAAATCGTTCATATGCTTGGGTCATCTGCTTATTGGTATGAGTTAGCTGAAAAACGAATCTTTTCGGAACTATCCATGATGGGGCAGTTAATGGCGATCTATCTGCTCTCCGAACAGACGTCATCCGATTGTATTTTTGGCTTATTATTTAGAGTGGACGCTGAAGTAGAGCATGGAAGAGGAATGAAGATTTCACTTGAAGAGATGACTATCATTGACTATGGAGACGCTGATAAAGCATTTTGTTAGATTAGAAATGCATATCAGTAAGTTTAACGAATTGCGAATAATCCCTCCCATTAATATCAAAGGAGAATGAAGATGAAAAAGACCTACTTTGTTTATCGAGATAGTGAAGCCTTGGAAAGGCAAAGTGATGGAGCTGAGTTCTGTAAAATACCGGAGTTCTATGATGAACAGATCTATTTTTATTGCGATGAATATATGCTTTTTTGGGCATCTATTGAAGATGTAGGTGATTTGAATAAAGCTAGAGATTTTAAACTAAAAGACAACATAGTACCAGCAACGCTAGAAGAGATTAGTGATGAAGGATTGATTGGCTACATAGATACAGTGAAACAATACAATATTGAGAATGGGAAAGTTGTAGGGATAAACTATATCCATTTAGATTCCTAGGAAAATGCAATGAGGAACTCCCCACATTCTGTTAGAAATAGAGGTAATGAAATGAAAGAGGCCAAAGAACTTTTCGTAAAAAATGGCTTTTCGCGACTAAAGCGAACCCATAACTATTATAAAATTGATCATGATTTTTACACGGTGATCTATTTTCAACGAAAATCAGATGGGACTGCTTATTTCGTGAATATTGGCATTCATCCCCTCTTTCTGGAATCGGGACTGTTAGAAGAAGTGGATTGTGCTTTAAGGACTCGATTAGGTTCTATCGATCATAGAAATGGCATGGATCAAGCTGAATTGGAAAAGGCTGTCCAAGAGGCCATCGATTTTACTGCTCAGTATTCATCCTATCCTACCGTATTTTCGAGCATAGATCCCGAGAAGGATCTTGAGAAGGATTGGTTGTTAAAACAATTCTCTATTACCAAAGTGAACTTATGCAGATTGTATGTTGAGTATTATGATGCCATCGATTCTAAGAAGCTTGCTTTAGATTTTGCAAACTATGGCTTATCTATTACACCTAAGATTGCCTCTGTTCCTAAAAACTTCTTTAAAGCTTATATTCGTTCGGGAGAAGTTTTAAAATAATACTACTAGTTAGTTGAGATTAGGAAGGGATGATGGTCAAAGGGGAGGATTTCTCAATAAAGTAAGTAATAGTCCAGAATGCTAGTCTAAACCTGTTCAGTAAAGGATATTTCGCAAAAATTGGGGGAAAAGTTGAAAAGTAGAGATAATTTTCATAGGCACTATTTAGTATTATGGAATCTAATGATGTCCATAGAAAGTAATGTTGTTACAAGTGAAGAGGCAGAGTTTCTATATCCTTTTGATATGAGTAAAAAGGAAGATGTCCTTACAGTATTTGATGCATTTGTGAAAGAGGATTTCTTGAGCCTAGAAGAAGAGAAGCAGAAGCAAGTGCTTGAGACCATTGAGGATGTTATACAGGCTGGAGATGAAGTGGTTGAGCATTTTTTTGAATATGAATTTGGCTTGGCTTCAAAAGAGCCAAGAAATAAATTTGCCTTTCTAGAATTGGTAAAGGATATTTTAGTCTCTTATTTGTCCATCTTAGACTAGTCATCTATTTTCCTTTGAATTTAAGAATGAAATTTATGGACTTCGAGGTCGCGTATTTTAAGAGTAGTTGACAGCCTAAACTCAAGAATTAGCTGAGTGAGGATTATCTATTTAAGGTTTATAATCCTCACCTGGGAAGAGTACTTACGCAGAATAGCGGATAGATAAGAAAGAATGGTTTGATGATTCTAAATGGTTAAACTTGCCTTTGTAATGTGTTTATAAATCTATATAGATCAGTAGAAAATGCTTCTAAAAGGAGAAATAAGAAATGAAAAACTATTTACTGGACGAAAGGATATTTCAGTATCCTGAATCGTTTAAAAAATGTATCGAACTTAATTTAGTTGATTTTGATTGTTGGTATCTGTTGGATTCAGAATGGGCCCTGTCTTTGTATGAGGGATTGCAGGAAAGGTACCCAAGCAGAAAGTTGATTCCATTTGCTAAAAGAGGAGATTGTGATGATACAGCTTGTTTTGAAATAGGAAAGGGCAATAAGGTCCAACTCATTCATGATTTTGCTGCCGAAGGCTGGGAGCAACGAAAAGAGTTTAACGATTTTTGGGAATGGGTAGAATATGCAGTCAAATGCATGATAGAGTATAATAAAGAGGATGGGATTGAATAATCGCAAGCTCTTTTCTAGGGACGAAGGAACTCGTCTCTAATGATTTACAAGGCAAGGAGAACAAATGGAAATGATCACCCAATTATTAAATGAGGTCGAAAAATGTCTCCAACGGCTAGATCATTCTTGTTTAGACCATCTAAATCCGGGAATATCTTCTCAACAGATTCAAGAATTGTTTGAGGAAATACCATTGCAGCCAACGCAGGACTTGCGTGCTCTTTATACTTGGAGAAAAGGTTCAGAAGATAGTGAGGGAATCACACTCGGTGAGCTGGCATTTTTTCCTGGTTTCTATTTGATGTCTCTGGAAGAGAGTATCAAGACCTACTTAGAACTAAGAGAAACGGATGCTTGGGGCAAGTCTTGGTTCCCAATTTTTGCCAGTGGAGGGGGAGATTTTTATGCCATGAACTTGGCTCCAGAAGCTCAGGGTCAAATTCTTGGTTTTTATGTATTTGAAGAAGAGGCCCAGGTCGAATACCGGTCATTAGAATCTATGCTCACAGCTCTTAAAAACTGTTATGAACAAGGTATTATTTTCCGGAATGAACAAGGCTACTTGGATATGGATTATAGGAAGCATGCTGAGATAGCGCATGACATAAATCCAGACCTGAAGATATGGCTTGAATTCTTAAAGGAGACGGAAGAGGAATGACCAAGGAGAGAAAAATGACAGTAGTGACTGTATTAAAAAAGATCATTAGACTCTATAAGGAAACAACGTTTATTCCCCAACCAGTGAGTTTTTCAAACGAAAAATTAAGGATCCAGTCCTCAGATTTGACAGGAGAATTACTTGATTATTATCAACATATAGTGTTCAATGAGGATTTATTTTTTGCTAATCAAAATTTTAATATCATTTTGTTGGCATTAGATTCTCCTACAAGGACAGTCGAATGTTGGGCCTTACAAGATATTCTTCAGTTTAGTGAAGGGCAATACCAGATATTTGCTACTACAGATACAGATGATATTCTTTTCTGTGATATGAAAGATGACAGTTCTCCAGTTTACGCGGGCAGTCCTGGAGATCCTAACTTCTATAAACTCAGCGCAAGTTTGACGGAGTTTTTGGAGTTCTATTTCGCTTTTTCAAATTTTTGGAAACAAAGAGAAGATGTCCCTCTGGAGGAATATATTGTAGGGACAGGTGACTTGATAGAGCGCTACCTTTCCCCAGACGTCCAAGCGACAGCAAAAAAATATCTACTTCGGTAAGATTGACCTTAGAAAAGCCTTTTTCAATAACAAAAAGTGAGTTGGATAGGAGAAAAGAAATGAATGTGAAAGAACTAATCGAAGAGGTTGAAAATGATGTCGAGTTAGTATCGTATTTAAACCGGATCCCTAAAAAAAATAAGAAGACCCAAGCTAGCTATCTCGAATCACTGAATCGTTTGGCCTATTTACTTTATCTGGATGATCAAGAGGAAATGGCTAAAGAAGTATATCAAGGAGCATGAAATTTATAGCCTTTTTCCTTTTAAGGGATAAGGTAAGTTATTGATCTTGGACTTTTAGAAAAGAGTAGAATATGGAAATCAAAAAACACTTTGGTGTCTATGGCATTTGCTATGAGAATGGGAAACTGCTTTGCATTGAAAAAACAAGAGGCCCCTATCAGCATCGTTTTGACCTACCAGGTGGTAGCCAGGAACTCGGTGAGGGGTTGACGGAAACCCTCAAGAGAGAAGCTCTGGAAGAGACGGGTTATATGCTTAGCCAGTATTCAAATCCTAGGATTTATGATGTGCTGGTTCATGAAGAAGGGCGAGACTTCGCCGTACACCATATCATGGCCTTTTATGATGTAGTGCTCGATTTCGAGGACTCTCAAAAATCCCTTCCTCAGGAGGTTCTTGATGGAAGTAATGATTCAGCAAATGCAATTTGGCTTCCTCTTGAGCAGATGACCGAAGAAAATGCCTCGCCTTTAGTATTAAAGGTGAAGGCAGAGTTACGAGGATTTCCAGAATTGGACAAGACCTCTTACATGAATTGGAAGGTAAAACATGCAAAATCAACTAGCTCTTAGTGGCGAAAAAATTGTTGAAAAAGTTTATCCCCATTTATTGCACCACGTCGGCTTGATTCGTGGGGAATACTTGTTGAGAGAACTAAACCAAAACATACTATTACCAAATTGTCAGCAATTTGTGAAAGATTATCTAGACACTATTTGTCATTTGTACTCAGATGAAGAAGTCTGGTATCGCTTTTCAGAGTTAACAAATGCAGAAGCAAATAGTCTAGACGGGACTAAAGAGTATTTTAACGAACGCCACCCCTTATTTGGATACAGAGGTATCAGGCGTTTGTTGGCGTGTCCAGATGAATTTCAGGCTGAGACAAATGTTGTTACAGAAGTTTTTCAAACCAATCCCAATCTGTCTGTTATTTTTCCTTTTGTCAATGATGCCGAACAATTAAAACAAGCTATTACAGTATTGCGTCAGTATGGTTTTACCGGGAAAGTCGGCACGATGATTGAATTACCATCAGCTTATTTCGACTTGGACAGGATACTGGAAACGGGCATTTCAAAGATTGTAGTTGGAATGAATGATTTAACTTCTTTTATTTTTGCAACTGTGAGAAACAGTCAATGGCATGATATGGAAAGTCCAATAATGCTAGATATGCTGAGACAGATGCAGGATAAAACAAGGATGAAAAAGATTGATTTTGCTATAGCAGGCTATCTGAATCCTTCTTTCATACAAAAAATGAATCAGATGGGTATCGAATGTATTCTTCATTACAGCTCTATTCCAGAGATTTTTGATTTAGAAATTGACCATCCAGACCATCTTAAAAGTATAAAAGAAGAAAGTAAAAAATTACAAAGGAGAACCCATGACACCTCAAGAAATGTGGAATGCCTACAAGAAAATCAACCCCTCTATCGGAGATGAGATAGACGCCTGGGCTTTTGGAGTGGAAGCAGATCTTCTGGCAGATTTGGTGCTTAAAGGCGAAAAAACAGCAACTACCTCAGCCTACGACCTTTACGCACTAGAGGACGAACCCCTTCCCAAAGAAGGAACCTTTGATGTTATTTTAGACAGTCAAAATCAAGCTGTCTGTATCGTCGAAGTTACAAAGGTTTCTGTTCAGCCTTTTCATCAAGTGTCGGCCGACCATGCCTATAAGGAAGGTGAAGGAGACAAATCTCTGGCTTATTGGCGTCAGGTTCATGAGGAGTTTTTCACGGAGTGGCTGGAGGAAGCAGGTCTGACGTTTACACCTGACAGCAAGGTGGTTTTAGAAGAATTTCGCAAGGTTTATCCTCTCTAGACTACTCTAAGGAAGAAAGTTTTGGAAATCACTGTCCAAAGCTTTTTTCTGACTAAAAATATGATAAAATAGGTATGTTTGAACTAGAGCATTCGCTCAGAAATTTAGAATAGGAGAATATGATGCAAGCAGTAGAACATTATATCGAAAAATTTGTTCCTGAACATTATGATTTATTTTTAGACTTGAGTCGTGAGACCAAGACTTTTTCAGGAAAAGTAACCATTACTGGTCAAGCTAAAAGTGACCGTATTTCCCTTCACCAAAAAGACTTGGAAATTGCTTCTGTTGAAGTAGCAGGACAAGCTCGTCCATTTACAGTTGATAACGAAAACGAAGCTCTTCATATCGATCTTACAGAAGCAGGTTCAGTTGAATTGGTTATTGCTTTTTCAGGTAAAATCACAGACAACATGACAGGAATCTATCCATCATACTACACAGTTGATGGGGTTAAGAAGGAAGTTTTGTCGACTCAGTTTGAAAGCCACTTTGCCCGCGAAGCCTTCCCATGCGTGGATGAGCCAGAAGCTAAAGCAACCTTTGACCTAGCTCTTCGTTTTGACCAAGCAGAAGGTGAACTTGCCTTGTCTAACATGCCGGAAATCGATGTTGAAAACCGCAAAGAAACTGGTATCTGGAAGTTCGAAACTACACCTCGTATGTCTTCTTACTTGCTAGCTTTCGTAGCTGGTGATTTGCAAGGGGTAACTGCTACAACTAAAAATGGTACCTTGGTAGGTGTATACTCAACCAAGGCCCATCCACTTTCAAATCTTGATTTTTCACTAGACATCGCTGTTCGTTCTATCGAATTTTACGAAGACTACTACGGAGTCAAGTATCCAATCCCTCAATCTCTTCATATCGCCCTTCCTGACTTCTCAGCTGGTGCTATGGAAAACTGGGGTCTCGTAACCTACCGTGAAGTCTACTTGGTTGTGGATGAGAACTCTACCTTTGCCAGCCGTCAACAAGTAGCCCTCGTCATTGCCCACGAGCTTGCTCACCAATGGTTCGGTAACCTCGTAACTATGAAATGGTGGGATGACCTCTGGCTCAACGAAAGCTTCGCCAACATGATGGAATACGTCTGTGTAGATGCGATTGAGCCAAGCTGGAATATCTTTGAAGATTTCCAAACAAGTGGCGTTCCATCTGCTTTGAAACGTGATGCGACAGATGGTGTTCAGTCTGTTCACGTTGAAGTCAAACACCCAGATGAAATCAATACACTCTTTGACTCTGCTATCGTTTATGCTAAAGGAAGCCGTCTCATGCACATGCTTCGTCGTTGGCTAGGAGATGCTGATTTTGCTAAAGGTTTGCATGCTTACTTTGAAAAACACCAATACGGAAACACTATTGGTCGTGACCTTTGGAATGCCCTTGGTCAAGCATCAGGCCGTGATGTAGCAGCCTTTATGGATTCTTGGTTGGAGCAACCTGGTTATCCAGTTTTGACTGCTACAGTTGAAAATGATGTTTTGAAGATCTCACAAAAACAATTCTTCATCGGTGAACACGAAGACAAGAATCGTCTCTGGGTAGTGCCTCTTAACAGTAATTGGAAAGGCTTGCCAGATACTCTCGAAACTGAAAGCATCGAAATTCCAGGTTATGCAGCGCTTCTTGCTGAAAACAAAACAGCTCTTCGCCTCAACACTGAAAATACTGCCCACTACATTACTGACTATCAAGGTGAATTACTGGATGCTATTCTTTCAGAATTAGTTGAACTTGATAACACAAGTAAGCTTCAAATCGTCCAAGAACGTCGTTTGCTTGCTGAAGCAGGACATGTATCATATGCAGACTTGTTGCCAGTACTTGATAAACTTGCTAAGGAAGAGTCTTACCTGGTTGTTGCTGCAGTTTCTCAGGTTATTGGTGCCCTTGAGCGCTTTATCGATGAAGGAACAGAAGCTGAGAAAGCCTTTAACACTCTGGTTGCTAAATTGGCCCGTCACAACTATGAACGACTTGGTTTTGAAGCGAAAGACGGAGAATCAGATGAGGATGAGTTGGTTCGTCAATTGACCATTTCTATGATGATTCGTTCAAATGATGAAGAAGCTAGTCAGGTAGCAAGTCAAATCTTTGCAGCCCATAAAGAAAAACTTGCAGGACTTCCAGCAGCCATTCGTGCTCAAGTCCTCATCAATGAGATTAAACACAATGAGACTAAGGACTTGGTTGCAACTTACCTAGACCTATACACTCATGCAACAGATGCAGTTTTCAAACGTCAATTAGCAGCTGCGCTTGCATACAGTACAGATGCAGAAAACATCCAAACTCTTCTTGCAACTTGGAAAGACAAATTTGTTGTGAAACCACAAGACCTTTCAGCATGGTATCTCCAATTCCTTGGACACCAAGCTACCCAAGAAACTGTTTGGGTATGGGCTCGTGAAAACTGGGATTGGATCAAGGCAGCCCTTGGTGGAGATATGAGCTTTGATAGCTTTGTTATCTTCCCATCACACATCTTTAAAACAGAACAACGTTTGGCAGAGTATAAGGCCTTCTTTGAACCACAACTTTCTGATCTTGCCCTTAGCCGTAATATCAGCATGGGTATCAAGGATATCGCGGCTCGCGTTGAATTGATTAAACGTGAGAAAGCAGCAGTTGAAGCAGTTGTTGCACAATATGGTAAGGCTTAAAAACTTCTTGACTAAATAGTATATAAAAACTCAACTTTCTCTTAGAAAAACAAGGAAAGTTGAGTTTTTTTTAAGATATTTTTGCTATAATGGATATAATAAGGAGGAATTTTTGATGATTAAAATTCTATTAGTGGAAGATGACCTAGGCCTGTCAAATTCAGTCTTTGATTTTTTGGATGATTTTGCAGATGTTATGCAGGTATTTGATGGCGAAGAAGGTCTCTACGAGGCTGAAAGTGGCGTCTATGACTTGATTCTATTGGACTTGATGTTACCAGAAAAAAATGGTTTCCAAGTCTTAAAAGAACTACGTGAAAAAGGTGTTTCGACTCCAGTTCTCATCATGACAGCCAAGGAAAGTCTTGATGACAAAGGACATGGGTTTGAGCTGGGAGCAGATGATTATCTAACCAAACCATTTTATCTAGAAGAACTCAAGATGCGTATTCAGGCCCTCCTCAAACGATCAGGGAAATTTAACGAAAATACCTTAACGTACGGTGATTTAACAGTCAATCTATCTACTAATGAAGTTAAGGTTCAAGATGCCTCTGTTGAGCTCCTTGGTAAAGAATTTGAACTCTTGGTCTATTTCCTCCAAAACCAAAATGTCATCTTACCAAAAACCCAAATCTTTGACCGTTTATGGGGATTTGACAGTGATACAACCATCTCCGTAGTAGAAGTTTATGTATCAAAAGTTCGTAAGAAATTGAAAGGTTCAGCCTTTGCTGAAAATCTCCAAACTTTGCGTAGTGTTGGGTATATTTTAAAACATGTTTAAGAAATTAAAAAAGAATTGGTACGCAGAAGATTTTAGCTACTTTATCCGTAATTTTGGAGTATTCACCCTAATTTTCTCTGCCATGACCTTGATTATATTGCAGGTTATGCACTCCAGTCTCTACACATCGGTGGATGAGAAACTCCTATCTCTCAGCAACAATCCTCAGGACATCATTCAATTGGCCGTCAATCGTGCAACTGAAGACGTTAAGGATTTAGATAGTGGCAGTGTCGCTTCAGCTTCTGATAAAAAGCCAAATGTGAGTTCCAATACTGAAGTGATTTTGCTAGATTCAAATTTGAATCAATTAGTGACTGGCAATCGCTTTTTGGGATTAGACAGAATAACTTTCAATAAAAAGGATTTAAACCATATCCGACAACTTCATGTTGTGAATAGCTACGGCCAGGATGAGATTTATCGGGTGGTCTTAACGGAAATGAATATTGATTCTGTTTCGACTAATATTAAGTATGCTGCTATCCTGATTAACACAAGCCAACTAGAGCAAATTAGTCAAAACCACGAGCAGTTAATCGTGGTGGTGATGGCAAGTTTTTGGATTCTATCTATCTTAGCCAGTCTCTATCTTGCACGTGTCAGTGTTAAACCCTTACTTGAAAGTATGCAAAAGCAGAAAAGCTTTGTGGAAAATGCCAGTCATGAATTACGAACTCCGTTGGCAGTTCTTCAGAACCGTCTGGAAACTCTTTTTAGAAAACCAGAGGCGACTATTATGGAGTCAAGTGAGAGTATCGCATCTAGTTTGGAAGAAGTTCGAAATATGAAGTTTCTAACGACTAACCTTCTCAATCTGGCACGTAGAGATGATGGAATCAAGCCTGAGTTTGGAGAGGTAGAGCCAGACTTCTTTAATACAACCTTTACTAACTATGAGATGATTGGGTCCGAGAATAATCGTGTTTTTCGTTTCCAAAATCGTGTTCATCGCACCATTATCACAGATAAACTCCTCCTCAAGCAATTGATGACCATTCTGTTTGACAATGCGGTCAAGTATACTGAAGAAGAAGGAGAGATATATTTTGAGATTTCAACGAAAGAACGAAGCCTCTATCTAACGGTAGCTGATAATGGGATCGGTATTTCTGCAGCCGATAAAAAGAAAATCTTTGATCGTTTTTATCGCGTGGATAAGGCACGTACACGGCAAAAGGGTGGTTTCGGTTTAGGCTTGTCTTTAGCTAAGCAGATCGTCGATGCCTTAAAAGGCTCTATCAGCGTGAAAGATAACAAACCTAACGGAACAATTTTTGAAGTCAAGATAGCTATCACAACACCATCAAAACGAAAGAATAAATAAAAAAACCTTCGATTCATCGAAGGTTTTTATTTGAATTTTTTCTTGATAAAAGTGCGCTGAAATTGTAAAGCTACAAGACTGAGGCCGATAGCCAAAGCAAATGATAAAACAGTGTTCAATTTAAGCGATAAGAACATAAAGCTAAAGATAGCTAAAAAGATACAGAAGCAAGCAATGTTTGCAAAAAATAGGACTTCCTTTACACTAGCAACAGAAGTATTTTCTGGGACATAATCTTGAAACTGAGCAGTTTTTATACTTTCTTGTTCTAACTCATACGGGTGTAGTTTTCTTGCGGGCATATTTCTCTCCTTAACAGTACATTACTATTTTATCATTTTTTAAAGAGAGAATTATTACAGGATTGTTACAAATTGCATAAAATCTGTTATCAAGGCCAATTTCGGTTTTCTTGACATGCTGTTGGGAAAATGATAGGATGAGTAAACCGTTTAAACTTTATTATTTTTCTCTTATTTCAACGAGGGGAAATTTGATGCATAAAACGAATAAAAATCATACACAGATGCAAATAAATTCAATTTTGAAGTAAGGACAGGATTCTTTTAAATTGATTCTAGTTGTTCATGACGAGATAGTTTTCTATCTTTAGTGCTATGGTAAAGAGGTGATTTGTTCCCTCGACAACAGAATACTTAAAGGAGATTGGCATGTATCTTGCTATCAAAGAAATTTTACAGAATAAACTGCGTTACAGTTTAATTCTAACAACCATTTTTCTCATTGCTTTTATGGTCTTTTTTATGACCAGTTTGGCTCTCGGGCTTGTTCGAAATAACAGGGCTGCTATTGATAATTGGCAAGCAACAGGAGTTGTGCTATCTGATTATGCAAATGATAATTTGACTGCATCCTTTATACCAGAGAAAGACTACAAAGATAAAGTGTCTGAGGATTCTGTTCCCCTAAGCTACATGTTTGCGGTGACAAACCTTGTTAATAGTAGTGACAAGATGAATGTCTCTATTTTTGGTCAAGAGTGGGACAGTTTTATCTCGCCAAGCTTGATTGAAGGGCGTTACCCAGAAAATGACCAAGAAGTGGTAGTGGATCAGTCTTTTGAAAATTACGGCATCAAACTCGGGGACGCTATTCAACTCAACGGAAGTGAGACAAGTTTTAAGATTGTAGGTTTGACCAGAGAAAATAAATTTTTCACGGAGCCTGTTGTCTTTACAAGTTTAACAACGTATTGGGATTTACAAGGAACAACAAAAGGCAATCGTTCGATCTCTGCATTGGTATTGCAAAATGATGTAGAAGTGACTGGCGATGGTTTGAAGCAGATTTCTATTCAAAAAATGATTTCGAAAATTCCTGGCTATACCCCTCAGGTCAATGTATTCTCAGGAATGATTCTAGCTATGATTGTCATTACAGGTCTGATTGTAGGAATTTTTATCTACATCATTACCATTCAAAAATTAGGCCTCTATGGAATTATGCGAGCGCAAGGGATTCAGATAAAATCCATCGTATGGTCCCTTTTCTGCCAAATCTTTCTTTTATCTGGTTTGGGTATAGGATTGGCTTTATTAGCCATTTGGGCTGTCATTTTAGTCTTACCTGCAACCTTCTTTTTCTACCCTAGTTGGTTAGCATACTTTGTGTTAAGCCTGGTCATTTGCTTGATGGCACTACTAGGTGGCGCCATTTCGCTTCCGCGTCTACTTAAAGTAGATCCAATTACAGCGATCGCAGAATGATAAGGAGAATGATATGACGACATTAATTGAGATGATTCAAGTGACAAAAACTTATGGCGAAGGCAATATGAAAGTTACAGCTCTCCATGAGACCAATTTTCAGCTAAACGCTGGGGAGTTTGTAGCAATTGTGGGGCCTTCTGGATCAGGTAAAACAACTTTTTTAACGACTCTAGGCCAACTTCAAGAAGCTTCAAGTGGAAAGATTCTGGTAAAGGGAAAAGAGACTGGGCATTTATCTGAAAAAGAAAAAACGGATTTGCGCTTCAGAGAATTTGGTTTTATCCTCCAGGCTTCAAATCTGATTCCATTTTTAACAGTAAAGGAGCAACTAGATTTAATTGATCGTTTGGATAAAAAGAAATCTGTAAAAAGTAACCGACAAGAGTTATTTAGTTTGTTGGATTTGGAAAAGGTTCAAAATCACTACCCCAAAGCTCTCTCTGGTGGTGAACGCCAACGAGCTGCAATTGCTAGAGCCCTTTATAATAATCCTAGTATCGTGCTTGCAGATGAGCCGACAGCTAGCTTGGATACACAACGTGCTTACCAGGTTACGGATATGCTGGCTTCAATTGCCCATGAGCAAGGCAGGGGTGTTGTCATGATCACACATGATACTCGCTTACTAGATAAGGTTGACCGTATTTATGTGATGAATGACGGACGACTTGTTGAAAAGACACAAGCATAAATCTAAAAAGTGAACTGTTATTGGTACGGTTCACTTTTTTTAAAATTTGGACTAACAAGATCCACTTTTCTATATAGCTGATTTTTTGGAAATGTGGTATAATTTTCTCTATGGAAAAGATTATCATTACAGCAACTGCTGAAAGTATTGAACAAGTAAAACAGCTACTTGAAGCTGGTGTCGACCGCATTTATGTCGGTGAGAAAGATTTTGGTCTTCGTTTGCCAACGACCTTTAGTCATGAAGAATTGCGTGAAATCTCAAAAATTGTTCATGATGCCGGTAAGGAATTAATCGTTGCGGTCAATGCTCTTATGCACCAAGACATGATGGACCGTATCAAGCCATTCTTGGACTTTTTAGAAGAAATCAAAACGGACTATATCACAGTTGGGGACGCAGGTGTCTTTTATGTGGTTAACCGTGATAACTATTCTTTCAAAACGATTTACGATGCGTCAACCATGGTCACAAGCAGTCGTCAGATTAACTTCTGGGGACAAAAAGCAGGAGCGTCAGAAGCAGTTTTGGCGCGTGAAATCCCATCTGCAGAACTTTTCAAAATGCCTGAAATTTTAGAAATTCCTGCTGAGATCTTGGTATACGGTGCTAGTGTTATCCACCATTCGAAGCGTCCGCTCTTGCAAAACTACTACAATTTCACACAGATTGATGATGAAAAATCTCGTCAACGTGACTTGTTCTTGGCTGAGCCAAGTGACCCAGAGAGCCATTATTCTATTTTTGAAGACAATCATGGAACTCATATCTTTGCTAACAATGACCTTGATTTGATGACCAAGTTGACTGAGTTGGTAGAACATGGATTTACCCACTGGAAACTGGAAGGTCTCTACACTCCAGGCCAAAATTTTGTAGAAATTGCAAAACTCTTTATACAAGCGCGCAATTTGATTCAAGAAGGGAACTTTACTCATGACCAGGCCTTCTTGCTTGATGAAGAAGTTCGCAAGCTCCATCCTAAAAATCGTTTCTTGGATACTGGATTTTATGACTATGACCCTGATATGGTTAAATAAACATCACAAAACCCGAAATAAAATGTTCGGGTTTTTCTAGTACAAGGATGAATTTGAAGCGTATTCATGATATAATAGAAGTAGCTCTATTTGGAGGTGTATAAGTGGAAAATCTGAAAAAAATGGCAGGGATTAAAGCTGCCGAGTTCGTCAAAGATGGTATGGTTGTCGGGCTTGGAACAGGCTCAACTGCCTACTATTTCGTAGAAGAAATAGGTCGTCGTATCAAGGAAGAGGGCTTGCAGATTACAGCTGTAACGACTTCTAGTGTGACCAGCAAGCAGGCAGAAGGACTCAATATTCCTCTTAAGTCAATTGATCAAGTGGACTTTGTAGACCTGACAGTTGATGGTGCAGATGAAGTAGACAGTCAGTTTAACGGAATCAAAGGCGGTGGTGGGGCCCTTCTCATGGAAAAGGTTGTCGCAACTCCATCTAAAGAATATATCTGGGTAGTTGATGAAAGTAAGCTAGTAGAGAAACTCGGTGCCTTTAAATTACCAGTAGAAGTTGTTCAATATGGTGCCGAACAGGTCTTCCGTCGATTTGAGCGAGCTAGCTATAAACCGAGCTTCCGCGAAAAGGATGGCCAACGTTTTGTGACGGATATGCAGAACTTTATCATTGACCTCGCCTTGGAAGTGATTGAAGACCCAATTGCTCTTGGACAAGAATTGGACCATGTTGTTGGTGTCGTCGAGCATGGATTGTTTAACCAAATGGTGGATAAGGTCATCGTTGCTGGACAAGAGGGCGTTCAGATTTTAACTTCAACAAAAGCAAAATAATCAAAATAAAAGGAGACACACTATGCCAAAATTTAATCGTATTCACTTGGTGGTACTAGATTCTGTAGGAATCGGTGCAGCACCAGATGCTCATAACTTTGTCAACGCTGGTGTACCTGATGGAGCATCAGACACGCTTGGACACATTTCAAAATCAGTAGGTTTGAATGTACCAAACATGGCAAAACTTGGTCTTGGAAACATCCCTCGTGAACAAGCCTTGAAGACTGTTCCAGCTGAGAGCAATCCAACAGGTTATGCGACTAAGCTTGAAGAGGTATCTCTAGGTAAAGATACCATGACAGGTCACTGGGAAATCATGGGGCTCAATATCACTGAACCTTTCGATACTTTCTGGAATGGATTCCCAGAAGAAATCTTGACAAAAATCGAAGAATTCTCAGGTCGCAAGGTCATCCGCGAAGCCAACAAACCATACTCAGGAACAGCTGTTATCGATGACTTCGGACCACGCCAAATGGAAACTGGCGAGTTGATCATCTATACATCAGCTGACCCAGTTCTTCAAATCGCAGCTCACGAAGACATCATTCCTTTGGATGAACTCTACCGTATCTGTGAATATGCTCGTTCCATCACTTTGGAACGGCCAGCTCTTCTAGGTCGTATCATTGCTCGTCCTTATGTTGGTGAGCCTGGAAACTTCACTCGTACGGCTAACCGTCGTGACTTGGCTGTATCTCCATTTGCTCCAACTGTATTGGACAAATTGAATGAAGCTGGTATCGACACCTATGCAGTTGGTAAGATCAACGATATCTTCAACGGTGCTGGTATCAACCACGATATGGGTCACAATAAGTCAAATAGTCATGGAATTGATACACTATTGAAGACTATGGGACTTCCTGAATTTGAAAAAGGGTTCTCCTTCACAAACTTGGTAGACTTTGATGCTTTATATGGACACCGTCGTGATCCACACGGCTATCGTGATTGTTTGCATGAGTTTGATGAGCGCTTACCAGAAATTATGGCAGCAATGAGAGAAGACGATCTTCTTTTGATTACTGCTGACCACGGAAATGACCCAACCTACGCTGGTACTGACCATACTCGTGAATATATTCCACTTTTGGCATACAGTCCATCCTTTAAAGGCAATGGATTAATTCCAGTTGGACACTTCGCTGACATCTCAGCAACGATTGCAGAGAACTTTGGTGTTGAAAAAGCCATGATAGGTGAAAGTTTCTTAGATAAATTGGTATAAGATGACGCGATATGCTTTACTTGTTCGGGGCATTAATGTCGGTGGGAAAAATAAGGTTGTCATGGCGCAACTTCGTCAAGAACTGACAGAGTTGGGATTGGAAAAGGTTGAAACCTACATCAACAGTGGCAATATTTTCTTTAATAGCATTGTGCCTAGAACTAAATTAATAGAGAATTTACAGGCTTTCTTTGAAAGACGTTATCCATTTATTCAGAGTTTTTCCTTGTTGTCTTACGAAGACTATGAAGAGGACCTTAGAAATCTTCCTGATTGGTGGAATCATGAGATGGCTCGAAAGGATGTGCTCTTTTACACTGAGGGCTTGGATGTGGATCAAGTCATCGAGAAAGTGAACAGTTTTGAACTGGAAGATGAAGTCGTTCATTTTGGAAGACTTGGGATTTTCTGGGGGAAATTCTCTGAAGAATCATACTACGAAACAGCCTATCACAAATACTTACTCAAGATGCCTTTCTACCGCCAAATCACCATTCGTAATGCTAAAACTTTTGACAAAATCGGTCAAATGCTAAAAAACTAATAAAGGAGACACACAATGACATTTTTAGATAAAATCAATGAAACAGCTGCCTTCCTGAAAGACAAGGGAATCCAAGCACCTAAGTTCGGTCTAATCCTTGGATCAGGTCTTGGAGAATTGGCTGAAGAAATCGAAAATGCAGTCGTAGTAGACTACTCTGACATTCCAAACTGGGGTCAATCCACAGTAGTCGGACATGCTGGTAAATTGGTTTATGGTGATCTTGCTGGACGTAAAGTCTTGGCTCTTCAAGGTCGTTTCCACTTCTACGAAGGAAATCCTCTTGAAGTGGTGACTTTCCCAGTTCGTGTCATGAAAGTTTTGGGATGTGAAGGAGTGATTGTAACCAACGCTGCTGGAGGTATCGGCTTCGGTCCTGGTACCTTGATGGCTATTACTGACCACATCAATATGACTGGTCAAAACCCATTGATTGGTGAAAACTTGGATGACTTTGGTCCGCGTTTCCCTGATATGTCGAAAGCTTACACTCCAGAATACCGTGAGACTGCTCATCAAGTAGCAGACAAATTGGGCATTAAACTGGATGATGGTGTTTATATCGGTGTGACAGGTCCAACTTATGAAACTCCAGCTGAAATCCGTGCATATAAGACTCTTGGTGCAGATGCTGTCGGTATGTCAACTGTTCCTGAAGTTATTGTGGCAGCCCACTCAGGCTTGAAAGTTCTAGGAATTTCATGTATCACTAACCATGCTGCTGGTTTCCAAGAAGAACTCAACCACGAAGAAGTAGTGGAAGTGACAGAACGCGTCAAAGGCGACTTCAAAGGATTGCTGAAAGCGATTCTTGCTGAATTATAATCATGATACATGAGTTGAGGAGGAGTCTTCAGAAGATCCCATATAACCTCAAATTAGTTCTAGCGGTCATCATGCTAGGGCTAGTTTCAGGTATATTCGGAATTTTGCTCCATTATCTTTTAGAGCTGGTTGAAGGGATTGCTTTTGGTCAGACAGAGCATAACACTGGATTCTTGACAGATGGTGTTGCCTCATCACGAATAGGCTTCAGTTTAATCATCGTGGGTGTCAGTTCTGCCTTGGTCTGGTATTCCTTGCAAAGAAATGCAAAGATTTTTTCCATCAAAGCGCAGATGAAAGATGAAACATCACAATACAAACTTCATTTTTTAAAACAGCTAGTTCATTCAATTTGGCAGATTGTTGCAGTTGGAGGAGGAGCGCCTATCGGTAAGGAAGCTGCGCCGCGGGAGATTGGAGCTTTATTTGCAAGACCTATTGCCAATATTTTTTCTCTCTCCGTGAAGGACCAAATCTTTCTCATTGCCTGTGGAGCTGGTGCGGGTTTAGCGGCTGTCTATCAGGTTCCGTTAACGAGTGTGTTTTTCGTTTTTGAAACCTTGGGAATTGCTTTATCTGTCAAACGTTTTTTCTTGGTCGGTCTGACTACATATGTATCAGCCTTTACAGCAGGCTTTGTTGTTTCAGATCATGCTCTCTACCAGATTCCAGCCATGATTTGGGCACTAGGTGATATGTGGCTTGTTCCCCTATTAGTTCTTTTCCTGACTCCACTCGCTTGGCTTTTTAGTCGCTTCAACAAACAAGTTTCTTCAAAGAGAATAAAGGACAAGCGGATACTCTATACTCTGCCTGTAACATTCCTTTTCCTTGTTGGATTGGCTAGCCATTTGCCTCATCTACTTGGTAACGGGCGTATGATGGCTCAGGAGATTTTAAACGGTAGTAATGCCAAGACGGTAATCCTCTTATTTGTCTTGAAAGCCACGGTCGTTTTAGTCACCCTTTGGGCAGGTGCCTATGGCGGTACCTTGACTCCATCTTTTGCCTTGGGGATTGCAGGAGCTGCACTCTTGACCATGATTCTAGGAGGTGGCAACCAGCCAGCAGTCTTACTATTAGGTTCGGTTTGCTTTTTAGCTGTGACCTTGAAGGCACCCCTGTCTGCAACTGGATTGGTAATGGGGTTCACTGGTCAATCATTAGAGGCTATACCTTTTCTTTTGGTGACTGCTTACTTGGCATTTGGTTTTGCTAAAATGCTGGACCGAATCCCTTGGGAGAAATACTTACGACCAAAGATAAGGATAATAGAAAATTAATAAGAATACTCTAATTTTTCTAATCAAAAATATATTTTAAATTTATAATCAATATCATTTAATAAAGAAAGGTAGAGCATGTGTTCAGATTTGAACACGAGTGGAAAGCTTTTCTAAACAAAAAATACACACAGAAAGGAAAGGTTAACCGTATTCGCTGAACTGAATACGGGCGGAGAACTGTGTAAAAAAGATAAACTGTCTAGCATCTACGATGCGTCGTCAGTTTCCTATTTTTACTTTGTTCTCTGTCGCCTGTCCTGTATATAAAAAATGAAAGGAAGGGTAGTTCGGGTTTGAAACTGAACCCGGGCTAGAGGCTGTGTAAAAAAGATAAATCCTCCTAGATGTGAAGCATCTTTGTCGGATTTCCTATTTTTACTTTGCCTCTTTAACGCCCTTGGTATCTTATATTATGTCTATCCATATTGCTGCTAAGCAGGGTGAAATTGCTGATAAAATTCTTCTTCCTGGGGATCCTCTTCGTGCGAAATTTATCGCTGAGAATTTTCTTGAAGATGCTGTTTGCTTTAACGAAGTTCGTAACATGTTTGGTTACACAGGTACTTACAAAGGTCACCGTGTATCTGTTATGGGAACAGGAATGGGGATGCCATCCATCTCTATTTATGCGCGCGAGTTGATTGTCGACTACGGAGTAAAGAAATTGATCCGTGTGGGAACGGCTGGATCTTTGAATAAGGATGTTCACGTCCGTGAATTGGTCTTGGCTCAAGCAGCTGCAACCAACTCAAACATCATCCGCAACGATTGGCCTCAATACGATTTCCCACAAATCGCTAGCTTTGATCTTTTAGATAAGGCTTACCACATTGCTAAAGACCTTGGCATGACTACTCATGTCGGAAATGTCTTGTCATCAGACGTTTTCTATTCAAACTATGGTGAAAAGAATATCGAGCTTGGTAAATGGGGCGTGAAAGCTGTAGAAATGGAAGCAGCAGCCCTTTACTATCTTGCTGCCCAACACCATGTTGATGCTCTAGCTATTATGACCATCTCAGATAGTTTGGTCAATCCAGATGAAGATACAACTGCAGAGGAACGTCAAAATACCTTCACCGATATGATGAAGGTTGGTCTAGAAACCTTAATTGCTAAATAAAAAGGAACACAAAAGGAAGATTTTCTGGATGAAAATCTTCCTTTTTAGTCATTCAGTCTATGCTGGCTTTAATGAAATATTGCTCTATCGTCTATTTTTTAAGAGATTGCAAGAAATAATCAATCTCTGCTTGAGAATGGAGAATACGCATCTTTTCAGGGTAGGTATCACTTAATTTTTGGTATCTTTCCTTAGCATTATTTGTTCGGCCATCCCAGAGAATCCATCGAATAAACTCCCAATTAAATTGTTCTTGACAACCAGCTGCCCTACTTTCTCTGACTTTTCCTTTGTATTTAAGATAACGCTTAAAGGCTCGAAGCAGACAATTCCATCGAGAGAAATTTAGAAAGATGATTTGATCTGCTTCTTTCATTCTTTCCTCGTAATAACACCATGAATAATTACCATCAATCACCCAATCGGAATGTTCGGTGAGAAAGTCTCTCATCTCTTTTAACATCCAATCGCGGTCACTGTCTACCCAACCTGGCTGAAATTGAAGGGTGTCCATATGAAGCTTTGGAATGGAGTAGTAGCGAGATAGGTTTTCTGCTAGAGTTGATTTACCTGCTCCAGAATATCCTATAATGGTAATTTTCATGATATCCTCCTAAAAAATTCGCACAAAAAAAGCTCCGAAGAGCTCATTTTGTATCCAGTTAAAGATTAACCAAGTTTAGATGCAAGACGTGCTTTATCACGGTTAGCTTTATTCTTGTGGATCAAACCTTTAGTTTCTGCTTTATCGATGGCTGAGCTAGCAGCACGGTAAAGTTCTTCAGATGGGTTTGCTTCAAAAGCTTTGATAGCAGTACGCATAGCTGATTTTTGAGCTGAGTTCTTTTCGTTTTGTTTAACGTTCAATTCAGCGCGTTTTATAGCTGATTTAATGTTTGCCAATGTTCTTACCTCCATATTTACTAACTATACCATTATATCTGAAAACTATTATTTTGACAAGGGGAAATCACTTTTTTAAATAAATTTCATCAATTTCATGATTTTTAGATTTATGAAGAATGACTTCTGCCCGATTTCTGGTCGGTTCGATGTAGTTTTGTAGATTGGTCAAATTAATACTTGTCCAAACCTGATGGGCAAAATCTTTTACTTCACTAATTGGTTGCTGGGTGAAACGATAGTAATAGTTGTTTGGATCATCTTGTGCAAAGCTAAGAAGTTTCAAGAAACGGTCCAAATACCAGCTCTCGATATCCTCGACTGCAGCATCTACATAGATTGAAAAATCGAAGAAGTCTGTAATATAAAGACGGCTGTTATGTGGTGTTTGAAAGACGTTGATACCTTCTACGATGACAAAATCCGCTGCTTGGACTCTTTGTGTTTTATCAGGTACGATATCGTAGATTTCGTGAGAATAAACGGGGATATCTACATCCTGACCGTTTTTAAGTTGATCAAGGAAATCGAGCAAGCTTTCCATATCATAACTCTCAGGGAAACCTTTTCGGTTTAGGATATTTCGCTCATTTAAGATACTGTTAGGATACAGAAATCCATCAGTTGTCACTAATTCAACACTTGCTTCTGGAAAAATACGGGAAAGCAAAATTTGTAAGAGTCGGCTAGTAGTTGATTTGCCAACAGCGACACTACCTGAAATTCCGATAATAAATGGCTGATTTTTACTCTCCCTTTGGAGGAAAATCCCTTTTGAAAAGGCTAGGTCTTCTTTGGAGCGTTTGTAGATTTGAATCAGATGAGCTAGCGGCAGGTAAATATCTGTTACATCTTGGAGACTAATCTGGTCATTAAAACTCTTAATCGAATCCAATTCCTCCTCGGTTAAAGGAGGTGTAGTTTTACGATGTAAAGATTGCCAAGTTCCGCGACTGATTTTTTCATAATGTATAAATTCGTTGGTCATAAAATTTCCTCGTTTGATACCTCAGTATACCATAATTTACAAAGAAAGACATCTGAATCATTTGAGAAAAAGCGCTTTCTTTGTTAGAATAGAGGTAGAATAAACATCAAAAGAGGTGATGTTATGAGAGTAGAAATAAGTGATAAAATACTAAAACTAAGTTGTTTACTTGTTGCTATTTTGTGGTTGTCTCCAACATTGATTGAGTTTACTGTGAGTTTAGGAAGTCAAACCTATAGTTGGTCTGCCTTTGTCTTGTTATTCTTGCTACCAATTATTGGTTTTATTTATTTGATTCTCGCCATTTTAACAAGAAAATGGTGGCTGATATTGATTGGTCTAGCTTGTCTATTTTCATTTTTTATTAGTATGTTCCTAGGTTATCTCTTCTTAGGGCCTTAGATGGTATAGACCGTGTAAACGATTTAAAATATCTAAATTTTATGGTAAAATGAAACTATGAGTAAAATGTATTATGCAGAAAATCCAGATGCAGCCCATGATGTTCATGAACTTAGAGTTGACCTACTTGGGCAAAAGATGACCTTTTTGACAGATGCTGGTGTCTTTAGCAAAAAAATGATTGATTTCGGAAGTCAGTTGTTGTTAAGATGTCTGGATGTCGAAAAAGATGAAAAAATCCTTGATGTTGGTTGTGGCTACGGTCCAATAGGCTTGTCTTTGGTTAAAGCTTATGGTGCCCAAGCGACCATGGTGGATATCAATAATCGTGCCCTGGATTTAGCCCAGCAAAATGCAGTAAAAAACAATGTTCAAGCGACTATCTTCCAGTCCAATATTTATGAGCAGGTAGAAGGTCAATTCGATCATGTCATTTCGAATCCGCCCATTCGTGCAGGCAAGCAGGTTGTTCATGAAATCATTGAGAAAAGTATTGATTATCTTAAGGATGGTGGAGATTTGACCATTGTCATCCAAAAGAAACAAGGAGCTCCTAGTGCCAAAAACAAGATGGAAGAAGTCTTTGGTAATTGTGAGGTCGTGAAGAAAGACAAGGGATATTATATCCTTAGAAGTGTGAAAGAATGAGAGCAGTAGATCTAATCCAGAAAAAAAGAGACGGACAAGAACTAACCTCAAGTGAAATCAAATGGCTGGTAGAAGGCTATGTAGCTGGAACTGTTCCAGATTATCAAATGTCTGCTTTTGCTATGGCTGTTTATTTTAAAGGCATGACCACACGTGAGATTTCCGATTTGACTATGAACATGGTCAAGACAGGTCAGGAATTTGATTTATCTGCTATTGAAGGTATCAAGGTTGATAAACACTCTACGGGTGGTGTTGGTGACAAGGTAACTTTAATCCTAGCACCCTTGGTAGCTAGTTTTGACGTACCAGTTGCCAAGATGAGTGGTAGAGGTCTGGGGCACACCGGAGGTACTATCGATAAATTAGAATCTATCAAAGGTTTTCAAGTCGAACGCAGTCAAAATGACTTTATCAAACAGGTTCAGGATATCGGGGTTTCAGTTATTGGTCAATCTGACCAACTAGTCAAAGCGGATAAGTTGCTCTATGCACTACGTGATGTGACAGCAACAGTTGATACTATTCCACTGATTGCTAGTTCTGTCATGAGTAAAAAGATTGCAGCTGGAGCGGATGCTATTTTGCTTGATGTTACTGTCGGTGAAGGTGCCTTTATGAAGACAGTCGACGAGGCACGCCAACTGGCTCAAACCATGGTAAATCTCGGGAAAGCTGTTGGTCGAAAGACAGTAGCAGTCATTACGGATATGAGTCAACCATTAGGACGTGCCATTGGGAATCGCTTGGAAATTCTAGAAGCACTAGAAATTCTTCAGGGTAAAGGACGCGAGGATATTAGTCACTTTATCTGTGAGTTAGCCCAGATTATGCTTTCTCTGGCAAATGTTGAAAAAACAGTCGAGGAAGTAAGGCAACATCTTGAAAATGGTCAGGCACTCAAGAAATTTGAAGAGATGGTTCTAGCTCAGGGTGGAAACCTAGAAGACCTCTATCGTCCAGTAAAAGTTGACCATGTAATTGAGATTCCTGCTCAGGAAGATGGTGTTATTGAGGCACTTCCAGCCATGGAGTTCGGTCTTTTTGCCATGAGATTAGGTGCTGGTCGTGCAGTCAAAACAGATGCTCTTGATTATGAGACAGGAATTGTTTTTGAGAAGAAAGTTGGAGAATCAGTCAAAAAAGGTGAAATTGTCGCAAAAGTATATGCAAATGGCAAAATTTCTCCGGAAATAGTTACAGATTTCCAAAAATATGTTAAAATTAAAATGAGTGATGAAACGCTAAAAATGCGTGAAATCATCGAAATTATCTCCTAATTTAAGGAAAATCCGAAATGAAATTAAATAAATACATTGATCATACGCTTTTAAAGCAAGATGCAACCGAACAACAAATCGATCGTTTGCTATCTGAAGCAAGAGAGTACGATTTTGCCAGTGTTTGTGTGAATCCTTGCTGGGTTTCGCATGCAAAAGCAGGTCTAACAGATACTGATGTCAAGGTTTGTACAGTTGTAGGTTTTCCTCTTGGAGCTACAACTTCAGCTGTCAAAGCCTATGAAACCAAAGAAGCCATCCAAAATGGTGCTGATGAGATTGATATGGTTATCAATGTTGGAACGCTTAAGTCTGGGAATGCTGACTTGGTCGAATCAGATATTCGAGCAGTTGTTGAGGCTAGCGGTGACAAACTTGTTAAGGTTATTATTGAAGCTTGTTTGTTAACGGATGAAGAAAAAGTTCTGGCTTGCCAACTTGCTCAAAAAGCTGGTGCAGACTTTGTCAAGACTTCTACAGGTTTCTCAACAGGTGGAGCAACTTTGCCAGATGTTCAATTAATGCGTCAGACAGTTGGTCCTGATATGGGGGTCAAAGCAGCTGGTGGAGCTCGTTCTTATGCAGATGCAGTTGCCTTTGTTGAAGCAGGAGCTACTCGTATTGGAACATCTTCTGGTGTTGCAATCTTAAAAGGAGAATTAGCTGATGGCGACTACTGAGTTGATTGAATTAGCGATTGAAACTAGTAAAAAAGCTTACGTTCCCTACTCACATTTTCCGATTGGCGCTGTTTTGGTAGCCAAGGACGGAAGTATCTATACAGGGGTTAACATTGAAAATGCTAGCTACCCCTTGACCAACTGTGGCGAAAGAACAGCAATCTTTAAGGCGATTTCTGAAGGACAACGAGACTTTTCAGAATTGATTGTTTATGGTCAAACTGAGAAACCAATTTCGCCTTGCGGTGCTTGTCGTCAAGTTATGGTCGAATTTTTTAAACCAGATCTAAAGGTGACTCTAGTCGCCAAAGATAAATCGACGGTCGAGATGACGGTCGGGGAATTACTTCCATATTCTTTTACAGACTTACAATAGTCTGTGTCACTCTCTGAGTGGCAAGGGTCCTTGTGACCGATCAATCCATACTTGCAACTTAGTTGCGCATCTTATTTAGGAGGTTCAGAAATGAACAAGAAACAATGGCTAGGCCTTGGTCTAGTTGCAGTAGCAGCATTTGGACTTGCTGCATGTGGTAATCGCTCTTCTCGTAACGCAGCTTCATCTTCTTCTGATGTGAAGACTAAAGCAGCTATCGTTACAGATACTGGTGGTGTTGATGATAAATCATTTAACCAATCAGCTTGGGAAGGTCTTCAAGCTTGGGGTAAAGAACACAACCTTTCAAAAGACAATGGTTACACTTACTTCCAATCAACAAGTGAAGCTGACTACGCTAACAACTTGAACCAAGCAGCTGGAAGCTACAACTTGATCTTTGGTGTTGGTTTTGCACTTCACAACGCTGTTGAAGAAGCAGCAAAAGAACATTCAGATAAAAACTATGTTTTGATTGACGATGTGATTAAAGATCAAAAGAACGTTGCTAGCGTTACTTTCGCAGACAACGAAGCAGCTTACCTTGCAGGTGTTGCAGCTGCTAAAACTACAAAAACTAAACAAGTTGGTTTTGTAGGTGGTATGGAATCTGAAGTTATTTCTCGTTTCGCAGCTGGTTTTAAAGCTGGTGTTGAGTCAGTTGACCCATCTATCAAGGTTCAAGTAGACTATGCTGGATCATTTGGTGATGCGGCTAAAGGTAAAACAATCGCTGCAGCCCAATACGCTGCAGGTGCAGACGTTATCTACCAAGCAGCTGGTGGTACTGGAGCTGGTGTCTTCTCTGAAGCTAAATCATTGAACGAAAGTAAAAATGAAGACGAAAAAGTTTGGGTTATCGGTGTAGACCGTGACCAAGTTGATGAAGGTAAATACACTTCTAAAGACGGTAAAGAAGCTAACTTCGTGCTTGCTTCTACATTGAAACAAGTTGGAACAACAGTTCAAGATATCTCAAACAAGGCTGAAAAAGGTGAATTCCCTGGTGGTCAAGTTATCGTTTACTCATTGAAGGATAAAGGTGTTGACTTGGCAGTAACAAACCTTTCTGAAGAAGGTAAAAAAGCTGTTGAAGATGCAAAAGCTAAAATCCTTGATGGTAGCATCAAAGTTCCTGAAAAATAATTGAAGGAAGTCATTTCTTAGGAAGCGGCCAGTGGCCGCTTCTTTAAGAATTGAGACAAATGGTTTTGTCTCAATAGAGCTTGCTAAGTTTCTTTAGCAGGTTTTATTGAAATAAAATATAATTCTGAAAGGAAGAGCACATGGCACACGAAAATGTCATTGAGATGCGTGAAATTACCAAAGTTTTTGGTGAATTTGTCGCTAACGACAAGATTAACCTTGAACTTCGTAAAGGTGAAATTCATGCACTTTTAGGAGAAAATGGAGCTGGTAAGTCCACTCTTATGAACATGCTAGCGGGGCTTTTAGAACCAACTAGTGGTGAAATTGTGGTCAACGGTCAAGTTGTAAAACTAGATTCGCCATCAAAAGCAGCTAGCTTAGGGATTGGGATGGTCCACCAACACTTTATGTTGGTAGAAGCTTTCACTGTTGCTGAAAATATCATTTTGGGGAGTGAATTGACCAAAAATGGTGTGCTAGATATTGCTCGTGCAACTCGAGAAATCAATGAGTTGTCTGAACGTTATGGCCTTGCTGTGAATCCTTCTGCCAAAGTTGCAGACATCTCTGTTGGGGCTCAACAACGTGTTGAAATCTTGAAGACACTTTATCGTGGAGCTGATATTCTTATCTTTGATGAACCTACCGCTGTTTTGACGCCATCAGAAATTGATGAATTGATGGCTATCATGAAGAACTTGGTTAAAGAAGGTAAATCAATTATCTTGATTACCCATAAGTTGGATGAGATTCGTGCTGTATCAGACCGTGTCACAGTTATCCGTCGTGGTAAATCTATTGAAACAGTAGAGATTGCTGGCGCAACTAATGCTGACTTAGCTGAGATGATGGTAGGACGTTCTGTTTCCTTTAAAACTGAGAAACAGGAAGCTCAACCTAAAGAAGTCATTCTGTCTATTAAAGACCTAGTAGTAAACGAAAACCGTGGTGTTCCTGCTGTTAAAAATCTCTCACTCGATGTTCGAGCTGGTGAGATTGTCGGAATTGCCGGTATTGATGGAAATGGTCAATCTGAATTAATCCAAGCTATCACTGGTCTTCGTAAGATTGAGTCTGGTAGCGTGGAGTTGAAAGGCCAGTCTATCGTAGGCTTACACCCTCGTCAAATTACAGAAATGAGTGTAGGCCACGTTCCGGAAGATCGCCACCGTGATGGTTTAGTTTTAGAAATGATGATTTCTGAAAATATCGCTCTTCAAACCTACTATAAGGAACCTCTTAGCAAGAAGGGAATCTTAAACTACACCAATATCATCGGGTACGCTAAACAGTTAATGCAGGAATTCGATGTGCGTGCTGCTAGTGAGATTGTTCCAGCATCAGCTCTTTCTGGAGGAAATCAACAAAAAGCTATCATCGCTCGAGAAGTCGATCGAAATCCTGATCTCCTTATCGTCAGTCAACCTACTCGTGGTTTGGACGTCGGTGCTATTGAGTACATTCACAAACGCTTGATTCAAGAACGTGATAATGGGAAAGCTGTCCTTGTAGTCAGCTTTGAACTAGATGAGATTCTAAATGTCTCTGATAGAATTGCTGTTATCCATGATGGTAAGATTCAAGGGATTGTAACGCCAGAAACAACCAACAAGCAAGAGCTTGGTGTCTTGATGGCTGGTGGTGAATTGGAAAAGGAGAAGAGTGATGTCTAAAAAATTACAACAAATTTCGGTTCCTTTGATTTCTGTTATTTTAGGAATTCTACTCGGAGCCATCGTCATGTGGATTTTCGGTTACGATGCTATCTGGGGTTATGAAGAATTATTCTACACAGCCTTTGGTAGTGTTCGTGGAATCGGTGAAATCTTCCGTGCTATGGGACCTTTAATTCTGATTGCCCTTGGATTTGCAGTTGCAAGTCGTGCTGGTTTCTTTAACGTTGGTCTTCCAGGACAAGCTCTCGCAGGTTGGGTTATGAGTGGCTGGTTCGCCCTCTCTTTCCCAGATTTGCCACGACCATTGATGATTCTTGCGACGATTGTAATTGCCTTAGTTGCAGGAGGAATCGTTGGTGCTATTCCTGGTATTTTAAGAGCCTACCTTGGGACATCTGAAGTTATTGTAACCATCATGATGAACTACATTGTTCTTTATGTGGGCAATGCCTTTATTCATCACTTCCCTAAAGAAATCATGCAAAGTACTGACTCATCCATTCGTGTTAGTGCAAATGCAACCTATCAGACACCATGGCTTGCTGAGTTGACTGGAAACTCTCGTATGAACATTGGAATTTTCTTTGCAATCATAGCAGTAGTAGTTATCTGGTTCTTGCTCAAGAAAACAACTCTTGGTTTTGAAATCCGTGCAGTTGGTCTCAATCCAAATGCTTCTGAATACGCAGGTATTTCAGCGAAACGCACCATTATTCTATCAATGATTATTTCTGGTGCCCTTGCAGGACTTGGTGGCGCAGTAGAAGGACTTGGTACCTTCCAAAACGTTTATGTTCAAGGTTCATCATTAGCAATCGGATTTAACGGTATGGCAGTAAGCCTACTTGCTTCAAACTCACCAGTTGGAATTCTATTTGCAGCCTTCCTTTTCAGTGTTCTTCAAGTTGGAGCCCCTGGTATGAATGCTGCACAAGTACCATCTGAGCTTGTAAGTATCGTTACAGCCTCAATTATCTTCTTTGTCAGCGTTCACTACATCATCGAACGCTTTGTCAAACCAAGAAAACAACTTAAAGGAGGTAAATAAGGATGTCGATTACAACAATGTTAACCCTTATGGTTTCTTCGATGTTGATTTATGCAGCACCACTTATTTTCACAAGTATCGGAGGAGTTTTCTCAGAACGTGGTGGAGTTGTTAACGTTGGTCTTGAAGGAATCATGGTCATAGGTGCCTTTTCTGGAGTTGTTTTTAACCTTGAATTTGCTCAAGATTTGGGAGCATTAACTCCTTGGTTAGCTCTTCTAGTTGGTGGATTAGTCGGAGCTATCTTCTCGCTCGTTCACGCAGTAGCTACAGTTCATTTCCGTGCAGACCATGTTGTCAGTGGTACTGTGCTTAACTTGATGGCGCCAGCCTTGGCAGTTTTCTTGGTGAAGGTGCTTTATAATAAGGGACAAACGGATAACTTAACGCAAACTTTTGGTCGTTTTGACTTCCCAGTATTAGCTAATATCCCTGTTATCGGAGATATCTTCTTCAAGTCAACTAGTCTACTAGGTTACCTAGCAATTGCTTTCTCATTCCTAGCTTGGTTTATCCTCTTTAAGACTCGCTTTGGACTTCGCCTTCGTTCAGTTGGTGAACACCCACAAGCAGCAGATACTTTGGGTATCAATGTCTACAAGATGAGATATCTTGGAGTTGTGATTTCAGGCTTCCTTGGAGGAATCGGAGGAGCTATTTACGCTCAGTCAATCTCCGTCAACTTCTCAGTTACAACTATCGTAGGGCCTGGATTTATCGCTCTTGCAGCCATGATCTTTGGTAAATGGAATCCTGTTGGTGCTATGCTTTCAAGTCTTTTCTTTGGGCTATCACAAAGTTTGGCAGTTATCGGTTCTCAGCTTCCATTCTTGCAAGGAGTACCAGCCGTTTACTTGCAAATAGCACCATATCTCTTGACCATTGTCGTCCTAGCAGCCTTCTTTGGTAAAGCTGTTGCGCCGAAGGCAGATGGTATCAACTATATCAAGTCTAAATAACATAAAAAACGTCAGTTGAAACTGACGTTTTATTTTTTTGGTTCTTGGTGCGTTAGGTTAAGTCCCCAAGGAATGAGATTTTCTGTTTTACTTTGTATACGTTTGATATTGTCCTTGTGGCGTACAATTACTAGACTGGCAAGACCAATAATAATCACAGTAAAAAGTAGGTCATAACTAGTTAAAATAAATCCAAAGAGAGGAAACAGAAGGACTCCAATAATCGCAGCAATAGCAGCTGAAATACTAGAGAGGGAAATCATACTTCCCAGATAAAGGATTCCAAAGAAAATGACTGCAAGGTATAGGCAAAAGAGAGGAGCAAAACCAAAAATAACTCCTGCGCTGGTTGCAACAGCTTTACCACCCTTAAATTTTGCAAAGATAGGGAAGGTATGTCCAATGACTGCTAAAAGTCCAAAGACGATTGGTGAAACTCCCTGCACATGAAAGATTAGTGGAAGTAGAGTAGCCAAAGTACCTTTAAAGAAATCAATTACAAAGGTTGCCATTCCAGCTTTTTTGCCTAAGATTCGAAAGGTATTGGTCGTTCCAGTATTCCCAGATCCATGTTCTCTTAGATTGATGTTAAAGAATATTTGTCCAATCCACAAGCCTGAAGGAATTGAACCCAATAAATAAGCTAAAATTAATAATACTATTGTCATCATGTTTCTATTATACCATGAATTAGGAGAGAAACGGAACTGAATCTGTTTACTAGCTGTGACATCTGATACTTTATCAAAGTTGATAAGTTTATCATGAGTACCATTTTTATTCAAAAATAAAGGCTAAAGTTTTAAAAATTCATGAAAATTTCTGAAAAACTTGATTTAATGTTTATTTATGCTATAATAGGAACAATTATTTTTAGGAGGTGGAATATGTCTTACTTATTTGAGATATTACCTAGTTTATTGAGCGGTGCGACAATGACTTTACAAGTATTTGCACTGGTCTTACTCTTTTCAATTCCTTTAGGTATTTTGGTTGCCTTTTGCTTACAGGTCCATTGGAAACCCCTCCATTACATGATTGATGTTTATATCTGGGTGATGCGTGGTACACCATTGCTCTTGCAGTTGATTTTTATTTATTATGTTCTTCCAAGTATCGGGATTCGACTTGATCGGGTACCAGCAGCGATTATTGCTTTCACGCTTAATTATGCAGCCTATTTTGCAGAAATATTCCGTGGAGGGATTGCAACGATTCCTCAAGGACAATATGAAGCAGCTAAGGTTTTGAAATTCAAACCTATCGATACCGTCCGCTATATTATCTTGCCTCAGGTCACTAAGATTGTTTTACCAAGTGTATTTAACGAGGTTATGAGTTTGGTTAAAGATACTTCTTTGGTCTATGCACTCGGTATTTCAGATTTAATCCTAGCTAGTCGTACTGCAGCCAATCGTGATGCGAGCTTGATTCCAATGTTTCTAGCAGGAGCTATCTATCTTCTCATGATTGGTATTGTTACGATTATAGCTAAGAAACTTGAGAAAAAGTTTAGCTACTATAGATAGGAGGTTATCCATGTTAGAGTTAAAAAATATCAGCAAAAAATTTGGAAAAAAAGAAATTTTATCCAATTTCAATTTAACAATTCCTGAAAAGCAGATTTTGGCTATTGTTGGACCTTCTGGTGGTGGGAAGACAACCTTACTTAGAATGTTAGCTGGACTTGAAACCATTGATTCAGGTGAGATTTTTTATAATGGAGAATCCCTACCTTTGGATGAACTTGAAAAGCGTCACTTGTTAGGTTTTGTGTTTCAAGATTTTCAGCTTTTTCCTCACTTATCCGTTATGGAGAACTTGATATTGTCACCCATCAAGACTATGGGGATGTCTGAAGCGGATGCTAAGAAGAAGGCGGTCGACTTATTAACTCGTCTAGGACTCGAAGCTCATGCAGATGCCTATCCATACTCATTATCTGGTGGTCAAAAGCAACGGGTTGCCTTAGCACGCGCTATGATGATAGATCCCGAAGTGATTGGGTATGACGAACCAACTTCAGCCCTTGACCCTGAGTTGCGTCTCGAGGTTGAAAAACTGATTCTACAAAATCGAGAATTAGGCATGACTCAGATTGTCGTGACTCACGATCTCCAGTTTGCAGAGAATATTGCTGACCAGATTCTCAAAGTAGAGCCTAAGTAGGAGGTGTCTATGAATCGAAAGAAAATCAGCCTTGTTTTGGTATTCTTTCTTGCTTTTTTCCTGGTAGGATGCACGCAAAAAGCTAGCAATCCTAAAGTAGATAATTGGGAAAAATACCAACAACAAGAAAGCATTACTATTGGATTTGACAATACTTTTGTTCCCATGGGCTTTGAAGAAAAGAATGGGCAATATGTTGGATTTGATATTGATTTAGCCCAAGCTGTTTCTGAGAAACTTGGCTTTAAGGTTCAGTTTCAACCCATTGATTGGGATATGAAGGAAACAGAACTTCAAAATGGCACCATTGATGCTATCTGGAATGGATATTCAGCGACTGATGAACGCCGTGAGAAGGTTGCTTTTACCATTCCTTACATGGAGAACCAGCAGGTTCTAGTCTCTAAGAAATCTCAGAATATACAATCAGTGTCTGATATGACAGGAAAGGTTTTGGGTGCCCAGGCAGGATCTTCTGGTTATATAGATTTCGAAGCCCGACCAGAACTTTTAAAAAATATCGTAAAAGATCAAAAAGCCAACCAATATCAGAGTTTTAACGAAGCCTTGATTGACTTGCAAAATGATCGGATTGATGCCCTTTTAATCGACCGTGTTTACGCCAATTATTATCTTGAAACTGAAGGAATTTTAGATCAGTATGAGATTATTCCTGCTGGTTTTGAGAGTGAGTCTTTTGCAGTTGGTGTGAGACCAGCTGATAAGACCTTGTTAGCGAATTTGAATAAAGCTTTTGAAGAACTCTATCAAGAAGGTAAATTCCAAGAAATAAGCAAGAAATGGTTTGGTGAAGATGTGGCTACAAACCAAATTAAAGGAAAAGAAAACTAAGATTTTGTCTTGGTTTCTTTTTTTGGTATAACTAGGTGATGTTTTTGCTAAAAAAGACTTGGGAATAGGCTTTTTAACTAGAAAAATTTTGCAAAATCCCTAGAAAACCTGTAAAATAGTAAAGATGAACAAATAGGAGGTTCCTTGTGTCAAAAAAGGAAATCAATATTAACAATTATAATGATGATGCCATCCAGGTGTTAGAAGGGTTGGATGCGGTCCGTAAACGTCCAGGGATGTATATCGGATCGACTGACGGTGCTGGTCTCCACCACCTTGTCTGGGAAATCGTCGATAATGCTGTCGATGAGGCCTTGTCTGGATTTGGTGACCGGATCGATGTGACCATTAATAAAGACGGAAGTTTAACGGTTCAAGACCACGGACGTGGAATGCCGACTGGAATGCACGCTATGGGAATTCCAACGGTTGAGGTTATCTTTACCATCCTTCACGCCGGAGGAAAATTCGGTCAGGGTGGTTATAAGACATCAGGAGGTCTCCACGGGGTTGGATCTTCTGTCGTCAATGCCCTCTCTAGTTGGTTAGAGGTAGAAATTACTCGTGATGGCGCAGTTTATAGACAACGTTTTGAAAATGGAGGCAAGCCAGTTACCACTCTAGAAAAGATTGGGACTGCACCTAAATCTAAGACAGGTACCAAAGTGACCTTCATGCCAGATGCCAGCATCTTTTCTACGACAGACTTTAAGTACAATACTATTTCAGAGCGTCTCAATGAGTCAGCCTTTCTCTTGAAGAATGTAACCTTGTCATTAACGGACAAGCGAACAGATGAAGCAATCGAGTTCCATTATGTGAATGGGGTACAGGACTTTGTTTCTTATCTTAACGAAGACAAGGAAACCTTGACGCCAGTCCTTTACTTTGAAGGAGAAGACAATGGTTTCCAAGTAGAAGTTGCCCTCCAGTATAATGATGGATTTTCAGATAACATCTTATCCTTTGTCAATAACGTCCGTACCAAAGACGGTGGAACGCATGAGACAGGACTGAAGTCAGCCATTACCAAGGTTATGAATGACTATGCACGTAAGACGGGGCTTCTCAAGGAAAAAGATAAAAATCTTGAAGGGTCAGATTACCGTGAAGGATTGTCAGCTGTTCTTTCTATCTTGGTTCCTGAAGAACATTTGCAATTTGAAGGACAGACTAAGGACAAACTAGGAAGTCCACTAGCTCGTCCAATCGTTGATAGTATTGTTGCTGAAAAACTGACCTTCTTCCTTATGGAAAATGGGGAACTAGCTTCAAATCTGATTCGTAAAGCTATCAAGGCTCGTGATGCTCGTGAAGCGGCTCGTAAAGCGCGTGATGAGAGCCGAAATGGCAAAAAGAATAAGAAAGACAAGGGATTACTTTCTGGTAAATTAACGCCAGCCCAGTCTAAAAATCCAGCTAAGAATGAACTCTACCTAGTCGAGGGTGATTCTGCCGGTGGCTCTGCCAAACAAGGTCGTGACCGTAAATTCCAGGCTATCTTACCTCTTCGCGGTAAGGTGATCAATACAGCCAAGGCCAAGATGGCTGATATCCTCAAAAATGAAGAAATCAATACCATGATTTATACCATCGGTGCTGGTGTTGGGGCAGATTTCTCCCTTGAAGATGCTAACTATGACAAGATCATTATCATGACCGATGCGGATACCGATGGTGCCCACATTCAAACTCTTCTCTTAACCTTCTTTTATCGCTACATGCGTCCACTAGTCGAGGCAGGCCATGTCTATATCGCCCTTCCGCCTCTTTACAAGATGTCAAAAGGTAAAGGAAAGAAAGAAGAAGTAGCCTACGCGTGGACGGATGGCGAACTAGAAGAACTACGTAAACAATTCGGCAAAGGCGCAACGCTCCAACGCTATAAAGGTCTTGGTGAAATGAATGCGGACCAGCTCTGGGAAACAACCATGAATCCAGAAACTCGAACTCTTATCCGTGTTACAATCGAAGATCTAGCACGTGCAGAACGTCGTGTCAATGTCTTAATGGGTGATAAGGTCGAACCACGTCGTAAGTGGATTGAAGATAATGTCAAGTTTACGTTGGAAGAGAGTGGGGAGATGGTGTTTTGAAAAAATTAATTGGAAATAAAATAATTGTAAGTTTAATTGTGTTAATTTTATTAGGATTATCATTTTTTTTAGCACTTAGCTCTACTAATGAGATGGTGTGTGATGCTGAAAGAATTATATCATTTATTGGAATCTTTTCTGGATTAATTGGAATTTTCTCTGTCTTTATTAATTTTCAAGTACTAACTGAAGTAAAAAATATTGAAGAGCAAAGATTAAAAACAATATCTAAGATAAAAGAGGAGATATTCTTTAGAGATGAAATTGTGAGAGCTAAAGAAGCTATTAATAAATTATCAACAAAGACAACAAAACAGGATTTTTTACAAGATTCTACAACAATCGAACTAGCTGTAGTTAGAAGTATATGTGAAAATCCATTGATAAAAGATAAGACGCAAACTAGGCCAGAATCTAAATCTATATTTTCAAGAGTACAAAATATGGATGAGGAAATCACAAAATATAGAAATAATATTCCTAATACTGAACAAGATTGTTGGAATATTTCTCCAGCTTTAATTACAAATTTTAGAAAAGCTTTGGATGAATTGAAACATATTCTTGATGAAAATGTTGCAATTAGTGCAAGTCATTCTATGATTCCAGATAAAAGATAAAAAAATTCTAATGATAAAGTTAATACAGACTAGGCTTATCAGTTTAAAAATCAGAAACTAGTTTAAAAAATACACATGGAAGAAGCAACAGTGTTTTAAAATTAGGATATAAATACAAATGGAGGACAAGATATGTCTGAAAATCTTAGTGAAGAGCAAGTGAAAGAAGCTCTTGAAAGTGGCTATGCGCAATCTGAGGCCTTATTAAACGATAAAGATGAATTAGATGATTTTTTGTACCGTTTGGAGCAAAAAATTAAAGAGATGCCATTGGTTGGTAAGAAATTTACAATGATCCCAGTCATGATTTCTTTAGTGAAAAATTATGTTCAAGGAAAATACACCACGGTTCCTTATGGGACTATTTTAGCCGTTTTAAGCGCACTTATTTATTTCCTTTCCCCAATTGACATTATTCCAGATTTTATTCCGTTAGCAGGCTACTTGGATGATATGGCTGTTGTAGGACTTTGTATGAATATGGTCAAAACAGACATTGAAACCTATGATAAATGGCGTCAGTCTCAAGGATTGATTTAATTAGATCTTCCTTCTTAATGATCTTGGCTCCCTAAAAGAGGTATGAATCATGATAAGTATTTTGTTTGACACTCCTTTTCTTGTGATAGTCCTGGTTCTAGGTGCAGTTACGTATATGATTGCTAAACCAGGAAAACCTGAGAAAATTCGCTTTCTTGAATTTTTACTATTAACTATAGTAACCACAGGTGTCTTTTTATTTGATAATCCTTTAAGGTCTAATCCTTATGCAGGTTTGCTCTTCTATGTTTTTGACTTTTATATTTTCACACCTGTGAGCCTTGCTTTTGGATTCACAGCTATTTATAAGAGCAATAAACATCTCAAGCATTATCCTAATAGTTACTCAAAATTTCTTAGGATAAATGCTTGGTTTTTAGCAATATTTTCGATTATTAACTTCCTCTTTTTAATGCTTACGGAAGAAATGGGAATTATGTTGCTGCTACCACTTTTTGGAATCAGTTCAATTATCCAATTTATAGTCGGAGAGCTTGAAAGAAAAAGAGTTCAGAAACTTCTTAAGCAAAGAAATGAAGATGCTGTTATTCAGAACATAGAGACCACTGAGGAAGAACTACATGAGAACTGAAACAGAAATACTAAATTTGCTCTTACAAGTTGCGAAAACCTTAAAAGTCGAAGCCGTGGCTCTATCTGGTTCAAGAGCAGAGGGTCAAGCACCAAAAGATGAGTTTCAGGATTACGACGTAGTCTATGTTGTGGACGACTTAGACACTCTAACAAGTGACCTTGCTTGGTTGGACCAGTTTGGCACACGTATCATTGAACAACATAATATCCTAGGAAACCGTCGTCTCTACCTCATGCTATTTGAAGATGGCAATCGGATTGATTTAACCCTTTGCCCCAAAGACCACATTCAAGAGTGGGTAGAAAGCGAAGCGGATTTCACGGTGCAAGAGGATCCTAAGGGCTTGTTTGTGCCTCATTCTCCCAGTCCAGAGCGCTTCTGGACAAGTCCAGCTAGTGAGACGGATTTTGAAAAAACTTGTAATGAATTTTGGTGGGTGTCAGCCTACGTGGTCAAAGGAATTTGTCGTAAGCAAGTCATTTATGCAACGGACCATCTCTACGGTATTTGTCAGCAAGAACTTTTGAAAATCTTAGCTTGGCAGGTCGCAAGAGATAGAGGAGTAGTCGACATCGGTAAGAACTATAAGTACCTCTTTAACTACTTGCCTGTTGAGAAGGAGAAGGAATTCTCAAATCTGCTTGATTTCTCAAGTTTAGACAAAATCACTCAGTCTTTATTCGCTACCATGCAACTTTTCCATCAAGAAGCTCAATATCTTGCTCAAAAGATGGGCTTTAAGTATGAAAAAGAAGCGGCTGAGAAGATGATGAGATATGCTGAGGAAAGAAGATGCTTAAATGTAGTAGATTAGAATTCCATTGATAAGGATGAAGCCATTTAGTAACATTTCGGAGGATTATAATGTTTTTAGATTTAGGAATTACTTCATATTTATTTGGCAAAGTAGCGGATTTTTCTTGGAATCAATTTTATGATTCACTAAATTTGCAAGAGAAGGCTGATAAAAAGAGTTTAAAAAAATTTATCGAAGATTTTCGAGATTATATGATAGATCGTCATAAAGATAATCCGTATTTTGAAGAGGTTTTAAGATTTTGGGAGACAAATCATATCTTTGAAGAACTTTTGATGATTGAATATCACTCGAAAAGTAAGTTTGCGACTTATGATGATTTTAAAAACTCTTTGGAGGATCAGTATCCTCAGACTTTCAATAAAAGTTTTTCAATTAGTTTGATGGATGAGCTGGATACAAAATTGATTGACCTAGTGAGAGAAATGTCTCAATTTTCTCAGTCAGATACCGCTGTTTTAGCAAATGTTTTTAAAGAATCGAATACTGAAATAGTATCCTCAATAGAGGAACTCTTAAAACAATTGCAAGAATTTGGTTTTAAAAATAATATTAAACAAGATACTCAACTAGCATATATTCAAAAATCGAAAATAGACAATTTGGTAATTACTGCCCCTGTGATTTCTAAAATGACCATTACTTCAAGAAATGACTATAAATATAATTATTATTTGTTTCAGTCTTTTGAATTTGAAGGTGATTTTGGAGATGATCCAACAGTCTATTTGATTTATTCAGAGGATGATAATAAGATTGAGTTAAATACTTCTAGTCATGGTTTGCAACCTGATAATTTACGAGTTCTAAAATTTAAATCGACAGAAATTGAAGGTAAGAAATATAAATATAATATTTCTAAAGAGTATTGTTATTATTCTAATCAAGGAAATGAATATGATATTAGACCATTCATTGTTGTTGTGCTCGGTGAAGAGGTTATGGGCTTTGCTACCTTAACGATAATTAATAAGTCATTTAAAAAAGGTCAATGTTTCACTTTACCGTTCACTGGACATAAAGCATTCATTCCAGCAGCAAGAAAACTTATTTGGCCAAATAAAAAGGATTTATTAAAAAAACTTCATGAACAACAGACTGGTAGAGTTTTCTATTTAGACAATTCTGTTGTAGATGAAGTAATTAAAATTAAAAAGTATTTTTTGGATTCGTTAAAAGAAGAAGTTAAGGATGCATTAAAACAAGAATATGAATAATCTATTTTTTATAATCCAAACACGTCTATTTCTGTGAGATCATTCTTTTCAACTTGCATGTAAAAACTGAACACGGACTAAACGGTGTGTAAAAAAGATAAATCGTTTTTTTGTTACAACCTAGTTCACTTATATAAAATTTGAAAGGAGTTGAACACGCCCTAAATACAGTGTGAAAACTCCTGATGCATTTTTAAAACGTATTTTAAACTACAGAAAGGATAGTTTGGTTACTAGAGGTAACTGAACACGGGACTAATTCCCGTAAAATCTCTTTAACTGTATAAAATCTACTCTACATTCTTTGAAAGGAGTTGAACACGCCCTAAATGCTGTGTGAAAACTCCTGACGCATCTTTTAAAACGTATTTTAAACTACAGAAAGGATAGTTTGGTTACTAGAGGTAACTGAACACGGGACTAATTTCTTGGGAAAAAAGATAAATCGCCTTGGGTTCATCGAACCCTGCATCGATTTCCTATTTTTCTACAGAAATTTTCGCCAGGCCGAAACGTCCCTTTGTATCTTATATGAGTAATATCCAAAATATGTCCTTAGAGGACATCATGGGAGAGCGCTTTGGTCGCTACTCCAAATATATCATTCAAGACCGGGCTTTGCCAGACATTCGTGATGGATTGAAGCCGGTTCAGCGTCGTATTCTTTATTCGATGAATAAAGATGGCAATACTTTTGACAAGAGCTACCGTAAGTCGGCCAAGTCTGTCGGGAACATCATGGGGAATTTTCACCCACACGGGGACTCTTCTATCTATGATGCCATGGTTCGTATGTCTCAGGATTGGAAAAACCGTGAGATTCTAGTTGAAATGCATGGTAACAATGGTTCCATGGACGGAGATCCACCTGCGGCTATGCGTTATACAGAGGCTCGTTTGTCTGAGATTGCTGGTTATCTTCTTCAGGATATCGAGAAAAAGACAGTTCCTTTTGCATGGAACTTTGACGATACCGAGAAAGAGCCGACGGTTTTGCCAGCAGCCTTTCCAAACCTCTTAGTCAATGGTTCGACTGGGATTTCGGCTGGATATGCCACAGATATTCCACCGCATAATTTGGCTGAGGTTATCGATGCGACAGTCTACATGATTGATCACCCAACTGCCAAGGTAGATAAGTTGATGGAATTCTTGCCTGGACCAGACTTTCCTACAGGAGCGATTATCCAAGGCCGTGATGAGATCAAGAAAGCCTATGAAACTGGTAAGGGGCGCGTGGTCGTTCGTTCTAAGACTGAAATTGAGAAGCTAAAAGGTGGTAAGGAACAAATCGTTATCACTGAGATTCCCTATGAGATTAATAAGGCTAACTTGGTCAAGAAAATTGATGAAGTCCGTGTCAATAACAAGGTAGCAGGTATCGCTGAGGTTCGTGATGAGTCTGACCGTGATGGTCTTCGTATTGCTATCGAACTCAAGAAAGATGCGAACACAGAGCTTGTTCTCAACTATCTTTTCAAGTATACTGACTTACAAATCAACTACAACTTCAACATGGTTGCGATTGACAATTTCACCCCTCGTCAGGTTGGAATTGTGCCTATCTTATCTAGCTATATTGCCCACCGTCGTGAGGTCATCTTGGCACGTTCTCGCTTTGACAAGGAAAAGGCTGAAAAACGTCTCCATATCGTGGAAGGTTTGATTCGTGTCATCTCTATTTTAGATGAAGTCATTGCTCTTATACGTGCTTCTGAGAACAAGGCTGATGCCAAGGAGAACCTCAAGGTCAGTTATGATTTTACTGAAGAGCAGGCTGAAGCTATTGTTACCTTGCAACTATACCGTTTGACCAATACAGACGTAGTTGTCTTGCAAGAAGAAGAAGCAGAACTTCGCGAAAAAATTGCTATGCTGACGGCTATCATCGGTGACGAACGAACTATGTATAATCTCATGAAAAAAGAACTTCGTGATGTCAAGAGACAGTTTGCGACACCTCGTTTGAGTTCTTTAGAAGATACAGCAGAAGTGATCGAGATTGATACAGCTAGCCTTATCGCAGAGGAAGATACCTATGTCAGCGTGACGAAGGCTGGCTATATCAAGCGTACTAGCCCTCGTTCTTTCTCAGCTTCAACGTTAGAGGAAATTGGTAAACGGGATGATGACCGATTGCTATTTATCCAATCTGTTAAGACAACTCAACATCTCTTAATTTTTACAACACTAGGAAATGTTATCTACCGTCCTGTCCATGAATTAGCAGATATTCGTTGGAAGGATATCGGTGAGCACTTGAGCCAAACGATTACAAACTTTGAAACCAACGAAGAAGTGCTATACGTAGAAGTTGTGGATCAGTTTGATGATGCGACAACCTACTTTGCAGCGACTCGCCTTGGACAGATTAAGCGTGTCGAACGCAAAGAATTCTCTCCATGGAGAACCTATCGTTCTAAGTCTGTCAAGTATGCTAAGTTGAAAGACGATAGTGACCAGATTGTAGCAGTAGCTCCGATTAAATTGGATGATGTTTTGTTGATTAGTAAAAATGGATATGCCCTTCGCTTTAATATCGAAGAGGTTCCAGTTGTTGGTGCCAAGGCTGCAGGTGTTAAAGCTATGAATCTGAAAGCAGATGATGAGCTTCAAGCTGCCTTTATCTGCAATACTTCATCTTTCTATCTGTTAACGCAACGTGGAAGCTTGAAACGTGTATCAACAGAGGAAATTCCAGCGACCAGTCGTGCTAAGCGTGGCCTTCAAGTTCTGAGAGAATTGAAGAGTAAACCACATCGCGTCTTCTTGGCCGGTGCTGTTTCAGAACAAGGATTTATCGGAGATCTCTTCAGTACAGAAGTAGAAGATGGTGAACAAACTCTTGTTATCCAATCAAATAATGGAACGATTTACGAAGCAATTCTGCAAGATTTGAATCTATCAGAGCGCACAAGTAATGGAAGCTTTATCTCAGATACTATTTCAGACGAGGAAGTTTTCGATGCCTACCTCAAAGAAGTCTTTAAAGAAGAAAAAGATAATTGATAAGAAAATCAGTCCTAGTGACTGATTTTTTATAAGTAAAATTTTCAGAAAATTACAAATAATACTTGAATTTTTAGGAGAATAGTGTAGAATAGAACACAAAGCTTGATTAGAATAAAGGAGATTGTCATGACCGTTACGATTGATTGGGAAAATATCGGTTTTTCCTATATGAAACTACCTTATCGTTATATCGCTTATTTTAAAAATGGACAATGGACTCAAGGAGAATTAACAGAAGATGCAACCTTGCATATTTCAGAATCATCTCCAAGCCTTCACTATGGACAGCAAGCATTTGAAGGATTGAAAGCCTATCGTACAAAAGATGGCAGTATTCAACTCTTCCGTCCAGATGAAAATGCTAAACGACTCCAACGTACCTGTGACCGTCTCTTGATGCCCCAAGTGCCAACAGAAATGTTTGTAGAAGCTTGTAAAGCAGTTGTTCGGGCTAATGAGGACTACGTACCACCTTATGGGACTGGTGGAACACTTTACCTTCGTCCGCTCTTGATTGGTGTTGGAGATATCATCGGGGTAAAACCAGCCGAGGAGTATATTTTCACTATCTTTGCTATGCCTGTTGGAAACTATTTCAAGGGTGGATTGGTTCCAACAAACTTCTTGATTCAAGATGAGTATGACCGTGCTGCACCTAATGGAACAGGAGCTGCCAAGGTCGGTGGGAACTATGCAGCCAGTCTTTTGCCAGGAAAAATGGCTAAATCCCGTCATTTCTCAGATGTTATTTATCTAGACCCATCAACCCACACTAAGATTGAAGAAGTTGGTTCAGCAAACTTCTTTGGAATTACAGCTGATAATGAGTTTGTAACGCCATTCAGTCCGTCAATTTTGCCATCGATTACCAAGTACTCATTACTTTACTTGGCAGAGCATCGTTTGGGCTTGAAGCCTGTTGAGGGAGATGTACCAATTGATAGTCTGGATCGATTTGTAGAAGCAGGTGCCTGTGGAACAGCAGCAGTAATCTCACCTATTGGGGGAATCCAACACGGTGATGATTTCCATGTTTTCTACAGTGAAACAGAGGTTGGTCCAGTAACTCGTAAACTATACGATGAATTGACAGGTATCCAATTTGGTGACATTGAAGCACCAGAAGGCTGGATTGTAAAAGTAGATTAAAAATTATTAAAGGAGATATTTATGAAAACGAAAAAGTGGATGTTAACAGCAGGAGTTGTCCTGAGTACAGCAGTTCTTCTTGTGGCTTGTGGTAAAGCTGATAAAGAAGCAGATGCACCTACAACCTTCTCTTATGTCTATGGAGTAGACCCATCATCTTTGGACTACAGTATTGCAACTCGTACTTCAACAACGGATATTATTGGTAACGTTGTTGATGGATTGTTGGAAAACGACGAATATGGAAATTTGGTTCCTTCACTAGCAGAGGATTGGACTGTCTCACAAGACGGTTTGACATATACTTATAAACTTCGTAAAGGAGTTAAATGGTATACCTCAGAGGGTGAAGAATACGCTGAAGTAACAGCGCATGACTTTGTTACTGGACTAAAACACGTAGCAGATGGTAAATCAGACGGTGTTACTCTTATTCAAAACTCCATTAAGGGCTTGAATGAATATATGACTGGTGAGACTAATGACTTCTCTACAGTTGGGGTTAAGGCGTTGGATGACTACACAGTCCAGTATACTCTTAATGCACCTGAAAGTTTCTGGAATTCGAAAGTAACTTCAGCAACCATGTTGCCGGTAAACGAGGAATTCCTCAAAGCTTCAGGTAAGAATTACGGAGCAGTAAGTCCATCTGGTATTCTTTATAACGGTCCGTATATCCTGAAGACATTGACTTCAAAATCTTTAATCGAATACGAAAAGAACCCAAATTATTGGGATAAAGAGAAGGTTAAAATTGAGAAAGTAAAATTGACCTATTATGATGGTTCAGACCAAGAATCATTAATCCGTAGCTTCTCTTCAGGTGTTTATACAACAGCTCGTATCTTCCCAAGTAGCTCAAACTTTGCTTCTACATTGGAACAATACGGAGATAAAATCACATACAGTCCACAGGATTCAACTAGTTATTACTTTACCTTTAACGTAAACCGTCAATCATATAATAAGACTGCGAAAACAAGTGAAGAACAGAAAACTTCTACAAAAGAAGCGATGTTGAACAAGGACTTCCGTCAAGCAATCAACTTTGCCTTCAACCGTCATTCTTATGCTGCACAACTCAATGGTGAAGATGGTGCGGACAAGATCATTCGTAACAGTCTAGTTCCAGATAACTTTGTACAATCTGGTGGTAAAAACTTTGGTGATATCGCTCAAAAAGAATTGGTCAACTATGGAGACCAATGGAAAGGCGTTGAGCTTGTAGACGGAAAAGATTCTATCTACAATCCTGACAAAGCTAAGGCTTCATTTGAGAAAGCTAAGAAAGAATTGGAAGCAAAAGGTGTAACCTTCCCAATTCACTTGGATGTTCCAGTTGAACAGACAGATACAATCGCCGTTCAACAAAGCAATTCCTTCAAACAATCAATCGAGTCAACTCTTGGTTCTGAAAATGTCGTGATTGATGTCCTTCAGATGACCGATAACGAAAAGGAAAGCATTACATCGCAGGCGCGTGTTCCAGCTCAAAAAGACTATGACTTGAACAGTACTGGATGGGCTCCAAGCTACCAAGACCCAGCAAGTTATCTTAATATCATGGATCCTAAGACTGGTTCTGCTATGAAACACCTTGGTATTACAAAAGGTAAAGACAAGGAAGTAGTAGCTCAACTTGGTCTGGACGAATATAAGAAACTCTTGGATGATGCAGTTTCTGAAACAAACGATTTGGACAAGAGATATGAAAAATATGCTAAAGCTCAAGCATGGCTCACTGATAGTTCTCTCTTGATGCCAACAGCTTCATCAGGTGGTTCACCAGTTGTCAGCAACGTTGTTCCTTTCTCTAAACCATACTCACAAGTAGGTATTAAGGGTGATCCATATATCTTCAAGGGAATGAAATTGCAAAAAGAAATTGTATCTGCTAAAGAATATCAAGCAGCTCTTGAAAAATGGCAAAAAGAAAAATTGGAATCAAACAGTAAATACCAAAAAGAACTAGAAAGTCATGTCAAATAAAACAGACTAGTATTTTTGGAATAAAGGGGCCTATATGGAATGGATTAAACTAATAGGGATAGCTATCATTGTGGTTGGTTTTATCTATAAATTAGATACCATCGCAACGGTAGTCTTAGCTAGTTTAGTTACAGCTCTAGTTTCTGGAGTTTCTCTTGTTGAGTTCTTGGAAATTTTAGGAAGAGAATTTAGCAATCAACGAGTTCTTACGATTTTTATGGTGACCTTGCCCTTGGTTGGTTTATCTGAAACTTTTGGACTCAAGCAACGTTCAATTGACTTGATTCAAAAGATTAAAGGACTGACCGTAGGAAGTTTTTATACAATTTATTTCTTTTTTCGGGAACTCGACGGGTTCTTTGCCATTCGTCTAGGAGGGCAGCCGCAGTTTGTAAGGCCTCTGGTTCAACCCATGGGACAAGCAGCGGCAGAGTCACAATTAGGTAGAAAATTAACGGAGCAGGAGAGCGAAGCGCTAAAAGCGCGTGCAGCAGCAAATGATAATTTTGCAAATTTCTTTGCTCAGAATACTTTCGTTGGTGCAGGTGGTGTCCTCTTGGTGGGGGGCACTCTGGACCAATTAGGTTACGAAAGTAATTATGCAGGGATCGCTTCGGCTTCTCTTATTGTTGCAGGAGTTGCCTTGCTTGTGGTAGGGCTGTACAATTACTTATTTGATAGAAAACTGCTAGCGAATAAGCTTAGTAAAGGAAAAGATGAATGACTAATCTAGCAAGACAGTTATTAGAGTTAACCTATATTGTGATTGGTTGTCAATTTCTTCACACGGCCTATTGTAGCTATAAAGACAAAACAAACCCAGTTCGATATGGAACAGCTGGGTTTTGGGCTTTATTGGGAATCAGTTTTATTGGTGGTTCCTATCTACCTTCTATCTGTATTGGAGTTATCGTAGTGCTATTAGCACTACTAACTCTCTTTAAACAGGTTCGTATCGGGACATTGCCGTCTCTGGATGAAGTCAAGGCAAATATTGAAGCTAAACGGTTGAAGAATAAAATTTTTATTCCGGTTATGCTGATGGCTTTGATTGCTTTAGTTTTAGCTAAAATGATCCCTGAGTTTAGTAAGATTGCTATCAGCCTTGCAGCATTTTTTGCAACCATCTCTCTTTTATTGATTACTAAGAGTTCTCCTAAAAGCTTGCTGGCAGAAAATAATCGCATGGTTCAGCAAGTTTCAACTAGTGGGATTGTACCCCAACTTTTAGGAGCTTTGGGGGCTATTTTTACTGTAGCTGGAGTTGGAGATTTAATGTCACATCTGATAAGTGGTTTTGTGCCTTCGGGGAGTCGGTTGATGGGTGTAGTGGCTTATGTGTTGGGAATGGTTCTATTTTCAATGATTATGGGAAATGCCTTTGCGGCCTTTACTGTCATTACTGCTGGAATTGGTGTTCCCTTTGTATTTTCCTTGGGAGCAGATCCAATCGTGGCGGGTGCTCTTGCTATGACAGCAGGTTGTTGTGGAACTTTATTAACCCCAATGGCTGCCAATTTTAATACTCTACCTGTGGCCCTTTTGGATATGAAGGATCCAAATGGCGTTATCAAAGCGCAAGTAGGAGTAGCTATTGTCATGATTATCATACATGTATTTCTGATGTACTTTTTGGCATTTTAGTAAAGGAAATAAAATGAAAATATTAGTTACAGGATTTGATCCTTTTGGTGGTGAAAAGGTCAATCCAGCTCTAGAAGCAGTTAAATCATTACCGTCTGAAATCAATGGTGCAGAGCTTCATTGGGCAGTAATCCCAACGGTCTTTTATAAATCAGCAGAGGTTTTAGAAGCAGAAATAAATCGATACCAACCAGATGTTGTGCTTTGCATCGGACAAGCAGGAGGAAGAGCGAGTTTAACTCCTGAAAGAGTTGCTATCAATCAAGATGATGCTAGAATTCCAGATAACCAAGGAAATCAACCGATTGACACTCCCATTCGCCTAGATGGAGAAGCTGCCTACTTTAGCACACTTCCTATCAAAGCAATGGTACAAGCCATAAAAGAAGAAGGGTTACCTGCTTCAATATCCAATACAGCTGGAACCTTTGTTTGCAATCATCTGATGTATCAGGCACTCTATTTAGCGGATAAGAAATTTCCTAACATGAGAGCAGGCTTTATGCATATTCCCTATATGACAGAACAAGTGGTAAATAAGCCTAATATTGCATCCATGTGCTTAAGAGATATTGTCCGAGGTATCGAAGTTGCTATTGGTGCTATCGTGGACCATAAAGATAAAGATTTGAAATTGGTCGGAGGGGCGACTCACTAATAATTCAATTTTCAAATTAAAAAATATTCCTTAAACTCTCTGTCAAGATAAGCATGATAGAGAGTTTTTTCTTGCTAGATTAGGGAATTTCTTGTAAAATAGAAAAAGTGAAAAGAGGTATGGTATGAGTAAAAAAGACAAAAAAATTGAGATTCAATTATCAGATGCTAAAGTAGTAGTTGGAAAAGATAAGTACGATGGTTATACTTTAATGATTGGTAAAAAATTAATCGGTGAAATTGCCGAACTAGATGACCAATTTGCAATCATAAAGAATGGAAATGTCGATAGTTTTTACAAAAATCTTGAAAAAGCTGTGGAAATATTGATTGAGAACTATAATTTAGCAAAATAATGCTTGTTTTTTGCAAATTTTCATGATATAATAGTTTTCGTTGATTGTCGGAGAGATAGCGAAGAGGCTAAACGCGGCGGACTGTAAATCCGCTCCTTCGGGTTCGGGGGTTCGAATCCCTCTCTCTCCATATCATCAATGGGGTATAGCCAAGCGGTAAGGCAAGGGACTTTGACTCCCTCATGCGTTGGTTCGAATCCAGCTACCCCAGTTCTTAGGTAATAAATTCAAGATAAAAAGAAAAATATCTTAGGGTATTTTATTTTTATAATTGAAGGACGTTCGAGATGTTCATGTCGTTGCGGGTGCTTAGGAAAAAAATTATAAGTATGTCAAGTTAAAAAGACTTGATTGTTGGAGGATTTTTTAGATGAATGAATTTGAAGATTTGCTAAATAGCGTTAGCCAAGTTGAACCTGGTGATGTTGTTAGTGCTGAAGTATTGACAGTTGATGCTAATCAAGCTAACGTTGCAATCTCTGGAACTGGTGTTGAAGGTGTCTTGACTCTTCGCGAATTGACAAACGATCGCGATGCTGATATCAATGACTTTGTAAAAGTAGGTGAAGTATTTGATGTTCTTGTACTTCGTCAAGTAGTTGGTAAAGATACTGATACAGTAACATACCTTGTATCTAAAAAACGCCTTGAAGCTCGCAAAGCATGGGACAAACTTGTAGGACGCGAAGAAGAAGTTGTTACAGTTAAAGGAACTCGCGCTGTTAAAGGTGGACTTTCAGTAGAATTTGAAGGTTTGCGTGGATTTATCCCAGCTTCAATGTTGGATACTCGTTTCGTACGTAACACTGAGCGTTTTGTAGGTCAAGAATTTGAAGCTAAAATCAAAGAAGTTGACCCTAAAGAAAACCGCTTCATCCTTTCACGTCGTGAAGTTGTAGAAGCAGCTACTGCAGCAGCTCGTGCAGAAGTTTTCGGTAAATTGGCTGCTGGCGATGTAGTAACTGGTAAAGTTGCTCGTATCACAAGCTTCGGTGCTTTCATCGACCTTGGTGGTGTTGATGGATTGGTTCACTTGACTGAATTGTCACACGAACGTAACGTTTCACCAAAATCAGTTGTAACTGTTGGTGAAGAAGTTGAAGTGAAAATCCTTGACCTTAACGAAGAAGAAGGACGTGTATCACTTTCACTTAAAGCAACAACACCTGGACCATGGGATGGCGTTGAGCAAAAATTGGCTAAAGGTGACGTTGTAGAAGGTACAGTTAAACGTTTGACTGACTTCGGTGCATTTGTTGAAGTATTGCCAGGTATCGATGGACTTGTTCACGTATCACAAATTTCACACAAACGTATTGAAAATCCAAAAGAAGCTCTTACAGTTGGTCAAGAAGTTACTGTTAAAGTTCTTGATGTTAATGCTGATGCAGAACGCGTTTCACTTTCTATCAAAGCTCTTGAAGAACGTCCAGCTCAAGAAGAAGGACAAAACGAAGAAAAACGTGCTCCACGTCCACGTCGTCCAAAACGTCAAGAAAAACGTGACTTTGAACTTCCTGAAACTCAAACAGGATTCTCAATGGCTGACTTGTTCGGAGACATCGAACTTTAATCAATCAGAACTAATTATAAATCCTTTGTTGTAAAACAAGGGATTTTTCTTTTTTCAACTAGTATTTTTTGATATAATGGATTTATGTTACATTCCGAAAAAGAATCAATTTATCAAATTGTAAATGAACAACTCTCTAGTCTTTTAGAAGGTGAGACTAATGTGTTGGCTAATCTATCCAATGCCAGTGCTCTCTTAAAAATGAACTTTCCTCGTACTGTCTTTGCAGGTTTCTATTTATATGACGGAAATGAGCTTATTTTAGGCCCTTTTCAGGGTGGAGTCTCATGTGTTAGAATTGCGCTCGGAAAAGGAGTTTGTGGTGAGTCAGCGGCTAGCTGTCAAACAGTTATCGTTGGTGATGTCAAGACTTATCCAAATTATATTTCTTGTGATAGTAGTGCTCGTAGCGAGATCGTACTTCCAATGGTAAAAAATGGACAGCTTCTGGGTGTATTAGATTTGGACTCATCTTATGTCGATGATTATGATGAAATTGATCAGAAGTATTTAGAAGAGTTTGTGACCATTTTACTAGATAAGACAGAATGGAAATTTTCAATGTTTGAGGAGAAGGAATAATGTATCAGGCGCTTTATCGAAAATATAGAAGTCAAAATTTTTCACAGTTAGTGGGCCAGGAAGTTGTTGCTAGAACTCTTAAACAGGCTGTGGAACAGGATAAGATTAGTCACGCCTACCTATTTTCAGGGCCTCGTGGAACTGGTAAGACTAGTGTGGCTAAGATTTTTGCTAAGGCTATGAACTGCCCTAATCAAGTAGGGGGAGAACCTTGTAATAACTGTTACATCTGTCAAGCTGTTACGGATGGAAGTTTAGAAGACGTTATCGAAATGGATGCTGCTTCTAATAATGGTGTTGATGAAATTCGTGATATTCGTGATAAATCAACTTATGCTCCAAGTATAGCTCAGTATAAGGTTTATATCATTGATGAGGTTCATATGCTTTCGACAGGTGCCTTTAATGCCCTTTTGAAAACACTGGAAGAACCAACTCCAAATGTAGTCTTTATTTTGGCAACGACTGAGCTTCATAAAATTCCTGCAACTATTTTGTCTCGTGTTCAACGATTTGAGTTCAAGTCCATTAAGACTCAGGATATTCGAGATCATATCTTCCAGATTTTAGAAAAAGAAGGGATTGATTACGAAACAGAAGCTGTTGAAATTATTGCTCGCCGAGCTGAAGGTGGGATGCGGGATGCCTTGTCAATTCTAGACCAGGCATTAAGCTTAACCCAAGAAGCTACATTGACAACTGCAGTCTCAGAAGAAATCACTGGTACCATTAGTTTAAGTGCCTTGGATCATTACGTAGCTACTTTAGCTCAAAAGGATGTACCAGGAGCCCTTCAAAATCTTGATCTGATTTTTGAGAATGGAAAGAGCATGACACGTTTTGTAGTCGATTTGCTGCAATATCTCCGTGATATCTTAATTGTTCAAGCAGGTGGAGAAAATACACATCATAGTGATGCGTTTGAGAGAAACTTAGCTCTTCCGCAGGATGTCTTGTTTGAGATGATTAGTCTTGCTACTAGAAGTCTAGCTGATATTAAGGCTAGCCTACAACCTAAAATTTATGCCGAAATGATGACTATTCGTTTAGCAGAAATTGATTCTCAACCAGAACTTTCAGGTGAAGTGGCTGAGGAATTGTCTTCTCTTCGAGAAGAAGTTGCACGATTGAAACAAGCTCTTGCTAATGTTGGTTCTAATCCCAAACAAACTGTTTCTACACAAAGTCGTCCGACTAACAGTAAGTCAATCTATCGTGTAGACCGAAATAAGGTTCAGTCTATTCTTCAAGAAGCAGTAGAAAATCCAGACTTAGCCCGTCAAAACTTAATCCGTCTTCAGAATGCTTGGGGAGAAGTCATCGAAAGCTTATCAGGACCAGATAAGGCACTCTTGGCTGGTTCTCAACCAGTTGCTGCTAATGAACATCATGCGATTTTGGCTTTTGAATCGAATTTCAATGCTGGTCAAACCATGAAACGAGACAATCTTAACACCATGTTTGGCAATATTCTTAGTCGTGCTGCTGGATTTTCTCCAGAGATTCTTGCTATTTCTATGGAAGAATGGAAGGAAGTTCGAGCTGCATTTTCAAGCAGAGCTAAAGGTTCTCAAGAACAGGTCGTGGAGGAAGAGACTGAGGAGTCAATTCTTCCTCAAGGCTTTGAATTTTTAGCAGATAAAGTGACCATAGCAGAAGACTAAAAGGGATTGGTGGTAAAAGACTATGAACAGACAACAATTTATTATCATGGCCTTATTTACTGCTGCTGAGACTTATTTCTTTAATGAATCCATCATGGAGCAACGGTATATCGTGGCCTTGCTTTGGGCTATTTTGATCCTGAGAAATTTTCGCGTGAGTTATATCATGGGTAAAATTGTGAGCGCTATAGACGATCATTTTCAAGGGAAGAAGTAGCTCCTAGCTTCTAGACAAAATCAAAGCCTTTTAGGCTTTTTTTTGTTATACTATTAAGGTATATTTATTGACATTTTACTGTGTTTTTCGAGGGATTTAAAAAGGTTAAATTTCAGGTAAATACAGTAAAAAGGATGAAAAGAAAGGAACAATCATGTCAGTATTAGAGATCAAAGATCTTCACGTTGAAATTGAAGGAAAAGAAATTTTAAAAGGGGTCAATCTGACTCTTAAAACAGGAGAAATTGCAGCTATCATGGGACCAAATGGTACCGGTAAGTCTACTCTTTCAGCTGCTATTATGGGGAACCCAAACTATGAAGTCACTAAAGGTGAAGTCTTGTTTGACGGTGTAAACATCCTTGAATTGGAAGTGGATGAGCGTGCGCGTATGGGACTTTTCCTTGCCATGCAATATCCATCAGAAATTCCTGGGATTACAAATGCTGAGTTTCTTCGTGCAGCTATGAATGCTGGTAAAGAAGATGATGAGAAGATTTCAGTTCGTGAATTTATCACTAAGTTAGACGAAAAAATGGAATTGCTCAACATGAAAGAAGAAATGGCAGAGCGTTACCTCAATGAAGGTTTCTCAGGTGGTGAGAAAAAACGTAACGAAATTCTTCAACTCTTGATGTTGGAACCAACTTTTGCACTCTTAGATGAGATTGACTCTGGTCTTGATATTGACGCCCTTAAAGTTGTCTCTAAAGGTGTGAATGCTATGCGTGGTGAAGGTTTTGGTGCTATGATCATTACTCACTACCAACGTCTTTTGAACTATATCACACCAGATGTGGTACACGTTATGATGGAAGGTCGTGTTGTTCTTTCTGGTGGTCCAGAATTGGCTGCACGCTTGGAACGTGAAGGATACGCGAAACTAGCTGAAGAACTTGGCTATGACTACAAGGAAGAATTGTAATCCCTTCGTATCTTTTAGGAGAAGTAAATGACTAAAGAAACTATTAAACTTTTTTCAGAAATGCACGCTGAACCAAGCTGGTTGTCAGACCTCCGTCAAAAAGCTTTTGATAAGATTGAGAGTTTGGAATTGCCAGTCATTGAGCGTGTAAAATTTCACCGTTGGAATCTGGGGGATGGAATCATCATGGAAAGTGAACCATCAGCAAATGTTCCTGATTTCACTGCTTTAGATAATCACTTGAAATTGGTGCAGGTTGGAACTCAAACTGTTTTCGAACAAATTCCAGTTGAGTTGGCTGAACAAGGAGTGGTCTTTACAGACTTCCATTCGGCTTTAGAAGAAATTCCAGAACTCGTTGAAGAATTTTTCATGTCATCAGTAAAATACGACGATGACAAATTGGCAGCCTACCACACAGCTTACTTTAATAGTGGCGCTGTTCTCTATATTCCAGACAATGTCGAAATCACAGAACCAATCGAAGGAATTTTCTATCAAGATAGCGATAGCGATGTGCCATTTAACAAGCATATTCTGATCATTGCAGGTAAAAACTCTAAAATCAGCTACCTCGAACGTTTAGAATCACGCGGTGAGGGCAGTGCTAAGGCGACTGCTAATATCACTGTTGAAGTGATTGCACGTTCTGGTGCTCAAGTGAAATTTGCTGCAATTGATCGTCTTGGTGAGAATGTCACTGCCTACATTAGCCGTCGTGGTAAATTAGGCAACGATGCAAGTATTGACTGGGCTATCGGTGTCATGAACGAAGGAAATGTTGTTGCTGACTTTGATAGTGACCTACTTGGAAATGGTAGCCATGCAGACCTCAAGGTCGTAGCTCTTTCAAGTGGTCGTCAGGTGCAAGGGATTGATACTCGAGTAACTAACTATGGTTGCAACTCTATCGGTAATATCCTGCAACATGGGGTTATCCTTGAAAAAGCAACTTTGACCTTCAATGGTATCGGTCACATCATCAAGGGTGCTAAGGGAGCAGATGCCCAACAAGAAAGTCGTGTTCTCATGCTTTCAGACCAAGCGCGTTCCGATGCCAACCCAATTCTTTTGATTGATGAAAATGATGTCACTGCAGGTCACGCGGCTTCTATTGGACAAGTTGATCCAGAAGACATGTACTACCTCATGAGCCGTGGATTGGACAAGGCAACTGCAGAACGTTTAGTTGTTCGTGGTTTCCTTGGATCTGTAATCGTTGAGATTCCTGTCAAGGAAGTTCGTGATGAAATGATTGCAACGATCGAAGAAAAATTGTCAAAACGCTAAGGGGAAGCCTATGTTAGATGCAGAAGTGATTCGCAAGGATTTTCCAATTTTAGATCAGATTGTTAATGACGAACCTCTTGTTTATTTGGATAATGCTGCGACGACACAAAAACCACTAGCTGTTCTGGAAGCCATTAATCGCTACTATGAACAGGACAATGCCAATGTCCACCGAGGTGTTCATACCTTGGCTGAGAGAGCGACAGCATCATATGAAGCCGCTCGTGAAACCATTGGTAAGTTCATCAACGCTGGTTCGACAAAGGAAGTACTCTTCACTAGAGGAACTACGACCAGTCTTAACTGGGTGGCGCGTTTTGCTGAAGAAATCTTGACTGAGGGAGACCAGATCTTGATTTCAGTCATGGAACACCATTCCAATATTATTCCATGGCAGGAAGCTTGCCGAAAGACTGGGGCAGAGCTTGTTTATGTCTATCTCAAAGATGGAGCTCTGGATATGGATGACTTGCGTTCTAAATTGACTGACAAAGTAAAATTTGTTTCACTAGCTCATGCATCAAACGTTCTTGGAGTGGTCAATCCTATCAAAGAAATCACGCAAATAGCTCATGAAGTTGGAGCCATCATGGTGGTAGATGGTGCTCAATCTACGCCTCATATGAAGATTGATGTACAGGATTTGGATGTGGACTTCTTTGCCTTTTCAGGTCACAAGATGGCTGGTCCGACTGGTATCGGTGTCCTTTACGGGAAAGAAAAGTATCTGGAACAAATGTCACCAGTAGAATTTGGTGGCGAGATGATTGATTTTGTTTACGAGCAATCTGCTAGCTGGAAGGAGTTACCTTGGAAATTCGAGGCAGGAACTCCCAATATGGCTGGTGCTATTGGACTTGCAGCTGCCGTGGATTATCTTGAAAAGATTGGTATGGACGTCATTGAAGCCCATGAACAAGATTTGATTGCATATGTCTTTCCAAAATTACAGGCAATTGAAGGATTGACCATTTACGGTTCGCAAGATTTGGCTCAACGTTCAGGTGTCATTGCCTTTAACCTAGGCGACCTTCATCCTCATGACCTTGCAACTGCTCTGGATTATGAAGGAGTAGCAGTTCGTGCGGGTCACCATTGTGCGCAACCTTTGCTTCAATATTTGGATGTTCCAGCAACAGCTCGCGCTAGTTTTTATATCTACAACACCAAGGCTGATTGCGACAAGTTGGTCGATGCCCTACAAAAGACAAAGGAGTTTTTCAATGGCACTTTCTAAACTAGATAGCCTTTATATGGCAGTGGTAGCAGACCATTCGAAAAATCCTCATCATCAAGGAAAGTTAGAAGATGCTGAGCAAATCAGCCTCAATAATCCAACCTGCGGGGATGTTATCAACCTCTCTGTCAAGTTTGACGCAGAGGATCGTTTGGAAGATATTGCTTTTTTAAATTCAGGATGCACGATTTCCACTGCTTCTGCTAGTATGATGACGGATGCTGTTTTGGGCAAGACCAAGCAAGAAATCCTAGAACTTGCAACCATTTTTTCTGAAATGGTTCAAGGGCAAAAAGATGACAGACAAGACAGCCTTGGAGATGCAGCTTTCTTATCTGGTGTAGCTAAATTCCCACAAAGAATTAAGTGTGCAACCTTAGCTTGGAATGCTCTCAAAAAAACAATTGAAAATCAAGAAGATAAATAAGAAACATAGAAATATATAATGAAAGAAAGGATATTATGGCTGAAGAAAGAGTAGAACCAAAACCAATCGATCTTGGTGAATATAAATTTGGTTTTCATGACGATGTAGAGCCTGTCCTATCGACAGGAAAAGGATTGAATGAAGATGTCATTCGTGAACTATCAGCAGCTAAGGGAGAACCTGAGTGGATGTTGGAATTCCGTTTGAAATCTTATGAAACCTTCAAAAAAATGCCCATGCAAACTTGGGGAGCAGACTTGTCAGAGATTGACTTTGATGACTTGATCTACTACCAAAAACCATCTGATAAACCAGCCCGTTCTTGGGATGACGTTCCTGAAAAAATCAAAGAAACCTTTGAACGGATTGGGATTCCTGAAGCTGAGCGTGCCTATCTAGCTGGAGCTTCTGCCCAGTATGAGTCAGAAGTGGTTTACCATAACATGAAGGAAGAATTTGAGAAGTTAGGAATTATCTTTACAGATACAGATTCTGCCCTCAAGGAATACCCAGACTTGTTTAAGCAATACTTTGCTAAGTTGGTACCGCCGACAGATAACAAGTTGGCTGCCCTCAACTCAGCAGTATGGTCTGGTGGAACCTTTATCTACGTACCAAAAGGTGTCAAGGTAGATATTCCACTTCAAACCTATTTCCGTATCAATAACGAAAATACTGGACAGTTTGAACGTACCTTAATCATCGTTGATGAGGGAGCAAGTGTCCACTACGTAGAAGGATGCACAGCGCCAACTTATTCAAGCAACAGCTTGCATGCTGCTATTGTAGAAATCTTTGCTTTGGACGGGGCTTATATGCGTTATACAACCATCCAAAACTGGTCAGATAACGTTTATAACTTGGTAACAAAACGTGCTAAGGCTTTGAAAGATGCGACTGTTGAGTGGATTGATGGAAACTTAGGTGCCAAAACAACTATGAAATATCCATCAGTTTACCTAGATGGAGAAGGTGCGCGTGGGACGATGCTTTCGATTGCCTTTGCCAATGCAGGGCAACACCAAGATACTGGTGCTAAGATGATCCACAATGCTCCACATACGAGCTCGTCTATCGTCTCTAAATCAATCGCTAAAGGTGGAGGTAAGGTAGACTATCGTGGACAAGTGACTTTCAACAAGAACTCTAAGAAATCTGTTTCTCACATCGAGTGTGACACCATTATCATGGATGACTTGTCAGCATCTGACACCATTCCGTTTAATGAAATCCACAACTCGCAAGTTGCACTTGAGCACGAAGCTAAGGTTTCTAAGATTTCAGAAGAACAACTCTATTACCTTATGAGTCGTGGCTTGTCAGAGACTGAAGCAACTGAGATGATTGTCATGGGATTTGTAGAGCCCTTCACCAAAGAACTTCCAATGGAGTATGCAGTTGAGCTTAACCGCTTGATTAGCTATGAAATGGAAGGGTCAGTTGGATAAAACCCAAAAGGAGAAGCAAATGGGATTCTTAAAAAAATTATTTGGTAATATCGAGAAAGCGAATAAAGGCGAAATTTCTGCCGAGGAAATTGTTCCACCTTTCACAATTGATTTAGTAGAAGAAGCTGATGATTATTGGAGACAAATGGAACAAAACCTCTTGATAAACGCTGTCAAGGCTGTTGGTGGTCCCGATGCAGTAGAACGTGCTTTTGTTCTTACCAATTTTAAGAAAAATCAAGAAACCTTTGAGCTCTTTTATCAGGTAGATGGTCAATTACTTTCTTGGCGAGAGATGGACGCAAGTGTTGTAGATAAAATCAGCAATCAACTTCTTCCACAAGCATCAGAAGTTGCCCAAGCAGTAAATGAGAATTATGAAGAGGCAAATGTACCGGTAATCGACTACGCTATGCTTCAGTTTGAAACTGCAACCATGGCTTGGTTTGGACGGAAGCTTACAACTGCTTCTCCTGAAACCAAATTGACTTTTGAAGAATTGGTATCTGGTTGGCGGGCTATTTTGGAAAAAGAAGTACCAAATCGTCCATTAGATAGTGACCGTCCGTTTCCGTATTATGAAATTTAAAAAACAAAAAAAATCGCGATTCTTCGCGATTTTTTTATTTAATTTTTCTATTTACTAAATACGAAC